>NZ_JBIVQC010000005.1:0-35457 GCF_044754925.1 Pseudarthrobacter sp. NPDC092424 | reverse complement strand
TTGCGAGGTTAGGGTGCGGGTGGGGAGGGTCGTGGCGTATCGCGGCTCCCGCAGCGAAGGCCCGGACCTGGGAGTCGTCCCACAGGTGCGCGGGGACGGCTCCGCCGAGGAGCCGGCGTGCCAGCTTGGGGTCCTCCGCGAAGGGAGTGTCGCTGCCGGCAATGACCATGTTCCCGTAGCGGCGGCCCTTCAGCATGGCAGGATCGGCGATGATCACCGTGTTCTTGAATGCAGCTGCGATGGTGGCGGCGTCCTGCCGGGCGTTCTTGAGGTCCGGCGCGTCGCCGGAGTTCACTACGTAGAGCCCGCCCGGGGCCAGAACGCGCCTGATGTGCTGGTTGAACTCGGCGGTGGTCAGCGGCAGCGGGGTCACGGACCCGGCAAAGACGTCCCGGATGATGAAGTCGCGGGTGTCCTCGGTGAGGGTCTCCGTGACGGCGCGGGCCTCCCCCACCCGGATCCGCAGCAGCGGCGCCTTGGGCAGGTCGAACCAGCCACGGACATAGGCGGCCAGCTTGCCGTCCAGCTCCACCACCACCTGGCGGGCGTCGGGGTAGACGGCGTGGAAATAGCGGGCCAGCGAGCACGCGCCCCCGCCCAGGTGCAGGCCGCGCAGCTTCACCGGGCCGGAGAAAACACCGCCGCCCGGCGGCCAGCGCGACTCTATCAGCGCGGCCATCCAGCGCATGTACTCAAAATCCAGGAACAGCGGGTCCGCGAGGTCGATGTGCGAGCTCATGACCCCGTTGATCTTCAGCAGCCAGCCGTTGGAGTTGTCCTGGTCTGCAACCAGTTCACAGTCGCCCGTGTCGATGTAGTAGACCCCCTCGGCAGGACCATCCGGCAAGGTTCCCTGCGGCACTTCGACGACTCCCGCCGTCGTCCGCCCGCCTGGTGTTCTGCCCCGGCCGCCGGGCTTGCCGCGTTTACCCATTCCCGCCCCGCGATCCAGTCATGCCTTCAACCCTAGTTGACCTGCGCCGCCCCTTCGCCGGCCCGGATCCTGTTGACCACGGCGGTGGTGGAGCGCTCGGCGACGTAGTCCAGGATGACCACGCGCCCCCCGTATTCCTCGACGTCCGGCGTCTCCGCCAGCATCTCCGGCGTGTAATCCCCGCCCTTGGCATACACCTCGGGCCGCAGCTGACGGACCAGCGGCCCGGCGGTGGGCGTATCGAACACGGTCACGTAGTCCACGCAACTCAGGGCGGCCACCACGGCCGCGCGGTCCGCCACCGCGTTGATGGGCCGGCCCGGCCCCTTGAGGCGGCGCACGGATTCGTCGCTGTTCAGCGCCACCACCAGGATGTCGCCCAGCTGCTTGGCCTGGTTGAGGTAGCGGGTGTGTCCGCTGTGCAGCACGTCGAAGCAGCCGTTGGTCAGCACGATCCGCTGGCCCTGTGCGCGGTGTGCTTCGAGCTGGCTTTCCAGCTCGTCCGCACCGAGCGCGGTATCGGCGAAAGCCTTCAGGTAACGGCTCAGCTGGGCCGTGCTGCACACGGACGTGCCGGGCTGGTGGACCACCACGTCCGCCGCCGCCTGCGCCAGGTCCAGGCTGGCCGTCAGGGGCAGCCCCGCCGAGCGCGCCAAGGTCAGGGCGGCGACGAAGGTGTCCCCCGCCCCGGACGCCTGCTTTTCAGCCGCGGGCCGCGCCCAGGTCCGGTGCGCCGCGCCTCCCGGCGTCAGCAGGACGGTGCCGTCCCGGTCCAGCGTCGCCACCACGGCGCGCGCCCCGGTGGCAGCGAGCAGCGCGTCCGCTTCAGCGCCCACTGCATCCGCCCGGTCCGGCCCGTCGGGGAGACGGCGCTCCAGCAGCCGGGCGGTCTCCTGCGCGTTCGGCGTTACCAGATCCGGCTGCAGCAACGCCCAGGGCCGCGGGTCGTGCGCGTCCACCACCACCAGCGGACGGCCGCTGTCCCCCTCGAGGGCCGCCACCATGCTGTTTCGAACCGGTTCTGCCAGCACCCCGGTTCCGTAGTCGCACACCAGCACCGCTGCTTTACGTACGACGGCGGCACGCACCGCCCCGGCCAGCGCCCCCAGCGCGGCGGCCGGGACGGTACGGGCCGAGTCATCGAGGCGGAGCATGACCTGCCCGCCGCTGCTGATCCGGATCTTGGTAGTGGTCACCATGTCCGGATGGGCGTAGAGGTGGCGGACGTCGATGCCGGCGGTCAGGAGCTGCCTCCGCAGCTCCGTGCCCGCGTCGTCGGTGCCGATGATCCCGGCCACCGCCACCCGCGCCCCGAGGGCAGCCAGGTTCATGGCCGTGTTGGCTGCCCCGCCGGGAACGGATTCGCGGGCCTGCAGGTCTACCACCGGCGCCGGCGCCTCCCGGCAGAGCCGTTCGATGCTGCCGCTCCACCAGCCGTCCAGGATCACGTCGCCAATCACCAGGATCTCCGGTTCCTCTGCGGCCAGCCGGCCGGGCAGCCAGTCGGAGAGCGCCCGCTGGTTCCGCAGGTCCACGGGCTGGGCCGAATCCATCAGCGTTCCTTTCCGGCGGGCGGGGCCGTGATGTGGACCACTTTGACCCGACAGAATTCGTCCAGCAGCTCGGGCCCGTAGCCAAAGCCGGCACCGCTGTCCCCGCGGGGCTGCGCCGAGCCGCCGGGAGCGCCGCCAAACACCTCGTTGACCTTGACGGTTCCCACCGGCAGGGCCGCCACCGCCTGCTGTACGTGGGCCAGGTCCCCGCTCAGGACTGTCGCCGCAAGGCCGTACTTACCACTGCACGCAAGGCGGAGGCCGTCGTCGAACGTTTCCACCACCTGGACCGGGGCCACCGGGCCGAACGTCTCCTCGGCCATGACCTGCATCCGGTCCGTGCAGCCAAGCAGCACGGTGGCCGGGTAGAAGCTGCCCGGCCCATCCGGGAGTGCCCCGCCCGCCACAGCACGTGCACCCTGGCTGAGCGCTTCGGCCACCTGCGCGTGGACTTCGTCGCGCATCCGCCGGTCCACCAGCGGCGCCACCGATCCCTCGCTGTTGCGGCGGTCCGCCTCCGCCGCGAGCGCCTCGCAAAACTCCGCAGCGATGTCCTGGTGGACGTAGATCCGTTCCACCGCCGTGCAGATCTGGCCGCTGTTGCTGAAGGCACCCACCGCCGCCTGTTCCGCCGCCCAGGCAGGGTCGACGCCGGCATCCACCAGCAGCGGATCGTTGCCGCCGTTTTCACGTATCACGTGCGCGCCGGTGAGCGCGGCGGCGCGGGCGATCCGCACTCCCGAAGCACTGGACCCCACGTGGGCGATCACGTCCACCCCGGCCTGGGTCAGGAGCGCGCCGGTCCCGGATCCGCCGGAGACGGTGGTGAACACGCCGGGAGGGAACGCCGGGCCCAGCACCCTGCCGAGCGTTTCGCCCACGCGCGGGCAGCGCTCGCTCGGCTTATGGATTACCGTGTTTCCCGTTGCTAGTGCCGCGCCAATGAGGCCGCAGGCCACCGCTACTGGGTCGTTCCAAGGGGTCAGTAGGACGGCGACGCCGCGTGGCTCGGCCACCGTGTAGTCGGACGCGAGCCGGTTCCCGCGGAGGCTGTGGCCCCGGTGCAGCGGCCCCAGTTCGGCGTATTGTTCCAGGGTGGACACGGCCGCGCTGATGCCCGCAAGGGCTTCGTCAACCGGGCGTCCGGTTTCGCTCGCGTTAAGTCCGGCCAGCTCCTGGGCGGCCTCATCCAAGGCTTTGGCAGCGGCGCGGAGTGCGCTCCCGCGCTCGGCCGGTGCTCCCTGCGCCCAGGCGGCTGCCGCGTCACGGGCGGTCTGCACGGCCCGCCCCACCTCATCAGGACCGGCTTCCGCGACCGTCCAGAGGAACTCCCCCGTCCGGGGGTCGTGGATGGTGACGGAACCGGTCGCGGGGTCCAGTCCGGGGGCGGTTTCTGTGGCTGTTGTGGGCATGGTTTCCTCCCGTGGTTTGTGGTCGGCGGCGAGGGCAGGATCAGGGCCAGGAGCCTTCTTCCTCGTGGCAGATGAGCATTTCCCGGACCTCGCAGCCGGCAGGCTGGTTCAGCGCGAAGAGGATGGCCTGCGCCACGTTGCCGGGATCGTTTAGGCGCGAGTCGTCCTGGGGCTTGTACTGCTCGGAGCGGTCGTCGAAGAACCGGGTCTTCATGCCGCCCGGGATCATGGTGGTTACCCCGATCTGCCCGCCGGTCTCCGCTGCGAGCGCGTGGCTGAAGCCGACCACGCCGAATTTGGAGGCGCAGTATGCGGTGGCGTCCGCAACTGCGCGCTTGCCCAGGGTTGAGGCGACGGTCACCACCCGGCCGCGGGAGGACGTGAGGTACGGCAGCGCGGCGCGGACCACGGAAACGGTACCCATCAGGTTGACCCCGATGACCTTTTCCCACTCGTCCGCTGCCACGTCCGCCAGCCTTCCGCACCGGTCGATCCCGGCCGCGGTGACTACGGCGTCCAGGCCGCCCAGGGCCTCGGCGGCTTCACGGACGGCGGCCTCCACGGCGGGACGGTCCGCAACGTCCACTTCATAGGCCTTCACGGCGGACACGGCGCTGATGTCCCGGTCCAGCACCACCGGGGTGCCGCCCGCCTTCAGGACAGCGTCGACGACGGCGGCCCCCAGTCCGGAGGATCCCCCGGTTACGAGGACGCGGCCGGGCGAAGGGGCGGGTGCGTTGGGAGTTGTGGTCATGGTGTTCCTTTCGGTGAAAAACCTGGAATTTGAGCCAATCCTTGCGATGCAAGGGCGGGTCAGCCCACTTTTGCGAGCGCGGTGGCCAGCCCGGTGGTGGAGCGGGCGGGGTGGTAGGGGACGGTGAGGCAACGGCCGCCCCAGCGTTCCACCAGGTCCGCTTCCGGCAGCCGGGCGCCCTGGTAGTCGCCGCCCTTGACCCAAAGGTCCGGGCGGAGGCGGTCCAGTACTGCCTCGGGGGTGTCCTCGTCGAAGACCATCACGGCATCCACACAGGACAGGGCCAACAGCAGTTCGGCCCGGTCATGCTCGCCGATGATGGGCCGCTCCGGGCCCTTGAGCCGCCGCACCGAGGCATCCGAGTTCAGGCACACCACCAGGCAGTCCCCCATGGCCCGGGCTGCGGCGAGCGCGCGGACGTGGCCGGCGTGAAGGAGGTCGAAGCAGCCGCCGGTCGCAACCACGGTTCCGCCCCGGTTCCGCACGGCGCGGGCCAGCAGCAGCGCGTCCCCGGGGTTGGGCTCCAGAAGAGCGGGTTCCAGGTGTCCGGGGGCGGCGGCACCGCGGACTGGAGGTTGGGACAGGGCCGAGACTCCGCCGGCGGCGAGGAAATCAGCGGCCTCGTGGACGGCCAGCCGTGCCGCCTCGAGGAGGTCGCGGCCGGCCAGCAAATGCACGGCAAGCCCTGCCGCCAGCCGGTCGCCGGCTCCGCACGGATCACCCGTTTCCACGCGGGGCGCGGGAACCTGCCGGGGTGCGTGTCCGTCGTCGCGGACCAGCACAGCTCCGTCCCCGCCCCGGGTGACCAGCACTGCCCGGCTGCCCCAACGCTCGCGGAGCACTCCCGCCAGGTGCCCGGCGTGGATGGCGGCTTCGGCGGGGCCGGGTGCTGTGCCGGCGGCGGGGGTGCCGGATGCAGCAGCCGCCCGTGTGGCCTCAGCGAGATTGGGCGTTACCACGGCCACGCCCGGCACCGGGTCCGGGCCAGCCGGATGCGGGTCCCAGATGACCGGGACCTCGCCGGCCAGCCGCGCCAGGAGCCCGCGCAGGTGCGGGTTGGCGGCCAGGCCGCGGCCATAGTCCGCCACCACCACCACTGCAGCGTGTTCCACGGCGGACAGCATGGCCGGGGTGACCTCCGGAACCGGCGGCCGGGCGCAGCCCTGGTCGAAGCGGACCACCGGATGCGTTCCAGCCCGGACCCGGGTCTTGACCGGGGACGGTACGCCGCTGGGCCCGGAGACGAGCCGGATTCCGGCGAGCTGGTCAACCAGGTGCCGTCCGGCGTCGTCATCCCCCAGTACCGTTACCAGCGTGACGGGCCAGCCCTCCTCCGCCAGCATGCGGGCCACCAGCCCGGCGCCTCCGGCGCGGCGCTTCTCCGCCGCGATGTCCACCACGGGTACCGGCGCGTCGGGGCTCAGCCTGGTGGCTTCACCGGCCAGGTCCACATCCAGCATCACGTCGCCCACCACCACGATCCTCATGGCCTGGCACCGCCCTTCGGGCCCGGGACCGCGGCCGGGCTTCGGCGCGCCACCTCCAGGTCGAAGGCCCGGCACAGGGCGTGCAGGGCGATCAGGTGGCCCTCCTGCGCGTTCGCGTTGAGGGCGTCGATCATGACGGCCTGCTCGCAGGCGTCCGCCAAAGGGTTGGGGCCGGAACCGGTCAGCGCCCACGTGGAGATGTTAAGCCTGGAAGCAGCCTCCGCCGCTCGCAGCAGGTTGGGGCTGCGGCCGCTGGTGGACAGCAGGATGAGGACGTCGCCGGAACGGCCGTGGGCGCGGACCTGCCGGGCGAAGACGTCGTCGTACCCGTAGTCGTTGGCGATGGCCGTCACCGCGGACGATTCAGCGTGCAGCGAGATCGCGGAAAACGGAACCCGGTCGCCGTCGAACCGGCCCACCAGCTCTGCCGTCAGGTGCTGGGCCTCGGCGGCCGAGCCGCCGTTTCCCGCGGCGAGGAGCCGCTGCCCCCGCATCAGGCGCTGGGCAAGCTCCATTCCCCAAGCGGCCAGCCGGCCGGACTGGCTGCGGAGCGATTCAAGCGCGGGCAGGACATTGTCCAGGTGCGTCCTGACGACGTCGGTGCTCGCCGCGTCCGGAAACCCCGGGCCCGAGGGGAAAGCGGGAAGAAGATCAGGCATCGCCGGGGTGGCCAGGGCCCGCAGGTCGGCCTCGCGCAGGAACCAGTCAGCACTCACAGCGCGGCTCCTTCCATGGAAACGGCGCCGGCGGGTGAGCCCGCCACCGCCAGCTGGTAGGCCTTCTCCGTCTCCGCGGCAACACGGTCCCAGGAGTACCTGGCGCGGGCCCGCTGCCCGCCCGCTGCGCCGAGCCGGGAACGAAGGGCCGGGTCCGAGAGCAGCACGGCGAGCGCGGAAGCAATGGCGGCCGGGTCCCGCGGGGGAACGTGCAGTCCGGTGGCGTGGTCCACCACCGTGTCCTGCAGGCCGCCCACTGCCGCGGCCACCACGGGCACGCCGCACGCCATGGCCTCGAGGGGAACGATGCCGAACGGTTCATACCAGGGGGCGCACACCACGGCGTCGGCGCTGCGGAAAATCCCGGGCATCTCCGTCCTCGCGACCTGCCCCTGCAGGGTCACCGAATCAGCCACGCCCAGGCTGTCGGCAAGGCCCAGGAGCCGGCGGACCTCAGGGTCCGCGTGCAGCACACCGGAGTCACCCCCGCCACCGACGATGAGGAGCTCGACGTCGTCGAACCCTGCCTGGCGCAGGAGCGGCAGCGCCTGAATCACCAGGTCCACGCCCTTGCGCGGCACCAGCCGTCCCACGGACAGGATGCGGTGCCGGCTCGTCCTGGCGGCAGCGGGTCCTTCCGCGGAAAAGAACGACAGGTCCACCCCGCACGGGGCGATGGACACTTTGCCCGTGTCAATGCCCATGGCCTTGAGCTCGAACACCTCATCGGAGCAGGTGGCGATGATCCGGTCCGCGGACCTGCCCACCCCCGGTTCCAGCCAGCGGCGTTCCTCGGGGCTGGTGTCCTCCGCACCCTGGTGCCGGCGTTTGACGGTGCCCAGGGCATGGAAGGTCTGGATCACCGGGACCCGGTAGCCGGCATCCGGCCTGCGGGCGGCATCCAGTGCAGCCAGGCCGGACATCCAGAAGTGGCCATGCACCACGTCCGGCGGACGGTGCTCCCAGTCACGTGCCACGCCTTCCGCCAGCTCGCCCATGTAGGGCAGCAGTTCGTCCTTGGGCACGTGCCGGGCGGGCCCCGCGTCCACGTGGACCACCTCGAATCGCGGGCCGGCCTGGACCCGGGCGGGGAGCTCCGTTGCGTCCCTTCGGGTGTAGACCGTGACGTGGTGCCCACGGCGGGCCAAGGCCTCGGACAGGGCGGCCACGTGCACGTTCTGGCCGCCCGCGTCCACGCCGCCAAGAGCCGCGAGGGGGCTCGCGTGTTCCGAAATCATGGAGATTTTCATGGCATCTTCCTCTCTCGGGCCGGAACGAGGATCTGCTCGCCCGGATGTTCATCTGCCGGGCCGCCGGGCCGGTGCACGGGGACCTGGCGCCCCCCGCTTTGATGCACCGGATTCGGCACCAGGTCGGCGAGGATACCGTCCCAGCGGTCGTGGAACTTCCCCAGTCCGTAGCGCTCCAGCACCGCCCCGCGGGCGGCAAGGCCCCGCCGTCGTGCTTCCTCCGGGTGCGCGACAAGCCTGCGCGCGGTGCGCAGCAGCTCGTCAACGTCCGCCGACACTGCCCCGGCCTCCGGCGGCACCGCACGGGATGCTTCCGTCGCCGCCACCACCAGGACAGGCAGGCCCAGGTGCATCGCTTCCAGCAGCGACAGGCCCAGCGAGGTCCAGCGCATCGGATGCACGTAGGCGCGGCAGCGGGCCAGTTCCCGGTGCAGGACCGCTGTCCGGAGGTCACCGCGGGGCGTCACGCGCGCCGGATCCATCCCCGTCGCCGCGGCGAGCCCCTCCGTCTTCATCCCGAACACCTGCAGCGGCGCCACGGAAGCGAAGGCGGGAAGCAGGTCTGTCCCGGTCACCCGGCCCCGGCGCACCGGTTCGTTGACCACAACTCCCAGATCCGGCAGCTCGCCCGTATAGAGGTAGCCGGGGTCCGGAATGCCATGCTCCACCACCAGCACCGGGGCCGAGCCGCAGTCCCACGCCAGCCTGTTGAAGTGCGTCACGTGAACCACGGGGATCCGGTCCTGCTCCGCCAGCGGATGCCGGGTGAACGGGAAATCGCCCTTGGGAGTGTTGTGCTCCACGTACACTGCCGGAAGGTCGCGCCCGGGGGTACGGCCCAGCAGCCGGGCCACCTCGGTTATTTCCTCCGGGCGTTGGAGGACGACGGCGTCCACCGCCTCCGCGTCCAGCCGTGCCGCATCCACCTCCCGCACCGAGCCGGGCCAGCCGCGGCCGGCGCGGCCCAGGCCCCAAGGGCCGCCTTCCGGAAGGACGGGCAGCAGGTACTCGTGCCGGCCGCGGACAAACGCGTCCGTCCACGAACCGTGGACATGCCAAAGCAGGATCCTCATCTGTTGCGGGCCTTTCTACGGGTGCTGACATGGGTGCTGAAGGAGCTGACGCCGCCAATCAGCCGTTCCACCGCCGCCACCACGTCCTCGGGAGAGACGGAATCCAGGCAGGGGTGGCCGGGAACAGGGCAGATGCGCGCCCGCGTCATCCGGCAGGGGGCGTTCTGGTCGCCCAGAAGCTCCAGCGGGACACCGTAGGGCGCCCACCGGACGGCCGGCACCACGGGCGAGAACAGGCAGGCCACGGGGGTGCCGACGGCGGCGGCGAGGTGGGCCGGGCCGGTGTTCCCGGTGACCACAGCTTCGGCGCCGGCCATGACACCGGCCAGGAGGTGCAGGTCGGTGCGGCCGCCCAGGTCCAGGGCGGAAGGCCCGGCCACCGTGGCGGTGAGGGACGTTTCCCCCGGGCCGCCGGTGACCACCACGCGGTGGCCGGAGCCTTCGAGGAGTTCGACGGCGGCGGCATGGTGAAGGGGCGGCCAGGCGCGGGCCGGGACGGCGGCTCCCGGGTGGACCACCACGTAGGGCTCCTCCCCGACCAGGTCCGTGACGTCAGGAACCGCTTTCACGTGCAGCCTGCCGTCATCCCCCGCCGGCAGGCCAAAGCCGGCCGCTTCCGCGATGCCCAGGGCCCGCTCCGCCTCGGGCTGGTCCTCCGGGAAGTCCTCGCCGGGCTTCAGCCGGACATCCAGGAGTGAGCCTGCGTAGTCCGTGGAGGCGCCCGTGATGCGTTCCACGCCGGCCAGGCGCAGGAGCAGCGCCAGGGGCAGCGGCGACTGGTGGAATGAGGTCAGGATGACGGCCTCGGTGATCCTCGAATGCCGGACATACTCCATCAGCCGTTCAGCATGCGGCCCGGTCATTTTGGGTGCCGGGTTCATGATCCACGGACTGTCCCATGTGTAGGTTTCGGCCGCGCCCGGCAGCAGCCCGGCTGCGGCCTCACCCTGGCGTCCGCACAGCATGACCACGTGGTTGGGTGCGCTGCCGTCGGGCCTCCTGCCGTGGGCCACAGCCCGGACGGCGGGGCCTGCCAGCAGGACGTCGCCCATGCTGTCCAGCCGGGCCACCAGCACCCGGCCCATCAGGAGTCTTCCCCGGGGAGGGCTGTTGCGTCGATCATGCCTTCCTCCGCGAGGAGTGCGACGGCGGCGGCCAGGTCTTCTGCCACGAACCGGGCGCTTTCCACTTCCTCGGCCCGGGTCACCGGGGTAGGCACCATGACCCCTACAGCGCCGGCTGCCTCTGCGGCACCGACGTCGGCTCCGATGTCGCCGATCAGCGCTGCCTGTGATTCCTGGATGCCCAGCTTGCGGCAGGCGCTGTGCACCATGCCGGGGGCGGGTTTGCGGCAACTGCACCGGTCCTCCCGGGCATGGGGGCAGACCTCCCACACATCGAACGGTCCCAGGAGTTCCTCCACCCGGGCGTTGACCTCGTCCACCTGGGCTTGGGTGAGCAGGCCCCGGGCAATGCCGGACTGGTTGCTGACCACGCCCGTGGCAAGGCCGCGGGCCCGGAGCGAGGCCAGGACATTCCGGGCGCCGGGCATGGGAAGTACCAGTCCGGGGTCGCCGTTGTACGGCACGTCGGCCACCAGGGTGCCGTCCCGGTCGAAGAGGACTGCGCGGAGCTTTGGCGTTGGAGAGCTTCCCATAAACCACCCTGTTCCCCGCTGTCCGCGGTCCTAAACAGCCGCCCAAGGAGGCTTTCGTGTTTTCCGGAATCGGCAGAACCCGGTCTGCAACAGCCCAGGCCGTTGGCAGCCGTCAGCTGCCCGCCATCCGTGCCGCGCCGTGGCGGGCCGCGTCCGGGCCAGGGTCCATCGCGCGCTGGAGCTGTACCAGGAGCTTCGCCAGACGGCGGGAAACCTGCATCTGCGACATCCCCAGGCGGCGGCCCAGCTGCACCTGGGTTTCCTCGCAGAAGTACCGCCGGTAAAGCAGTTCCCGGTCCGCGGGGGTCAGGGCCTGCATGGCCCCACGAAGGCAGGCCAGCTCTTCCAGGCGTTCCAGCGGCGCCTCCGGGCAGGGGAGGGTCTCGCCGACCGACGGGGCATCCGAGTGGGGGTTTGCGGCATCCAGCGAGTCGGGATGCATGCTGGTGGCCGCGGACATCGCTTCGCGCACCACAGCGTCATCCGTGCCCAGTTCCCCCGCCAGTTCGGCCGCGGTGGGGTGGCGCCCCAGGGCCTGCGTCAGTCCCGGCTCGGCTTTGAAGATCCGGGTGCGAAGGTCCTGGATGTTCCTGGGCGGACGCACCACCCAAGTCCGGTCCCGGAGGTACCGCTTCAGTTCCCCGGTTATGGTGGGCGCGGCATAGGCCGGAAAACTTTCCCCCTTTCCCCGGTCAAAACCCCGGGCGGCCTTGACCAGGCCCAGATAAGCCACCTGGTTCAGGTCCGCACGCTCACGCCCCCTGGCCTCGAAGCGCGCGGCCAGGGCCTCGGCCAGGTCCAGGTACTCCAGGACCAGGTCATTTTCGAAGGTTTCGCGCAGTTGTCCACCCCTCGTGTGGGGGCGGCGCTGCTGCTGGCATGGTGTGTTTCGCGGGCCGGCCGACGTAGTGTACACAGCGGGCGCGCCAAGATATTCGGGCATGTCGTTGGTTCCCTCGGTCTGGTTCCGAAAGCCTGCGGCAAGACTTAGAAGCAGGAAATCATAAGGCTGCTTATTAAGCAATCCATAAGGATGCTTATGAACCTGGCCTGCCACGGGTAGGCTCAGGACGGGTGGCCGTTCGCGGGGCACCCGCCCCGCAGCCTTTGCCGAGGAGCTTCAGATGCACATTGCCATTACCGGAGCCAGCGGAAATGCCGGAACCGCGCTGCTGCGTAACCTGCACGGCCAGCTGGCGAAGAAACCCGGCAGCCTTCATCTGACGGGGATCAGCCGCCGGCGGCCGGACACCGACCGCATGCCCTACACCGGGGTCGACTGGTACCCGCTGGATGTGGGGCTGGAACGCGACAGGCCCCGGCTGGAAGCGGCACTTCAGGGCATTGACACGGTGGTGCACCTGGCATGGCAGATCCAGCCCAACCGGGACCTGGACCAGCTGTACCGGACCAACGTGACCGGCACGCGCAATGTGCTGGAGGCGGCCAGGAAGGCGGGCGTCAAGCAGGTGGTATGCGCGTCATCGGTGGGCGCCTACAGCCGCGCCCCCAAAGACCAGCGGACTGCGGAGTCATGGCCGGCGCGCGGCATCCCAAGTTCGCACTACAGCCGGCACAAGGCGGAGCAGGAAGCGCTCCTGGACAGCTTCGCCGCTTCCGAACCGGCCATCGCCGTGGCGCGGTTGCGGCCGGGCCTGATCTTCCAGCGGGAGGCCGGGAGCGAGATCGGCCGCTACTTCCTGGGGCCGCTGATTCCACGCCTGCTGCCCACCCGGCTCCGCGTGCCCATCCTGCCGGTTCCGGATGGATTGGTGTTCCAGGCGGTCCACGCGGACGATGTGGCCGAGGCATACTGGCGCGTGATCGACGACCGCGCTTCCGGCGCCTTCAACATTGCGGCAGAGCCGGTCCTCACCCCGCAGGAGCTGGGACGCCTGCTCGGCGCACGGCGGATACTGCCCATCCCCATGGGGCTGCTCCGTAGCATCGTGGACGTGGCATGGCGGCTGCATCTCCAACCCACTGACGCCGGATGGGTGGACATGGCGGCCGCAGCGCCGGTGATGGATACCCGCCGGGCCCGCCGGATCCTCGGCTGGGAGGCGGCAACGTCCTCGGTGGATGCCGTGAGAGAAGTCCTGGCGGGCATGGAGAGGGGGGAGGGCATCCCGCCCTCCCCCGTCCTGGCTCCCCGTGGAGCTAAACGCTAAATTCCGCTGCGCGGATGCCCGGGGCCGGGGTCGGCCGGGCGGTCCGAGGCACGACCGTCCGCTGCATGGTCAATGCGGTCAGCCGCAGGCCCGCCGGGGTCCACCTGATCGGCGTGCCTGGTGCGGCGGGAGACGTCCTCGCGCAATTCCTCGGCCTCATGCGTGCGGCGTTCCGCTTCCTGCCGGAGCCGCTCCGCCTTCACCTGGGCCTGCTCTGCGTCCGCACGGGCGCGCGCTGCCCGGGCGTCCCGCTCCCTCGCATCGAGTTCCACGGCCTGCGCTTCGCGGCGGATTTCGGCCGCCTCCCTGCGGTGCACCTCATCGCGCCGCTGCTGCTCAACCTTCCTGCGCTTGCCCGTCAGGAGCAGCAGCACGACCAGCGCCACCACCACCAGTGCAACCACAATCCAGACCCATACGGATGCGTCCATGCTGTCCACCACTTTCCTCTCGATATGACGGGAACCGGCGGCCGCCGGCTCCGGCTAATGCTTTCGGAAATCGTTACAACCCATCTAGCAAGGGTACTTACCTTTTATTAGTAATCATGCTTATTATTTTATGGCCAGTATTGCTGGTTCTTGATCAACAACCGGCCTTCTTGGAAAGAGAGAGCGAAGATGACAGAGAACCAATGGCCCGAGGACCGCGCTTACACGACACCTCCGGCCGGTACAGGAATTTCGGGAGAGCGGCCCGCTGCCAGCTTCCCCTCCGCTGCAGCCGCCTCGGGAGAGGGCACCTCCCGCAAGGATGCCGCGAAGGAGGAGGCCTCCCAGGTGGCCGGCCAGGCGAAGTCCGCGGCGCAGGATGTGGCATCCACGGCCAAGGAGGAAGCGGCGAACGTCGCCGCCGAAGCCAAGGCCAGCGCCCAGGACCTGCTGGAGCAGGCCCGGACCGGGCTGAGCAGCCAGGCCGGAGCGCAGCAGCAGAAGGCCGCCGAAGGGATCCGGAACATCTCCAGCGAGCTGCACCGCATGGCCGCCGCCCCGGACCAGCCGGGCGTCGCCTCGGACCTGGTCCGCGAAGCCGCGCAGCGTACCTCCTCGCTGGCAACCTGGCTTGAAAACCGGGACCCGGGATCACTCCTGACCGAGGTGCAGTCCTTCGCCCGGAACCGCCCCGGGACCTTCCTCCTGCTCGCAGCCGGAGCCGGCGTCCTGGCAGGACGCCTCACCCGCGGCCTCGCCGCCGGAGCCCCCGAAACCCAGGCCACGGGAAGGGCGGGCCTCGCAGGCCAGTACTCAGGCACGGCTTACGGCGATGCCTACGGCGAGTCCTATGTTCCTGCGGGCGGCAGCGTACCGCCTCCCCCGGTCCAGCTTCCCGGCCCGGCCACCACCACGGCAGGGTTCGACGGCGGTGCACCCGGAAGCAGCTACCCGGACTACGCGCGCCCCGCCAGCCCGCTTGACAGCCCGCAACTGGTCGAGGAGCCATGGTCCGGCAACCGCATGGCCGATGATCCGCTGGCCGGTCGGGACCTTGCCGACAATCCCATGGCCGGTGATCCGCTGACCCGCGACCGTTCCTCGGACGGCGAGTCTGGCAGGTTGTGATGAGCAGCCAGTATTCGGAGTTTCCTGCCGGGACGGAGCAGGGCAGTGCGGCGCACCAGAAAGCTGAGAGCTCCTCGCTCGGTGACCTGCTCGGTGAAGTGACCCGTGACCTGTCCACCCTGATGCGCCAGGAAGTGGAACTGGCCAAGGCCGAAGCCAAACAGTCCGCGACCCGCGCCGGGAAAGGCGGCGGCATGCTCGCCGGCGCCGGCGTGGCCGGACACTTCGTCCTGCTCTTCCTCTCCCTGGCCCTGATGTTCGCCCTCGGCGCGATCATGCCACTGGGCTGGGCAGCCGTGATCCTCGCCGTGATCTGGGGCATCACCGCCGCGGTCCTGGCCTCGATCGGCCGCAAGGAACTCAAACAGATCAAAGGCCTGCCCCAAACAGGCGAAACACTCTCCGAAATCCCCCCAACCCTCAAACCAGGCGAGGTAAACCGATGACCAACGAGAACCCGGACGCCATCCGCTCCGACATAGAAGCCACCCGCGCCCGGCTGGGCACCAACGTCGACGCCGTCGCGGACAAAGTCAGCCCGTCCAACATCGTCCACCGCCAAACCGACAAGGCCAAAGAGGCCCTCACCGGCGTGAAGGAGAAAATCATGGGCACAGCAGACCACGCCACCACCCGCGTCCAGGACACCATGCACACCGGCGCCGGACACACCACCGGCACCCTCCACGACGCCAAGGACACCGTCACCACCCGGCTCTCCGACGCCGGCACCGCGGTCTCCCACGCACCGGACCAGGTCAAAGCCAAAACCCAGGGCAACCCCCTGGCCGCAGGCCTGATCGCCTTCGGCGCCGGAATGCTCGTCTCCTCCCTGATCCCGCCCACGGACAAGGAACGCCAGGCCGCGGACCAGCTCAAAACCGCCGCCGAACCCCTCACCACCCAGGTCACCGACGCCGCCAAAAACATGGCCGAAGACCTCAAAGCACCAGCACAAGAAGCCATGGACCACGTCAAAACCGCCGCGACCGACGCCGCCCAAAACGTCAAAGCCGAAGGCCAAACCGCCGCCACCGACGTCAAGGACCGCGCCACCAACGCCAAAGACCACATCCAACACACCTAAACCTGGCGGCCCAACGCCCTGCCGGGAAAGCCGCAAGGGCAAACGCACCACCGGACAGGCCGGCCCCGCCCGCTGCGGGGCCGGCCTGTCCGGTGTCACCCCCTGATCGAGAGGAAACCCGATGGCCACTCACGACTCATCCGAAACCAGCACGGCAAAGGCGGGGCAGGCCCCCGCGCCGGACGACACCCGCAAACCGGACAGCCCAACCGACGTCGAAAAGCCGTCCTGGAAGTACATCGCCAAGAAGACGCTCCGCGAATTCTCCAAGGACCAGTGCCCCGACTTGGCGGCGTCCCTTACGTACTACGGGATCCTGTCGCTCTTCCCGGCGATGCTGGCCCTCGTTTCGCTGGTAGGGCTCTTCGGTGATCCGGAAAAGACCACCAACGCCTTGATCGAGATCGTTCGCGGCTTTGCTCCCGCCGAAACCGTGAACACAGTGGGCGGAACCGTAAAAGAGCTGGCCAGTGCGCCCGCGGCAGGGTTCACCCTGGTCATCGGTCTTGCCACTGCCCTGTGGTCCGCGTCCGGCTACGTCGGCGCGTTTGGCCGGGCCATGAACCGAATCTACGAAGTGGACGAGGGGCGCGGGTTCGTCAAGCTGCGTGGCACCATGCTGGCCGTGACGCTCCTGGCCATCGTCATCGTGGCGCTGCTGGGCGGCATGCTGGTCCTCAGCGGCCCCGTCGCAGAGGCAGTGGGCGGCCTGATCGGGCTCAGCGGTGCCTTCCTCACGGTCTGGAACATCGCCAAGTGGCCGGTCATGGTGGCGCTCATCATCGTGATCATCGCTGTCCTCTACTACGCCACTCCCAACGTCAAGCAGCCCCGCTTCAAGTGGATGAGCCTTGGCTCCGGAATCGCCCTGGTGGTTTTCCTGCTGGCGTCCCTCGGCTTTGGCTTCTATGTGGGCAACTTCGGAAATTACAACAAGACGTATGGGGCACTCGGTGGCGTGATCGTCATGCTGCTGTGGCTGTGGATCCTGAACATGGCCCTGCTGTTCGGCGCGGAGTTCGACGCCGAGATGGAGCGCGGCCGCCAGCTCCAGGCAGGCATCAAGGCGGAGGAAACGATTCAGCTTCCCCCGCGTGGCACCAAGAAGAGCGAAAAGCTGCAGGCGCAGGAGGAAGAGGACATCAGGCGCGGCCGCGAGCTCCGGGAGAAGTACGCGTCCGAGCCGAAGAAGGACTAGGCAGAACGCCTCCTGAAGGAGGAAAATTGTCCTGTAGGTCCCTTTGATTTCCCGGGTTTACTGAGGCTGGCGGTCGGCAGTCCGGGGCGTTAGCGGGGTCGGCGGTGAGATGGCCTCTACTGAGACCGAGGCCAGTCCCCCCAGTCGCCGTCGGCCCCCTCGTTTGCCGGCGGCGGGCCCATTTGGAGCATGCAGGGACAGGCACACAAGGATGTAAGGGGCAGGCAACTTTACATCGTGCGCCGTCTGGAATACTTTCATGATTACTCTGCTGGTTCCGGTCCGGAGCCGGCAGGCCGCTGAAGCAGATCCGGCGGCTCCACGGTCGACCCCGAAAACGAGCGGACATGCCTGCGACACATTTTGAAGATTTTCTTGCCGAAGCAGTCGTCCCTGACAGGGAGCCGGGCCTCGGCCTCGGACGCGATGAGCTTTACGGCCTGTACACCAGCTGGTGCCTGATCCAGAAAGCCCAGCTGCAGCCGCCCGAGTCACTCTGGGCAGCCATGCAGGCCCACGGAATCGACCCCGACAGCAACAACCTCTCCATGACCGGCCCGGCTGCCGCCGATTACATCGTGGCCAGCGCACCGGACCTGGTTTAGTCCCCGCTCCGGGCCTGTTGCAGCGCCCCATTGCTGGCTAGCATTGGGGGCATGGCTGGCGGAAGGGCCTGCCGGCCACCAGCCGAAGGGAGCAATGCCATGGGTTTGGATGACAAGATCGAGAACACCGCCGAGAAGTTGGGCGGCAAGGCAAAAGAAGCCGCCGGTCGGGCCACGGATGACGAGAGTCTCCGCACCGAAGGCCAGACAGACCAGGCCAAGGCGGACCTCAAGCAGGCCGGCGAAAAGGTAAAGGACGCCTTTAAGCAGGACTAGCCAAACTCACGGAAACGGGCCGCTGCACGCAGCGGCCCGTTTTTTGTGCCCGCGGCCCCCGGGCCTGCTCCTGCGCCGCAGGGCCTATGTAATCCGGGCCAGGGCGAACCCATCCCAACCCTTGGCGCCCACGGTCTGGATCACGGTGGCGTCCAGCCGAGGGTGCGAGCCGAGGAACCTGAGTGCTTCCACGATCCCGGGAGCGTTCACCGGGTCCATGCCCGGGTCAAGCACTGCGCCTTCCCACACGGCGTTGTCCAGCACCACAGCCGCACCCTTCCGGCCGAGCTTCACCGCCCAGTCGAGGTACTTGCTGTCGTTTTCCTTGTCCGCGTCGATGAAGATGAAATCGAAGGGCCCACGCCCTTCCTCCTCAAGTGCCGCCAGGGTGTCCAGGGCGGGGCCCAGCCTGATCTCCACCTTCTCGCCCAGGCCGGCGGCATCGATGTTGGCCCACGCCACCTCGGCGTGCTTGGGCAGGAATTCGCAGGTGACCACGGTTCCGTCGGCGGGAAGTCCCTGCGCCATCCAGATGGTGCTGTATCCGGCCAGTGTGCCAATCTCCAGGACGCGCCGGGCACCCGTGAGCTGCACCAGCAGCTTGAGCATCTTTCCGGCGTTGGGCGCCACTTCGATGCGCGGAAGGCCGGCCTCCTCCGCGGCCGCCGCCACGCGCTGCAGCGCCGCGCCGGGGTGAACCACGACGTCGGACAGGAACCTTTCCGCGTCGATCCACCCGGGCAGGGGCTTGTGCTCGAACATGGCCACAGTCTGGCACGCTGCCAGTCGGCGGTCCAGAGGAGAACGGTGCCTACGGGGCTTCGCCGATGGCCTCTTCCAGGCGCTCGACCTTGGCCGTCAGTTCCCCGGCGTAGCCCGGCCGGATGTCCGCCTTGATAACCAGCGAAACACGGCTGCCGAACTGGCCCACCGCTTCGGTGGCGCGCTTGACGACGTCGAACACCTCATCCCACTCGCCCTCTATTTCGGTGAACATGGAACTGGTGCGGTTGGGCAGCCCCGACTCCCTGACGATCCTCACGGCGGCGGCAACGGCGTCGTGCACCGACGCATCATCCGGCCGGGCGCCACCCGCCGGGACGCCGGAAGGGGCAACAGAAAACGCAAGCAACATGGGCCCAGTGTGCCACGGCCACCCATCCCGGCGGGCCCGTGGGCGTGTCACATTACCTCCTACCCTCCAGTAAGGATGTCGGGCCCAGGCTGCGTTGCTAGGCTCTTGGCATGAGTGTCGCAGTCGCCCGCAAACCCCTCCGCGCCGATGCCGCGCGGAACGTGGACAAGATCATCACGGCGGCGCGGCAGTGTTTCCGGGATTTTGGCCCCGAAGTGCCCCTGCAAACCATTGCCATCACCGCAGGAGTCGGCCCCGCCACCCTGTTCCGGAATTTTGCGGACAAAGAAGAGCTGGTACTGGCCACCCTTAACCGGCAACTGCGGCTCACCGTGGATCCGGTGATGGATGGCGCCCTGGCCGATATCGACGCTGCCGCCGGCCTGTTCAGGGTCATGGAAGCGATCATGGCTGCGGCCAGCACCGATGCAAACCTGCTCGGAGCCGTGGCAGGCCGCCGCGGACTGCTGACCGGCATTACCGGATCGCTGGTCGAATCCATCAGCGTCCTGCTGGTGCGCGGCCAGGGTCAGGGCAGCCTGAGGGCGGACATCGCCATGACGGACATGTTCCGGCTGCTGGCAATGCTCATCAGCGTGGTGGACACCATGGAGCCAGGCTCTGACGCGTGGCGGCGGCCGCTTGCGCTCGTGGAAGATGCCATCCGCGCCCAGCGTCCGGCGCGGCCGCTCCCGCCGCAGGTGCCGGTACCAGCCGCTGTGCCTCCAGCCGGGGTGGCCGAAGCCGCCGCGTCCCCTGCGGCCGACGCCTCGCAGGCGGGCTGAGCCCACCGGGCACAGAGCCGCCGGGGCCATTGTGGGCGCCCAGCGGGTGCCATACACTCGAAGAGGGTTACGCAGCCAGCCCCTGGAAGTCTCAGGATGGAGCCCCAATGAAGCCAAACTTGCCCGTCCGGCGTTCACCGGCAGCACGGAAATGAACCGCTCCACGCTGCTTTTCCGTTGCCTCAGCGATCCCCGCGGCCCCGAGGAAATCCTGCCCGCCATGTCCTCGGAGGACTTGGCCAGGCTGCTGGATGCGTTGTTCCAGAACCTGGACACCCCGGAACCGGAGTTTGGGGCGCAGACCTGGTACGAGATGGCCGTGGAGGAAACCCGCCTCCGGACCGAAGCCCGGGATTGGATCGCTCCGGCTAGTGCTGGCGGCGCTCGTTAGGGATGTGGTCCTTAGCTTCCATGAGGTGCTGCTGCAGCTTCTCCTCCGCGTCACGCCGGCGCCGGGCCGTATCCCGCAGTTCACGGGTACCCTCCGACCCCCGGGTATCCCGGTAGCCCTGCCGGGGCTTTCCCGC
This sequence comes from Pseudarthrobacter sp. NPDC092424, assembly GCF_044754925.1. Classification (NCBI taxonomy): domain Bacteria; kingdom Bacillati; phylum Actinomycetota; class Actinomycetes; order Micrococcales; family Micrococcaceae; genus Pseudarthrobacter; species Pseudarthrobacter sp. NPDC092424. The sequence goes on along the minus strand of NZ_JBIVQC010000005.1, from coordinate 15,278 downwards.
CGGGTTTCCGCGTTCGTAGTCCCCGCCGCTTCCGTGCTCCTGCTCACTCATTCCAATTCCTCCATGCCCTCGGGCCGCCCTGCCGGCTTCCGCTTGGCCATTTCGCGGCGCACCATGGCCTTGAGTACCGGTACCGGGGACTCCGGGCCGAACTCCATTGCCTTTCGCAGCCCCGCCGCAAACAGCTCAAGGTCCTGATCAGGGACGTCGGCGAGACCGGCAAAGCGCCTGAAGAAGCGTTTGGCCGGAAGTCCTGCCCTCCGTCGGCCATTGGGGTGGACGGGCCGGCCTGCCCTGTCTCCGGCTGCCTGCAGTTGATGATCCATGGATACCGTTCAGAAGAAGTTCCCAAGGCCAACTGCATAGCCAATCTCATCCTACAACCGCCGGGCGGCAGTGGGAGTGATTCAGCTCACGCGTCGACGGCACCGGGCAACCGCCGGCGTCCCTAGTTCCAGCCCAACAGGCGCAGGAGGGCCGCGGTTCCGGCTCCGGCGATCACCACCACCAGGAACGGGGCCCGGAACGCGAGGGCGACGGCGGCTGCCGCCAGGGCGCCAAGGCGGGCGTCGGCTGCGAGCTGCTGCCCGGACGCCACGGCGTTCACGACGGTGAGGGAAGCCAGCAGGCCGATGGTCATGGTGCCGGCAATGCGGGACGTCCGGGGATTCTCCAGGAGCCTGGCCGGCACCAGATACCCCACCAGCTTCCAGGCGTAGGCGAGCGCACAGGCAACGAGCAGCCAGATCCACAGGCTCATGCGTCCCCTCCGGAGAGGTGCCCGGCCTGGGGGCTGCCGGCGATGGGTGCGGTCCCGGAGTGGCGGCCGTGGTCCGAATACGGTTCAACGTCCGGCTCGAGCCCTTCGTCACTGCGGCCGTGGCTGAACCAGCCGGCCACCGCCGCCACCAGGGCGGCCACCAGGATGGGCACGCCGGCCGGGACGAACGGCACGGCAAGAACGGTGGCCACGGCGCACGCCGCCGCGATGGCGACGGGTTCGCGGCCCTTGAGCCGCGGCCACAGCAGGGCAAGGAAAGCTGCGACAGCGGCCCCGTCCAGCCCCCACTGCTTGGGGTCCCCCAGCCCGCTCCCGGCAAGCGCGCCAACAGCGGTGAAGAGGTTCCACAGCACGTAAATGCCGATGCCCGCCGTCCAGAATCCACGCCGCTGTTCCAGGGGATCCGCCTGGCCGGTGGCGGTTGCGGTGGACTCGTCGATGGTGAGCTGCGCACCAACGTACCTGCGCCAGCCGGATGGCCGGAACAGTGCGTTGAGCTGCATGCCGTAGATCCCGTTGCGCATGCCCAGGAGCGTAGCGGCGCTCATCGCGGCGATGCCCGAACCGCCGCCGGCCACCACGCCGATAAACGCGAACTGCGAGCCACCGCTGAACAGCAGGACGCTCAGCGCCATTGTCTGCCAGAAGTCGAGCCCCGAGGTGACGGACAGCGCCCCGAAGGACACCCCGTACAGCCCGGTGGCGATGCTGATCGAGATGCCCACGCGGACGGCCTGGGACGCCAGCAACTTTTTCACGGGCGGCCTCCGCCGAGCCGCGCGCCGCCCGGCTTGCGCAGGCTCCAGGCCCAGGCAACCAGCGGCGCCTGCAGGGGAAGGCGCAGGGTGTGGATCCCCCGCTGCAGCGGCGTTCCCCGGGGACCATAGGCCCGAAGCAGTGCATCGATGTGCCCCGCCATGAACGCGGTGAACATCACGGTAAGCGCGGTGGCCGTCGACTTCCGTGTCGACGGGAGGAGGATTCCGACGGCGGCGGCGAACTCGAGCAGGCCGCTCACCGCAATCCATTCATCCCTGGTGAGCACCGCGAGAGGCCGGCCGTCGCTGTGGTGCGCGCCGTCGTCGTGCGCTGCTGCGGCGGTTTTCCGGGTAGAGGGCGCATCTTCGCGGCACAGGAAGCGCGGGACCACCTGGCGGTAGAAGCGGGGGTTCCGGAAGTGGTGCCAGGCGCTGGCCAGGAGCAATGCACCCATGGCAGCGGCGGAGAGGTTCCCGGCATCCCCCGGAAGGCTACGGGGCGCCCTTCGGGACCGCGGAAACAACATGCCCCAACTCAATCACAGCAACCGCCGCCGCTCGTAACCCGGAGCTGGTCCAGTACCAGCGCGGGGACGTTCGTGGTGATCTCGTGGATGCCCGCCTCCCGGCACAGCGCCACGTCCTCCGGCTTATCCACGGTCCACACCCGGAACCGCCGCCCGGCGTCGTGCCAGCGCCGGATGGTTTCCGGATGCTCGCGCACGTAGTCGATGCCGGGTCCGGCCAGTCCGGCGGTGCCGGCATCCAGGATCCGTTCGGCCTCCAGCTGGGTGGCCTTCATCAGGTTGGCAACCGCGCTGCCGGTGATGGGGCCCAGTCCCAGGCCGCCCCGGATCTCGTGGATGTCGATGTCGTCCACCAGCTGGCAGACGTAGGGCGCGGGTACGGTTTCCAGCAGGTGGCGGACCGATTCGGGGCTGAAGCTCATGAACGTCACATCCACGTTGTCCAGCGTGGAGTTTTCCGGGTCAAACCCCTCGGCGCGGAGCACCTCCAGGACCCGGTCCTCCAGCTTCAGCTGATAAGGGCTGGGGTGCTTCAGTTCGATGGCCAGCCGCACCGGCCGTCCGGCCTCGCGAAGGAGGTCCAGCAGGTCCGGCAGGGTCAGGAACTGCTCGGACCGCGCCCCGAAGGCTTCCGGGATCCGGGCGCCCTTCCAGGAGGAGAAGTCCAGGTGGTGCAGTTCCTGGAGCGTCCGCTCGGCGACAGGGCCGGTGCCGTCCGAGGTCCGGTCCAGGTTGGCGTCATGCAGCAGGACAACGTGCTGGTCCCGGGTGAGGTGGACGTCGCACTCCACGCCGTCCGCGCCGTCCGCCAGCGCCTGCAGGTAGGCGGCCCGCGTGTGTTCGGCGAACGCCGCACTCGAGCCGCGGTGGGCAAAGACCAGCGGCCGGTGTGGGCCTGGGCCGTCAACTGTCATGGTGCCACGCTAGCGGACCGGGCCGGGCGTGCGGGACTAGGCTGGGCACATGCAGGTGAACTCTGAGCCAACTACCCGCCCGGACCCGGCCGGCCCCGCACCGAAGGCGACCCCGCGCACCCGCGGTGGCGCCGCCGTACGCCACCAGCTCACGGAAGCGGACGCCGAAAAGGCGGCAGCGCTGCGGAAAATGAAGGCTCTGGCCCTGGCGCTGCTGATCGCCATGGCCGTGGTCTTCGTGGTGGCGTTTGCGCTGCAGAAGGAGTATCCGTGGCTGCAGTACGTGCGGGCCGCGGCGGAGGGCGGCATGGTCGGTGCGCTGGCGGACTGGTTCGCGGTCACAGCACTGTTCAAGTACCCCCTGGGCATCAAAATTCCGCACACCGCCATCATTCCGCGCCGCAAGGACCAGATCGGCGCCTCGCTCGGCGAGTTCGTGGAAACCAACTTCCTCTCGGAGCAGGTGGTGCAGGAGAAGCTCGCCAGCGTCAACATTGCCCGCCGTGCCGGGGAATGGCTGGCCACCCCGGCCGGGGCTGACCGGGTGGCCAAGGAAGGCGCCGCCGTCATCCGCGGCGCCTTCAAGGTCCTGAATGACGACGACGTCCAGGCGGTGATCGAGGGCATGGTGCGCAAGCATCTGCTGGCTCCGCCGTGGGGACCGCCCGTGGGACGGCTTGCCGAGCGTATCTTCCATGACGGGCACCATCACGCCCTGGTTGACCTGCTGGTGGACCGCGCCGCGGACTGGGTGGACGACAACCACGTAACCGTCTCCCGGCTGGTCTCGGACCGCTCCCCCACCTGGGTTCCGCAGTTCGTGGACGGACTGGTGGGCGACAAGGTGTACGTGGAGATCCTGAAGTTCGTCAAGGCGGTGCAGGCCGACCCCAACCACCAGGTGCGCATGCAGATCGACAAGTACCTCAACGACCTGGCCCGGGACCTGCAGCACGATCCGGCCATGATTGCCCGGGCAGAAGGCATCAAGGCACAGGTGCTGGGCGACCCTGAGGTGCGGGAGCTGGCATCGCGCACCTGGGACACCGTGAAGAACGCCCTTCTGGGGGCCGTGGACGATCCCGACAGCGACCTGACCATCAAGTTCAAGGCGGCGGTGCGGGACTTCGGGTCGCGGCTGGTGAACGATCCGGAGCTGGCCGGCAAGGTCAACGCCTGGATCGGCGACGCTGCGGGGTACCTGGTACGGACCTACCGCTCCGACATCGCCGGCGTCATCACGGACACCGTGGCCCGCTGGGATGCCGAAGAGACCTCCCGGAAGATCGAGTTGCAGGTGGGCAGGGACCTGCAGTACATCCGGATCAACGGCACCGTCGTGGGCTCGCTGGCGGGGCTGGCGATCTTCTCCGTGGCGCACCTGATCTTCGGCTGACCCGGCTTCTTAAAGCAACGCGGCGTAGAGGTCAGGCGAAGGACTCCAGCTCCACGCCGGCGGCTTCCAGGCCGGCCCGGACGCGTTCCGCCATCTCCACGGCACCGGGGGTGTCCCCGTGGATGCACAGTGAGTCAGGCCGCACCTGGACCAGCGTGCCATCGACGGCCACTACCTCGCCCTTGGTCGCAAGGCGCACGGCCCGCTCGACGATCGCATCGACGTCGTGCAGTACCGCCCCTTCCCGGGAGCGCGGCACCAGGCTGCCGTCCGGGAGGTAGCCGCGGTCCACGAAAGCCTCCGCGAACACGGGGTGCCCGGCGTCCCTGGCCTGGTTGAGAAGTTCGGACCCCGGCAGGCCAAGGATGGGCAGGCCGGGATCGTAGGCGTTGACGGCGGCCACCACTGCCGAGGCCTGGTCGGGATCGGCAACGATCCGGTTGTACAGCGCACCGTGCGGCTTCACATAGTCCACGGAGGCGCCCACGGCGTGCGCCACCCCGTCCAGCGCGCCCAGCTGGTAGAGCACGTCGCCGAACAGCTCATCGAAACTCATGTCCAGGGAGCGGCGGCCGAGCCCCGCAAGGTCACGGTAGCCAACGTGCGCGCCCACGGTGACATCGAGTTCGTAGGCGGCACGGCAGCTGTCCAGCATGGTGACAGGATCACCGGCATGGAAGCCGCAGGCCACGTTCGCGCTTGTGACGAGGCGGAACATGGAGGCGTCGTCCCCCATGTTCCAGGAGCCGAATGATTCGCCGAGGTCAGCGTTGAGATCCAAAGGTGTCGCCTTCCAGCGCGGGGTTGTCCGGAGCTGCGGCGGCGGCCGTGAGCTCCCCGGGAATGGTGTCCGGCATGGGACCAAACGCCTCTTTGGCATTGGCCACCACCGCACGGCCCATCACGAGGTTACCCGCTCCGCCCACCACCGCACCGATGCCGAAGGGCAGGGCGCGGCCGAACATCGCTGTGCCCTGCCGCTTGAGCAGGTTCTTCAGGAAAGCCTTCTGGATGCGGTTCCGCACAGCTCCCCATCCGGAACCCGGCATCGCCTTGGAGAGGACATTTCCCCAGGCCTTGGTTGCACCCACGCCGTTGCTGGCGGCCTGCCCGCTGAGGGTGCCGAGCAGGGTGGTGCCTTCCTCGCCGAGCATGATCGCCATGACCATGGTGCTGGCTTTCTCCGGATTGGTCATCCGAATGCCGTGCAGTTCGGCCAGCGAGGTGGCATACAGCGCCGTGGCCTCCAGGAACCCCACGGTTGCGGCCGCGGAAAGCCCCAGGGACGCTACGGTTCCCACCCCGGGGACGACGGCGGTGGCACCTACCACGGCACCCCCGCCTGTCACGGCACGCAGGTAGTCGCGCTCCAGGAAGTCAGCCAGCTGCGCCGCAGTGGCGCGGGGGTGCTTTCGCTGGAGCCTCTTGATGTACGCCACGACCAGCGGGCGCTGGATCTCCACCGCGCGGAGGAGCAGGTTATGGACGCCGGGTTTGGGCTTGCCGTCTGCGTCGAACACCGCGTTGTGCGCGGTTTCCTGGGCGATTCGGAATGCTGGATTGCTGCGCTTGGCCATGGTCACCTTCGTTCGCGTCCGGCGGCAGCAGCAGCTGCCGCGTTTTCCCCCATCCTACGGGCAATACTAAGCATGCTTAAGGTTTGCTGTCGCGGACCGCCGGCCTGCTGCGGCGCGCGCAGGCACCGCAGCAGTTGCAGTCATCGCAGGATGACCGTGCGGTTTCCCGAGAGCAGGATGCGTCCTTCGGCGTGCCAGCGGACCGCGTTGGTCAGCGCCTTGCACTCGGCATCCTTGCCGACAGTGACCAGGTCCGCCGGTCCGTAGGCGTGGTCCACTTCGATGACCTGCTGCGAGATGATGGGCCCCTCGTCCAGTTCTGAGTTGACGTAGTGGGCGGTGGCACCGACGGTCTTGACCCCGCGCTCGTAGGCCTGGTGGTAGGGCCTGGCGCCCTTGAAGCTCGGCAGGAAGGAGTGGTGGATGTTGATGGCCTTCCCGCTAAGCCGCTCCGTGGCAGCGTCGCTGAGGACCTGCATGTAGCGGGCCAGGACCACCAGCTCCGCCCCGTAGCTGTCCACGAGCGCCAAAAGCTGCGCTTCGGCGTCGGGCTTGGTCTCCGGGGTGACCGGAATGTGGTGGAACGGGACGCCGTGCCAGTCCACCAGGCCGGACAGGTCCGGATGATTGGACACGACAGCCACGATCTCCACGGGAAGTTCGCCGTTTTGTGCCCGGAACAGCAGGTCGCGGAGGCAATGGTCATACTTGGACACCATCACCAGGATGGGCTGCCTGCGGCCATGCCGCTCCAGCTGCCACTCCATCCGCCACTCGGCGGCCACTGGCGCAAAATCTTCGCGGAGCCGGTCCACTTCCCCGCCGTCCGGAGCGCTGAAGTGCACCCGCATGAAGAACTGGCCGCCGGCATGGTCCCCGAATTGCTTGATGTCCAGGATGTAGCACTCCTGCGTGAGCAGGAACCCGGCCACGGCCTGGACGATGCCAAGCGAGTCGGGGCACTGGAACGTGAGGACGAAACCGTCTGCGCCAGGGCGCGGGGGCTCGTTGCGCCGGCCTGCCGCGCGGGCGGACGGGGAGGGAGGAACGGTCACGTGGAACTCCATCGTTCGAGCAACGCCGGGGCGCCGCAGGGATTCGGTTCCTCCCCGCTCTGTATAGACCTGAGAGTTTCCGCAAGACCATGAAGATCCGCTTGCACCGTCGGTGAGCCGGAGTCCGGCTGCTTTTCAGAGTTGCCTCGCCGCGGCGGTACGGGGTGCCTGAGAGTTTCCTGGGGAGGACTTGCTCCTACGGCGCCTGCTGGATGTACCGGGGCAGGTCTCTCCCGCCGCAGGTCAAAGGCTTTGTCGGTTGTCGTGGGGATAAAGCCAGGCTGCCTTGACGGCCGCCCCGGTCCATGCCGCACGATCCGGAACCAGTGTGTTGCCGGCCGGCCGGGAATGTCAAACGTCCCGCTGACTGCTGCAGCAGGAGCGTCCAGGACCACCGCCTTCCCGCCGGATGGAGGGGCGCGGATTTGCCTCGGGACGCATTGTCGTGTACCTTGTGAGCCGAATCACCCACATTTTAATATGCCTTTCGAGCTGCGGCGGGAGAGTTCTCCCGGACCGACATCCGGGCAGGCGCCGTAGGAGCAAATCCTCCCCAGGAATCTCTCAGGCCCATGTACCGTCGCGGCGAGGCAACTCTGGAAAGCAGCCAGGCGTAGCGCCAGGCTCACCGACGGTGCAAGCGGATCTTCATGGTCTTGCGGAATCTCTCAGGTCCAATACAGAGCGGGGAGGAGCCCACCGTATACCGTGCCACCCCCATGGCAGGCCAGACCTGGAGTTCCTCATGACGATTCAGTCCCTTCAATCAACGTTCGTTGACCGGCATATCGGCGCGCGCCGCCAGGCCGACATCGACACCATGCTCAAGACCGTTGGCTACGACTCCGTGGACGGCCTTGTTGACGTGGCGGTTCCTGCGTCCATCCGCCAGGAGACTGCCCTTCGCCTGCAGGACGCCCTCAGCGAGGTTGAGGTGCTGGCCGAACTGCGCCGGTTGGCCGCCAAGAACAAGACTGCCGTGCAGATGATCGGCCAGGGTTACTACGACACCATCACGCCGGCCGTGATCCGCCGCAACATCCTGGAAGCGCCGGCCTGGTACACCGCGTACACGCCGTACCAGCCGGAAATCTCACAGGGCCGCCTCGAGGCCCTGCTGAACTTCCAGACCATGGTCCAGGACCTGGTTGGCCTGCCCATCGCCAACGCTTCCCTGCTGGATGAAGCCACCGCCGTGGCCGAAGCCGTGCTGCTGATGCGCAGGGCCAACAAGAACAAGGATGCCAAGGACGGCAAGACGGTCCTTGACGCTGACGTCCTGCCCCAGACCATCGCCATCGTCAAGGGCCGCGCCGAGGCCCTCGGCTTCGAGGTGGAAGTCGCCGACCTCTCCGCCGGCCTGCCCGAAGGCCCCATTAACGGCATCGTTCTGCAGCAGCCCGGTGTTTCCGGACGGGTGTGGGACCAGGCAGGCGTCATCGCCGAGGCAAAATCCCGGGGCGCCCTGGTCACCGTCGCGGCCGACCTGCTGGCACTGACCCTGATCACCCCTCCGGGTGAGCAGGGTGCCGACATCGCCGTCGGTTCCACCCAGCGCTTTGGCGTCCCGCTGTTCTTCGGCGGCCCCCACGCCGCCTACATGGCCGTCCAGAAAGGCCTGGAACGCTCCCTCCCGGGCCGCCTGGTGGGCGTGTCCAAGGACGACGCCGGCGCCCCCGCCTACCGTCTGGCGCTCCAGACCCGCGAGCAGCACATCCGCCGTGAGAAGGCCACCTCCAACATCTGCACCGCGCAGGCGCTGCTGGCCATCGTTTCCTCCTTCTACGCCGTCTACCACGGCCCGGACGGGTTGAAGGCCATCGCCGAGAACGTCCACAACAACGCCCGCCTCCTGGCCGCCACGCTGGAAGCCGCAGGCCGCGAGCTCGTGTCCGGCTCCTTCTTCGACACCCTGACCGTCCGCGTCCCGGGCAATGCCGGCAAGGTCATCACCGCCGCGGAAGCGCGCGGCATCAACCTCCGCTTCGTCGACGAGGACACCGTGGGTGTCTCCGTGGATGAAACCACGACGGCGGCAACCCTCTCCGCCGTCGCCGTCGCCTTTGGCGCCGGCCCCGTAGGCGACGCGTCCGGGTTCGAGCTGCCCTCCGCCGTCGTCCGCACCTCGGGTTACCTGACGCACCCTGTGTTCAACACCCACCGCTCGGAGACGCAGCTGCTCCGCTACATCCGCAGGCTCTCGGACCGTGACCTGGCACTGGACCGCACCATGATCCCGCTGGGTTCGTGCACCATGAAGCTCAACGCCACCGCCGAGATGGAAGCCATCTCCTGGCCGGAATTCGCTTCGATCCACCCGTTCGCACCGGAGTCCCAGACCGCCGGCTGGCGTGAACTGATCGAGGGCCTGGAAGCCGACCTCGCCGAAGTCACCGGCTACGACCAGGTGTCCATCCAGCCGAACGCCGGATCCCAGGGCGAGCTCGCCGGCCTGCTGGCCATCCGCGGCTACCACCTGTCCCGCGGCGACGAACAGCGCACGGTCTGCCTCATCCCCGCTTCCGCGCACGGCACCAACGCCGCCTCCGCGGTCCTGGCAGGCATGAAGGTCGTCGTGGTTGCCACCGCATCTGACGGCACCATCGACCACGCAGACCTGACCGCGAAGATCGAGGCCAACAAGGACGTCCTGTCCTGCATCATGATCACCTACCCGTCCACCCATGGCGTGTACGACGGCGACGTCCGCGACGTCTGCGACGCCGTCCACGCTGCCGGCGGCCAGGTGTACGTCGACGGCGCCAACCTGAACGCCCTGGTGGGCCTGGCGCAGCCGGGCAAGTTCGGCGGCGACGTCTCGCACCTGAACCTGCACAAGACCTTCTGCATCCCCCACGGCGGCGGCGGACCCGGCGTCGGGCCGGTCGCAGCCAAGGCACACCTGGCCCCCTTCATGCCCGGTGACGCCAACAGCGCTTCTTCCGAAAACGCAGCGGAAGGCCACGGCGTGGCGATCTCCGCGTCCCGCTATGGCTCTGCCGGCGTCCTGCCCATCTCCTGGGCCTACGTCAAGCTCATGGGCGGCGCCGGCCTGACCGAGGCCACGAAGTCCGCACTGCTGGCCGCGAACTACGTCGCAGCCCGCCTGAACGGCTTCTTCCCCGTCCTGTACACCGGCGAAGGCGGACTCGTTGCGCACGAGTGCATCCTGGACCTGCGTGAACTGACGGCCCGCACCGGCGTCACCGCCGAGGACGTGGCCAAGCGCCTCATCGACTACGGCTTCCACGCTCCCACCCTTGCCTTCCCGGTGGCCGGAACCCTGATGGTGGAGCCCACCGAGTCCGAGGACCTGGGCGAAATCGACCGCTTCATCAACGCGATGATCAGCATCCACGCCGAGATCGAGCAGGTTGCCAACGGCGACTTCACCCTGGCCGGCTCCCCGCTTCGGAACGCACCCCACACCGCTGCCGCCGTGGTCAACACCGGCTGGGACCGCAGCTACCCCCGCGAGCAGGCCGCGTTCCCGCTTCCGTCCCTGAAGCAGGACAAGTACTTCCCGCCTGTGGGACGCATCGACGGTGCAGCCGGCGACCGCAACCTCATCTGCTCCTGCCCGCCCCTCGAGGAGTTCGAGGACACCGCGGCAGGCTCCAACAACTAAAGGACCAGTTCCAATGACCGAGAAATTCACTGCGCTCTACGACGAGCACAAGAAGGCCGGCGCCTCGTTCACCGACTTCGGCGGCTGGCAGATGCCCCTCAAGTACGAATCCGAGCTGGCCGAACACCGGGCCGTGCGCAACGCCGCCGGCCTGTTCGACCTCTCCCACATGGGCGAAGTCTGGGTCACCGGGCCGGACGCCGCGGCATTCCTGGACTACGCCCTGGCCGGCAAGCTCTCCGCCGTCGCCGTGGGCAAGGCCAAATACTCGCTGATCTGCCAGGAAGACGGCGGCATCATTGATGACCTGATCTCCTACCGCCGCGCCGAGGACAGGTACCTGGTGGTTCCCAACGCCGGCAACGCCGCCGTTGTGGCCGCGGCCCTGGCGGAGCGCGCCGCCAACTTCGATGTCACGGTGGAGGACGTCTCCGCCGAAACGTCGCTCATCGCGGTGCAGGGCCCCAGCGCCGAAGCCATCCTGCTGACCCTGGTCCCCGCTGACCAGCACAGCCTGGTGACGGAGCTGAAGTACTACGCAGCGGTGGAGGTAGGCATGGCCGTCAACGGCACTGTCCGGGACCTGCTCCTGGCCCGCACCGGCTACACCGGCGAAGACGGCTTCGAGATTTACGTGCCCAACGCCCAGGCCTCCGCCCTCTGGGACGCACTCCTCGAGACGGGCAAGGACCAGGGGCTTATTCCGGCTGGCCTCGCGAGCCGCGACTCGCTCCGCCTCGAAGCCGGCATGCCGCTCTATGGCAACGAACTCTCCCGCGAAGGCAACCCCTACGCTGCAGGGCTGGGCCCGGTCGTGTCCCTGGCCAAGGAGTCCGACTTCGTGGGCAAGGCAGCCCTGGCCGAACTGAAGGCAGCCGGCGCAGGTTCCACCACCGGGCGCAGGCTCGTGGGCCTCAAGGGCCTGGGCCGCCGGGCAGGCCGTGCGCACTACCCCGTGATGAAGGACGGGAACGTCGTGGGCGAGGTGACCTCCGGCCAGCCCTCCCCCACCCTCGGCTACCCGGTCGCCATGGCCTATGTCGACGTCGAACACTCCGAGGTGGGCACCGCCCTGGACATCGATCTCCGCGGCAAGGCCGAACCCTTCGAGGTTGTAGCCCTCCCGTTCTACAAGCGCCGGAAGTAAAGGAGTGGCCGACATCCTCCGCGTGCTCGGACGCGACGCTCCCTTAGGCGCCCGCTTCCGGCTGCAGGCCACTCCCCGACGCTCTCTCACTTAATGTGCTGCCTGGCCCGACGCTCTCTCACTTAATGTGCTGTCTGGCCCGACGCTCTCTCACTTTTAAACACGAACTTAAGGAAGTAACACCATGGCTAAAGTTGCCGCTGAACTGAAGTACTCCGCCGAGCACGAGTGGGTTGCCGTTGATGGCGACGGCCCCGCCGGTATCGGCATCTCCGCCGTCGCCGCCGAGGCCTTGGGCGACATCGTGTACGTGGACCTGCCCGAGGTCGGCTCCACCGTGACCGCCGGCGAAACCTGCGGCGAGGTGGAATCCACCAAGTCCGTCTCGGACCTGTACGCCCCCGTCACCGGTGAGATCACCGAGATCAACGAAGCCGTCGTGGCCGATCCCGCCCTCATCAACAGTGACCCCTACGGCGCAGGCTGGCTCTTCAAGGTTGCCGTCTCCGAAGAAGGCCCCCTCATGACCGCTGAGGAATACGCGGCAGCCAACGGCGGCGAGCTGTGAGCGCCCCCGCCACCGCCGCTTTCCAGCAGGTGGACGCTCCGAGCCTGAACGCAGACCTGTCCGCCCTGGACCCGGAGATCGCAGTAAAGATCGACGCCGAGCTGGGCCGCCAGCGCGACGGCCTGGAGATGATCGCCTCGGAGAACCACACCGCCGTGGCAGTGATGCAGGCGCAGGGCTCGGTGCTGACCAACAAGTACGCCGAGGGCTACCCGGGCAAGCGCTACTACGGTGGCTGCGAGCACGTCGACGTCATCGAGCAGCTGGCCATCGACCGCGTGAAGGCCCTGTTCGGCGCGGAATACGCCAACGTCCAGCCGCACTCCGGCGCGCAGGCGAACGCCTCCGTGATGCACGCGCTCATCAAGCCCGGCGACACCATCATGGGCCTGAACCTGGCCCACGGCGGCCACCTGACGCACGGGATGAAGATCAACTTCTCCGGCAAGCTCTACAACGTGGTCCCCTACCAGGTCCGCGAAGACACCCACACCATTGACATGGCCGAGGTGGAGCGCCTGGCACAGGAGCACAAGCCGCAGCTGATCGTGGCCGGCTGGTCCGCCTATGCACGCCAGCTGGACTTCGCCGAGTTCCGCCGGATTGCCGACTCCGTGGGGGCCTACCTGATGGTGGACATGGCGCACTTCGCCGGCCTGGTGGCCGCCGGGCTGCACCCGTCACCGGTGCCGCACGCCCACGTCACCACCTCGACCACGCACAAGACCCTCGCCGGTCCGCGCGGCGGCATCATCCTCTCGAACGACGCCGACATCGCCAAGAAGATCAACTCGGCAGTGTTCCCGGGCCAGCAGGGCGGCCCGCTGGAGCACGTCATCGCCGGCAAGGCCGTGGCGTTCAAGATCGCAGGTTCGCCGGAGTTCAAGGAGCGCCAGGAGCGCGTCCTGGCTGGTGCCCGCATCCTGGCCGACCGCCTCACCCGCGAAGACGTTGCCGCCAAGGGCATCAGCGTGGTCTCGGGCGGCACGGATGTGCACCTGGTCCTGGTTGACCTGCGCAACTGCGAGCTCGACGGCCAGCAGGCCGAGGACCGCCTGGCTGCCATTGACATCACCGTCAACCGCAACGCCGTGCCCTTCGACCCGCGCCCGCCGATGGTCACCTCCGGCCTCCGCATCGGCACCCCGGCCCTGGCCACCCGAGGCTTCGGCGAGGCTGCCTTCGCCGAGGTTGCGGATATCATCGCCGAGGCATTGACGGCCGACGCCGGCGCTGACCTTTCCGGCCTGCGTCACCGCGTAGAGGCACTCGCCGCTGCGCACCCGCTGTACCCGGGGCTTTAACCACGCGCGAGATGGCAGTTCACGGCAATGATTCGGAAGAACATTGGTGTGAACTGCCATCTCGGCACATAACTTTTAGTTAGGAACCTGTCATGGCCGTTGGAGTCTTTGATCTCTTTTCCATTGGGATCGGGCCTTCGAGCTCCCATACTGTGGGGCCGATGCGCGCCGGAGCGGTATTCGCCGGGGAGCTCGCCGCATCCGGGAAGCTCCCCGACGTCGCGGGGCTGCGCGTGGACCTCTACGGATCGCTGGCCGCGACGGGGCACGGACACGGCACCATGACCGCTGTCCTGCTCGGCCTGGAGGGCTACCACCCGGAGAAGATCCTCCCGGACGAGGTGGAGGACCGGCTCGCAGCAATCGCCGAGACCGGAACCCTCCAGCTGGCCGGCGCAGTGGACGGCGCGACGGCGGTTCCGTTGCCTTACGGGGTGGCGGACATGGTGCTCCGTCCGCTGACGGTCCTGCCCCGGCACACCAACGGGATGACGTTCACGGTCACGGACGCTGCCGGCGAGGTGCTGCACACGGCAACATTCTTCTCCGTGGGCGGCGGCTTCATTGTCCGCGAGGGCGAAGAGGATGCGGCCCTCAAGGAACTCGACGAGTCCAAGAAGGAACTGCCCCTGCCGTTCCGCACCGCCGCGGAGTTGCTGGGCCGCTGCCAGTCCAAGGGCCTGTCCATCGGCGAGATCATGTTCGTCAATGAGCGCGCCTCACGGTCCGAAGAGGAGATCCGCAAGGGACTGCTGGAAATCTGGGCCGTCATGGAGGAGTGCGTTGAAGTCAGCCTGAAGCGCGAAGGACTCCTGCCCGGCGGGCTGAAGGTCCGCCGTCGTGCGCCCGACTGGCACGAACGCCTCCTGAAGGAGGACAAGGACCGGGACCCGAAGTACTGGCAGGAATGGGTGAACCTGATCGCGCTGGCCGTCAACGAGGAAAATGCCTCCGGCGGCCGGGTGGTGACCGCACCGACCAACGGCGCGGCCGGCATCATTCCCGCGGTCCTGTACTACGCGCTGCACTACGCGCCCGGCATGGACAAGGCCACGCAGGAAGACCGCGACGACGTCGTGGTCAAGTTCCTGCTGACTGCCGGCGCCATCGGGGTGCTCTACAAGGAACAGGCCTCGATCTCGGGCGCCGAGGTGGGCTGCCAAGGCGAGGTCGGGTCCGCGTCGTCAATGGCCGCCGCAGGCCTGGCCGAAGTCATGGGCGGCACGCCCCAGCAGGTGGAAAACGCCGCGGAAATCGCCATGGAGCACAACCTGGGCCTGACCTGCGATCCGATCGGCGGCCTGGTCCAGGTCCCGTGCATCGAACGCAACGCGATCGCTGCCGCCAAGGCCATCAACGCCGCAAAGATGGCGCTGTGGGGCGACGGCACGCACCGCGTTTCCCTCGACGAGGTCATTGTGACCATGCGCGAAACGGGCAAGGACATGTCCTCCAAATACAAGGAAACGGCCATGGGCGGCCTCGCCGTCAACGTCGTGGAATGCTAAGGAAAGAGTACTGATGACACTGGCACCTGAGGGCCGGAAGATGCTGCGGATTGAGCAGCGTAACGCGGCTGTCCCG
This sequence comes from Pseudarthrobacter sp. NPDC092424, assembly GCF_044754925.1. NCBI lineage: Bacteria > Bacillati > Actinomycetota > Actinomycetes > Micrococcales > Micrococcaceae > Pseudarthrobacter > Pseudarthrobacter sp. NPDC092424. The sequence continues at coordinate 39 of NZ_JBIVQC010000005.1, read as the reverse complement.
GTGGAGCGGAAGCCGGAGTGGATCAAGGCGAAGGTCCAG
>NZ_JBIVQC010000004.1:0-269731 GCF_044754925.1 Pseudarthrobacter sp. NPDC092424 | reverse complement strand
GATGGGCAGTGTGAGAACTTCCATCCTGGAAGACCTCGACGTCTATCCACGAACCAGCCGCCGACCCTCGACTACACCCTCAACTGCGAAGAGCCCCATTACCGCCATAGCCGACGCGTAGTGGACGCAGTAGCCACTTTTCCGGTCCAGGAAATCCGCCAGGACCGAGAGCCCGTTGCCGTCGTAGCCGCCCTGGACCGGGGACTCCAGCGAGTAGGTGAACGCGGCCGAGCGGAGATAGCGCTGGATCGCCATGGCCTTCTCGTAGGGGCTTTCTACCGGCCCGGCCACTTCGGTGGCAGTGGCCCGCACGATGTCCGGCACGTTGCCCGGAACGCGGATGAAGTCCTCCGCGATGCCTTCCACCCGCCGCGGTGAGCCCGCCAGCAGCGCTGCGGTGACGGCCGGAGCGGTGGAGACCACCACGTACTCCTGCCGGCGGGAAGTGGTGTCTGTCCCTTTGATGCTCAGCGTGGCGGGGTCCCAGGTCCAGCGCCCGCTAAGTCCCAGCACCGCTTCGGGTGCGTACGGAGCCGGCAGGTACGGGCTGGTGAAAGTGCCGGCATCAACTGCGGTAATCACGCGCCGCTGCTCTCCGGCCAGGACGTCGTAGCCAGGGTCGATGCGCCCGGACAGGGGCACACGGGAGGCGGTGCGGTCGTCCGGGCCCCAGGACTCGCCGTCGAAATGGTCAACCGTGACCGAGCGCAGGTACACAGGTGCCGTGGCACTGGTGGCGTAGGTGATCCTGCCGCTTCCCTCGGGGGTGCGCAGGCTGGTTCCCAGTGTGATCATGGGGTTCAGCCCCGTGGATGCGCCCCACGGGTTCAGCCGGGAGCCCTGGGGAAAGGTGCCCTGGTCGAATCCCGGCATCACGGAAGAAAGCACCAGCGTGGCGGCCAGGGCCGCGGAGCCGGTGAGCGCCGCGCGGCGCGCCTGGCCGGGGGTGCGTGCCATGCCCTCCCCGGCCAGCGGTTGCGGGACGAACCACTGGCTGAATGCCAGGATCATCAGATATCCGGCTGCGGTCACTGCGAAGGACCACGGGCCTACGCTTTGGGGTTTGATCACCGCCGGCACCACCATCAGGGCCAGGAGCCCAACCCCCGTGGCCGCGGGCATGCGCAGGGGAACTGCGAGGGCGTCCACCAGGATCACGGCAAGGCCCAAAATGGCGCAGCACACCATCACGATGCCCGGGTTCGGGGCCACGGGGGCGGTTTCGGCAAGGACGGTCTCGCTGGCCCGGCGCAGCAGCCGGTCCAGTTCGTCCATGGTGGCCCCTGCCGGGATGAAGCCGGCGATGCTGCTGCGGCGGAAGAAAGTGAGCGTGAGGACGGCGCCCAGGGAAAGGAATCCGCCCGCAGTGACAAGGATGGGCTGGGCCCGCAACGAGCGCAGCGCTGCCAGGGTGAAGCACACGGCCAGGACCGTGGTGAGCGCCGGCAGGTACCAGCCCCAGCCGCGGAGTACACCGTTCAGGGAGAGGGCAGCACCGCATACTGCCACGGCCACGGCGGCGGCCATCGCCCAGGGAAACGCTCCCACGCGGGGCCGCAGGGCAGCGGGGGGTGCAGCTCCGGGTCCGCTCCCGGAACCAGCCGCCGGATTCCTTCCCTGCCCGCGGTTCCGGGCGGGTGCGATGGTCATAGCCCGGCTCCGGCTCTCCGGCGCGCGTCGGATCCCGGTTCCGTCCGGGCTGCCCGGCCGGCGTCCAGACGGCCCCACGCGTCGGCGACGGAAGTCCTAGGCGCCGCCGCCACGGCACGCCAGCCGGCGGCGCGCAGGAGTTCCAGCGCCTCAGCGGCCTCCGCCGGTACTTCCGTGACCACCACCGCCATGGCTGTGGTGGCGTATGTGGCCGCGGGTGCCAGGGCACGCGCGTCCGCGGCGCTGATCCGTCCCAGTACTGCAACGAGCGGACCCCGCATGCGGTGCGCCGACAGCTTGTCCATCAGGCCGTCGTCGAACGGTGCGGGCTGGGATTCCGGATCGGGACGCCGCGGCAGCGCGGTTCCCCGGCCATCCCGGTGCGCGGCGGCGGGCAGAATGGCGGCCAGGCTCTCGGCGATGGACTGCAGTCCGGACGGTCCCGCGTATTCCTCTGTCTCCGGTTCCGGCGCGGACGGCGAATGCCGGAACGCCGGTGCGCCGTGCTGGTCCAGCAGCCTGAGCGCGTAGCTTCGTCCGGCCAGGTGGGAGCTGAGGGACATGGCGGCCACCACTGCCCACTCGAACGCCGGGCTGCCTGCTTCCACGCCTTCGTCATGGTTCCCGCCGGGAAAGGCTGCCGCCCGCAGATCCAGGAGGATAGTGGCCTCGGGAGTGGTGACGGATTCCTCCTGCCGCACCATCAGTTCGCCGTGGCGCGCCGTCGCGGCCCAGTGGACCCGGCGCATGGGATCGCCGTGGCGGTATTCCCGGGTCATGACGTCGTCGTCGCTGGGGTTGGCGCGGCTGCGGGTGGCGGTGATGCCGTCGTGGCCCCGCGCTCCTGCCAATACGGTCCGCGGAAGCACGACGGCGGCCGGAGTCACGGTCAGCGTCTCGCCGTCGTCGATCGCCTGCCTGTGCAGGGAGAGGCCGAAGGGGTCGGTGAACTCGGCGGTGACCGGGCCGATCAGGAACTGGCCGCGCTGCGGCGGGCGCAGCCGGTACTCGTACCGGCTGGCGCCCCCCGTGGCCGCCCGCGAGGGAAAACGAAAGGACGGGGATTCGCCGAACCGGGCCGGCAGGCGTTCCTCCATCACGGCGCGTCCCGTCCCGGGACCGGTCCGGGCCACCATGAGGTGCACCCGGACCGGAGCGGAGGTCTCCACCGGGGAGGGGGTGAAGGTCCTTGCCACCCGGAACCGGGGATGGACCAGGCGGAGGCCGGCCAGCGAAGCCAGGGGCAGCATGATCAGCAGGATGGCCAGCGCCAGCAGATCCCGGCGGCCCATGATGTGTGCGGCCGCGAGGGACGCTGCACCCGCTGCAAGCATGCCCCAGCCGCGCCGGGTGAACAGGTGTCCGGGCAACCAGCCCTGCTGCGCCATGGCTGGCCCTAGCGGTTCCTGGTGGCTGGAGCGGCGCCGGCGGCTACCGGCAACCGGGACAGGATAGCGCGCACCACGCTCTGCGGCGTTTCGCCGGCTGCCGCTGCCTTACGGTCAAGGATGATGCGGTGCGCCAGCACCGGCTCGGCGACCTGGCCCAGGTCGTCCGGAAGCACAAAGTCCCTGCCGTCCAGCGCGGCCGTGGCCTTCGCCGCCCGGAGCAACTGCAGCAGGGAACGGGGGCTTGCGCCCAGGCGCAGGAGCGGGCTCTCCCGGGTGGCCCGGCCCACCGACACGGTGTACTCCTTGATCGCCTGCGAGACGTACACCTGCTGCACCGTGGTGATCATCGAGGCCACCTCCGCAGCGGTAACCACCGCAGTGACGCTGTTCAGGGGCGACGCCGCCTGGTGGGTCTCAAGCATGTCGATCTCGGCCTCCCGGTCCGGGTACCCCATGGAAATACGTGCCATGAAGCGGTCCCGCTGGGCCTCCGGCAGGGGATAGGTGCCTTCCATCTCGATCGGGTTCTGGGTGGCCACCACCATGAACGGCTCGTCGAGGTGGTAGGACGTGCCGTCCACCGTGACCTGGTGTTCCTCCATGCATTCGAGCAGGGCGGACTGGGTCTTGGCCGACGCCCGGTTGATCTCGTCCCCGATGACGATGTTGGCAAAGACCGCGCCCGGCCGGAATTCGAAGTTCCTTGATGCCTGGTTGTAGACGGACACGCCAGTGACGTCCGACGGCAGCAGATCCGGCGTGAACTGGATCCGGTTCACCGTGCAGTCCACGGTGCGTGCCAGCGCTTTGGCGAGCAGGGTCTTGCCTACCCCGGGGACGTCCTCCACCAGGAGATGGCCCTGGGCCAGCAGCACCGTCAATGCCAGCTGGGCGGCATCGGGTTTGCCGTCGATGACCGTATTGACCGTGTCCAGGATGCGGCGGGTGGCATCGTGGAACGGGCCGGCTTCCATCGGGACCGGCCGGTGCCCGTTCAGCCGGACGGCCGCACCCGCGGGGACCGCCACCGGGCGGCTGCCGGAGCCCGGCGTGTCAGCAGTGCGTTGGTGGGACTCCATCGGCAACCTTTCAACGGGTATTACCTGGACGGGTCAGCAAGCCTGCCGTTACCAGCCGTAGGCGCTCGCATCTGTATCTTCCAGACTACTAACACAACTGCTGCGGCCGGGAGTGAGTTCCGGTAAATCTGGCGGACCGCCGGCGGCATTAAGCTGGACGAATGTGTGATGACGCTGTTCCCGCCGCCTACCGCGGTGCGGGCACCGAAGAGACTGCCGGTCCGGGCCCCTCCGGGGTGGCCAAGGCGCGGGCCTTCCCGCCGGCTCCGGAGCCCCTGCCGGTTCCGGTGATGGACAACCATACCCATTTGGATTTCCCGGACGGAAACGCCCCGGTGGGCATTGCCGCCGCGATGGATGCCGCCGCAGCAGTAGGGGTGCAGGGTGCCGTGCAGGTAGGCTGCGACCTGGAGTCCTCCAGGTTCACCGCTGCCGCCGTCGACCTGGATCCGCGGCTGCTCGGTGCCGTGGCGCTGCACCCGAACGACGCGCCACGGTACGCGGAACGCGGCGGGTTGGAAGAGGCTCTTGCGGAGATCGAACGGCTCGCAGCGCATCCGCGCATCCGGGCCATCGGGGAAACCGGGCTCGACTTCTTCCGCACGTCCGGGGAGGGCCTGGCGCACCAGCGCTATTCTTTCCGCCGCCACATCGATATCGCCAAACGCCTGGGCCTGACCCTGCAGATCCACGACCGCGACGCGCACCGCGAGGTTGTCCAGGTCCTCCGCGAGGAAGGGGCACCCGAGCGCGTGGTGTTCCATTGCTTCTCCGGCGATGAGGAACTGGCCCGGATCTGCAATGAAGAAGGCTGGTGGATGTCCTTTGCCGGGACGCTGACCTTCAAGAACGCCGCCAACCTGCGCGGTGCGCTCGCCGTGGCGGATCCGGGGCTGCTGCTGGTGGAAACGGATGCGCCGTTCCTCACTCCCCACCCGCACCGGGGCCGGCCGAACGCGAGCTACATGGTCCCCTACACCGTTCGGACCATGGCGGAATTGACAGGTTCGGACCTCGCCGGGCTGTGTGCGGCAATCAGCGAAAATACCCTGCGGGCCTACGGATCCTGGGACTGACCGGCAACGCTGCGGAGCGCCGCTTGTGCATACCCGGTATGTATATTTGTTGGTCCGTTTATAACGCTACGGTTACAGTGGATAACTGTTAGCCGGGGTCGGGGAAGGCCAGCGGGTAATTTCACTCCTTATTGCACCGTGTGGTGCCGGGCCTGGGCCCGGCCTGTCCGAGGGGCAGGAGTGTGGCGGCGCAAGGGTGCCCGGACAGCCCCGTGAGTGGTGCTTCCGGGAGTTTAATGCGCTATCCCCGTGCCCGGATGGACCAAAAGTTACGGGCAATCGTGGTCAAGTTTTTTACGTCGGACGGCAAGTTCAGCTTCTTGAAGGTTGGTGCACAGCTCCTGGTGCTGTGCGGTCTGGTGGCAGGCCTGGTGGCCTTCGTCGGCAATAACAAAACCATCACGCTCAACGTTGATGGCAAAGTCTCTTCCGTCCAGACGTTCGGTGGAACCGTGGGGCAGGTGGTCAAGAGCGCCAGCCTGGAGCTGTCGCCCGAAGACCGGGTGACCCCGGCCATCGACGAATCCGTCCGCAACGGGACCGTGATCAACGTCAACAAGGCCAAGGAAGTTCAGGTCAGCCTGGACGGCTCCGAACAGACCGTTAACACCACCGCGCCGGACGTGGCAGGACTGGTGACCCAACTCGGCGTGGCCAGCGCCTCCTCGGTCTCGGTGCCCAAGGACTCCCGGCTCGCCGTGGAAGGGTCCTTCGTTTCCATCTCGACGCCCAAGAAAGTCAGCATCGTTGCCGATGGCAAGGTGGACACGGCCACCACCACTGCAGCTACCGTCCGGGAGGTCCTGGATCGAGCGGGTGTAAGCCTCGGTGCCAATGACCGCTCTTCCCAGCCGGGCAGCGCGCACGTGGTGGACAACATGGTCATCAAGGTCTCCCGCGTGCAGAAGGGCAAGACCGTGGTGGCCACCGAGGAAGTTCCCTTCGAGACACTCACCACCCGAAGCGCAGAACTGCCCAAGGGCGAAGAGGAAGTGACCCGCGAGGGCACCCCCGGCAAGCTGCAGAAGACGTTCAAGCTGGTCCTGGTGGACGGCCGCGAAGCTTCCCGCGCCCTGGTGGCCGAAACCGTCCTAGCCAAGCCCGTGGCCCGCAAGGTCACCGTGGGAACCAAGGAAGCCCCGAAGCCTGCTGCCGCCGCCAGCAACACCGGTGCAGCGGCTCCGGCCATGATGAATGAAGCCATGTGGGACGCGATTGCCCAGTGCGAGTCCGGAGGCAACTGGAGCATCAACACCGGAAACGGCTACTACGGCGGGCTGCAGTTCGACATCCAGACCTGGATCGGCGCCGGCGGCGGTGCCTACGCCCCCAACGCCAGCCTGGCCACCAAGGCCCAGCAGATCGACATCGCCAACCGCGTCTATGCCCAACGCGGCCTGCAGCCCTGGGGCTGCGGATGGGCCGCCACGGCCTGACCCGTTGCACCGCCTGCCCGGCTGAGGGCACCGTGGCCGGACCCGGACTCCCGGGCCCGGCCACTGGCGTTAAGGACGACGGCGGCCCGGTCACGCCCCGGGATAGGATACCTACGTGACTGAACCGACCCCTGCCGCGCCCGCACCCCTCTTCGGTGCCTCCGACATCCGCAGGCTGGCGGAGGAAATCGGTGTCAGGCCCACCAAGACCCTGGGCCAGAACTTCGTGATTGACGGCAACACCATCCGCAGGATCGTGGCCGCCGCCGACATCGGACCCGGCGAGGCGGTCCTGGAAGTCGGCCCGGGCCTGGGCTCGTTGACGCTGGGGCTCCTGGACGCGGCCGGCACCGTGGTCGCCGTCGAAATCGATCCGGTGCTGGCCGCCAAGCTTCCGGAAACCGTGGCCCACTGGCGCCCCGGGGCCGTCGATGCCTTCCACCTGGTCCACGCAGACGCCATGAAGGTCACCGAACTGCCTGTGGAGCCCACCGCGCTCGTGGCGAACCTGCCCTACAACGTTGCCGTGCCCGTAGTGCTGCACCTGCTGCAGCACTTCCCGACCCTTCGGCACGGCCTGGTGATGGTGCAGGACGAGGTGGCAGACCGTTTGGCCGCCGGCCCGGGCTCCAAGACCTACGGGGTTCCCTCGGTGAAGGCCGCCTGGTACAGCGACATGCGCAAGGCCGGAGTGATCGGCATGAACGTCTTCTGGCCTGCGCCGAAGATCCACTCCGGGCTGGTGGCCTTCACGCGCCGTGAACCGCCGGCAACCACCGCCACGCGCGAGCAGGTCTTCGCCGTGGTGGACGCCGCATTCGCCCAGCGCCGGAAGACTTTGCGCGCTGCACTCGCCGGCTGGGCGGGAGGGGCACCGGAGGCCGAACGCTGCCTGGTGGCTGCCGGTGTCGACCCCACCGCCCGCGGCGAGGTCATCGACATTGCCGCGTTTGCGCGGATCGCCGAGGCCAGGGAGGCCGCCCGGTGAACGCCGTGCCCGGGCGGTTCGCGCCCCGGACGGTCCGGGTCAAGGCGCCGGGCAAGGTCAACGTCGCCCTGGATGTGGGGCCACTCCGGCCGGACGGCTACCACTCCGTTGCCAGCGTCTACCTGGCCGTCTCGCTTTATGAGGAAGTAGCGGCCACCAGCACGGAAACGCCGGGTATCACGGTGTCGGTCAGCGCAGAAAGCACGCTGGATCTGGACGGTGTGGACATCCCCCTGGACAACCGGAACCTGGCCTATAAAGCGGCTGCCATCATGGCCGATGTTTCCGAGCACGCCACCGGAGTCCATCTTGAAATCACCAAGAGGGTGCCTGTTGCCGGCGGCATGGGCGGCGGGTCAGCGGACGCCGCGGCCACCCTGCTGGCCTGTGACGCCCTCTGGAACAGCGGCCTGTCCCGCGAAGAGCTGGCCCACCTCGCAGCCGAGCTTGGCGCGGACGTGCCCTTTTCGCTTCTGGGAGGCACCGCCGTCGGCCTCGGACTGGGCGACGACCTGTCCCCGGCCCTGGCGAAAGCGCAGACACACTGGGTGCTGGTGGCCGCCGACTTTGGCCTCTCCACTCCCGAGGTGTACCGCACCCTGGACCGGATGCGGGCGGCCGAAGGCGTGGAGGCCGCCGAACCTGCAGGGGTTGATCCCCGGATCCTCACGGCCCTGCGCGGTGGCGACGCCGACGCCCTGGGCACGGTGCTGGTCAATGACCTGCAGCGCGCCGCCATCGAGTTGGCGCCTTCCCTGCGGGATACGCTGGGAATCGGCGAATCCCACGGAGCGGTGGCCGGCATCGTTTCCGGCTCCGGCCCCACGGTGGCCCTCCTTGCCGAGGACTCCATAGCAGCCGAAGGACTGGCTGCGGACCTGCGCCGCTTCGGCCTGACCGCCCTGCCGGTCCACGGCCCGGTACCCGGCGCGCGCATCATGTCCGACACCCTCCTCTAGTTTTTCCGAACCCCCGCAGCAGAAAGCAGCTCCCTTTGGCACACCTTCTTGGCGGCGAGAACCTCACCGTCTCGTACGCAACCCGCACTGTCCTGGACGGCGTCACCCTGGGACTGGAAGAGGGCGACCGGATCGGCATGGTGGGCCGCAACGGCGACGGCAAATCCACGCTGATGCGGCTCCTGGCCCTGCGGTCGACCCCCGATTCAGGGCGTGTCACCAAGCGCGGCGACGTCAACATCGGCTACCTGGACCAAAGCGACGTGCTCGACGGCGACCTGACCGTGGGTGCCGCAATCGTGGGGGACCAGGCGGACTACGAATGGGCGCGCAACCCCCAGATCAGGGAAATCATGGGCGGACTGGTGTCCGACGTGGACTGGCACGCCAACGTGCACGCACTCTCCGGGGGCCAGAAGCGGCGCGTGGCCCTGGCCAAGCTGCTCATCGAGGACCACGACGTCATCATGCTGGACGAGCCCACCAACCACCTCGATGTCGAAGGCGTCGCCTGGCTGGCACGGCACCTGAAGAGCCGCTGGCGTGCCAACCAGGGTGCGTTCCTGGTGGTCACGCACGACCGCTGGTTCCTCGACGAAATCTGCACCAGGACCTGGGAAGTCCACGACGGCATCGTCGACCCGTTCGAAGGTGGCTACGCGGCCTACGTGCTGGCGCGCGCCGAGCGGGACCGCATGGCGTCCGTCGTCGAAAGCAAACGCCAGCAGCTCGTGAAGAAGGAACTGGCGTGGCTGCGCCGCGGCGCCCCGGCCCGCACGTCCAAGCCGAAGTTCCGCATCGAGGCGGCCAACGCCCTGATTGAGGACGTTCCGGCGCCCCGCGACTCGATGGCCCTGAGCAAGATGGCGACGGCGCGGCTGGGCAAGGATGTCCTGGACCTGGAGAACGTGTCCCTGAACTTTCAGGATGACGACGCCGGCCGGAAGCTTTTCGACAACATCACCCTCCGCCTGGCCCCGGGTGAGCGGTTGGGCCTGGTGGGCGTCAACGGTGCCGGCAAGACCACACTGCTGAAGCTGCTCAACGGGGAGATCACCCCGGATGCGGGCAAGGTGAAGCGGGGCAAGACCGTGGTGACGGCGGTCCTCACGCAGGAGGTCAAGGAACTCGACGACGTGGCCGACCTGCGCGTGATCGAGGTCATCGAGCGGGAAAAGCGGTCCTTCAATGTGGGCGGCCGGGAATTCACAGCCGGCCAGCTGGTGGAGCAGCTCGGGTTCACCAACCAGAAGCAGTGGACCCCCGTCCGCGACCTTTCCGGTGGCGAACGCCGCCGCCTGCAGCTCCTCCGGCTCCTGGTGGGCGAACCCAACGTCCTCATGCTTGATGAACCCACGAACGACCTCGACACGGACACCCTCGCCGCGGTGGAGGACGTCCTTGACGGCTGGCCCGGAACCCTCGTGGTGGTCAGCCACGACCGGTACCTCCTGGAACGCGTGACGGACCACCAAATGGCACTGCTGGGGGACGGCAAGCTCCGCGGCCTCCCCGGCGGCGTTGACCAGTATTTGGAACTCCGCGAGTCCGCGCTGGCCGGTTCCACGGTGGCTGGCGGCGGCAACCCCGTCACCAGCGCCGGCGCCGGCAACGCAAGCGCCGCGGCAGCAGGCGGCCCGTCGGAGGCAGAGAAGCGGGACGCACGCAAGGCCCAGAACCGGATTGAACGCCAGCTCAAGAAACTGGACCAGCAGGAAAAGAAGCTCCACGACGACATGGTCAAGAGCACGGAGAAGTCCGACTTCGACGCCCTGGCGGAACAGAACAAGCAGCTCAAGGACCTGGGCGAGGAAAAGGAAGCACTGGAAATGGAGTGGCTCGAAGCCTCGGAGCTCCTGGGCGACTGACAAAGACGACGCGGGCACCAGCGGTGCAGGAGTCCTTCGTGTAGTCGCGCATCGCGGCGCATCGTGGCGTGGAGGTCGCCCAGCGACCGGAACCTCACCTATGCGATGTGTCTAAGCGACGGCGAAGGGCTCCTGTGCCGCGGACGGAACCAGGGAGTTACCCTTCGGACTGCAGTTCCGGGTCCTTCTTGAGGCCGGTGAGGCCGTTCCAGGCAAGGTTGACCAGGTGCGCTGCGACGGTTTGCTTGTCAGGCCGCCGGCTGTCCTGCCACCACTGGCCCGTCATGGCCACCATGCCCACCAGCATCTGCGCGTACATTGCACCGTCCTCCCCACTGAGCCCGCGGCGGGAAAATTCGTCGGCCAGCATATGTTCCACGCGGGCGGTGACGTGCGAGAGCAGGGTGGAGAATGCGCCTTCGGGCTGGGACGGCGGCGCGTCCCGCATGAGGATGCGGAAGCCTTCCGTGCGGTCCTCGATGTAGGTCAGCAGGGCCAGGGCGGCGCGCTCGACGAGGACGCGCGGTTTCGCCTCGTCGCCGAGGGCGGCATTGATGGCGTCCAGGAGGATGCGGAACTCGAAGTCCACCACCTCGGTGTAGAGGCCTTCCTTGGAACCGAAGTGCTCGTAGATGACGGGTTTCGACACCCCCGCGCACACCGCAATTTCCTCGATGGTGGTCCCGTCCAGCCCCCGTGCGGCGAAGAGGCCGCGTCCGACGTCGATCAGTTGGCTCCTGCGCTGGAGCCCGGTCATGCGCGTCCGGGGGAGGGGGTTGTTGCTCACATTTCCATCATGCCCTACCGCTTCCCCCCGGAATTGCAGGCGGTGGAGCCGCTGAAGGGGCGGGGGAGGTCCCGCCATGTCGCGCACCGCACCGAAGCCGTGGCAAAATAGGGACTTGTGCCCGGGCCTCGAGACTTGGGCATGGTCCGCTCTGGTGTAACGGCAGCACCCCGGCCTTTGGAGCCGTGGAGTATAGGTTCGAATCCTATGGGCGGAACTGCCGGGGCGAGGAGCGCCCCGCAGGATGGCATGCGGTGCCCGCTGGAATCCGGCGGACACGGCCGGCCAGCGAACCGAAGCAAGGAGAGCCCGTACGTGATCCCCGAGAATGCCGGCCCCGCCGCAGTAATCGTTCTGGCAGCAGGCGCCGGTACCCGGATGAAATCGCGTCTCCCCAAGATCCTGCATGAAATCGGCGGCCGTTCCATGGTGGGCCACGCCCTCCTGGCGGCCCGCAGCATTAACCCGCAGCAGCTGGCCATCGTGGTGCGGCACGAACGCGACCTGGTGGCGCGCCACGTCAGCAACCTGGACCCCGCCGCCGTCGTGGTGGACCAGGATGAGGTGCCGGGTACCGGGCGCGCCGTCGAGGTGGCGCTGGAAGCCCTGGACGCACGGGGGCTGCTGGACGGCACCGTGGTGGTCACCTATGGCGACGTTCCGCTGCTGACCGCAGGTCTTCTGGCGGAGCTGGTCTCCACCCACGAACGGGACGCGAACGCGGTGACTGTACTTACCGCCGTCCTGGACGACGCCACCGGTTACGGGCGGATCCTGCGCGCCGCCGACGGCACGGTGACCGGCATCCGCGAGCACAAGGATGCCACGGACGCCGAACGTGAGGTCCGCGAGGTCAACTCCGGCATCTACGCTTTTGACGCAGCCGTGCTCCGCAGCGCCCTCGCCAAGGTCACCACGGACAACGCCCAGGGCGAGAAGTATTTGACGGACGTCCTGGGGCTGGCGCGGGAGGCAGGCGGCCGCGTGGCCGCCGTCGTCACCACCGACCGCTGGCAGGTCGAAGGCGCCAACGACCGCGTCCAGCTCGCCGCGCTCGGGGCCGAACTGAACCGCCGCACGGTGGAAGCATGGATGCGCGCCGGCGTCACGGTGGTGGACCCTGCGACCACTTGGATCGACTCCTCCGTCACGCTGGAGGAAGACGTCCGGATCCTTCCCAACACGCAGCTGCACGGCGCCACTGCCGTGGCGCGGGACGCCGTCGTGGGCCCCGACACCACGCTGACGGATGTCACCGTCGGCGAGGGTGCCAAGGTGACCCGCACGCACGGTTCCGGCGCGCGCATCGGCGCGGACGCCGCCGTCGGCCCCTTCACCTACCTCCGCCCGGGCACCGTCCTGGGCGAGAGCGGCAAGATTGGCGCGTTCTACGAGACCAAGAACGTGACCATCGGGCGCGGCTCCAAGCTCTCGCACCTCGGGTACGCCGGGGACGCCGAAATCGGCGAGGACACCAACATCGGGTGCGGCAACATCACGGCCAATTACGACGGCGAGAAGAAGCACCGCACGGTCATCGGCTCGGGCGTCCGCACGGGTTCCAACACGGTCTTCGTTGCTCCGGTCACCGTGGGGGATGGCGCCTATAGCGGTGCCGGCGCGGTGATCCGGAAAGACGTGCCAGCCGGCGCCCTTGCGTTGAGCATCGCCGCCCAGCGCAATACCGAAGGCTGGGTTCCCGCCCACAGGCCGGGAACCCGCTCCGCGGAACTGGCACAGGCGGCCACCACAGATTCCTCAAGTACCCCGGCATCTACAGAAGAGGGCAAGTAACCATGAGCGAAATTACGGCGCACGGCGAGAAGAAGCTGGTGCTCGCCTCCGGGCGGGCCCATCCGGAGCTGGCACGGGAGATCGCCAAGGAGCTCGGTACGGACCTGCTGCCCGTCGACGCCTACGACTTCGCCAACGGGGAGATCTACGTGCGCGCCGGCGAGAGCGTGCGCGGCACGGATGCGTTCGTCATCCAGGCGCACCCGGCCCCGCTGAACAACCACCTCATGGAACAGCTGATCATGATCGATTCGCTGAAGCGCGCCTCCGCCAAGCGCATCACCGTGGTCTCCCCGTTCTACCCGTACGCCCGGCAGGACAAGAAAGGCCGCGGCCGCGAGCCCATCTCCGCCCGCCTTGTGGCCGACCTGTACAAGACTGCCGGCGCCGACCGCATCATGAGTGTCGACCTGCACACCTCCCAGATCCAGGGCTTCTTCGACGGCCCCGTGGACCACCTCATGGCCATCCCGCTGCTGGCGGACTACATCCGCACCCGCGTGGACGCCGAGAACATCACCGTGGTCTCCCCGGACACCGGCCGCGTCCGGGTTGCCGAGCAGTGGGCCGAACGCCTGGGCGGTGCACCGCTGGCCTTCGTGCACAAGAGCCGCGACCTGACCGTGCCCAACCAGGCCGTCTCCAAGACCGTGGTGGGCCAGATCGAAGGCCGCACCTGCGTGCTCATCGACGACATGATCGACACCGGCGGAACCATCTCCGGGGCTGTCCAGGTTCTGAAGAACGCCGGCGCCAAGGATGTCATCATCGCCGCCACCCACGCCGTGTTCTCCGAGCCGGCCGCGCAGCGCCTGTCCGAGTCCGGCGCCCGGGAAGTTGTGGTCACCAACACGCTGCCGCTGTCCTCAGCGCAGCGCTTCCCGCAGCTGACGGTGCTGTCCATCGCACCGCTGATTGCGCGCGCCATCCGTGAGGTGTTCGACGACGGCTCCGTCACCAGCCTGTTCGACGGCAACGCCTAGCCGCTTTCGGCCGGTTTCAGTTATGGGGGCGGGCGCTGGTAAGCTGGTCAGCGATACCTTGGCGAGGGAGAGCAGCGCGGCAACCGGTATAAACCGGACGTCCGGCTGGCAGTTCTCCGTTATCGACTGGGTCTGAACTGCCCTTCCAGCGGAAGGGTGCCTTCTTGAAGGGCCGCCTCCGGGCCGTCCGGCGTTGAAGGTCGTACAGACCTCCGCCCTTGCTGAACACCGTTTCATCTTCAAGGAGATAATCCATGTCTGAGCAGAAGCTCGCAGCAGAACTGCGCACCGAATTCGGCAAGGGCTACGCCCGCCGCGCCCGGATGGCCAACCTGATCCCCGCCGTTATCTACGGCCACGGTGCAGAGCCCATCCACGTCACCCTGCCCGCCAAGGCCACCACCCTGGCCGTCCGCACCCCGAACGCCCTGCTGTCGCTGGACATCAACGGCGAAGGCCACCTGGCACTGGTCAAGGACGTACAGCGCGACCCGATCAAGCAGATCATCGAGCACATCGACCTTCTGACCGTCCGCAAGGGCGAAAAGGTCACCGTTGACGTTCCCGTCCACGTCGAAGGCGAAACCGCTCCCGAGACTGTCCACAACCTCGAACTGACCTCCGTGTCCGTCGAAGCAGAGGCAACCCACCTGCCCGAGTCCGTTTCGGTCAGCATCGAAGGCCGTGGCGCCGGCGAGCACATCCACGCTTCCGACCTGGTCCTGCCGAAGGGCACCGTCCTGCTGACGGACGCCGACGCGCTTGTGGTCAACATCTCCGAAGCCACCGTTGTTGCCGAGGAAGAGACCGAAGGCGAAGAAGCAGCTGCCGAGGAGACTCCCGCAGCCGCCGAAGAGGCTGAAGAAGCAGCAGCCGAGTAATCACCCGGCGCAAGTCAATGGCCGGACCCTGCGGGGTCCGGCCATTGCCGTGTCCGGCCCTGTCCGCCTCCAGCACCCTAGGATGGATCCATGACTGACACCTGGCTGATCGTTGGCCTCGGCAACCCCGGCGCCCAGTACCAGGGCAACCGGCACAACGTGGGACAGATGGTCCTGGACGAGCTCGCAGGCCGCATGGGTGCCGGGTTCAGGACACACAAGGCGCGGGCACAGGTCCTCGAAGGACGGCTCGGCATCGGCGGTCCCCGTGTGGTGCTCGCCAAGCCGATGAGCTACATGAATGTCTCCGGCGGGCCGGTGTCAGCACTGGCGAACTTCTACGGGATCGAACCCGGCCACGTGGTGGCGGTGCATGACGAGATCGACATTCCCTTTAATACAGTGAAGCTGAAGATCGGCGGAGGCGAGGGCGGGCACAACGGGCTCCGCGACATCTCAAAGGCCCTCGGCACCAAGGATTACCTGCGCGTGCGCGTGGGAGTGGGCCGGCCTCCGGGCAGGATGGACACCGCCGATTATGTCCTCCGTGATTTCGGCACCGCAGAGCTCAAGGAGCTGCCGTTCCTGCTGGATGAGTCTGCGGACGCCGTGGAATCGCTGGTACGGGAAGGGCTGCCGGCCGCCCAGCAGCGGTTCCACCCCGCAAAGTCCGGGTAAGGGTCCGGCGAAACTTTAAGCCCATCGGCCCTGTCGTGTTGTCAGGGGGTGGGAGTACTCTTCTTCCTATGCGGGGGAGCAATGGAGCTACATTCCGCTACCGGGGACGTAGGGGATAAGTTCATGTCAATCGAGCCACTCAGCTGGGGACGTGGGTCAGCACCCCACAGTGTTGGGCCGCACGGCCGTGCGGCCGCGGTGCCGGAGGCCCCGCGCTGGTCAGCACCCGCACGGAGCGCCAACCTGGACGCCGTCCGGGCGGCACTCACGCGCGAGGGATCGCTGGGCGCGGTCATCACCGGCCCCCGCGGGGTGGGGAAATCCTCGCTGGCGCGTGCAGCTGTCGCCGACCTGGGAGAAGAGGCCTGGCCGCTCCAGTTGAGGTGCGGCCCCGCCGGCGCGGCCACACCGTACGGCTGCCTGTCCTTCCTCCTGGCACGGCTCCCGCAGGCGTATATGGGCTCGCCCACCGCCATCCTTCGGGGCATCACCTCGCTGATCCGTTCCGATGCCGCCGGCCGCCAGTGCATCATCACGCTGGACACCTGCGGGGCCATTGACGACATGAGCGCCGGCGTCCTGCTGAATGTTCTCATGACCGGAACGGCCAGGATCATTGCCGTGGCACCCAGGAGCAGCGACCTTCCCGTGGATTTCCACTGGCTGCTTGCCGACCGCCGGCTCAGCGAGGTCCGGTTGGACAACCTCAACGAACTGCAGACCCGGCAGGTCCTGCTCTCCCTGCTGGGCCACAAGGTCTCCGCATCCCTGGTCAGCACCTGCCACCACATGGTGGGCGGCAACCCGCTCCTGCTCAAGGCCCTTGTTGCCGAGCAGCAATTGTCCGGCAACCTGGTGCTCTCCGATTCGGTCTGGACCCTCCGCGACAAAGTAGTCCTGGACGGGGCCGCCAGCCTGGAGGACATAGTCCGGTCGCGCTGGTCCAGGGAAACCCCGGAAACCCGCAACGTCATTGAAATGCTCTCCTGTGCGCGGAGGGTGGAGTTGACCCGGCTCAGCGCACTCTACGGCGCGGACGTGGTGGCTGACATGGAGGATGGGGGACTCCTTGGGATCGATGGTTCCGAACACCGCTGGGTCTCGCTGCGGGAAAAATACATCGGGGACGTGGTCCGGACCTGGCTGGGGATAGGCCGCCGCCGCGAACTCCGCGCGTTACTGCTTGAAGGTGCGGAGCCGGACCCGGCCGGGATGACTGTCGAGGAACTGATGGTGTTCGCCGCCTGGACTCACGAGTGCGAGGCGGAGCTGAGCCCGGCACTGGCACTCGCCGCAGCCGACGCCGCAGTGCAGTTGTTCGATCCGAGGTTCGCACTCACCTATGCCGATATGCTGCGCAGGACGGACCCCCAATGGGTGCCCGGGCAGCGCCGGAAGGCTGCCGCCTACCTCCAGCTTGACCTGCCGCTTCAGGCCATGGCGGCCCTGGAAGAAATCTCCCCGCCGGAATTGGATGCCCTGGACGAGGTGGAGTACGCGGAGATCACCGCTGCCAAATGCCGGACCATGCTCTGGCTCCCCGAGCGCACGGCCGGGATCCCCGCGCTCCTGGAACGTGCCGGGCAACGAATCACCAGCGGCGGCGGGCGCCCCCGGTGGCCCGAACCTGTGGCGGTGGCAGCGAACCGGATTGCCCTCAGCAGCCTTGAATACCGGGCCTTCACCGGCGACTACCCGGCCATGATCCCGGACCTGGAAGCCGCCGCGGATCCCGCCCTGAACCCGGACACGGCATACCGGATGCATGCCGCAGTCCTGCTCATGACCGCGCTGGCTGTGTCCGGCCGGGAGATGGACGCGCTCGGCCTGATGCGCCAGCTGGGCGGCCAGCTCAGCGACGCTTCCGAGGTGGTTGGGCTGCGCGAGCGGTACCACCGGGAGTCCTACCTCGTGCTCCTGCTGGCCGGCCAGTGGCGGCGGTGTGCGGACCTCCTTCCCGCCGAAGGAAGCCGGGAGCCCAGTTACCTGCCCTACCGCACCGCCACTGCGGAACTGGCTGCCGGGATCGCCAACACCTTCGCCGGCCGCGGCGCAGAGGCACTGGATCCGCTCGTGTCCGCGGTGGCGCAGCTCGAGCACCAGCCCGTCCAGACGCCCCTGCGGACGGCCTACGCTGCCACCGCACTCGCCTCCGCCCAGACGGGTAACTCGGCACAAGCCCGCAAATACCTCGCCAAGCTGCAGTCCGCCCCGGGCCGAAGCAGCTTCATCGCGGAGACCATCATCGGGTTTTGTTCCCTTGTGGCCCGCCGTTGGCTGGGTGAACCCGACGCGGTGAAGGGGTTGAAGGAACAAGCCCGGCTTAACGCCGAGGCCGGCCGGTACACCATCGCCGGGATCCACCAGCTGGCCGGCACTGTCAACGGCGGGGATGCCGACTTCCGCCTCCTGGAGGACATTGCCGGACACCGGCAAGGGCCGCTGGCGGAGGTGTCGCGCCTGATCGCCGCCGGCAGCCGCACCAAGGACGCAAAAACCCTGCTTGCCGCCGGCGAACTTGCGGCCACCCTCGAGCTCGACGCCGTCGAGGCGCGCTGCATGGCCCTCGCGGTGGACTTTGCCCGCCACGACGGCGACGCCGCCACTGCCCGGACCGCGCAGGCCCGCCTGGACATCCTCGCGGCGACCGTAGCCCACCTTCCCATTGTTCCCACCAGCGGCAGCCCCCTGCTGACCAGCAGGGAACGTCAGATAGCCCGGCTGGCCGGAGGCGGTGCATCCAACCGCGACATCGCCCTGGAAATGGGTGTTTCCGTGCGGACTGTGGAGGGACACCTGTACCAGGTGTTCACCAAGCTGGGCGTGACTTCCAGGGGTGATCTGACTGGACTCGTCTAACGGCCGCAAACCTGCCAGCACGCGCCGCCCTTTGGCCGGCCGTCGTGAGTCTCTTGACCGGATCTGCGCCATGATCCGCAACGGCACCAGCCATGCCGCCTTCATCATGGCCGGCCCCGGCGTAGGGAAATCATCCCTCGCGGATGCAGTGGCGGAGCGGCTGGAGGGGGAGCTCACGGTGGTCAGGGTCCACGGCAGCGCGGCGCTCTCATCGGTGCCGTTCGGAGTCCTCACCCCCTACACCGGAGAGCTGACCGCCGAGGAATCAGTGTCCCCGGTGGCGGTCCTGCGTTCCATCTGGAGCTACTTTGAGGAGCTGAGGGCCGGCGGCAGCGCGCCGGTGCTGCTGGTGCTGGACGACGCCCATTACCTCGATGAGGCATCCGCCGCGGTAGTGGCCGACCTGATCGCAGCGGGGTGGGCCAGCGTGGTGGCGGCGGCGCGGCCGCGTCCCGGCCTCCCGCAGCCGATGAGCCAGCTGTGGTTCGACGGGCTGGCTGAACGGGTGGATCTCAGGCCACTGGACAGGAGCCACGTCCAAGAGGTGCTGGGCCATATCCTCGACGGGACCGTCCCTGATGCCACCGTGGATGCCATCTGGAATGCCACGGGCGGGAACCCGCGGATCCTCGATGCCTTGCTCCACGACGCTGCCGAGGCCGGGACGCTTGCCAGGCGGAACGGCATCTGGATCCTGATGGGCCCGCTGCCGGCTGACGGTCCCCGACTCAGAGCCGTGGTGGCCAAAGACCAGCTCCGTCGCCCGCCGGAAGAACAGGAAGCGCTGAAACTGATCGCGCTGGCCGGACCCGTGGGCCGCAAGGCGATCGAGGAGGCCACCGGGGCGGCGGTGGTCCGGTCACTCCTGGACCAGCAGCTGATCGTGGAGAATACGGGCATCCCGGCGGAGCTGTCGCTGTGGAATGAACTGTATGCACGGGCCATCCGGAACACGGTCTCCGTCTCGCGCAGCCTCCAGCTGTTCGAAAAGACAGCGGCGTACCAGGACACGGCCGGACTGCACGGGGAAGGCCTCCTGCGCCACACCGAATGGGCCCTGGAATCCGGGGTTACCGTGGCGGAACCGGACCTCGCCGCAGCTGCCCAGGAGGCCGTGGACCGGTTCCGCGACGGCAGCGCGGCAGCCATCGCCGCCCGGGTGCACGACCCCTCCCTGGCACCCCTGGCCCGGGCCATCCAGGGCCGTGCCCTTTACAACCAAGGGGCCTATGCGGACGCTGCGGCCTTACTGGACGCCTGTGCTGACAGCCTGGCCGACCATCCCCAGGGTCCTTCCGTGCTGCTGCTCCGCGCCTGCGCCCACCAGGCGGCGGGCCACCCGCCGCCTCCGGAGGCCGCGGGCTCCGCCGCGGACGCCGGCGGGGTGGACGGGCATGAATGGCGGGACGCCCTGCCATGGCTGCTGCACCTCGGGGACAAGGCCCAGCCCCGTGCGCTGGAAGAGGCCATGGACCAACTCCGGGCCGTCCCGCATCCTGGCCCCGGCCATGCGGCCGTCATTGCCATGGGTGATGCGCTGCTGGCCCAGACCCTGGACGCAGCGGGCCGGGCAGTGGACGGGCTTGAGGCTGCCCTGATGGCGGCAGCGGAACTTCCTGGCCTGCAGGACAGCCTCTTTTTCTTTCCCGAGTTCGTACTTGGCAGGCTGGCTGCCAGCTACGTCGCCCTGGGTGAATGGGAATCCGCCGAGCAGGAAATCAGCAGCTACGCCGACACCCATGCCGCCGGCGCAGCCACGTTCAACGGCAGCCTGCAGATCCTCCGGGGCTACGCAATGCTGCGGCAGGGCCGGATGGAGCGTGCGTACCAGTTGCTGCTGCCTGCGGTTGAGGCGCTGCGGTTGAACGATCCACTGCTGCTGTTCCGGTTGGGCTCCGCGCTGGGATTCTACGCTGCAGCGCGACTGGGGGACACCGCCCAGGCCAAGCGGCTGGAGCAGGACTACAAGGATACGTCGGCGGGCGGCCCGGCCTACGACCTGCTGGCCTCCGGATATGCCGCCGCAGCTGCCGAATACCTGGGGCGGGACGGAAAGGGACTTGCGTCGCTGCATACGCTGGCCACCGCAGCTGAGGCCTCGGGCAGGATGGGGACGCTGCTGGAGATCCTTGCGATGTGCTGGGACCTCGGCGACAGCTCGGTTATACCGCAGGTGCAGGCCGTTGCCGGGACGGTGCAGGGCGGCTGGGCGGAGGCGCTGCACAAACTGGCGGCGGACTGGGACCAGGCAGGCGGGGACGGCCTGATGGAAACCGCAGCCGCCCTGGAAGTCGCGGGATTCCTGAACCTCGCCCGGGAAGCCTATGCGCGGGCCAGCACGGTCCTTGACGCGGAAGGCGAACGCAGGCGTTCGCGGCAGGCCGTAGCCCAGCGGGAACGGTGCGACCACGAGTTGGGCGAACGGTTCCGGGAGGGCCGCTTCATCGCTGCGGCACCCAGCGTCCACCTCACGCGCCGGGAACAGGACATCGTGGAACTGGCCGTGCAGGGCTTGACGGACCGCGAGATAGCCCAGCGGCTGATGGTCTCGGTCCGCACAGTGGAGGGCCACCTGTACCGCACCTACGTCAAACTCGGGGTGCGCAGCAGGGAAGAGCTGGAGTCCGCCCTGCCAAACTAGCGGTGTGCCCCCGCCGACGCTGCCGCAAAAGGTGCGCTGCCGCCGCCCCGGGTAGCCTGCGGGGGTGCCGGTAGTCCGTACCGGATGATTAGAGTACTTCCTACTCGTGTGCCCGCCGGCTTCCCGGTCTTTACTTAAAGCGGAAACGATCTTCCGGCTCCCGGGCCGGTCAAGACGGGGCCGGCGACGACAGAGTCTTCTGAGACCGAGACTCTCCCCCCAGCCGCCGCCGGCCCTCCGCTCCGCGGGGTGAAGCCCGGAGCGGTTGTGGCGGCTGCTCCGGGCGGCCGCCACAGCCGTGCTGTGGGACAATTGAATGTCATCCATTGGCAGTTCAAGGAGTTCGTTTTGGCCGTAGTATCAACGCCAGCCACCCTCTCGCCTGCCCTGCCGGCGATGGATAACAGTGAGGTCGCCCGGATCCGGAACGACTTCCCGGTCCTGGACCAGCAGGTCAACGGCCAGCCCCTGGTGTACCTCGATTCCGGTGCCACCTCGCAGAATCCGTTGAGCGTCATCGAAGCCGAGCAGGAATTCTACGAACAGCGCAACGCGGCCGTCCACCGGGGCGCACACCACCTGGCAGTGGAAGCCACGGAGGTTTTCGAGGCTGCCCGCGAAACCGTGTCCGCGTTCATCGGTGCGGACTTCGCCGAGACCGTCTGGACCTCGAATGCCACCGAGGGCCTGAACCTGGTCAGCTATGCCCTGTCCAATGCCGGCCTGTGGGCTGCACAGGGCCGCGGCGACTCCGGGCTGAAGGAGCTGGCACCCGGCCCCGGTGACGAGATCGTGGTCACCGAAATGGAGCACCACGCCAACCTGATTCCATGGCAGGAGCTGGCCTTCCGAACGGGAGCCAAGCTCCGCTACATCCCGATTGACGACGCCGGCCGCCTGCGCATGGACGAGGCCGCCCGGATCATCAACCCCCGCACGCGGGTCCTCGCCTTTACGCACGCATCGAACGTCCTGGGTACCATCAACCCGGTCCATGACCTCGTGGCGCTGGGCCGGAAGGCGGGCGCGCTGGTAGTCCTGGACGCCTGCCAGTCCGCCCCGCACATGCCCCTGGACGTGAAGGAACTCGACGTCGACTTCGCCGTCCTGTCCGGCCATAAGATGCTGGCGCCCACCGGGATCGGTGTGCTCTACGGCAAGCAGGAGCTCCTGGACATCCTGCCGCCGTTCCTCACGGGCGGTTCCATGATCACCACGGTTACCATGGAACGTGCCGAGTACCTGCCTGCGCCCCAGCGCTTCGAGGCCGGAACGCAGCGCATTTCGCAGGCCGTAGCTCTGGCCGCGGCCGTGAACTACCTGACGGAGACGGGCCTGGACCGCATCCACCAGTGGGAGTCGGCGCTCGGCCAGCGCATGGTCGCGGGGCTCGCGGAGCTGCCCGGGATCAGGGTCCTTGGCCCTGCAGCGGGGGAGGACCGGATCGGACTGGCTGCGTTCGACGTCGAAGGCGTGCACGCGCACGACGTCGGACAGTTCCTTGATGCGCGCGGGATCGCCGTCCGCGTGGGCCACCACTGTGCCCAGCCGCTGCACCGCCGGCTTGGCCTGACGGCCACTACCAGGGCGAGCGCCTACCTGTACAACACCACCGACGACGTGGACCGCTTCCTGGACGCCGTGTCCGGCGTGCGGGGATACTTCGGTGCCTAGCAGAGCAGATTCGAAGGTATAACCATGAGCCTTGACCAGCTGTACCAGCAGATCATCCTGGACCACTCCAAAGCCCGCCACGGCAGCGGCCTGGCGGAAACCGCCGCACCGGAAGGCGCCAGCACCGGGCAGTCGCACCAGCTCAACCCCGTATGCGGCGACGAAGTTACCTTGCGGCTGGCCGTCGCCAACGGAAAAGTGGCGCAGGTGTCATGGGACGGTGCCGGCTGCTCCATCTCCATGGCTTCGGCCTCGGTCCTCAGCGAAATGGCCGAAGGCATGACCGTGGCGGAACTGCATGAAGTCATCGACAGTTTCCGGGAAGTCCTGCGGTCCCGCGGGAAGGTGCCGGCGGACGCCGAACTGCTCGGCGATGCCGCGGCCTTTGAAGGAGTGGCCCGCTACGCCGCCCGTGTTAAGTGCGCCATGATCTCGTGGGTCGCCGCCGAGGATGCCTTGAACCAGGCTGCGTAGGCGGAACCGCACCCGGATGAAGCCCGGAAACTACTTGGGCTGCGGGGTCAACAGCCCCGGGCGGCGCGGCCGACTACCTGGTTTTGAATAACAACCCCCTGCCCCTTTACCAAGTACAGGCAAGTACGTACGCGTAACAGCGCGGATTCGAATCGAGTAGTCGTTACGCATGCGTTCCGTCCCCCTTCTCCATAGGTTGATGTGATCATCGATCCAGCTTTCATCGAGAAGGTTCGCTATGTACCAGATGTCCGGGCCGCCACCTGACGCCGAAAAAACCGCAGCCTGCCGGGGCGACTGTATCCGGCATGACGCGATCATGGGCATCGCCTCCGAGCTCGCGTCCGGAACCGGCTGCGGAGTGTTGCTCGTTGGCGGACCTGGATCCGGTAAGTCTTTTATGGCGCGAAGGGCGTTGGAGCAGCTCGGGCAGAACTACTTTGTGGTGCAGGTCAGGGGCACTGCCGCGTCGAAGACGCTCCATTACGGGGCGCTCAGCGTTCTCCTCAACGATCTGGAACCGGTGAACACCCAGCAGCCGCTCATGGTCCTGCGGGGCCTGACCCAGTTGCTGCATAAGAAAGCCCAAGGCAAGGGCATCGTACTTTTTGTGGATAATGCGCATGAGCTCGATGAGCTGTCGGCGATGACGATCGCCCATCTCAGCTCCGGGGGTCACGTGCGTCTCCTGGCAGCCTGCGCAGACCTGCAGTTGGCCGGCGGAGAGATCCAGGCGTTATGCAAGGATGACCTCTTGCGCCGCATCAACGTGTTGCCGTTCGATTTCGACGAAACTGCGGCACTTCTCCGGCTTCGGTTCGGTGGTACTTTTTCGCAAACGGCCGTGCGCGCACTATGGCATGCCAGCGGAGGTAACGCCCTCTTCCTGACGACTGCGGCGAAGGAACAGATCAGACAGGGCACCCTGGTCCGGCAGGACGATACCTGGTTGCTTGGCGATGAGCACGCCGTTCCCGGAGACGAAATAAGGGAGATAGTGAAGGCGAGGCTTAACCTGCTTTCCGCCGGCCAGCGCGATGTCTTCGAACTGCTCGCTCTGGCCGGCTCGGTCCCGCTTCGGGCCCTCATGAGCGTCTCCGACCCTCGGGACATCGACTCCCTGCAGGAAGCATCCGTTATTGCCGTCGGCAGTGACCACCTGCAGACAGTCACCATCGCCGATGCAGTCTCCGCCGGCATCGCTGCCGGAGTCGTGCCTCCCGGACGAAGCTCCGAGTTGCGCCGCCGACTCACTGCCGTCATGGATCCGGACAGGATGCACGAGCAGGAACTGATGGACGCCGTATGGGCCTTGGACTGCGGAGAGCACCTGACTGCCGGGTCGGCGTTGTCCGCCGCCAGGGCTGCAAACAACGCCTCCGATCCCGCGACCGCGCTGCGCTTCCTCACCGGGGCCACGGCGCATGAAGTGCAGACGGCGGCTGCCCTTGAAACCGCGCGGGCGCACCTGGCATTGGATGACCGCGAAGCGGCATTAATGACGTTGCGGGGGCTGGACAGGTCCCTTCCGTCCGGGATGTCCGCCGGCGAATGGACCGACGTGCAGCTGGCCATCGCTGAACTGTCCACGCAGGCCGGGGCAACAACGGACGGTGCGCATCTTCGCCTCCGGGAGGTGGAGGCCAGGCTCGACCGGCAGGCACCAGGCACCCATGGTGACCCGACCCTTCGGGCCCGGCTTCGCGTGGCGGAAGCGGACCTGGCTGCCATGCAGGGCCGCTACCAGGATGTTGTGACGTTGCTGGGGGGCGTCGACGCCTCCGAGCTTGGGCGTGAGCGGCAGATCCGTGCAACTGCGCTGCAGTGTATGGCGTGGGCTGTTCTCGGAGACAGCCGGCGCGCGCTCGGCCTCGGCGCGCAGATCGCCCAGGCAGCCGCGGACACGCACCTGCCGGACCGTGTGGTGCGGGAGGTGCGCGCCCTCCTGCTGCAGGTATGGCTGCTGCTCGGTGAACTGGCAAAATGCCAGGAGTATCTCAAGGAGATGTCCGCTGCCAACGAGCCTCCTTCCCGGCTCGGCGGAATGTTTGAAATTGCTCCGGGTGTCCTTCTCTTCCACCGGGGCCACGTGAAGTCCGGGCTACACGCACTGGAGGCTGGAGCGCGGCAGCTGTTGGCCAGGGACCACGACGGCGTGGCTGTCCTGGCGCTCGCCGCGGGCGCTTATGCAGCCGCGCTGCTCGGCAAGAAGCAGAAGACGGAAGCCCTCCTGGCCGGGATGGACGGACTGCCGGCCGGTACCTGGATGGTTTCCCGGCTCGCCGCCTATTATGCGGCCTCCGCCCGGGTTGAATCCCGGGAACAAGGGGACCTGACCGGGCTGCTTCTCAGCGAAGCGCTTTGCGATGCGCAATCAGGCGCCGTCGCGCCGGCGCTCCACTTCCTCTCCGCGGCCGCGAGGCAGGGCAGCCAGCCGCTCGCGCGGGAGCTGAGGCTCCATGCCGACCGGAGCAGCGGCTCTTTCGCAGTCCTCTGCGCTAAGTTCGCAGACGGGCTGGCTTCAGGCGACAGCGAGGCGCTGCTGGCCGTCTCGCGGGACGCCGAAGCCGCGGGCAACGTCCTCATGGCAAGGGATGCGGCGCGAAAGGCTGTTCTGTGCGCCGGGGAATCGGGCAACAGGCTTATCCTCCGGGTCGCACAGCGGGCACAGCAATCGTTCGAGGACAGATTCTGCGGGGCCAGTCAGGGTCTTCATTCGCTGGTTACCTCTGTCCTCACCACGAGGGAGCGGGAGGTTGCCAAGGCCGCCGCCGCAGGGATATCAAACCGGCGACTCGCCGAACAGATGCACGTCTCCATTCGTACGATCGAGGGGCATCTCTACCAGGTCTACGCAAAATTGCATGTGGCGAGCAGGGCCGAACTCAAGGAAGTGCTGCTGGCTACATCGGCGGGACCCTCCACCCGGACCGGGGAACTGCAGCGGAGGCTGCCTTAGGGACCGCAGTGTTGGCGCCCATCCGGACCCTGCTTCAGGTGTCACAAACCCATCAGATGCTGCCCTTGCGCCCTGCCCTCCGCTGCCCTCACACGCTGCCGGGGATGATTTCGATGGCGGCGATGGTGGGTTCGTCGGTGGTGGCGGTGAAGTCAATGTTGAGGGTTCCGTCGGTTACCGTGAGCTGTTGGGTGCGGATGTAGGCGGTCATGGGTGCTACGACGGCGTTGAGGTCCAGGTTGGTGATTTCCGGGGTGCCGGCTTCGAGGTTGACGGTGAAGATGCGTTTGCCTGTGCCGCCGGGTCCGCCGCCGGTGGCTCCGTGCCAGATTTCGGCGAAGTGGAGTTTGACGGTGTAGGTGCCTGAGGGGACGGGTATTGCGTAGCCGAAGGCGGTTTTGCCGCTGCGTTCGTTGAGGTAGAGGGAGTCGTCGGTGGTTCCGGCGATTTGGGTGACCAGGGCGTTGGTGTAGGTTTTTCCGCCGGTGAAGTAGGTGTCTGCGAGCCAGTTCAGGCCTCCGGTGGTTACGGCGGGTCCGCCGGTGTTGATCCTGGTGGCCGGCGGGGACGTGGCGGTGGTGTTGGCCTGTGCCGTGGCCGAGGGGGCGGAGGCGTTGGCTGAGGTGTCGAGGGCGATGATGCGGTAGTAGACCGCGGACGCCGCCGGTGGTGCGGTGTCGGTGTACGCAGTTGCGGTGACGGGTGTTGTACCGGTGAGCCTTGTCCAGGGCCCGGCGAGTGCCGTGGCGCGTTCGACGTGGTAGCCGGCGAGGTCGGGTTCGGTGTTCGCCGACCAGTTCAGGGTGACCTTGTTGGTGCCGACGGTCGCAGTCAGGCCTGTCGGTGGCGCCGGCGCAGTCGTGTCAGCCGTTCCGCCGGGGATGATTTCGATGGCGGCGATGGTGGGTTCGTCGGTGGTGGCGGTGAAGTCAATGTTGAGGGTTCCGTCGGTTACCGTGAGCTGTTGGGTGCGGATGTAGGCGGTCATGGGTGCTACGACGGCGTTGAGGTCCAGGTTGGTGATTTCCGGGGTGCCGGCTTCGAGGTTGACGGTGAAGATGCGTTTGCCTGTGCCGCCGGGTCCGCCGCCGGTGGCTCCGTGCCAGATTTCGGCGAAGTGGAGTTTGACGGTGTAGGTGCCTGAGGGGACGGGTATTGCGTAGCCGAAGGCGGTTTTGCCGCTGCGTTCGTTGAGGTAGAGGGAGTCGTCGGTGGTTCCGGCGATTTGGGTGACCAGGGCGTTGGTGTAGGTTTTTCCGCCGGTGAAGTAGGTGTCTGCGAGCCAGTTCAGGCCTCCGGTGGTTACGGCGGGTCCGCCGGTGTTGATCCTGGTGGCCGGCGGGGACGTGGCGGTGGTGTTGGCCTGTGCCGTGGCCGAGGGGGCGGAGGCGTTGGCTGAGGTGTCGAGGGCGATGATGCGGTAGTAGACCGCGGACGCCGCCGGTGGTGCGGTGTCGGTGTACGCAGTTGCGGTGACGGGTGTTGTACCGGTGAGCCTTGTCCAGGGCCCGGCGAGTGCCGTGGCGCGTTCGACGTGGTAGCCGGCGAGGTCGGGTTCGGTGTTCGCCGACCAGTTCAGGGTGACCTTGTTGGTGCCGACGGTCGCAGTCAGGCCTGTCGGTGGCGCCGGCGCAGTCGTGTCAGCCGGAAGGGGGTTCAGCAGGTTCGGGCCCTTGATGGTGACCCAGTTGATCTTCGTGTTCGTCCCGGTCGGCGTCAGCGTAAGCTTCCCGTCAGTGACGTCCACACTTGCGGTCCCGGAGGCGAACGGGCTTGTTCCGGTAGGCGTGAAAGGCGCAATGAGTTGCGTTTCCTCTACCTTGAGGGCATGAACCGAGTCGAGATAGCCGGAGTCTCCTACGGACGCCGTTACTTCGTAGGTTCCATTCGGAATGGCCCGCTGCCATATTCCATCCGTCCCGCCCTTGGATGCCGTTTGCATCTGGACGAGCGACTGCAGCAGCGGATCTCCCGCCGGATAAGTGATTCCGGGCGTCGCCGACGGCCGGTTCCTCGCTTCAAGCGTCCGGTCAGTCGGGGTGCCATTGACGAACCAGCCGTACCCGTCGCCGTCGTACATGCCTCCGTAATCGGCGATCCACCCGGTGGGCGTGACGGCACTGGGCAAAGTGAAGTTGTACTTTGCCGTCGGTACCGGGTCCGGCTGGGTGTCCAGGCCTGCGCCCTTGATCGATACCCAATTGATTTTGGTGTTGGTTCCACTGGAACTCAGCGTGAGCTTGCCGTCGGCAACAGTGATTTGCCGTGAGCCGGTCTGGAAAGGCGTGCTGCCCGTCGGGACGAAGTTGGCGATCAGTGGTTGGCCTTCGGCAAGGATCCCGTGGGCGGAGTCAAGGTAACCGGCGTCCCCGGCTGAAGCTGCCACCGTGTAAGTGCCGTCCGGGACGGCATACTCCCAAACGCCGGTGGACACATTGCTTGCGGGCCCCATGATATTCAGTGTCTGCAGCAGCGGGTCGGCAGGATAGGCAATGCCCGCAGTTGCGGCAGTCCGGTAACGGGTGGCGGAGCTGCGGTCAGCGGGCGCGCCGCCCGCCAGCCAACCGAACTTGCGCTGCGCCAGGAAGGCCGCACCCGTGTCCGGTATCCATCCGGTCGGCGTCGGAGCACCTGCCGTCTGGAAGTTGACCTTCACCTGGGCGCCCACCGTGGGATCGCCGCCCGGGTCGGTGGGCGCCGGAACGACGTCGATGTAGTCGATCTTGGTGTTGATTCCGCCCTGCGCATCCACCGTCAAAAGACCGTCGGTCACGGTGACACGCGTTGCCGCCGTCTGGTGCCGCGTAGCCGACCCGGAATCCCCGGACGGGGCAAACCGGTCGATGATCTTCCTGCCTTCGAGGTTGATGGTGTGTAATTCCGTGGCTGTTTGAGGGACGGGATCCCCTACGGTGATCGTCACGTCGTAATCGCCGTTGGGGACGGCTGCTTCCCAGAAGGCGTACGCAGGGACGCCGTTAAACGATGGAACGTCCGCACCCTGCATATGCATGAGGGTGTTCAGCCGCAGGTCGGGCTGGCTTGTGGTGCGCAGGCGTCCGTTGCCCGGCCCCGCTGTACCGGCGGTGGACAGATCGATGGGCGCTCCCGTGGCCTGGTTTTTCCATCCGTAGCTGAGGCCTGTGCCTTGATCGGTCCGGGTACGTGCACCGAACGGCTCACCGAAGTCCCGGAAATACCCGGTGGGAAGCCCTGCCGCGAGGTTGGAGAAGTTGACCTTGAACGCACCCGTGGCCGGAGGAGTGGCACCGCCGGAGGCCGGCCGGACACCCTGCACAAGAAAGACATAGTCCTGGTAGTCGCCGTTGGAGGCGTCCTCGAAGGCCACAATGAAGCTGTTGGCCATTGGCGTTCCCGTCCGGTCCTTGGCCGGGTAAACGCGTGCACGGTGGGCGACGCCTCCGGAGTTTAGGCGGTCCTCCGTATAACCCGTCCGCTGGAAGGCGTTGGAGTAGTAGTAGAACCCGAAACTTTGGGTGCCGGGGTCGAAAGTCTGCAGGGTTCCCGGGGACGACGGCGGCAGAAGGGACTGGTATCCGGAAATGTCGATTGAGCCGAGTTTATGCAGTTGCGCCGGCGTTCCGTCGCCCGTGTACCACCCGAAGGGCAGGTCCTCCCTGGGCGCGTATTGGGCGAGGGGGACCATCGAGACGGGCTGTGTGCCGGCCTTGAGGAAAAGCGGTTCCAGGAGTTCATCTCCCTTGGCCGTGGCCTGCGTACCCCCCTCCAGGGTGCTCCAGCCGACATTGATCTTGTAGCCGAGGGTACCGGCAACGTCCTGGAAGGGCGGCTCATTCAGCCCCTCGAGGCCGTTCATCGTCAGGCCGTAGAGTCCGACGTCGAGGGTGCTCCCGGCCGCTGCGATGCGCAGGACGGCCTGTCGCTGCCCCACCGTGGTGCCGGGCTTGAAAGTGACCTGGATGGTGGTGGTGGCGCCCGGGCTGAGCGTGGTCCCGTTGCCCCCGTTAAAGCTGAATTCCGCCGGGTTGGTTCCGGCGATCGACGTGCTGAGGGTGGCTGAAGCGGAACCGGTATTGGTGATAGTCACGGACTTGGTCGGGCCGACGGTGCTCTTGACGGCCGAGAAGACCATTTCGGACACGGACGACGTCAGCGGGGCTGCCTGCTGCGCCGAGGGAACCTTCAGGAGGAACATCGCCTGGTTGCTGCCGCTCCGGTCGTACTGGTTCACGTACAGATTTCCGGTCTTAGGGTCCTCTACGACTTCCAGCGGGTCGTTGAAACCATCAACGCCGCTGATCGCGGAGTTCGGTACGCCACTGATGCCCAGTGACGTTTGTTCGCCGAGCACTTTGCCTGTGGCGGGGTCCACCTGGAGGAACAAAAGGTCGTTGTTGTTGGAGAACCGGGTAACAATGAGCCGGCCCTTCAGTTGTCCGCCAAAAGTGCTGCTCTTGTATTCGATGGAGCCGTTAGGAGACTTGTTGAAGCCGAAGTCGTAGGAAAAGCCCCGGTAATTAGGGTCGGCCTTCGTCCCCGAGGGGTATTTACTTCCGCCCTGTCCCGGAGCGGTGGGCGGGTTCAGGGGGTCGTTGCCTTCATTCAGTATCCATTCGCACCGTTCAGGGTTGGGATGCCCGTAGTAGCCGCCTTCCACCACATCAAACAGGAAGTCCCGCTGGGTCGGCTGGTTTCCCACGGCCGGTGCCGTGCCTCCCGTGTAAGAGCGGCGCTGGCACTGCCGGGTAACGTCCTGGCCGTTCACGGAGCTGTAGCCGGGGATCCCCTCGGCCGCCACGCGGGTGTAGGTGCCGTCCGGATTCTGTGTTACCCCGGGGGAGTTTGCACCTCCGGCCGTGCCGTTGGTGGGGACGTACAGATGGCCGTTGGAGTGCCAGACCAGGTCGTAGGCGTTCCGGATGCCGGTGGCATAGATCTTCAGGGGCGCCCCGGGAGCATACGGGTCGTAGGTTCCTCCTCCGGAAGTTTGGACGTTGATCGGCGTCCCGCTGGTGATTGCCTGCTGCACAGCCGGATCTGCGGGGTCGAAGACGAGGGCAGCGGCCGTCAGGAGTTTTTCGCCCCGCTGGCCCCAGGAATTGTCCAGGTCGCCGGCCCCCTGGTTGGAGCCCTGCATGAAGTAGAGGCGGCCGTCGCGGCCGTAAGCCATGGAGTTGGTCAGGTGGTCAGCCTGCGAGCGGGGCAGCCCTGTAAAGACCCGGGATTCGGTCTGCAGCGCCGGGCCGGAGAGCATGCTTACGCCCGAGATCCATTCGCCCTGCTCGTTGTACGTGTTGGCGCTCGTGGAGGTGATCCACAGCTTGGGGCTGGCTGCAGTCCCTGTCCTGTCAAAGACCAGGCCGATGATGGCCCGGCCGGCATAGCCCAGGTCCTCCATGGCAGAGAGCGAGCCGTCCGCGGCCACGGCAAACCGGAAGAGTCCCTGGCCTATCGTGGAGGCATACAGCTTCCCGTCGGGGCCGAAGGCCATGGAGGACCAGTACTTCCCGGAAGCTGCCGGCTGTTCGACTTTGGTGAAGGAGACCCCTGTCAGCGGCGTGTAGTCCGCTCCTGCCGAAATTCCCCCGTGGCCCGTGGTGAAGATCGAGGTGAAGGGAATGAACGGGGCCCCGTAGTTGTCTTTGACGCCGCTGGTCACTGTAAACCGGTAGGTGGTGTCCGGTTTCAGTGGCGAAGTTGGCTGCGTGGCAATCACGTCGTTGCCCCCGGACGTTCCGGTGGATGACGGGACTTCGCTCCCGGAGGCAACCTCGTAGATATGGACGTTGCCGGGCAGGGTGCTCGCGTCCACGCCTACTCCGGCGTAAGGGACGCGGATTGTCGCCGATACGCCGTCTGTGGGGTCCTGTCCGGTGGAGCGGTTCTCAGGGCGCATCGTATCGATGTGCGGTGCGCGTTCCATACCGACAATGTCGATGTAGGCCAGCTTGGTATTGGTGCCGCCGGAGGCGGTGATGGTCAGGGCGCCGTCCCAGACGCCGGCAATGACAGTGGTGGTCTGGTACTCCTGTGCCGCCGAACCTTGGAACTTTTCTATGCCGACGCCGGCCTCGACGTTGATGGCATGCACCGAGTTGTACCCCGCGGAGAAAGCCTGGTCTCCTACGGCGACGGTGACCCGGTAGAGTCCGTCCGGCACTGCAGCTTCCCAGATACCCTCGGTTTTCACGCCGTTTGTTCCCGGATCATCGCCGTACTGCATGTGGATGATGGAATCGAGTCTTGCGTCTACTCCGGTACGGTTCCGGTCCCGCCCGTTTCCGACCAGGCTTAGCGGGTTTCCGTCCGGTGTCTTCCAGCCGTATGTGAGTCCGGTCCCTTGGTTCGGGCCGGTCCGGGCGGAGAACGCTTCGCCCCAGTCGGCGGCATACCCGGAAGCAGGCACGCCGGATGTAACAGTAAAGTCCACCCTGATGTTGGTCGAGTTCGGGACTACGGGGACGGCGTGGACCTCATTGGAGACGCCTGACTCGTTGCCGGACAGATCCACGGCTGACACCACATAGAAGTAGGTGGTGCCGTTTGTCGCAGTGGTGTCCTCATACGCTGGTGCGGTAACCAGGGCCGGACCTGAATGGAGGGATCCCGTATCTTTGACCACGGGCTGGAGGGAGCGGTAGACGCGGTATCCCGCGATGTCCGCTGCGGACGGCGCGGTCCAGGACAGGCTTACCCGGGTGTCCCCGGAGGCTGCCGTCAGCCCGCTTGGTGCAGGAGGAGGCGTCGTGTCCGCTGCTGCGAGCGAACCCGCCGCTTCGTTGGACGCGGACGAGTCATTGCCGGCGGCATCAAGGGCCACGACGGTGTAGTAATAGGTGGTCCCTGCCTGGGCCGAAGTGTCGCTGAAGGATGTGCCTGTCACCGGTTCGTCGCCGGACAGCGGATCCAGCGTGACGTCGACGCCGTGCCGGGTTCCCCGGTAGACGCGGTACCCCGCGACATCCTTGGAGCCGCTCGCTTTCCAGCTCAGGTGCACAGCGGAAGGTCCTCCGCGGGTGGTTAATCCCGACGCCGGGATCGGCGGTTCGGTGTCTGCGCCGTCCTTGCTGTAACCGGCCTGGACTGAGGCAGCGCCGCCGGCTTGAAAGTATTCCACCGCCACGACGTGCGCCCCGCCGTCGAGGCTCACCTCGGCTGTATGGGGCCCGCCGACAATATCCTGCTTCCATGCGTCGATCAGGAGGTCGCCGTCGATGGTGATCCTGACGCCGTCGTCGGCATTGGCTGCGAACGAGTAGTCGCCTGCCCCCGCGTGCAGGACCTTTACCCAGCGTGTTGAGTAGTTCTCAGAGCCGACCCCCTCCGGGCCGGCGCCGGGCAGGAAATCCTGGTCTATCGCCGCATCGCATCCGGTCACGACAGGGGACCCTTCAAGGGACGTGCCGAAGAAGTACTCAACGCGCCACTCTCCCTCAAGGCAGCCGTTGTTCGGGGACGCGCCTTCTTTGGTCGCGGGGCTTGAATCGATTCCGTCTGCCGGGCCGGCGCCGGTGGTGGATTCGGCCGGGGCCGGACCCGGCCCGCTGCCGGGGGGAGCGGCCGGCCGCGTCGCCGGCAACGACCCGGATGGAGCAGGAGCGTCCTCAAGCGGAGAGGCGATGGCCGGCGGCGAGGGTGGTTGTGAGGTCGACGGCGGGGCCGACGGCGACGGCGAGGGTAGCTGGCCGGGGTCCGGGGCCGGAGAGGATGACGGCTTGGCGCCGGGTTCTGCCGTCGGTTTTGCCGGTGAGCCGGGGCTGGCCGGGGCTGGTTTGGCGGTGGACGGCAGCTCTTTGGCGCTGAAATCGTCGAAACTGACTGTGGGCCGCTCGCCTGCCGGTTCCCCGGCTGCCGTGGCGAAGATTCCTGCCAGGGACTTTGCACCGCCTGCGCCGGATGCCGTAAGCAGGGTTCCGTCGAGGAAGTTCGCGGGAACCTCCATGCGTCCGATGTTGACAGGAGCATCTGCACCGACCTGGTACGAGGCCAGGACGGCTTCCGCCGCGGGATCAACGTCGAGCACCAATTTCACGGCCCGACCCTGTGGCACAGCATGCAGTGGAACCGAGATAAGGTCCTGGGATGCCGCCTCCGATTCGCCGTCCCGTTCACGTTGCAGCTTCATCTCCCAGGTTCCGGCATCATCCGAACCTGTCAGGAACAGTCTGACAAGATTGTCGTCGTCGGGTCCAAGCCACACGCCGGCCTCCGTCGCGGGCTGCAGCCGCCGGGGGGCGTCGAGCGTGGCGGATATCCGAATTGTGGCAGCGGCCGGTACAAGCCCGACACCCAGCGCATTGTCCTGCGAGTTGGAGTCCAGAAGCGTGCTTCCTGAAGATGCGGTGACATGGAGGAAGCCGGAGGCAACTGTGAGGTCCGCCGGCACGAAGAAGGGGCCGCCGTCGTGTGCGGTTGAAGGCTGGAGGAGTGTGAATCCGGTGCCCCTGCCATCAGCGGCCGGAAGGCCCGCCTGGCTTTCGAAGGTGAGGCGCGTTGTGTTGTTGGTGACCACGAGATCTGCCGGGCCCAGCGGCGAATACGGCGATGACTGCCATGTGCCCGGCTCGTCCGGGTCGAACGGATCCAGGGACCGGGCGGGGGAAGCGGAGACGAGAGCCGCAGTCATCACGGTGATGCTGGTGAAGCCTGCGACAGCTGCCCGCAAAGATCGGGAGCCGGTGGATGTTCCTGATGATCCGCTACTGCGTGACATATAAGTCCCTTCCCCGGGAAGCCTGTGGTGAGCGCGGGGTGCCGGACTGCGGCCCCCTGCGGTGGCTTGAACGCGGCGGGGCCGATCCCACGGGTCCGCGCCGGCAATGTTCCGGCCGGGGGACCGCGCCCACATAGCGTTGTCCCCTCAATGTGCCATTCGGGGAAAGTTATCGATACCGCTTCCGGGCAAAGACAAGTAAGCACATTTCGGCGGGCAAGTAGCCCTCGGGAGAAGACAAGTAACCGGGTGCCGGTCCTGGAGCGGGCGACGGTACAGGCGTCCCGTTAATGCCGCACCGCACGTTCCGTTGTCGGATCAGCCATCCGTTCTTCGCCTTTGCCCTCGGGGCCGCCCGGCCCGTACACGCGCGGGGAAGGGTGGAGCTGCGTCACAACCCTCAGCTGCGTCCGCAGGGCCTCGGCATCCGCTGCCGTTCTGGCCTCTTTTTCAGAAAGCTGGTAGCTGCCGTAGCCGTAGCGTTGGGAATCGGGGCCCCGTCCCGGCAGCCGGTTCAGGACGATCCCCAGAAGCCGGGCATCGACCATCGACAGTGACGCGAGGGCCTTGCGGACCTCGGCCAGGCGGACCTGCCGGGCGCCCACAACCAGCACCACACCGCCGACACGCGGGGCCAGGACAGCGGCATCCGTGACGGGGAGCAATGGGGGCGCGTCGAGAAGTACGTGGTCGAAGCGGCCCTCCAGGTACCGGATCAGCTCTGTCATTTCCTTCGACCCGAGCAGTTCACTCGGATTGGGTGGAACGTGCCCTGAGGCCAGGACGTGAACGCCGTGGGCCCCATACGGCTGGAGCAGGTCATCCACTTCGGCTCGGCCGATCAGGGCAGTGGTCAGTCCCGCTGTCTGTTCCAGTCCCAGGTAGCCGGCAACGCTGGGCCTTCGCAGGTCAGCGTCCACAATGACGACGGACTGTCCGGTTTCAGCCAGGGTGAGTGCGAGATGAATGCAAGAGGTCGACTTCCCTTCCCCTGGAATCGCAGAGGTCACCAGCATGGAGTTTGCACCCTTACCGAAGTGCGCATATTGAAGATTCGTGCGCACCTGCCGGAAGGCTTCAGCGCGGGCCGATTTCAGTACGGAATGGGTGATCAGCGACTTCTTGCCGGTCGCCGGGTCATGCGGAACCCCGCCCAGGACGGCGCCGTCAGTGATGCGTTTGAGGTCCGCTTCACACCTGATCTTCGTATCAAGGACCGTCCCGAGCACTGCGGCGCCGATCCCCACGGCAAGCCCGACGATCAGGCCAATGACGAGATTGAGCAGGATGTTGGGGGAAGCCGGGCCCAAAGGAATCTCCGCAGGGGCCACGACCGTGAGTTTCAGGGGAGTCTTTTCGGCCGTTGACTCCAGGTTTCCGATGACTCCCATGAGGCTTTCGGCGACGCCGGACGCGATCCGTGCAGCTCCTTCAGGCGTGGCGTCACTGGCGGTGATGGCAATGACTACGGTGTTGAGTTCCGCGCTCACTTGGAGTTTGTTTGCCAGCTGGCTGGAATTCAGGGGCAGTCCGAGGTTGTCGATGACGGGCTGAAGAACCAGGGGCGTGGACGCTGTCAGCACATAGGACTGGACGCGCTGCTGCGTGAAGTTGTTGCCCTGCTGCAGTTCCAGAACGCTGCCCGAGCTTTGGGTGGCTACGAAGAGCTTGGTTGTCGATTGGTAGACCGGCGCCATCAAAGCTGACGCAGCCGCCGCGGACACAAGGCCAAGCAGCAGGCAGCCGACCAGGAGCTTCCAGTTGCGGCGGATGTGCTGCCCATAGTCGCTGAATTCCATGTCGTTATCCCCCGGACGTCTACGCAGCTGAGCAACTGATAGTTCGGAACCGTTCGGGCCCTCTCCCTCTTGCCCCGAACTTAGACCTGCCGGATGGCGTATTCAATCGATCCCGCCGAAAACGGAGGGAAACAGGTATCTTTGCCGATGTTTCAAGGGGAAAAGCAAGTAGGCGATGCCTGAACTACTCGTGCCCCTTCCCGTCCGGGCCGATAGGGTTGGCGCAAAGGCTCCCTCGCGGTGGGAGCAGCACGCCTCGGGGGTGATGATGGCTAAGCGGACCGGCGGGCGGGTCAGCAGTGTCGGCGGGTCCCGGACCGCTTCGAGCTTCCTAAGCCGTGACTGGTCCAGTCGGGCAGGGGTCGCAGGAACGCTCCTGCTCGTGTCCGCCGTCACGGTAGCAACAGTGTGGTGGCCGCCGGCCGTCCTTGTTCCCCTTGCTGCCCTTGCCCTGGGTATCGCCATCCGGTACCCCCAGCCGGCAGCCCTGGCGCTGCTTCTCGTCGGGCCGCTCCTTACCTCGACCTTCCAAGTGGGTGCCCTGACCGTGGACAACATCGCGGTACTGGCGGGTTTTGGCATGGTGGTCCTGCTGGCCATCGCGCGCCGGGAGCTTCCCTTCACAAAGTGGTCGCTGCTGCCCCTGGTCCTTGCGGCAGCGATCTTCGTTACGGGCGGCATTAATGGGAGCCCCAACTTTGAGGCCTGCCTGCGGTTCATCTCACTGGCCACCGTTCCCTGGGTAGTTTCCCGCTTTCCAGGGCAACGGGGTCCTAACGACCAGTTGTTCATGATTGTCCTCAGCCTGGGCGCGGGTTCCGTCCTGGCCCAGCCGATCATCGGCTATCCATTGCCGTTCAAGGACGTTGAGAATACAGGCCTTCGGTTCGGAGGGCTGTTTGGTCATCCCAACTTTGCGGCCTATTCCTTGTCGCTGGCCATTCTGTACGTCGCATCGATGAAACTCAATGTATGGCGGGCGGTCTTCCTGTTGTGCGCTGCCGGCGCGCTCATGATGACGGGAAGCATCACGGCAATCCTCATTCTGGCCGCGTGTCTGGGGCTGGCGCTGGCCCACAGTTTCAGGAGGCTTATCCTGGCGGCCCTGGCAGCAGCGTTCTTTCTCGCTCTTGCCGGTCAAACACTTCTTAATCGCCTCGACTTCGCTGCTGAGACTGCGTTGGGTGCGGCGTCCGGTGCAAACTCCGGCGCGTGGCGGCTGGGGCAGTGGGGCCGCGCCCTGCGTTTGCTGGACGGGCACGAGGAAGCAGGCATCGGATGGGGGCAGATACCGCTGCGCATTGGCAATGGGCTGGGCGCCCATAATGCGTATGTGCAGCTTGTCGTTGAACTGGGCTGGGCAGGAGCACTGGCGGCAGGCCTGGCTGTGGTGGCTACGGTGTTGATGGCCGGGAGAAGAAACCGCACCGTGCTCCTGGGTTGGAGCTATGTGCTGCTGACTTCGATGAGCGACCCTGTTCTGTTCTACCCATCGTCCATGACAGTTCTGCTTTTCATCCTGGCCGCCATCGGCGGCCCGCAAAAGGACCGGCCAGGCCTTTCCGGCACCCACCCCCTGAAGCACCGCGGACTCGTGGCCAAGAGCGCGGGGCCACGGGTGTAGGCAGTCGGATCGGCCGTTATGCCGGCGGCTGAATCCCTAGGCATACATGGTTCCGCGCCCGGATATCTTTGCGCGGAGTACCTGGATGAACTGGGTTGGGCTCGACAGCAGCCACATCACCACAAAATGATATGCGCGCAGCGAAAGTGCCTGTCCTTTGTATCTCTTGGACAGATGGATCTCGCGAAGCAGCCGCCTGCGCTGGTGCCAGCGGAGCTCGGCCCGGTGCTTTTCCATATACATCCGGACGCCTCGGGCCCTTCTTTCATTCCTTGATGAAAGGTGTCCTGCGCCGTCCGCGGTCTGGATGAATCGCGGAGCAGTCAGGACGGTGTACTTGTAGTTTCGGGCAAGGAATCGTACGAAGAGGTCCAGGTCGTTGAACACGGGCAGGCGTTCGTCAAACCCCCCGATTGACCGGAAGCTTTCGGCCGAGATAACGAAACTGCTGCCCGTTATCCCAGGGTTCCACGCCAGACACTCCCGGTGGGTCAGTACTCGTTTGGCGAGCCACGGCCGTTCCGCGAATCCACTGCCGAATTCAACAGTCCCAGGCGCGGTGGCGAGGTCGGCACCGGAATACCCGATTGCCGCCAGGGATTCTTCAAGAAATTCCGGCTCCCAGCGGTCATCGTCATCGAGGAATGCCAGGAAATCTGATTCCGCGGACCAGGCGCCTGCGTTCCGGGATGAGGAGGCTCCAGGGTGCTCTGCGCCTGAGTTGTCCAGGTAGGCGATGCATGGCAGGCCCACGAAGCCCGAGACGAGGACTCTGGTGGATTCCGATCCTGTGTCGTCAACGACGGTCACCCGTTCCGGCTGACGCGTCTGGAGCCGGACCGATTCGAGTGCCTTAAGAAGCAGATGGTCCCGGCCGTGCGTGGGAATGACGCAATTGATAGTCGGCTTTTCCACAGTGTTTTCCCCCTTGCGAGGTATGTGACGTCCTTTGATGTGATGTGTAGATGTGCTGCAACCGCAGTGCTATCCGTTCATTGGAGGAGTTCTCGGCAGACCAGCGGATCGCTTTTTCGGACCTGGCCTGTTTATCCGCCGGAGTTGACTCGAGCACGCTTGTTATGGCTGCCAGCAACGCGTCCGGTGTGGGATCGCAATAGGTAACGGCTGCCGATCCTGCCAAGGAATCCATTTCGCCGGCATGGGAGGCAATTACGTGGGTGCCCAACCTGAGTGCCTCCAGGGCGCTCATGGGCAGAACTTCCTTCCTGCTTGGCAGCAGAAGGCACTCCGCCCCCAAAAGGAGCTCCGCCACCTTTTCGCGGGCAACCGTTCCGTGGTACGTACATCGGGGGAGCTCGATTGGCGCCGCCACATCGGTGACGGGACCGCAGACGTCGAGCGTAGCGCCCGGATACTTGGCTATGACCTCCGGCCACACAGTCTGGATGAGGTCGAATCCCTTGCGGGTGCCGACATCACCGGCGAAGACAAAGTGGGGGGCTGAGCCGGCAGCAGCCAGGCGTTCAGGCAGTCCCGCGGAAGTGCCGGGACCGCTGGGATTCGGAACGATATGGGTTGTCACACGGGGGACCAGCCTTGCAACCATGGCCTTCTGTTTGGGACCGAGACAGATTATGCCGGATGCTTTGGAAAGGACGTTTCTGGTGATCCCGGGGTATCGCGCGACAGTCTCGCCAAAGTCAGCGCCGTGCAGTGACACCAGGACCGGGACCGCCCGCATATGGGCTGCAAGAACAACAGCGCCTTCCCTAATGAAACTGCCGAATTCGCTCATGTGGACATGGAGTGTGTTGCGGTCGTGCTGCCCAACGAGAATCTGAAGGCAGAGCCGTGCTGCGTTCCCGAGCGAGCGAAAGCGGGATCGGGGCGCCCACGTCGGAATACTGCTGCTCGTGAAAGTTTCGCCCGTGAACGTGAGGTACTCGGCAATAACCGATGCCATTCCCCCCTGGGTTTGCGGATCCGGACCGACATGGACTATTCGCATGGAGGCGTCTTTGCCTTGCTGCGAAGCCGAACCTGAAGAACCGAAAAGGTGGACTCCGGAAGAAAACACGGCTGTCGCGCCGACGGTGCGGGCTACCAATGCAAGGGCGCTTGATGTCACGCCAGCTGCGGTGGACCTGGCCACGTACCCGAAGATCCGAGTATCGTGCAGATACCGTTTCCACAGCCGCCGGGGCTCCTGGCCGAGCCGGTAGAGCCATTCGAGGCCGGCGTCTTGGACAGCACGTGGTGCCCGCCGGACTTCGCCGGCCGCGAAGTCGATCGCTGCGCCAACCCCGAGGTAGCACCCTGTGGTGTTCCCGTCTGCCGTGAGTGCCCGGAAAAGTTCCTCCTGTTTCGGTGACCCCAGGCATAGCGCCACGACTTTGGCGGGCTCGCGTCCCAACCGAGACCGAAGATCTGCAACATACGCCGGGTCGGCAAGTTCTTCGGGATTGGGGGATTCGGTAAGGAAGACCCTGAGTCCGGGCATGACCGCTGCCAGGTTTTGGGCTGCTTTTCCTGCTACTCCCTGTTTGCCGCCGATCAGACCAACGGGTATGCCTGTTTGGGCTGCCAGACGCATTGAAGCGTAGAACAGGTCAACGCCTGGGATCCGTTGTACAGATCTCCGGCCCTCCAGATGGGCCATCAGTACCAGGGGAAATCCGTCCGGGACCACCAGCGCAGCAAGGCCGTAAAGTTCCCTAAAAGCTGGTGAATCCTGCCAGCGGAGGTAATGATCCGAATTCGGCGTGACGACAAGATTCGCGCGGCCGTCAGCGGCAAAGGAAACTACGGCGTCTGCGGCCTCAGGCATCGAGACATCGTGTATCTTCAGCCCGTGGAGGCGATAGGAAATTCTTTGCACGCGTGCCTACCTTTTGAGTTTGCCAAGTTGATATTTCAGGTGTTGCTGCTCGACGGAGGACAAATGCCGGCAGCGTGTTGCGAAAAACCTGGCCAGATCTTCGAGGGTCTTGCGGTCCGCCGGAGTTCGGGCGCCTTGAACGGCAAGATCAAAGAAATCCGGGCCCTCCCATCCGACCGAATGGCTAAGTGCGCGGTGACTGGAACGCAGCTGCGGATCCCGGGCTACGCGGACACGCCAATCCGCTGCCTTGGTGATCTGTGTGCGGTGATGCCGATACGCGATCAGCGGGGCAGCGGTCCGGCGAAGACGGTGCCCGGCGGCCACCAGTCGCATCCACAGGTCGTAGTCTTCGGCCGGTCCGGCGACGTAGCCATGGTTGGTCCGCAGCGCTGGCGCCGAGCCGTACATCGCCGAATGGCCCAACGGGTTGCCGATGAGGAGGAAGAATGGCATGGCCTCGGGGCTGATCCCTATGGGAATTGCGGGCTTCCAGCCGCGGGGAGAGTCACCAAAGTTGATGACTGTCGAAAAGGTCAGGTCGCAGTCGTCCCCCAGGTGTGCCCGTTGGCTGACAAACCGGTGCGGAAAGGAAACGTCGTCGGCGTCCATGCGGCTTACGTGCTGCGTTACCGCCCGGTTGAGGAGCGAGTTCAATGTGGCGGCCACGCCCAACGGTGTGCTGTTCCGAAATACGGTTAGCCGGGCGTC
Organism: Pseudarthrobacter sp. NPDC092424; assembly: GCF_044754925.1. Lineage (NCBI taxonomy): Bacteria > Bacillati > Actinomycetota > Actinomycetes > Micrococcales > Micrococcaceae > Pseudarthrobacter > Pseudarthrobacter sp. NPDC092424. The sequence goes on along the minus strand of NZ_JBIVQC010000004.1, from coordinate 227,886 downwards.
TTGGAATCCGGACAGAATCTCTGTGGTGCCGTCTGTACTGCCGTCGTCGGTCACCAGCAGCCGACCGTTGGGGGGAAGCGCCAGCAACGTCGATCTGACCGCCAGCTGTATCGTGCTGCGCGCGTTCAAGGCCGGCATCAGGACTGAGACGCCTTCGACGTGTGCATGCGGGCGCATCACGGTCAGGCCGTTCTGAGCTGGACGGTCTGACCGTGCAGCTGTGAGGGTTCATCCGGGCGGCGTGCCGTCTCGAGACGGATCAACAGGGACATGGATTTCCCGGCGTAGGTTACGGCGACGCCGGCAGCTGCACCTGCCGGCCCCCAGAACGTCGCCCCAACGAATACGAGCGCCAGATTGAGGGCCGCGAACGTGACTCCATTTACGGCAACGAACCGTTCGAAGCCTTGGCTCTGAAGCAGCCCGCCCAACGGGGGCGCCAGCGAAAGGAACGGCAACGCTGCGATGGCGAGAGCGAAAGCCGGAGCCGCGGCCGCGAACTCGCGACCGAACAGGAATTCCATGACCTGGCCCGCGTTGCTAATCACCGGGATCATTGCGACGCACAGGATGATGGCCCCACAGGACAGAACCCGGCCGATCCGCCGGGTCTGCCTGAGGTCCTTCCGGGATGCATGGGGGAGGAGCACAGCGACGAGTGATGAGGAAACCAGCATCAGCGGATTGACCAGGCGAAAGGCTGCCGAATATAACCCCGCCGAGGATAACGAGGAAACTGCGCCGACGACGGCCGTGTCCAGGGTTCGGGACTGCGCGCTCAGGTTGGCGAGGAGGTACGGGATGAGACGCCGGTAGAGTTCAGCCGAACTGCTCCGCGTGCGCATTCCCCCGAGCCGGTTGCGCAGGACCCCCACCACGTGAAGGAAACCTACGGCGGACGCCGTCAGGACGGCGATGGCATAGGACGCGACTGCCTCGAATGCGAGCAGATGAAGAGACACGAAGATGACAACGGAGACAACGCGCCGGAGTACCAGCGAAAAGACGAATGAACGCTTGTTCTTGTCAGCGATGGGGACAGTGAGGGCGACCTCGACGAACTGTTCTATGGCGAGGCCGAGGGGGACGAGGATGAACCAGGCACTTATCCCGAGAGGAACGGACAAAGCTCCGATAACGGTAGCCGCGAGGGTCCCCGCAACAGCGTTTCCAACGAAATCCATCCTGATGCCGGCAACGACGTCGTCGTTTTTGCCCACTGCCCTGGCACGAGGGATGTATGACGAGAGGCCCCAGTCTGCGACCGTGAACAGAACGGCGCAGATGCCGGCTATGATCCCCACGGTTCCGAAGTCCCGAACACCGGCCCAGCGTGCGAGCAGTATGAAAGTCAGGGCCTGGACGGCCGTCGCAAAGACCCGGGCCAGCAGCAGTGCAAGGAACTGCGTTTTCATCCAGCCTCCGAAGTCGCCATTGCGGGCTATTGCGCTCTCCCAGCTAATAACGGGCGCCCCGTGTCCACCAGCGAAGTCGGGACTGGTCTTTGGTGGCCGGCATACGCATGTACAGTGCCGGTCTACTCATGCCGTGCCGATACATACTTGTGCGGCAGTTGCCTGCTACGCGGATTCAGCGGCGCATTACTGGACTTACGCGTCCCCCGGGAAAATCCGGTGACCTCTGCCACCGCACGCCTATAAACTCCCGGGAAAGGGGACATCCACACCGCGATGCTAAGGAATCGATATGGCCGGAACATCCCGCCCCGAGTCCGGGTCCTCCTCCGGGTCCGGGTCCTCCACCCCGTGGTCCAGATTCCTTGAGTACGAGACCCGGCGCCGGACAACTGTTCTGATGGGACTCGCCGCCGCGGGTGCGGTCGCTTTTTCCACGCGAACCCAGGCGAGCGCTGCGGACACCGCCACGGTTCTGCGCATCAATGCCGGGGGTCCCCAAATCACGACCGGCGGCGTTACGTGGGGTGCTGATCGCTACTACTCCGGTGGTAAGTCTTTCTCTAATTCCGCTGTGTCCTCAATAGGCGGCACCGCCGATGACGCGCTTTACCTGACCGAGCGGAGTGCCACGTCGAATCTCGGTGGCTTCAGCTACTCAATTCCGGTGCCGGCCGCCGGGGACTACACGGTAGTGCTGCACTTTGCCGAGATCTGGTTCGGAGCCACCGGGGGAGGCCCCGGTGGTGCGGGCAAGCGGGTGTTCAGCGTCAACTTCCAGGGCGGAGCAGCGGAACTGGTCAACTTTGACCTGTTCGCTGCTGCCGGGGCGATGAATGCCGTCACCAGGCAGTTCGTGGTCCCGGTCAGCGGCAGCAGCCTGGACATAGTGTTCACTGCCACGGTGGACCAGCCCAAGATTTCGGCCATTGAGGTGGTCTTTCCGGCAGCGCCGCCGCCTCCCGAACCGGCCGGCCAAGTGCTGAGGATCAATGCCGGCGGACCGGCCGTGACCGCAGGCGGCGTCCAGTGGCGCGCGGACCAGTTTTTCACGGGCGGCAAATCGTATGTGAACAGCAGTGTCGGGGACGTTGCAGGAACCACGGACGACGTGCTTTACACGTCTGAGCGCAGTGCCACGTCCAACCTGGGTTCCTTTGGCTACGCCATCCCGGTAACGGCCGCGGGCACCTATCTCGTAAAGCTGTACTTCGCGGAAATCTGGTTCGGTGCGCCAGGAGGCGGCCCAGGCGGGACAGGGAAGCGTGTCTTTAGCGCGAACCTGGAGGGTGGAGCGGTGGAACTGCAGGACTACGACATCTACGCAGAGGTCGGCGCGGCCCGGGCAGCCGTGAAAGTGTTCAGCGTACCGGTGAGCGACGGCACCCTGACCATCGACTTCACGGCCAAAGTTGACCAGCCCAAGATATCGGCACTGGAGATTGTCTTCCCCGACGGGGCACCGTTGCCGCCGGCGTCAACCGTGCCGTGGCCCTCGGCCTGGAGCCAGGGCGCCCCGTCTCCCGTTGCCTGCTTTGAGGGAGCAGGCCTGGCCCTGGGCGGCCTGCTGTACCGTTTCGGCGGATTCGATTCCTCGTTCCGCGTTCTGCGCAGCTACGGGACCTACAACCCCGCTACCAACTCGTGGTCCGCCCTGGGCACCCTTCCGGCTGGAATGGCGGAAAGCCACCTTGGAGTGGCCGATGATGGCCGGTACATCTACCTGGCGGGAGGCTTTGCCGGCAACCTCGATACAACCAAGACCCCCACCCAGACCGTCAGCGACAGGGTTTACAGTTTTGACCCCGGCTCCGGGGTTTTCCGCCTCATTACGAGGCTGCCCAAGCCGCGCGGGGCGGGAGCGCTCGCCTACCTGGACGGCAAGCTGCACTACATCAGCGGAAACCCCGCCGACCGGGTGACAAATGTGGGAGACCATTTCGTCTTCGACCTAGGCACTGGCACCTGGACATCCGCCGCACCGCTGCCGAATCCGAAGGACCACATGAGCTGCGCGGTGCTCGGGGGCAGGATCTTCATTATCGGAGGCGAACACGGCCACGATGTCCTGCACGAGCAGCAGGCGGACTGCCACGCCTATGATCCCGGAACCAACAGTTGGACTGCCGTTGCAAGCCTTCCAATGGCCAAAAGCCACATCGAGTCGGGAACGTTCATCTCCGACGGACGGATCATCATGGCCGGCGGGCAGACGGACAACTTCCAGCCCACCTCCCAGGTGGTGGCACTGGACGTGCCGAAAAATGCGTGGACGGTCCTTCCGTCCCTCCCCGCCCCCCGGCAGGGAGCGCTGGTTCAACGCGTCGGCAACAGGATCGTCATGGCACTGGGGGGAATCCAGACCCACGAACCCCAAAAAAGCGTCTTCCTCGGGACCATCCAGTAGCCACCCCGGTTATGAGAATCCTCACATGTGCCGGCGCGGCCTGTGCCGCCCGCGCCGACGTCCGGCCCGCGGCGAAGAATTCCTAACCGGTCGCTGACCTGCACAGAGTGGTCCGCTGCCGCCGTGGCGGAAAACGGCTCCCGGGCCCAGCAGCCTTGGGCGCGGCCGTCCCGTGTCGGCGCGCCTATTCGCGCTGCCCTGCGGACGTTCGGTAACGTTCTGATCTCAATGTCCACCTATTAAGGAAGCGGTTTCGTTGTAGGTTTCCTGCGACGAACTACGGATGCTGGGGCAGCGCAAACCGCTAGAGGTCTCGAATGTCGTATGAACAGCAAAACCTATTAACCGGCCGGCCAGGCTCTGCGTTTCTGTCACGCAGCTCGTTCCTGAAAGGCGTTGCAGCCGTTGCTGCAGCGGCGGCAGGAGCTACCGCGACAGGCAGCGCCGCCCAGGCCGTGACAACACGCAGTCCCTGGAAGCATCCGTTTGCCTCCAGTTCGTTTTGGAACATCTCCCTTGGTTCCGGGGCCCGGTTCGAATCCGTGACGGGCACCAAGACCGCCAGCTTCATCTCGGGCAGCTGCTACATCAACTGCGAGCAATGGTCGATTCCGGTCGTCAACGCCCGCACGACCGATCCCGTCGCCACCGTGCGCACCAGCTCGACATGGGCTTGGAATTACCGGGTCCCAACCACTGCCCAGGTCGCACTGGGCACGGACGGCCACTCTGTGGTTACCCAGCCCGACTACGCCGCGATCGCCTACGAGAACTGGGTGATGCGGAAGATCAGTGACACGTCGTGGACGTCCAAGTTCCAGGTCAGGACTGACATGCGGGGCAGCGGAGGGGTGAACGGCGTCCGGGCGGCCGGTGTGAGCGCGCTGGGCGGACTCATCCGTGCCCACGAAGTTGCTGCGTTGAACATCCCGCACGCCTTGGCCGTCGCCATTCCGCGGTCAAAGCTGAAGCTCGGACCCGTGTGGCCGGCCAACCGCCAGGACGGCAACGCCAGTTCCACCTACACCGGCCCCATTCCGATGGGTACCCTGCTCGGCATACCTCCGCAGGTCAACATCTCATCGCTGGGGCTAAGCCCGGAAGGGCTCGCACTGGCACGCGCTCTTCAGGATTATGGCGCGTACGTGGTCGATGCGGCGGGCGGAACCGTCCTTTACGCGGAGCCTGCCGCGGCCGGAGCGGCCTTCAACCGAATGCGCAACGATTTCGCCAAGGTACGGAAGTACATGCGGGTGGTCACCAATAACTCCTCGACCAATGTGGGCGGTGGCGGAACCCGGCGCCGTCCGGCTGCAGCACCATTGGCCTGATCCTGGGTAATGACATCGCGGTCCGCAGGGGGCTGGGGCAGGTCACGGCCTGCCCAGCCCCCGGTACGTCCACCCTGCAGCGCGCCACTTGGCAGGGTCCAGGACATTGCGGCCGTCAAGGACCCGGGCCGAGGACACCAAGGACTTGGTTGAATACGGATCCAGCTCCCGGTAGAGCTTCCACTCGGTGAGCAGGAGAACGGCGTCCGCCCGGGTAAGTGCCGTTTCCAGGTCCGGCTCCATCGGGAGCTCCGGGAACCTTTTCGCTGCGTTGTCCAGCGCTTGCGGATCGGTGACCGTGACCACGGCACCCTGAAGCTGGAGCTGTGCGGCGGCGCTCAGCGCCGGCGAATCCCGGACGTCGTCGCTCTCCGGCTTGAAGGCAGCGCCGAGGACCGCGATACGTTGGCCGAGAAGTATGCCGCCGCAGAGTTCCCGGGTCAACTCGACCACCCGGGTTCTGCGCCGCATATTGATGGCGTCGACTTCGCGCAGGAAGGTCAGTGCCTGGTCTGCGCCGAGTTCCCCGGCCCGGGCCATAAAGGCGCGGATGTCTTTGGGGAGGCATCCGCCGCCGAATCCGATGCCGGCGTTGAGGAATTTGCGTCCGATCCTCTCATCCATGCCGATGGCGTCGGCCAGGCGCGTGACGTCCGCCCCGGTGGCTTCGCAGACCTCAGCCATGGCGTTGATGAAGGAAATTTTGGTGGCGAGGAACGAGTTGGCGGCGGTTTTGACGAGTTCCGCAGTCGGATAATCCATAATGAGCCGCAACGTCCCGGCGGAAAGCGCCGTCCGGTAGACCTCATCGAGGACCGCTACTGCCGGATGGTCCTCGTTGCCGTCCGGGACTCCGTAGACGAAGCGGTCAGGACGCAGGGTGTCGTCAACGGCATGGCCTTCGCGGAGGAACTCAGGGTTCCACAGGAGGGCGGCCGCCGGCTGCCTGGCGGCGATGACTTCAGCGAGCCTTTCCGCGGTCCCTACTGGAACAGTCGATTTGCCGGCCACTACGTCCCCCGGAGACAAGAAGCCGGCCAGTTCCGCCACGGCTGCATCCACGAAGCGCAGGTCGGCTGCGTTTTCTCCCCGTTTCTGCGGCGTGCCTACGCAGATGAAGTGGACCTCGCAGCCTCCTGCAGCCTCCATGCCGGTGGTGAAGCTGAGGCGTCCGGACTCCTCCAGCTCTGTCAGGAGGGCATCAAGCTCAGGCTCGTAGAACGGTGCCTTTCCCTCGCTTAGCCGGGCGACCTTGCCATGGTCGACGTCGATCCCCACCACGTCATGGCCAAGCTTTGCCATGCATGCTGCGTGGACAGCACCCAGGTAGCCGCAACCAATAACAGAGATCCGCACAGCTCCACCATCCCGCACTGCCGGGGACATAACCATGGCCCTGCGAAAACCCTGCGGGCTTCCACAGGGCTTCCGCAGATGCCTCGGAGACGGCGTCGGACGTGGCTGGCCCGCGCAGGTACTGCTAGCCCAAAAGCCCCAGAAGCCCGATGACGGCGGTGGCGGCGCCAAGGACCATCGAGACGCTGACCAGCACCAGGTGGACGGTCAGGAACTTCGTTGCCTTTCCTGCCGCATCCCGGGCGCGCGGGTCCTTCCGGACACGGCGCAGGAACTGCGGCCACACCACCAGGGACCAGATGCCGGACACAATGAGCACCAGGCCGGCAAGTACGGGCAACTCCACGGTGCTAGTGGCTTTCCAGCCAGGCCTGCGCCTGGGCTGCCTGCAGGTTCAGGGCCTTGGCCACCATGGGCTCAGCGGCGTCGGCGATCTTGCTGCCCAGGAACGGCACCGAGGAGGTGACGTTGCCGGCGAGCTCAACCCGGGTGCTCCCGCCCTCGGCCACCAGGCGCTGGACTGCGGTGACGTCCACCGGCGCGCCGGCAACCTTCAGGGAGATGTTGCTCTGGCGCGAACCGTCCGCGGCGGGGGCGTCCCAGTTCTCCACCTGGGTGACCTTCAGGTGATCGCCCACGAACTTGCGGGCGATCTCGGGCAGGCGGGTGGTCGGCAGGGTACGCACGGATGTTGCACTGAAGGCGCCGGCAACGTCGCCGTCGACGGTGAAGGATTCCAGCGTGCCGCCTACCAACTGGCTTACGTGGCGCTGGAAGTCCTCGTTGACCAGCACGGCAGCGACGCTGTCAACGGAGTGGGGAAGCATAGTGGTGGCGCTCAGGGCCATGGGTCCTCCTGGGGGACATTCGGAACGAAATTGGCTCCAAACATCCTATGGGTTTGAGCCCGTCCGCTCCGCATCGGTGATTTTTTGCGCCGCGGCAGTGATGTTGTGTGCCATGGCCGGGAAAATCACCGAATGGAATGGCAGCACCGCCAGCCAGTACAACCGGCCGCTGAGACCCTTCGGAAAGAAGATGGCCCGCTGCCGGTAGCGGCTGCCCTTCCCGTCGGGTTCCACTGACAGCTCCAGCCAGGCCCGGCCCGGCGCACGCATCTCGGCCCGCAGCCGCAGCAGCCGGCCGCGGTCGATGCGTTCCACACGCCACCAGTCCACCACTTCACCTACGGCAAGGCTGTGCGGATGCCGCCGCCCGCGCAGCAGCCCCGCACCGCCGGTGAGCTTGTCCAGCCAGCCGCGAACCTGCCACGCAAGCGGAAGCGAGTACCAGCCGTTCCGGCCGCCGATCCCCTCGATGATGGTCCACACGTGTTCCGGGTCCACGTCCCCGTGGAAGGTGCGTTCATCGATGTAGACCGTATGGCCGGACCAGTCGGGGTCGCTGGGCAGGGGATCGGACGCCACGCCGGCGTTGGCCCAAGTGGTTTCCACCTGTCCGTCCCGTTCCTTGCCCAGTGCCAGCGCGACGGCGGTCCGATAGGGCGTGAGGCCGCCGTCGGGCTGCGGGATGTACCGGTCGATGTCATGCTCGCTGGACACGGCGTCGTGCTGCAGGGACTGGACCAGCGGGAACGCCATGGACAGCGGGATGGGGGTGGTGAGCGCCACCCACATCCCGGCGAGCTTGGGGGCCGGGACCGGCAGGGCCAGCACCACCCGGTAGGGCAGGCCGGCCTCGGCGGCGTACTCCTTCATCATCGCGGCGTACGTGAGCACCTGTCGGCAGCCGATATCGAAGCTCCGGTTGATGGACCCGTCCAGGGATGCCGCGGCCACCAGGTAGTACAGAACGTCCCGCACGGCGATCGCTTCGATCCGGTTCCGGACCCAGCTGGGCGCCGGCATCAGGGGCAGCGTCTCGGAAAGGTGCCGGATCATCTCGAAGGACGCCGAACCGGAGCCGATCACCACGCCGGCCTGGAAGACGATGGCGTCCACCTGGCCGTCGAGGAACACCTGGCCAACGGCCTCCCTGGAACGCATGTGGGTGGACAGTTCCACACCCTGCGGATGCAGTCCGCCCAGGTACACGATCCTGCCCACTCCGGCATCCGCCGCCGCCTGGGCCGCCACGGCCGCCATCGCCTTCTCCTTGGCCTCAAAACCCGCCCCGGCAGCCATGGAATGCACCAGGTAGTAGAAGACCTCGACGCCGTCCAGCGCCTTGCGCAGCGCGTCACCGTCGTCCAGGCTGCTTTCCACCACCTCCACCTTGTCCCGCCACGGCACCCCTGCAATCTTGTCCGGAGAGCGGACCAGCACCTTGACGGTGTGGCCCGCCTCGAGGAGCCGGGGCACCAGCCGGCCGCCGATGTAGCCGGTGGCTCCCGTCACCAGGACTGTCTTGGGGATCTGCGGTGCATTGGTTCCGGTCATGCTCGCTCCTGTTCGTCCTCAGCGGTTCGGAGCGGCAGCCTGTCCGGACGGCCGCGCCCGTAAATCAGTGAGCCCTGCTGAACCAGCGGCCCCCTGCCAGCCTAAGCGCAGGGGCCGCTTCCGGGACTGGCGGGGGCCCGGAATGCCGCCCGTGCGCGGTAGGCTGGAAGTTCCCCGGGATTCGCAGCGAATTTCGGGTTTTCGCGTTGCCTGCGATCCCCTTGAACACCACAGGAGCTTCCGCCATGAGCCTTCCCGGCCCGTCCGCCGCCGGCACATCCACTGCAGGACCGTCGCTGGATGGCCTGCGGCGCGTCCTCGCCGAGGACCAGACCTTCGCGCGCGTCCGGGCGGAAGCCGCCAGGGGATTCAGCGTCCGCGGCCAGGACTACCAGATCAGCGCTCCGGCCGGCCTGCGGCCCGTGCTGCTTGCCGAGATGGCCGACGGGCTGGCGGCCATGGCAGGAAACGAAGACGGCGCGCCGGGTGTCGTGCTGGCAGTCACCGCCACGGGACGCGAAGCCGAGGACCTTGCCGCCGCACTGCGCGCGTACCTTCCCGCGGACGCCGTGGCCGAATTCCCCAGCTGGGAAACCCTGCCGCACGAGCGGCTATCGCCACGCTCGGACACCGTGGGGCGGCGGCTGTCCGTGCTGCGCCGGCTTGCGCATCCGGAAGGTTCGACGGCGGGGCCGCTGCGCGTCGTCGTCGCGCCCGTCCGCGCCGTGGTCCAGCCGGTAGTGGCCGGCTTGGGGGACCTGGTTCCCGTCACGCTCAAGGTGGGCCAGGACATCCCGTTCACCGAAGTGGTCCGCAGCCTGGCGGATGCCGCCTACGCCCGCGTGGACATGGTGACGCACCGGGGCGAGTTCGCCGTCCGCGGCGGCATCATCGACGTTTTCCCGCCCACCGAGGACCACCCCATCCGTATTGAGTTTTTCGGGGATGAGGTGGACCAGATGCGCTGGTTCGCCGTGGCCGACCAGCGCTCGCTGTCAGCCCCCGGAATCCACCATCCCACGGAACTGCACGCCCCGCCGTGCCGCGAAATCCTGATTACGCCGTCGGTGATGTCCCGCGCCGCCACGCTCAAGGCACAGCTGCCCGCGGCAGCGGACATGCTGGAGAAGATCGCCGGCGGCATCGCCGTGGAGGGTATGGAATCCCTGGCCCCGGTGCTGGTCGATGCGATGGTGCCGTTCGTGGACCAGCTTCCGGAGGGTTCCATTTCCGTGGTCATCGAACCGGAAAAGGTCCGCACCCGCGCCCACGACCTCGCGGCGACCAATGAGGAATTCCTCGAAGCTGCCTGGTCCACGGCGTCCGACGGCGGGACGGCGCCTTTGGACCTCAGCTCCCAGGCGTCGGCGGCGCTGCACTCGGCCAGCTTCCGATCGCTCGCCGAGACCCGGAGCTCGGCCCTGGCCCACCAGGTCTCCTGGTGGTCCATCACCTCGCTGGCCCAGGACGCGGAACTGCTCCCGGAAATCGACGTCCTGAACCTGCACGCACGGGAGCCCCGCGGCTACCAGGGCGACGTCGCCGAAATGATGGACTTCATCGGTTCGCATGTGCGCGACCAGTGGCGGATCGTCGTGGCCACGGAAGGCCCGGGCCCCGCCCAGCGGCTCGCGGAACTGTTCCACGACGCCGACATCCCCTGTGCCCGGGTGGACAGCCTGGACCACGAGCCCCAGCCGGGGATCATCGAGGTGACCACCGCCGCCGTCGGACGCGGTTTCGTCCTGGACGGCCTGAAACTGGGGCTGCTCACGGAAGCCGACCTTCTGGGCCGGACCTCCGCAGCCTCTACCAAGGACATGCGGCGGATGCCGTCCAAGCGGCGCAACGCCGTCGACCCCCTGCAGCTGGTGGCGGGGGACCATGTGGTCCACGAACAGCACGGCATCGGCCGGTTCGTCGAGCTCATCCAGCGCAAGGTGGCCGGCGGTGCCGACGGCGTGCGCGAATACCTGGTCCTGGAGTACGCACCGTCCAAGCGGGGCGCGCCGGGGGACCGGCTGTTCGTGCCGACGGACCAGCTGGACCAGGTGACCCGCTACGTGGGTGGGGACACCCCGGTCCTGAGCAAGATGGGCGGCGCGGACTGGGCAAGCACCAAGTCCAAGGCCCGGAAGGCCGTCAAGGAGATCGCCGGGGAGCTGATCCGGCTGTACTCGGCTCGGATGGCCTCGCGCGGGCACGCCTTCGGCCCCGACACCCCGTGGCAGCGGGAACTGGAGGAAGCCTTCCCGTACGTGGAGACGCCGGACCAGCTGACCACCATCAACGAGGTCAAGGCGGACATGGAGCGGGAGATCCCGATGGACCGCCTGGTGTCCGGGGACGTGGGCTACGGCAAGACCGAGATCGCCGTGCGCGCAGCCTTCAAGGCGGTGCAGGACGGCAAACAGGTGGCTGTGCTGGTGCCCACCACGCTCCTGGCCCAGCAGCACTACGAAACCTTTACCGAACGGTTCTCCGGCTTCCCGCTGCGCGTCAAGCCGCTGTCCCGCTTCCAGAGTTCCAAGGAAGCGAAGGAGACGGCGGAGGGTGTCAAGAACGGCGCGGTGGACGTGGTGATCGGCACGCACCGGCTGCTGTCCAAGGACTTCGAGTTCAAGGACCTCGGACTGGTGATAGTGGACGAGGAGCAGCGGTTCGGCGTCGAGCACAAGGAGGCGCTGAAGAAGATGCGCACCAACGTGGACGTGCTGGCCATGAGTGCCACCCCGATTCCCCGGACCCTGGAGATGTCCCTCACCGGCATCCGCGAGACCTCCACCCTGGCCACCCCGCCTGAGGAACGCCACCCCGTGCTGACCTACGTGGGCCCGTACACGGACAAGCAGACCTCCGCCGCGATCCGGCGGGAGCTGATGCGCGAAGGCCAGGTGTTCCTGGTCCACAACCGGGTGTCCACCATTGAACGGACGGCGGCGAAGATCCGAGAGCTGGTTCCGGAAGCCCGCGTGGAGGTGGCGCACGGCAAGATGTCCGAGAGCCGCCTGGAACAGATCATCGTGGACTTCTGGGAGCGGCGCTTCGACGTCCTGGTGTGCACCACCATCATCGAGACCGGCCTGGACATCTCCAACGCGAACACCCTGATCGTGGACGGCGCGGACAAGTACGGGCTGTCCCAGCTTCACCAGCTTCGCGGCCGCGTGGGCCGCGGCCGGGAACGTGCCTATGCCTACTTCCTGTACCCGTCCGAGAAGCCGCTGGGGGAGGTGGCGCTGGAACGCCTCAAGGCCGTGGCGGCGCACAACGAGCTCGGCGCGGGCATGCAGCTGGCCATGAAGGACCTGGAGATCCGCGGTGCGGGCAACCTGCTGGGCGGCGAACAGTCCGGCCACATCCAGGGCGTCGGATTCGACCTCTACATCCGGCTGGTGGGCGAGGCCGTGGCGGACTTCCGCGGCGAAGCAGAGGAAAAGGCCGCCGAGATGAAGATCGAGCTGCCGGTCAATGCCCACCTGCCGCACGACTATGTCCCGGGTGAACGGCTGCGACTGGAGGCCTACCGGAAGCTCGCTTCCGCGCTCACCAATGAGGCGATCGACGAAGTCCTGGCCGAACTGGTGGACCGCTACGGCGAGCCGCCGCTGCCTGCGCAGAACCTCGTGGCCGTGGCCCGCTTCCGGGTGGGCGCCCGCGAAGCCGGCCTTTCCGACGTCGCCCTGCAGGGGAACTTCATCAGGTTCTCGCCGGCCCGGCTGCCGGAGTCCAAGGTCATGCGCCTGAACCGGATGTACCCGGGGTCGCAGGCCAAGCCGGCACTGGACGCGGTGCTGATTCCCAAACCCAAGACCGCACGGATCGGCGGGCGGGACCTGCAGGACGCCGAGATCCTGGAGTGGGCCAATGGCGTGATCCGCAACATCTTCACCGACCAGCCGGTTGCCGCCGCACCCGCGGCGGACTGACCGTGATGGGAGGACACCACGCCGCGTCGGGAGCTGCGGCGTGGGTTGCTGTTGCCTCGACGGGTCCGTACACCCTGGGCTGGTACCCGCTGGACGCCACCGGCATCCTGATCGGCGGCATGGCAACGGCCGGAACTGCCCTGGTGTGCGATTGGGACCACCGGTCCAGTACCGTGGCACATTCCCTGCCGCCGTTGTCCAACGCCGTCGCGCGGGGAATTGAGAGCGCCAGCGGCGGGCACCGGCAGGGCACGCACTCCATCGTGGGCGGAGGGGCATTCGTGGCGCTTGCCGCCGTGGCCGGACAGATACACCTGGATACACCCCGGGGCCAGCTGTCCATTGGCGCGGGCCTGCTGTGCATGTTCATGATCAACATCGCCGCCAAAGCCCTGAAGCTGTTTCCGAAGAACGGCTTCATCTCCAACTGGATCTTCGCGCTGGTGATGGCCGGGCTGGTCACCATTTATGCGCCGGAGCAATGGATATGGCTGCCCATGTCCATGCTGATCGGTGTGGTGGCGCACATCGTGGGCGACCTCATCACCACCGGGGGAGTGCCGCTGCTGTGGCCGCTGGTGGTTCGTCCGCCCCGTTTCCTGCGGAAGATGCCGTTGCTGCGGGCAGTCTGGCGGCCCAATGGGGCGTTGGCCCTGCCGTTCCTGGGCCGCGCCGGGTCGAAGCGTGAATGGCTGCTGCTGATCCCGGTCAGCGCCTACGCGATGGTGGGCATGGCCGCGGCAGGATGGGCCCTCGTGCAAGGCCACTGGCCCCGTGTGGCCGCGTTGGCAGCTGATGCGTGGGCGGGCCTGGGCCGCTGAAGCGGGAAGCAGTTGGCCCGGCAAACAGCAACGGCCGTTATGAATGTTCATAACGGCCGTTGCTGTCTTGGAAGAATCTAGTGCTCGCCGGCGGAATCGGAGCGGCCGGTGATCGTCAGCGGAACCCAGAATGCCAGCGCGAACAGACCCAGGCAGATGGCCATGGGCCACGAGTTGTCCAGGGTGAGGAAGGACAGCGAGTAGATCGCGCCGAGGAACAGCACGATGCACACCACAAACAGCATGACGCTGGTGGCCAGGTTGTTCTCGTTCTGCGGGGTACGGATGGGGCGGTCTTCCGCCGCGTCGGCAGTGGCCGTGATTTTGCTGGACATTGTTCCTCCTTGGCCCCGCGGGGCCCTCAGTCTGTGGCGTCCGGCAGGGAGCCGTCAGTAAGCGGATGAACCCTGTTCACCCTTGACGATGGCAATCCCCGAGCTGGCGCCGATACGCGTTGCACCTGCAGCAATCATAGCCTGAGCGTCTTCGCGGGACCGTACTCCGCCGGAGGCCTTGACACCGAGGTCCGGGCCAACGGTGCGGCGCATCAATGCCACGTCTTCCGCCGTGGCGCCGCCGCCATTGAACCCGGTGGAGGTCTTGACGAAGTCCGCGCCGGCTTCCACGGAGGCCTGGCACGCCATGACCTTCTGGTCGTCGGTGAGCAGCGCGGTCTCAATGATCACCTTCAGGATGGCGCCGCCTGCGTGCACGGCATCGGCCACCGCGGTGATGTCCTCCACGAGGGCGCCCTTGTCACCGGCCCGTGCCGAGGCGATGTTGATGACCATGTCCACCTCGTCCGCACCATCCAGCACGGCGCCGCGGGCCTCGAAGGCCTTGACGTCGGTCGGCGTGGCGCCCAGCGGGAAGCCCACCACGGAGCATGTCAGCACGCCGGAGCCCTTAAGCGCGGTCTTGACGGTCTTCACCCAGACCGGGTTGACGCAGACGGACTTGAAGCCGTATTCGGCAGCTTCAGCGCAGACCTTCAGGATGTCGGCTTCGCCGGCTTCGGGCTTCAGCAGGGTGTGGTCGATGAACTTGGCCAGGTTGCCGGTGGCTGCATCCGCGGGGTTGGCGGAAGGGGCGTCGTTGCTCATGGTGGTCCTCTCCGGCAGGCCTTGTGGGCATGCCGCATTACAGCGTCCGGGGCTCTTTCGGGAACCATCTTGCCACACACCGCATCCCGCACCGCACAGCCGCCTCAGCCCGCACCCTACCGCAGCGCGCGGATACTTCCGGCCCGATAGCGGCAGGGCGCACAGGGCCGGGGGCGGCCCGCGCTGCTGTTCAGGCTGCCGTCAGCAGCTGCGTGGCGCAGGCGCCCGCAGCGGAAGCGGCGGCCACCAGAAGCCCCAGCCGGACGCCGTCGAACGCTGCGGCGTCGCCGATGGCCCAGATGCCCGGCACGGAGGTCCGGAAGTCCTGGCTGATGACGATCCCGCCGGTGGCCGCCGTCACCAGGCCCGCACTGGCGGCGAGGCCGTCCCGGGATGCGCGTTCTTCGGCCAGGACCACCAGGTCGCCGTACATGCTGCTGCCGTCCTCGAAAACCACACCGGCGGCGGCAAAGCCCGACGTTGATGGGGCAGGGATTACGGAAGCGGGGCGCGCCGTCGTACGGACGGGGCGAACACCGCGGGCCCGGAGGACGGCCTCTGCCTGGCCAGCGGCTGCGCCGGTACCCACCAGGATTCCCAGCGGACGCCGGCCCAGCTCCCTGGCCACCTGGCTCACGGCCTCTCCGACGCGTGCGGCGTCGTCGATGGTGGAGTAGCTCAAGCACCGGGCTGCTCCCTCGACGGGGCGGGCCACGGCTGCCGAGCCGGTGGCGATAACCAGCTGGTCGTAGGCAAAGTCCATGCCGTCGGAGGTGGTCACCGTGCGGTTCACGGCGTCGATGTGGCTGGCCGGCTGCCCGAACCGCACTGAGACCTGCGGCAGCATGGCTAGCTTGAGCAGTTCCGCCGGGGTGTCGTCCCGGCTGCTCAGCACAGTGATGGTGCCGGCGAAACGGGCCCGGTCAAGCCGGCTGACCAGTGCCTGGGCAGCCGGGCCGGCCCCTGCGATGACGATGCGGGTGGCGGAGGTGGGTACCGGAGCGGACATGTGCTGGCCCTTTCGCTGGCGGCCGGAAACGGCCGGAACTTCGTGATGGACCCAGCGTAGGCCCGCCTCTTTTCCGGGGTGTTTCCCCGCAGTTGCTGTTTATCAGGGCCGCGTTCGCCAGTGTTTACCGGCCGGTAACAGAACCCGTGACCGGCCTCTCATCCGTGCGGGAATCCGACACATTAGCCCGCTTTGGACACCCTAGAGGCGGATCCGGTAACCCCGTTTCACCACGGTCTCCACGAGCTTGCCGTCGGGCAGCGCGGAGCGCAGCCTGCTGACGGTCATGTCCAGCGCGTGGACGGATCCCCGCAGTTCCAGCAGCTCGGACAGCGACTCCCGCGAGAGCACCGCGCCCCCCGCACCCAGCAGCGCCCGGAGCAACAGCAGCGGAGCCGGCGGCAGCTCCACGGGCTCGCCATCGATCCGCAGGCAGCGCCCCCGCAGCTCAATCATTCCCGAGCGGGTTTCCAGCCGGCGCACGTGGTTCAGGGCAAGGTGCTCGCAGACCAGCCGGATCAGGGCGCCCATGCGGTACCGCTCCGGCACGATCGGCGTCACTCCGGCGTCCAGCAGCGGCTGCGCGGTCACCGGCCCCACCACGGCCGTAGTGACGTTTGTCTTCAGGCTGTGGATGAGGTCCTGGTACACGCCCATCTCGTGGGCCGTGCTCCAGACGGCGTCTACCGCCGGGGCGCTGGTGAACGTCAGGACGTCCAGGTTTCCGCTGCACGCGGCCTCGATCAGCCGCGGCAGCCGGTCCGCACCGTCGGGCTTGACCCAGCGGTACGGCGTGACAGTCAGGACGGTGGCGCCGGACATCCGCAGGCGTTCCAGCTGCCGCACGTCCGTATAGCCGTGCAGCTGCACCGCCACCGTCTTGCCGCGCACGCCCTCCGCCAGCAGCATATCCACCAGGGTGGCGGTGGTTTCGTCACTGCTGATGCCGACGTCGGCAAGACCGGCCGCGCGCACGGCGCCGCGCGCTTTGGGTCCGCGGACGAACATCCGGCAGGCGCCCAGCGTTTCGAGCAGTTCGTCGCCGATCCCGAATGAGTCGGCCGCCTCGCACCAGCGCCGCATGCCATACGCGGTGGTGGCGATGCACAGGTCCGGCTTGGCGGCGATGATGGCCCGGGTGTCCTCGATGAGGTGCTGATCCTCCCGTACCGGGGCGATTTTCAGCGCCGGGGCGTGCAGCACTTCCGCCCCGCGGCGCTCCAGGGCCTCGATCAGGTCGCGGGAACGCCGATGGGACGTCACGCCGATGCGGAACCCTTCCAACGGCGTTTCCGGCACCGGCACGGACTCGGCGGGGTCAGGCAGCGCCACGGGCTGGGCGGCCTCGGCCGCTGCAAGGACAGTCATGGGGGTCAATCCTTTCATGAACCGAGCAGCGAGGCCGCCAGCCGGTCCAGGTCCGCGGCGGCCTCCGCATGCCCGCGGTTGGCCTCAGCCACCCGTACCACCTCGCCGATGACCAGCACCGCCGGGTTGCTGCTCCCCGCAGCTGCGGAGGCAATGGTGCCCAGGTCGGCGATGGTGGTCCGCTGGCCCGGGCGGTACCCGCGCTCGACGACGGCCATCGGCATGTCGGGGCGCATGCCTGCCCGCCGGAGTCCGGCCGCCAGCTGGTGCAGGGTGCCTATTCCCATCAGCACCACGATGGTTCCGCCCAGGCCCGCCAGGTGCCGGTGTTCCTCTTCGGTCAGCGGCGCGTGCCCGGAAACCACGGTGAACATGTGGCTGACTTCCCGGTGCGTGACCGGGATGCCCGCCGCTGCCGGCACGGAGATGGCGCTGGTGACTCCGGAGACGACGCGCACCTTGAGCCCAGCGGCCACGCAGGCAGCCACTTCCTCGCCGCCGCGGCCGAACACATAGGGGTCCCCGCCCTTGAGCCGGACCACGTTGTTCCCCGCCAGGGCGCTTTCCACCATTAGCTTCTCGATGTCCCGTTGGCTGACCTTGTGGTGCCCGGGCTTCTTGCCCACGTCCACGAGCTCGGCCGAGGTGAGGGACGGCAGCTCCTGGTACGGGGCCAGCCGGTCGTAGAACACCACGTCCGCGTCGCGCAGCGCGGTGACAGCGGCAACGGTCAGCAGTTCAGCCGTACCGGGTCCGCCACCCACCAGGGTGACGTGCCCGGGCGCACCCGCGGCCGGCTCGGCCGCCACCGGAATTCCGGCTTCCGCGCAGCGGGTAAGGAGCGCCGCCCAGCCGGGCTGGCCGTCGTCGACCGCCGCCACCAGGAACGGCCGTTCGGGCAGCGGGCCGTCATGGCCCGCGCCCTGCGGGGTGCTCAGGCGGTAGACGACGGCGCCCGCGGCTTCGTAGCGGCGCACCGCCTGCCGGGCGGCAGTGTCGGAGCCCGTGACCAGGACGTCGCGTCCGGTGAGATCGATGCTGAGCTGCATGGCTATGCCTCGTTTCCGGCGGTTTCCGGGGCGTCTGGCCTGACGGGGATGGAGGCCCCGATCAGGACCTTGCCCTTCTCTTCCGGAGTGGCGGGGCGCATCTGGCCGCGCTCGTCCGGGACAAAGGTGATGGAGTCGTCCTTCTGGTCGGGGGCGTTGACGAAGGAACGGAACCGGCGCAGGCGCTCGGGGTCCTTGAGGGTGTCGGCCCACTCGTCGATGTAAGTGTCCACGTGCCTGGCCATGGCCGCCTCGAGGTCCTCGGCGATGCCCAGGGTGTCCTTGACCACCACGTCCTCGACGTGCTTGATGCCGCCGTCGAGCTCTTCCTGCCAGCGGGCCGTGCGCTGCAGGCGGTCCGCGGTGCGGATGTAGTACATGAAGTAGCGGTCGATGTACTTGATCAGCGTTTCGTCGTCGAGGTCCTTGGCGAGCAGCTGTGCGTGCGCGGGGGTTGCGCCGCCGTTGCCGCCGACGTACAGGTTCCAGCCGTCCGCGGTGGCGATCACGCCCACGTCCTTGCCGCGGGCCTCGGCGCATTCGCGGGCGCAGCCGGAAACACCCATTTTGAGCTTGTGCGGACTGCGCAGGCCGCGGTAGCGCAGCTCCAGCTTGATGGCCATGGCCACCGAATCCTGGACGCCGAAACGGCACCAGGTGGAACCGACGCAGGACTTTACCGTGCGAAGGCTCTTGCCGTAGGCCTGGCCGGATTCGAAGCCGGCGTCCACCAGTTCCTTCCAGATTTCGGGGAGCTGTTCCAGCCGGGCGCCGAACATGTCGATCCGCTGCCCGCCGGTGATCTTGGTGTACAAGTTGTACTTCTCGGCCACGGCGGCGATGACGCCGAGCTTCTTGGGCGTGATCTCGCCGCCGGCGATGCGCGGGACCACCGAGTAGGTGCCGTCCTTCTGCATGTTGGCCAGGGCGCGGTCGTTGGTGTCCTGGAGGGTGCCGCGGCCGGCGTCCAACACGTAGGCGCTGTTCTGGCTGGCCAGGATGTTGGCGATGGTCGGCTTGCAGATGTCGCAGCCGGCGCCGGTGCCGTACTTGGCCATGATCTCTTCGAAGGAGGTCAGCTCCAGGACGCGGATGGCGTCGAACAGTTCCTGGCGGGACAGTTCGATGTGCTCGCAGAGTGCCTTGGAGACCTCGACGCCGGACTTGGTGAGTTCGGTTTCCAGCAGCTTCTTGAGCATCGGAACACAGGAGCCGCACTGGGTGCCGGCGCGGGTGCAGCCCTTCAGCCCGCCGAGTTCCTGGACGGGTGCGTTGCCCTCGCAGGCGCCGCAGCCGTTGATGGCGTCGCGGATGCTTCCCGCGGTGACGTTGTTGCAGGAGCAGAGGGTGGCGTCGTCCGGCAGCTCGGTCTCGGGTGCGTCGCCGCCGCCGGCGGCGCTGAGGAACGCGCCGGGCTCGGCGGGAAGTTCGCGGCCGAGGAGCGGGCGGAGGCTCATGTACGGCGAGGCGTCGCCGACGAAGATGCCGCCCAGCAGGGTCTTGGCGTCGTCGGTGGTGACGATCTTCTGGTAGACGCCGCGGGCCGGGTCGGCGTAGACGATCTCGAGGGCGTGCTCGGTCTTGGCGAAGGCGTCACCGAAGCTGGCCACGTCCACGCCGGAGAGCTTCAGCTTGGTGGCGGTGTCGAATCCGGGGAACGTGGCCTCGCCGCCGTGGAGGCGGTCGGCAACGATCTCCGCCATGGTGTTGGCCGGAGCCACCAGGCCCAGGCACATGCCGCCGTAGTTGGCCACCTCGCCGATGGCCCAGATGCCGGGTACTTCGGTTTCGCAGTAGTCGTTGATGACCGCGCCGCCGCGGGGACCCAGGCTGAAGACCTGTTCCTCGCCCTCGGCGGCGCGGAAGAGTTCGTCGCGGGGCCGGACGCCGATGGCCACGATGACCATGTCCGCATCGATGATGCGGCCGTCGGCCATGAGGACGCCGGTGACCTGCCCTTCGGCGTCGGAGAGGACCTCGGACGGGAAGACGCCGCCGTGGACTTCGAAGCCCTTTTCCTTGATCAGCCGGCCCATTGCCTGGCCGGCACCTTCGTCGAGCTGCGTGGCCATCAGCCATTGTGAGCCGTCGATGACTACAGGGGTAGCGCCGAGCTGTTCGGTGCCGGCGGCGGATTCGAGGCCGAGCAGACCGCCGCCGATGGTGACTGCCCTGACTTTGCGGCCCAGCTTTTTGGTGAGCTCTGCGATGGACTTGTTAATGGCCCACACGTCCTCGAGGGTGCGGTAGACGTGGGTCAGTTCGTTGCCGGGGATGGGAAGCCGCGCCGCGTTCGAGCCTGTCGCGACCACCAGCCCGTCGTATGCAAAGGTGTTGCCCGCAGCGGTCTCAACCGTTTTGGCCCCGGCGTTGATCTTCACCACGCGCTCGCCGGTCTTCAGCTCCAGCGACTCGTGGTCCCACATGGACGCCTCACCCAGGGTGAGGTCGTAGTCCATGTCGGTGAGGGCCTTGGAGAGCGCCACCCGGTCGTAAGGGAGGTGGGCTTCCTCGGTGAGGACCGTGACATGCCAGCCCTCAAGCCCACGGGCATGCATGGCGTCCACGAAACGGTGGGCCGCAGGGCCGCCGCCGGCGACGACGATGCGGCGCGGAATCTCTGTGCGGGAAGTCTGTTCGGTCACTGGCGGGCCTTTCGCAAGGGCTGCAGGTGAATGCTGCGCAGCCTTCTTTGTCGAGTGTCCATCCAGACTAGGGAGCCGCAGTTTCGCTTCAGTTTCCCGATTGTTTCGCAGACTTAACTTCTGCATCACGAACGCGTTTCCGGCTCCGTGAGGTGGCTTTTACCCGCCGGACACATTCATCGCATGCCCTTGAAACACCCCGGCTCTACCGTGGAAAAAGGCTGCACTGACGGCCACTGCACCTGCAGGCACGGACCACCATGGGGAGAGGAGCCGGATATGACGGCAACACTGGAATTTGGGGCACTGGCTACCGGTACTGACACGGCCGCCGGAACTGCGGCCGCCGGCTGGCACCGGGTGTGCCCGCTTGCGGACCTGGAGCCCGCATGGGGCGAGGCGGCGCTTATCGCGGGGCGGCAGGTGGCACTGTTCCGCACTGCGGACAGTGTCTACGCCGTGGCGCAGGAAGACCCGGCCACGGGCGCGCATGTCATGGCGCGCGGCATCCTGGGCTCGAAGGGAAGCCGTCTGACCATTGCCTCCCCGCTGCACAAAGAGGTCTACGACCTGGAAACGGGAGAGTGCTTCAGTACGCCCGGGCTCGGCCTGGCCACCTTCCGCACCCGCCTCACCGGGGGCTGGGTGGAAGTGGAACTTTAGAGCCCCAGCGCCTCACTCACGTCGCGCAACACCTCGTCGAGGGCTGCCCGGGCCGCCTGCCGCGCCCCGGGAAGTTCCGCGGCGGAGCCCACCTCATGGATGACTTCCAGGTAGCACTTGAGCTTGGGCTCGGTGCCGCTCGGCCTGATGATCACGCGGGTCAGGTCGCGGGTGATGTAAAGCAGGCCGTCCGTGGGCGGCAGCTGCTCCGAGCCCTCGGCCAGGTCAGCATAGACTGTCACGGCTGATGAACCGAACGATTCCGGCGGGGACACCCGCAGCCGGTTCATCATGGCGTCCAGCAGGCCCAGGTCCGCCACGCGGATGCTGAGCTGGTCACTGGCGTGCAGGCCGTGCTGGAGGTAGAGCTCGTCCAGCGTGTCGAAGACGGTTTTCCCGGCTGCCTTGGCGGCTGCGGCGAGTTCGGCGATCAGCAGCGCAGCCGAGATGCCGTCCTTGTCCTTGACGAGCTCCGGCGCCACACAGTAGCCGAGCGCTTCTTCGTAGCCATACACCAGGCCGGGAACCCGAGAAATCCATTTGAATCCGGTCAGGGTTTCCTCGTGGGCGTATCCCGCTGCGGCGGCGACGCGTGCCAGAAGGCGGGAGGAGACGATGGAGTTGGCGAAGACGCCGCGCTTTGCATCCCCGGCGGCTGTTTCGCCGGGGTGGGAAGCGCCGGCGTCCGCAGCATCTGCTGCCGCCAGGCGGGCCGCCACGTGGGCGCCCAGGAGCGCGCCCACTTCATCCCCGCGGAGCATACGCCAGGCGCCGGTGTCCGGATCCTTGGCTGCCACGGCGGCCCGGTCCGCGTCCGGATCGTTCGCGATGACGAGGTCCGCGTCTAGCCGGCCGGCGGTTTCCAGTGCCAGGTCCAGGGCGCCGGGTTCCTCGGGGTTGGGGAAATTGACCGTGGGAAAATCCGGGTCCGGATCGGCCTGCTCAGCCACCAGCGTGACGTCGTTGAATCCCGCAGCGGCCAGGACGGCCAGGGCCGTTTCGCCGCCCACCCCGTGCATCGGGGTGAGGACAATGCGCAGGTCCCGCGCCGGGAAGTGTTCCGGCCGGGCCAGGGCCGCCGTGTCGCGCAGGTACCCGGCGGCCAGGTCGTCTCCCAGGACCGTCCAGCCGTCCGCGGCCAGGGCGATGGAGTCAAGCGTTCCCACGGCCGCGATCCGGGCCGCGATCCGGGCGTCGTACGGAGCCACGATCTGGGCGCCGTTGCCGCTTTCCGGAACGGCGTGCCGCCCCAGGTAGACCTTGTAGCCGTTGTCCTGCGGCGGGTTGTGGCTGGCAGTGACCATCACCCCGCCGTCGCACTCGAGCGCCCGCACCGCGTAGGCCAGCAGGGGAGTGGGCAGGGCCGCGGGCATCAGGAACGTCTCGATGCCGGCGGCGGTGAAGATCGCGGCGCTCTCCTGGGCAAAGATGTCGGAGTTGTGCCGGGCGTCGTAGCCGACGACGGCGCGCGGCCGGGTTCCGGGGGAAGCCTCGCGGACCGTCCGGACCAGGAAGTCCGCGAAGCCTGCCGCGGTGCGGCGCACCACCACGCGGTTCATCCGGTTCGGCCCGGGTCCGAGGGCTGCCCGGAGTCCGGCCGTACCGAACTGGAGCGTGCCGTTGAAGCTGTCCTCAAGTTCCTGCAGCGCTGCCGGAACACCTTCCTCCGCGAGCCGGAGCAGGTCGAGCAGGGCCGCGGCTGTGGCGGCGTCAGGGTCCTGGGCAGCCCACCCGCGGGCTTCATCGAGCAGGCGGAGCGTGGGATCGGAAGACGTCATGGTCCTAACGCTATCGTCATTGCCCTGCCTCGGCTGCAATCCAAGCCGCTTCGGGCAGCTGCAGCCCCCCGGCGGGACGTGAACAGGCGCACATTTGTCCAGGAAACGGGCGACGGGGACCGGCCTGCCCGGATTGCGTAAGGTGGGATGGCCGGACGCTCCGCTGCGTCGGCCCGTCGCTGCAATAAGGTAGGCGGAACAGTTGCCCTGCCGCGGAAGGAACCAGAGTGACAGCCGGAGAAGCCGGTGCGGCCCCCCGCGGCCGCACGCATGACGCCCTTCTAAAGGACATCGAGGCGGACCTTCGCTCGGGCAGGATCAAGCTGGGCGACCGGCTTCCCGGTGAGCGTGCGCTGGCCGAGGCTTACGGCATTTCCCGGGCCTCGGTCCGCGAGGCCATCCGCGTGCTGGATGCCATGGGCGTGCTGCGCCGGTCGGTCGGCTCCGGACCCACCTCGGGGGCCATCGTCATCTCCGACCCTTCGGTGGGGCTCTCGTCGGCTCTCCGGCTGCACGTGGCCAGCAGCCGGCTGCCCGTGGCGGACATCGTGGAGACACGCATCCTCCTGGAGACGTGGTCCGCCAGGGCGGCCGCGGCCAGGGATGTGTCCGACGAAGACCTGGTCCAGGCAGCCGGCCTGCTGCACGCCATGGACAACACCGGCATCGACCGGGCAACGTTCCATGAGCTCGATGCGCGCTTCCATGTGGCGCTCAGCTCGCTGGCCGGAAACGCCGTGGTGGCCACGATGATGGAGTCCCTCAGCGGGTCCATCGTGGGATACGTCAAGGGCGCCATGGGAGCCATGGAGGACTGGCCGGAGGTCCTTGCCGTGCTGCGGGCCCAGCACCATGGAATCTTCGGTGCCGTCCGGGCCCGCGACGGCGACCTCGCCGCGCGGCTCCTGGAGGAGCACATCGAGTGGTTCCACCAGCAGGCGAAGGCGGCAACGGGCGGCGCCGTCCCCGACCCCAACGGCAGCGCGGGGTCACTTCCGGCCGGATGACACGCCGTCATCGGGCCGGGAGTGACCCCGCGTTCGGCTAAAGCCGGGAGATGATCCCCGCCAGCAGCCTGGAGATCCGGGGGCCGGCCGCCTGGCCGGACTCGATGACCTCCTGGTGGCTCAGCGGCTGGGGGCTGATGCCGGCGGCAAGGTTGGTGACCAGCGAAATCCCGAACACCTCCATGCCCGCATGCCGGCCCGCGATGGCTTCCAGCGCCGTCGACATGCCGATCAGGTCGGCGCCGATGCGCTTGGCGTACTGCACTTCGGCGGGGGTCTCGTAGTGCGGACCGGGGAACTGGGCGTAGACGCCCTCGGCCAGCGTGGGGTCGACTTCGCGCGCCAGGCCGCGGATGCGGGGCGAATACAGGTCCGTGAGGTCCACGAAGGTGGCACCTTCCAGCGGTGACGCGGCAGTCAGGTTGATGTGGTCGCTGATCAGCACGGGCGTGCCGGGGGCCCAGTCCTCGTTGAGCCCGCCGCAGCCGTTGGTGAGGACCAGGGTCGTGCAGCCTGCGGCGGCAGCCACGCGGATGCCGTGCACCACGGAACGGACGCCCTTGCCCTCGTAGTAGTGCGTCCGCGCACCGAGTACCAAAGCGCGCTTGCCCTCGGAGGTAAGGACGGAGCGGATGGTGCCCACGTGCCCTTCCACGGCCGGTGCGTGGAATCCTGGCACCTCCTGGGCGGACAGGGTTGCAGTGGTGTCGCCGATCAGGTCAGCGGCCTCGCCCCAGCCGGAGCCGAGGACAAGGGCGACGTCGTGGCTGTCCACGCCCGTTTCCTCGGCGATGTAGTCGGCGGCTGCGCGCGCGGCGGCGAAAGGATCCGTGTTCAGGAAGTCTGTTGTACTCACTGGTACAAGTTATCCTGCCGTTCCCGCTGCGCCCACCCCGGCCGCCCCTGGGGATTCTTGGCCCTCCGGTGCCGGATGGGCGAGAATGGTTGATTGTGACTACGCATCCAGATTTCAGTTCTCCCCGGATCGCAATCCTGGGAGGTGGTCCGGGCGGATACGAGGCCGCCATGGTGGCCGCCTCGCTCGGAGCGCAGGTGACCATCATCGAGCGCGCCGGCCTGGGCGGCTCGGCCGTCCTGACCGACGTGGTCCCGTCCAAGACCCTGATCGCCACGGCTGACCTGATGACGCGCGTGGGCGAGGCGGGGGAGCTGGGCGTGAAGTTCGACGTCGACGGCGGAGACTTCGTGCCGGTCATGCGGGCGGACCTCAAACACATCAACGACCGCCTGCTGAACCTGGCCCGCAGCCAGTCCAAGGACATCCACGACGGCCTGGAGCATCAGGGCGTGCGTATCCTGGCGGGCTCCGGCCGGCTGCTGGACAACCACACCATCGAGGTCCTCACCGCAGAGGGCACCGAGACCGTGGAAGCAGACACCATCCTGCTGGCCGTCGGCGCCCACCCGCGTGAGCTGGCCACCGCACGCCCGGACGGTGAGCGGATCCTGAACTGGACGCAGATCTACAACCTGGACGAACTCCCCGAGGACCTGATCGTGGTGGGCTCCGGCGTGACGGGCGCTGAGTTCGCCTCCGCCTACAACGGACTCGGGTCGAAGGTCACGCTGATCTCCAGCCGTGACCGCGTCCTGCCGGGTTCGGACACGGATGCCGCGGTGGTCCTGGAGGAGGTCTTCGAGCGCCGGGGCGTGCGTGTCCTCTCGCGGTCCCGCGCGGAGTCGGTGGAAAGGACGGACGACGGCGTAGTGGTCACCCTGGGTGACGGCACGAAGGTCACCGGCAGCCACTGCCTGCTCTGCCTGGGCTCCATTCCCAACACCGCGGGCATCGGGCTGGAGGAAGCCGGCGTGGCTGTCAGCGAAAGCGGCCACATCAAGGTGGACGGCGTTTCCCGCACCACCGCGCCGAATATCTATGCCGCCGGTGACTGCACCGGGGTCCTGCCGTTGGCCTCGGTGGCCGCCATGCAGGGCCGCATCGCCGTGGCGCACTTCATGGGTGACACCGTCACGCCGCTGAAGCTGCACCAGGTGGCGTCCAACATCTTCACGTCCCCCGAAATCGCCAACGTGGGTGTCTCCGAGGCGGAGATCGACGCCGGCAAGTACCAGGGCGACATCATCAAGCTTTCGCTGCGCAGCAACGCCCGTGCCAAGATGCGCAACCACCGGGACGGCTTCGTCAAGATCTTCGCCCGCAAGGGTTCCGGAACCGTCATTGGTGGCGTAGTGGTGGGCCCGAACGCTTCCGAGCTGATCTTCCCGATCGCGATCGCCGTGAAGCAGAAGCTGCACGTGGACGATGTGGCGAGCACCTTCACGGTCTACCCGTCGCTGACCGGATCCATCTCCGAGGCTGCCCGCCGCCTGCACGTGCACCTGTAACCACCTGCAGGACGGGCATCCGGGGGCGGCCCCGGGACCGGGGGCGGCCGCGCATTGGCGGCCTCCCTCCTCAACGAAGGCCTCGGGATACCCGGTGCTGCGGCCAGTATCGGCCCGAAGCGGTACTTTGGACCCTAGGGGGACCAGCCCCGCAGCGTCACACTGGCCCTATGTGTCCCCACCGCGTCCGGATTCCGTTGCCCACCCCCCGGTTTGCCGTCAGGCTGTTGGCAGGTGGGGCCTTCGTACTGCTGGCCGCGTCCTGCTCGCCGCCGGCCGGACCGAATGCGGGTTCTCCGCCGTCGACGGGCGGACCGGGCGCGGCACCCGTCACCGGCAGCCAGGCTTGCGATCTCATCACGCCGGAGATCGCGGCACAGGTTGTGCCCGGCCTGGAACCGTCGGGCCCGTATGGCGGGGCCAGGCCCCTTGGGAGCAAGGCCGACCAGTGTTCCTACTGGGCCAAGTCAGACACGGGCATGACTGCGCTGTCCGTGGCGCTGGTTTCGCCTGCGTCGGAGGAGGACATCGCCAAAGCGAAGGCCACGTCCGACTGCGCACCGGTGACAGGCATTGGTGACTTCGCATGCCTCCAGTGGACCGGATATTTCCGCGGTGAGGCCGGTGGTGCATCGGCGAACGTGGTCCTGACGGCCGTCCGCGGAACCGAAACGCTCGAAATGCCTTATGTCACCGGGCCGCCCACGGAGGGTGGCAGTGCTCCTGACGGCAATGCCATTGCGCGGGCCCTCGCCCAGGCCGCCGTGGACGCCGGCTGGGGAAACGGGGCTCCGCTCACCGTTCCGGCCGCTCCGCCGGTGGG
The DNA here is from genome assembly GCF_044754925.1 of Pseudarthrobacter sp. NPDC092424. Classification (NCBI taxonomy): domain Bacteria; kingdom Bacillati; phylum Actinomycetota; class Actinomycetes; order Micrococcales; family Micrococcaceae; genus Pseudarthrobacter; species Pseudarthrobacter sp. NPDC092424. Next base: position 200,416 of record NZ_JBIVQC010000004.1, on the reverse strand, counting down.
CCCGCCGGCTACGACCAACAACCCGGTCTGCGCAATGTTCAGTGCCGCTGAGGTCAGGAACGCCTTTGGAGCGTCCAAGGAGCCGCAACTGCTTCCGGGTGAGGTCAGCTGCCGCTATACGTTTGGAGACCTGGGGACGCCGGGGCCGGATTCGACGATTTTCGTCGCCGAAGTCCTCCAGGCTTCATCTTCGAGCCCCGCCGTCCCGATGATGAAAGGGGAGCCGGTTACAGGAATCGGGGACAGGGCGACGTTCTCGATGAGCACCGAGCCCCCTGGCGCCAAGTCGCTTCGACCGTCCGGGGACGTGCCCATCACGGTCCTGACCATCCAGGCAGTCAGCGGGCGCACTTTGGCCACATTTGTCGCGCAGGTCCTGATTTCCCCGTCCGGACCGTCCGCCGAGGAGACCAAGGAACAACTCATCAACCTTGTCCGCCGCGCCAAATTCTGACGCCGGCCGGCCCCGCCCGAAGCAGTTCGGGCAGCGCCGGCCTGCTCACGCGGCAGAAACCGCCTGGAAGTGCTTTTCGATCAGCCCCTTGATGTCCTCATGGCAGCCGCCGCAGCCGGTGCCGGCGCGGGTAACCTTGGAGACCTCGCCCAGGGTGGCGCAGCCGCCGGCCACGGCGTCAGCGATGGTGCCGCCGGCCACCCCGGCGCAGCGGCACACGGTGCCCGCCGGATCCGCCGCTGCGGTGGCCAGCTGGTCGGGGCCGTCCAGGCGCAGCAGGAGCGACCGGTCTGCGGGCAGTTCGGCGGAGCGCTCGAACAGTCCGACCAGTTCCGCTGCCGTCCGCGGCATGCCCACCGCCACCAGCCCTTCCAGGACGCCCCCGCGGGTGGTCATCTTCACGTAGCGGCCGTGTTCCGGATCCGCCCATTGGGCCACCTGCAGGCGCGGCCGGCCCTCCACCGCTCCGGCTGTGAGCGCCTCTTCGTCCCAGGGGTCGGTGCCATTGTCCCCGGCCAACGCCAGGTTCATGCCCCGGGCCTTGAGGACGATGACGCCCGGCCTTTCGGCGGGCAGTTCGGGGAGCAGGCCGGCATCCTCCGGCAAACCGGAGGCCAGCAACGTCAGGTACCCGGCCAGCCATTCGGCCTGCCGCCACCCCGGGCCCACCAGCCCGGACGGGCCCTGCGCGCCGCGGCATTCGGCGCAGCCGGGATCCGGGCAGCGCACCTCCGCGCAGTCCCCGATGGCAAAGATGTGCGGCTCGTGGTGGGCGCGGAGCCGGTGGTCCACCAGGATCCCGGAGCCGGTGGACAACCCGCAGCCTTCGGCGAGTTCGGTGCGGGGGCGCACACCGCACGAAATGACCAGGAGGTCGCCGTCAATCGCGGAACCGTCGTCCAGCAGCAGGGCCGAGAACCCGCCGTCGGGCGCGTTATGTTCCACCCCCGTTGACCGCGCGTTGCCGGCCACCCGGACGCCGCAGCGGCGCAGCCCCGCAGCCAGCACGGCGCCGCCGCCCTGGTCGATGCTGCGGCCCAGCGGGTGCGGTCCGTTGTGGACCACCGTGACGGTGGCGCCCTCCTCGGCCGCAGCCAGCGCGGTTTCCAGGCCCAGCACGCCGCCGCCCAGCACCACCACGCGCTTGCCGCCGGCCACGGCCTGCCGGAGCACGCCGGCGTCGCGCAGGTCGCGCAGCGCGGTCACTCCGGCCGGAAGCACGGGTGAGGAGGGGTCCGGGTTGATACCGGTGAGATTGGGGATGACGGGCCGGGAGCCGGTAGCAAACACCAGCCGGTCGTAGCCGGCACGGGATCCGTCAGAGAGCAGGACCTGCTGCCGGGCGCGGTCCACCCGCTTCGCCCGGACGCCCAGCCGGACGTCCACGCCGTCCGCGGCCAGCGCCACGGCATCGGCCAGCGCCAGGGCGTCCATGGTGGTGCGGCCCACGCCCAGGTCAGCGACCAGCACGCGGTTGTAGGCCGCGGATGTTTCTTCGCCCACCACGGTGAGGCGCACCTGGCCGGCGCGCACGGCGGGCAGGAGCTCGTCCACCAGCCGGGCCGCAACCGGGCCGAAACCCACTATGACAATCTGCTCGCTCATGAGGCCTCCATCGTCTGCAGCATGCTGGCGGACGCGGGTGCGGCCACCGGCCGGACCCACACCTGGTTGGACTTGAATTCGGGCATCCCGGAGATAGGGTCCGTGGCGGCCTCGGTCAGCCGGTTGGCGCTCTCCGGCCCGGGGAAGTGGAACGGCAGGAAGACCGTTTCCGGGCGGATGGCCGGGCTCAGTTCCGCGGCGCACACCACCTCGCCACGACCGTTGGACGCTGACACCAGCGCCCCCTCGGTGATCCCCAGGGCTGCGGCTGCGGATGGGTGGATCTGCAGCTTGGCCTCCGGACGCGCGGCCAGCAGTTCGGCCACCCGCCGGGTTTGCGAGCCGGACTGGTAATGCTCCAGGAGGCGGCCGGTGATCAGGGTCATTTCCTTCGCTTCGGCGTCAGGGCCTCCTGCGGACGTACGACGGCGGCGCGGCGCCACCGGGACCAGGGCCGCCTTGCCGTCGGGGTGCGCAAAGTGGTCCAGGAACAGGCGTGGCGTGCCGGTGCTGCCGGCAGGATAGGGCCAGTACGCGGCTTCGCCGCGGTCCAGCATGGCGTAGTCGATTCCGGAGTAGTCCGCGAGCCCGCCGGCGGAGGCAGAGCGCAGCTCCTCGAAGACCGTTTCCGGGTCCTCGCTGAACGTGGAGGGTGCGCCCAGCCGCTCCGCGAGCCGGGCCATGATCCAGAGTTCACTCCGGGCTCCGGCGGGCGGGGCCAGGGCGCGGCGGCGGCGCAGGACCCGGCCTTCGAGGTTGGTCAGGGTGCCTTCCTCCTCGGCCCACTGGAGCACCGGCAGCACCAGGTCGGCCTCCGCCGCGGTCTCGGACATGAAGAAGTCGCAGACCATCAGGAAGTCCAGGCTTCGCAGGCCCGCGATGATGCTGTTGGCATCCGGCGAGGCGACCGCGATGTTGGAGGCGTGGACGAAGAGGCAGCGGACGCCGTCGGGCTGTCCCAGCGACTTCAGCAGCTGGACCGCGGGCAGGCCGGGGCCGGGAATGGTTTCCTCCGGAACACCCCAGACGCGGGCCATGTGGGCCCGGGCTGCGGGGTCGGTGATCTTGCGGTAGCCGGGAAGCTGGTCTGCCTTCTGGCCGTGTTCCCGGCCGCCCTGGCCGTTGCCCTGGCCGGTAAGCGTGCCGTAGCCGCTGTGGGCCGAGCCGGGCAGGCCCAGGAGGAGGCTGAGGTTGATGGCGGCAGTGGCGGTGTCCGTCCCGTCCACGTGCTGCTCAACGCCGCGGCCGGTCAGGATGTAGCTGCCGCCTTGCCGGGCACCGGCGGCCAGGCGGCGCGCGGTGTCCCGGATCAGGCCTGCCGGGACACCCGTGAGCGACTGAACGCGTTCGGGCCAGTACGCGTTGATGCTGCGGGCCACGGCGTCGAAGCCGGAGGTACGGTCCTGGAGGAAGGCCGTGTCCGCGAGGTTTTCGTGGATGACAACGTGGGAGATGCCCAGGAGGAGGGCCAGGTCGGTGCCCGGCCGGGGCTGCAGGTGGAGCCCGCCGCCGTCGTTGGTGAACGCAGCCGTGGCGGAGCGGCGCGGATCCACCACGATCAGCCCGCCGGCGTCGCGCACTCCCTGGAGGTGCTGCATGAACGGCGGCATGGTCTCCGCCACGTTGGAGCCGAGCATCAGGATGGTGCTGGCGGTGTCCAGGGCTTCCAGCGGGAAGGGCAGGCCGCGGTCAACGCCGAACGCGCGCATTCCTGCTGCTGCGGCGGAGGACATGCAGAACCGGCCGTTGTAGTCGATGCGCGAGGTACCCAGTGCGACACGGGCGAATTTGCCCAGCATGTACGCCTTTTCGTTGGTGAGGCCCCCGCCGCCGAACACGCCGACGGCGTCCGCACCGTGGCGTGCACGGGCGTCCCTGACGGACTGCGCGGCAAGGTCCAGCGCCTGGTCCCAGCCAATGGGCCGGTGGATGCCGTCGGGGCCCTTGAGCAGCGGCTCGGTGATCCGGCCCGGATGGTTCAGGAGCGTGGCGGACGTCCATCCTTTGCGGCAGAGGCCGCCGCGGTTGGTGGGGAAGTCGCGGCCCGAAACCTCCAGCAGGGGAGCCAGGGCCACGGGGACAGGCCCCGGCGTGGCAGCCGGGGCCTGCTCCTTGGCAGGAGTGAGCGTCATGGCGCACTGCAGGGCGCAGTAGGGGCAGTGCGTGTTGGCGCTTGTGGTCATGTTAGACGTGTCCCATCGCATTCCGGTTGGCGTTGCGGATATAGAAGAACCAGCACACGGACAGCATCACGACGTACGCTCCAACGAAGCCGTAGAACGCCGGGGTGTAGGAGCCGCTGGCGGTGTTGGAGGCATTGAGCACCTGGGGGATCACGAACCCTCCGTAGGCGCCGATGGCCGAGATCAGGCCCAGCGCCGAGGACGCCAGCCGCTGCGTTGCCACCGAACTGGCACCTGAGCGTGCCGCCCGGCTGGAGGTGGCGAAGATGACCGGGATCATGCGGTATGTCGCACCGTTTCCGAATCCGCTGGCGGTGAAGAGCATCAGGAACAGGGCCAGGAAGAGCCAGAAGTTCTTCAGCGGAAGCGTCCACACCATCACCAGCGTGATGACGGCCATGGCCGCGAAGGCGCTGACAGTCATCCGGGCCCCTCCCATGCGGTCAGCCATCCGGCCGCCGTAGGGCCGGGCCAGGGATCCCACCAGGGGACCCAGGAAGGCCAGCGAGAGGGCCACGGTTCCCAGCCCGATGGTGGAGAATTCCGGGAAGTAGTCCTTGATGAGCTTGGGGAACACACCGGCGAATCCGATGAAGGAACCGAATGTGCCGATGTACAGCAGGGCCATGATCCACAGGTGCGGTTCCTTCACCGCGGCGATCGATCCGGCTACGTCCCCCTTGGCGCTGGTGAGGTTGTCCATGTACTTGAACGCGCCGAACGCGGCGATGATGATCAGCGGAACCCACATCAGGCCGGCCATCGGCAGGTTGACGCTTCCGGCGCCCAGCAGGGTGATCGCCACCGGGACGGCAAGCTGTGCGACGGCCGCACCCAGGTTGCCGCCGGCCGCATTCAGTCCGAGCGCCCAGCCTTTCTCCCGGGCGGGGTAGAAGAAGGTGATGTTTGCCATCGAGCTGGCGAAGTTGCCGCCGCCGAAACCGGCAAGGGCTGCCACCAGGAGCATGACTCCGAAGGGGGTCTGCGGGTTGGACACACACAGTGCCAGGCCCACGGAGGGGATCAGCAGGAGCAGGGCGGAGACGATGGTCCAGTTGCGGCCGCCGAAGCGGGGGACCATGAAGGTGTAGGGGATCCGGAGCGTGGCGCCCACCAGGCTGGGCATCGAAATAAGCCAAAAAATTTCGGATGTGGTGAACGAGAACCCTGCGGCGGGGAGCTGGACCACCACGATGGACCAGAGCTGCCACACCACGAAGCCCAGGAATTCGGCAAAGATGGACCAGTTAAGGTTGCGGCGGGCGATGGAGCGCCCGGCGCTGTCCCACTGTCCGCGGTTCTCGGCATCCCAGTTGGCGATCCAGCGGCCAGGGCGGAAATCCAGTGCCGCTGCGGCTGCGGGACGCGTTGCGTCGTCAAGGTCCAGGGAATGTCCGGTACCGGCACCTGCGGTTCGGTCATCAGTCACGGGGTACCTCCTGTTGGGGGATGTTGTTCCTCCAAGGTAGGGACGGCGCGTTTCGCGGACCGACGCCGCGTGTTAACACGCTGTGACATTTGCCTATCTGCGTTCCCGGGCGGGGGTGAGGGCACTCGCGGCGCCTTCGCGCGACACGCCTGTCCGCATTGTGGACCTTTTGTCCAATGACTGGACGCCGCCAAGTAATATCGAACTCTACGTAATGCATCCCATGCATGCCGGGCTGATCAATGTCCGGCCGGTTTCTCACGAAAGCGCGCTTACATGTCCTCACTCGAAACCACGACGGAGCCGGGATCGGCACAACCGGTCAACTCCAAGGGCAAAGTAATCTTTGCCAGCCTCATCGGCACCACGATTGAGTTTTACGACTTCTACATCTATGCCACGGCGTCCGTCCTGGTGTTCCCCAAGCTGTTCTTCCCGAACGCTACGGACATCAACGCCCTCCTGAGCTCGTTCGCCATCTTCGGCGTCGCCTTCATCGCCCGCCCGGTCGGGTCCGTGCTCTTTGGCCACTTCGGCGACAAGTTCGGCCGCAAGGGCACCCTGGTGGCTTCCCTGCTCACCATGGGCATCGCGACCTTCCTGATCGGGTTGCTCCCCACGGCGTCACTGCCCGGCTGGGCCGTCCTGGCCCCGCTTATGCTGGTGGTGCTCCGCTTCGCCCAGGGCCTGGCCCTCGGCGGCGAATGGTCCGGCGCAGCGCTGCTGGCCACCGAAAACGCCCCCAAAGGCAAGCGCGCAGTCTATGGAACCTTCCCGCAGTTGGGCGCCCCGATCGGCTTCATCCTGGCCAACCTGCTGTTCATCTGGTTGAATTTCGCCCTCAGCCCGGAGGCCTTCCTCGCCTGGGGCTGGCGCGTACCGTTCCTGCTCAGCGCCGTCCTGGTGGTGGTTGGCCTGTATGTCCGGCTGAAGCTCGTTGAAAGCCTTTCGTTCCAGAAGGTCCTGAACGAGGACAAGGTGGCGAAGATTCCGTTCTTCGCCACGTTCAAGGGCCACTGGCGGCCGGTTCTCGCGGGCACCTTCATCATGTTTGCCACCTACGTCCTGTTCTACGTCATGACGTCGTTCACGCTGACGTACGGCACCAAGCCGGCATCCGTCGAAGCCGCCCAGGCAGCAGCAGAGAAGGCCGGCAAGCCAATGTCCGCGGCTGAAGTGGCCAACTTTGTTCCCGGCCTCGGCATCCCGCGGGGGGACTTCCTCTGGATGCTGATCCTCGGCGTCGTCTTCTTCGGTATCTTCACCCTGGTCTCGGGTCCGCTGGCCGAGAAGTGGGGGCGCCGGAAGTTCCTGCTTGGCGTCACCGCGGGAATCTTCGTCTTCGGTATCTTCTGGTTCACCATGTTCGGACCGGGTACGGCGGCGGCTGTCGTCGGCCTCATCGTCGGCTTCACTCTGATGGGCCTGACCTTCGGACCCATGGCGGCGATCCTGCCGGAGCTGTTCCCGGCCAACGTCCGGTACACCGGCTCCGCTGTCGCCTACAACCTCTCCAGCGTCATTGGCGCGGCACCGGCGTCGTTCGTGGCCATTGCGCTGTGGCAGGCGGCCGGGGGAGGCACCTGGCTGGTCGGCCTCTACATGGCGGCTGCCGCGGTGCTCACCTTCATCGCACTGTGGATGACCCGCGAGACCAAGAACACCGATTACGAGAACAACGTGGCCTGACATACCGGACTGCTTTGCGCTGGAATGCCCGGTGTGCTCCCTGTCGAAGCGGGGAGTGCGCCGGGCATTGTGCTGCCGGTGCCACCCTTCCTGAAGCGCCGGCGCCTCACCGGGCGTAGCGGCTCACGAAGTTCCTCAGTATGGCCATCGGCTCGGTCACCGTGGCCTGCCGGGCCGCTGCCATGAGCTCTCCGGCGGACTCGGGCGGAAAATAGCCTGCGTGCCGGTAAATGTCGATCCGCGTGGCCAGCCCCTCCGAGTCGAGCTCGGGGTGGAACTGGGTGGCGTACAGGTTTCGGCGGATACGGAACATGTGCACCGGACACGTGGCGGACCGGGCCAGCAGCACGGCGTGCGCGGGCAAAACCGTGCAGGCCTCCTTGTGGCCCGTGAATGCGGTGAACGACGGCGGCAAGCCGGCCAGCAGGGGGTCAGCGAGGCCGGCGTCGGTGAGCTCCACCTGTACGGCTCCCAGCGGCTCACCATAGGTACGGTCGATCAGTGCGCCCTGGTGCCTGCCCAGCGTACCCACCCCGTAGCAGGCGCCCAGGAACGGGAAATCGCGTTCGACGACGGCATCGAGCAGCTGCGAGAGCTCGCCTTCCACCCGGTGCTGCACGGCGCTTTTCTGCTCCACGGGATCGCTGGAGGTAAACGGGCTGCCCCCGACGATGATGCCCGAATAGCGCTCAAGATCCAGGCGCGGCAGGGGACCGGCCTCCAGCCGGATCCGGTGCAATTCCCTCGGATCCAGCCCGCAATACCGCAGGTAGGCGGCATATTCGTCCTCGGCGGCGGCATCTTCCGCGCGGGAGGCCAGGAGCAGGAATGGCAGCATCTGCTAAGTCTGCCTTGGCCGCAAGCCCGTGTCAGCCGGCGGGCTGCACCAGCGAGCGGCGGGAGCCGGGCTTGGCCGCCGGGTCGGCGTGGCGGTGCGCCAGCTTCCAGTAGCCCTCCTCGCGGCGGAAGATGCTGGTGACGCGCAGGGCGAACTCCTCCGATGCGGCTGCACCTTCGAGACGGGCCCGGAAGTGCTCGGTCTCGACCAGGTAGCCGGTGTTCTGCGCGTGGAAGGACGTGACGGTGTCGAAGCCCAGCATTTCGCCGTCCTGGAACTGCCGTGCGGCCTGGTCCAGGCGGGCCTCCACCTGGGCCCAGCCGCGGGCGATCCCGCCAAAGGGATTCGCCAGGGTGACATCGTCCTGCCGCGAATACAGGTCCTTGATGGGATCCGTGTTGCCACGGGTTATTTCGGGAACGGCCGCGTGGTAGCGGTCCACTTCTTCCTGGAAACTGGGTGCAAGCATGAGGTCCTCCCCGGGCCTAGTCTTCGATGGTGGCGATGACGGCGCCGGCGGATACAGTTTCGCCGGCGGCTGCCTTGAGCCCGGTAATGGTGCCGGAGCGGTGGGCGGTCAGGGGCTGTTCCATCTTCATGGCCTCCAGCACCACCACCAGGTCGCCCTCTGCCACGACGTCGCCGTCGGCAACGGCCACCTTCACGATGGTGCCCTGCATGGGCGATGCGAGCGCGTTGCCGGTGGCGGCGGCGGGCCCGCCGGAACGGGAGCGCTTCTTGGCCTTGGCAGGCTTGCCGGTGCCTGCGGAAGAAGCGGACACGGACCCCAGGGCAGCGGGCAGGACCACCTCGAGGCGTTTGCCGGCTACTTCCACCACCACGCGCTGGCGGTCGCCGCCCCCTGCGTCGGAGTCGGCCGCCCCGTCCGGGGTCCAGGCGGGCAGGTTGTTGGTGAAGCCGGTCTCGATCCAGCGCGTGTGCACGCTGAACGGACCCTCCGCCGGCGCGAATGCGGGATCCGAGACCACAGCGAGGTCGAACGGGATGACGGTGGGGATGCCCTCCACCACCATCTCCTCCAGCGCGCGGCGGGACCGCTCCAGTGCCTGTTTGCGGGTGGCTCCGGTGACCACCAGCTTGGAGAGCATGGAGTCGAAGTTCCCGCTGATCACGTCGCCCTGCTCGATGCCGGAGTCGATGCGGATGCCGGGGCCGGTGGGGTTCTTCAGGACGCGGACGGTGCCGGGGGCGGGCATGAAGTTCCGGCCCGGGTCCTCGCCGGTGATACGGAACTCGATGGAGTGGCCGCGGACCTCGGGGTCGCCATAGCCCAGCTCTTCGCCGCGGGCCAGCCGGAACTGCTCCCGGACCAGGTCGATGCCGGTGACTTCCTCGGAGACACAGTGCTCCACCTGCAGGCGGGTGTTGACCTCGAGGAAGGAGATGGTGCCGTCCTGGCCCACCAGGAACTCGCAGGTGCCCGCGCCCAGGTATTTGGCTTCCTTCAGGATGGCCTTGGAGGACTCGTACAGGCGTCGGTTCTGCTCCTCGGTGAGGAACGGCGCCGGTGCTTCTTCCACGAGCTTCTGGTTGCGGCGCTGCAGTGAGCAGTCACGGGTGGAGACCACCACCACGTTGCCATACGCGTCCGCCAGGCACTGCGTCTCCACGTGGCGCGGGGCGTCCAGGAAGCGTTCGATGAAGCATTCACCGCGTCCGAACGCGGCGGTGGCCTCACGCACGGCGGATTCGAAGAGCTCGGGGATCTCCTCCCGGGTACGGGCCACCTTGATGCCGCGGCCGCCGCCGCCGAAGGCCGCCTTGATGGCGACGGGAAGACCGTACTTGTCCACGAAGGCCAGGATCTCTTCGGCCGATTCGACAGGGTCCGCCGTGCCGGGAACCTGGGGTGCGCCCACCTTCTCGGCGATGTGCCGCGCCTGGACCTTGTCGCCCAGTGCGGAGATGGCCTCGGGGGAGGGGCCGATCCAGGTGATGCCGGCCTCAATGACGCGCGCGGCGAACTGGGCGTTCTCGGCCAGGAAGCCGTAGCCGGGGTGGATGGCGTCCGCGCCCGACCGGCGGGCGGCGTCGATGATCTTGTCCATCACCAGATAGGACTCCGCGGCGGTGTTCCCGCCCAGGGCGTAGGCCTCGTCGGCCAGGCGAACGTGCAGGGCGTCGCGGTCCGGGTCGGCGTACACGGCCACCGAGGCGATGCCTTCGTCCCGGGCAGCCCGGATGATGCGCACGGCGATTTCACCGCGGTTGGCTATCAGCACCTTTGTGAGGGTCGAGTGCGTCGGACGTGCGGACTGCTCCAAATTTGCTGACAAGGCGTCTCCTTCTTTCCTTCAGGGAGCCTAGCGCGGTTTTGGAGGTTCCGCCGATATTACTTGCGGATTCCGCGTGTAAACGGCGGCCGCTTTGTAGGGAAGCTACAAGTGCGCCAGAAACGGGACATTTCAGTACGACGTTTCCGGTGCCGTCCAGAGTTCGGTGATCCGCACGTTCGCGGCGGCCAGCAGACCCCGCAGCGTGGAAACGGAAAGGCCAACCACGGTGTGCGGGTCGCCGTCCACCTTCCGGATGAACGCCCCGCCCAGCCCGTCAATCGTGAAGGACCCGGCGCAGTGCAGCGGCTCGCCCGTGGCGATGTACGCGTCGATTTCGGCCGGTTCCATCTCCAGGAAGCAGACCTCGGCGGAGGCGACCGTCCCCAGCGTGGCGCCGGACCCCGCTACGCCCGCGCCGCCGTCGGCCGAGGTGTCCCGGCAGTCCACCAGCCAGTGGCCGGTGTGCAGGACGCCCGAGTTTCCGCTCATTCGCAGCATGCGTTCACGCGCGACGGCGGCGGTATAGGGCTTGCCGTGCGCCTCGCCGTCGAATTCGAAGACGGAGTCGCAGCCCAGTACCAGGGCCCCCTCGGCTTCCGGGAGCGCGGCCACCGCCTCGGCCTTGGCCCGGGCCAGCAGCAGGGCGGTGTCGTGCGGGTCCGTGACGCCGTACCTGGCCTGGACGGCGTCCTCGTCCACGTCTGAGACCAGCACGGTGTGCCGGATGCCGGCTTCGGCCAGGAGCTTGGTGCGGGCAGGGGACTGGGAAGCGAGAATCAGGCGGACCACGCCTCCAGCCTAGTGGACGGGCTGGGGCGCCGCGGCGGATGCCTCCGGGCGTGCCAGCTGCGCGCCTTCCACGTCCACGTCCGGGAGAATGCGGTCCAGCCAGCGCGGCAGCCACCAGGACTTTTCGCCCAGCAGGTACATGGCCGCCGGCACGATGGTCATGCGCACCACGAAGGCGTCCAGCAGAACCCCGAAAGCCATCGCGAAGCCCAGCGGACGCACCATGGTCAGGTGGCTGAAGATGAAGCCGGCAAAGACGCTCACCATGATGATCGCGGCCGCCGTTACCACTGCCGCGGCATGGTGGAAGCCCACCCGGACCGCCTGCCTGGCCGGAGAGCCGTGCATGAAGGCCTCGCGCATGCCGGAGGCAATGAACACCTGGTAGTCCATGGCCAGCCCGAACAGCACGCCGATCAGGATAATGGGCAGGAAGCTCAGGACCGCCCCCGGGTTGGCCACATCGAACACATTGCCCAGCCAGCCCCACTGGTAGACGGCCACCACGGCGCCGAAGGCTGCGGCGAGCGAGAGCAGGAATCCGCCCGTGGCCAGCAGGGGAACCACGATGGAGCGGAACACCAGCAGGAGCAGGACCAGGGACAGTCCGACGACGATCGCCAGGTAGGGCGGCAGGGCGTCGCCGAGCTTGGTGGAGACGTCGATGTTGCCGGCGGTCTGCCCCGTCAGCCCCATGGACACGTTGAAGTCGTCCTTGATTTCCGTGTTCAGGCCGCGCAGCTCGGATACCACCTGGACGGTGCCGGCGCTGGCGGGTCCCTCTTCGGGAATGATCTGGAAGACGGCCGTGCGGCGGTCCCCGCTCAGGGCCACGGGGACCGCTGCCACCACGTTGTCCACCGAGCGAAGCCTGTCCGCCACGTCGAACTGCAGGTTCTGCGCCTGTGCAGCGTCGAGGCCTGCCGGGAACTCCCCCACCGCCACGATGGGGCCGGTAACGCCTTCCCCGAAGCTGCGGGCCGTGACGCTGTAGGCCTGGTAAGCCTCCGACTCGACAGGTTCGGAACGGCCGTCCGGCAGGGCGAGCTGCAGCTGTGCGGCGGGCAGCGCCAGGGTGCCCAGCAGCAGGACGCCTGCGATAAGTGACAGAACCGGATGGCGGGTCACCAGCCCGCCCCAGCCCCGGTTGCTCTTCGCCCGGTCCTCGGCCTGGTCCGCGGCTTCGTGGCCAGGCTCGGCGTTGTGCGCCTCCGCCCGGGCCCATGCGCGGCGGGAAATGATCCGCCGGCCGATCAGGGACAGCACTGCCGGCGTCAGTGTGATGGCGACCAGTACGGCCACCGCGACGGTCCCGGCGGCCGCCAGGCCCATCACGGCCAGGAACGGCAGGCCGGGGACCACCAGGGCGGCCAGGGCGATGATCACTGTCAGGCCCGCGAACACCACGGCGTTGCCGGAGGTGCCCGTTGCGCGGGCCACCGATTCGGCCGGGTCCATGCCGGCCCGCAGCTGCGTCCGGTGCCGGTTCACGATGAAAAGCGAGTAATCGATCCCCACCGCCAGGCCCAGCATGAGGGCGAGCATGGGGGAGATGGAGCTCATGTCGAACACCCCGGAGAGTGCGAAGGTGATGCCCACCCCGATGCCCACCCCGATGACGGCCATAAGCAGGGGCAGCCCGGCGGCCACCAGGGTACCCAGCATGATGATCAGAACCAGGGCAGCGACGCCGATGCCGATGATTTCAGCAGTGCCGAACAGCTCCGAAATGTCCTCGGTGATTTCCTTGCTGGCCAGGGCAGTGACGCCGGCCTTGGAGGTTCCGTGCACGATGTCCTGGACCTGCTGCCGCAGCTCCGGACTGAGTCCGTTGATGGAGGTGTTGAACTGCACCTGCGCCACGGCGGCAAGGTTGTCTTCGGAAACGAACCGGATGCCTTCGGAGGCCTCCGCCTGGCGCTTGCCCAGCTCCAGCTTTGCCTTGCCGGCCTCAAGCTCCTTGGTGCCGGCCTCCAGCTTGGCGCGGCCTTCAGCGAGCGCAGCCTTTTGCTGGCCCAGCTGTGCTTCTATGACCTGGGCAGGGGCTCCTGCGGCGGCGAGCTGCTGCTCCGCTGCTGCAAGCTGTGCCTCGCCGGCTTCCAGCCGGGCCCGGTTGTCTTCCAGCTCCCTGGTGCCGTTGGCCAGCCGGGCTTCGCCGTCACGGATGGCCTGGCCGGCCTGGTCCAGTTCGGCCTGGGTGGCGAACGGGTCCACCGTGCCGCGGACCTCCGGCAGGGACTCCAGCTTGCCCAGCGCATCCGTCACCGCTGTGCGCTGTGCGGGGGTGAATCCGCCGTCGGGCGCTTCGAAGACGATGGTGGCCGTGCCGCCGGACGCCGACGGCAGGTCTGCCTTGAGCTTGTCCGCGATCCGCTGCGTTTCCGTGCCGGGGATCTGGAAGTTGTTGGACAGCGTGCCGTGGAAGACGGCGGCGGAACCGCCTACTGCCAGGAGGGCGGCGAGCCAGAGCGAGATAACCAGCCAGCGGCGGCGGTAGGAAAACATTCCAAGGCGGTAGAGGAGGAGTGCCATGAGGGAACCGATCTGGTCAGGAGGAACGGGAGGAAGAAGGCTGTGGTGCGGTGAAGCCCGAGCCCAGCAGGCCCATGGCATTGATGAGCTGCCCGCGGAGGGCAGCGAGGGATTCAGCGGAGAGGTCCGGCCCCCAGTGCCTGAACCAGACCTCCAGGGCGGCCTTGCCGCAGGCAATCACCGAGCCAGCGAGCGCGTGGGCGTAAAGGTCGCCGGCCGTGCCGGACGTGCGCTCCCGGACCACTGTGGTGATTTGTCCCCGGCAGTAGTCCCAGGCGGCGAGCTCGGACTGTGACATCAGTGCGCTGTCCGACGTCAGTGAGAACAGCTCGGCCAGCGGCGCCACGGCCGCCGGATCCGCCAGGGCCATCAGGGCCGCCTGGGCGGATTCCAGAATGGGTTCCCCGGTGGGCCGCAGCCGCAGTTGCTGGATGGCGTTGTCCAGGAAGCTGTGCGTGATGGCGGCCAGCGCGGCGTCGGTGCTGCCGAAGTAGTTGAAGAACGTGCGGCGGGAGATGCCGGCGGCCTCGGCAATGTCCTCTGCGGTGAAGTTTCCCGGGCCGTTGGTGCGCAGGAGGCCCAGCGCGGCGTCGGTGATGTTCTGGCGGGTGGCCGCCTTGTTAAGTTCGCGGCGGGATGCGGGAGGCGCCGGCGTTACGGCGGCAGGAATGCTCACATGATTACACTACGTGCAACTTTGCACTGTGAGCAAGTTCTTGCCCCCGCTCCTGGAGACACCTTCACAGCAGAATGAAAGGTTCCCGAAAGCCCGCACAGATCCTCCCCGCCCATGCTGGAAATGTCCCGGAAGGGAACGAACCGCAAGCAGCCGTCACGGACGGCGGATCCAGGAGATACAGCAATGTCACGCACAAAGAAAATGACCCTCGGACTGTCGGCCACCGCGCTGGCCCTCGGCGCCGGACTGGGACTGGCGGGCATGGCCGCCGCCACCACGCCCGCCCCGTCACCCAGCGCCAGCGCATCCGCTGAGAGCGGCGCCGCGGCACCTGAAGGCGGCATGGGCATGCATGGAGGCCGCGGCATGCACGGCGGCGGCATGCATGGTGATGAAAAGGCCGCGGCCCTCGCCGGGAAGCTGGGAGTGGAGGAAGCGGAAGTGACGGAGGCGCTGCAGGCCTTCCACGAAGCGAACCGCCCGTCCACCCCGCCGGCGGAGGGGCGCCCGGACCGGGCCGCCATGGATGAGAAACTGGCGAAATCGCTGGCCGAAGCCCTGGGCATCGAGGAGGCCAAGGTGACCGCGGCGCTCGAGGAGCTCCGGACCGAAGCGCAGGCTGAACGGGCTGCGGCCCTGAAGGACCGGCTGGACCAGGCTGTAACCGACGGCAAGCTCACGCAGGCGGAGGCCGACGCCGTTACCAAAGCCGTGGAGGCCGGCGTGATTGGCGGCGGCGGGCACTGATCCGGCCGCTGGCTGCAGAATGCACGCAAAAATCCCCGGGACAGGCGTCCCGGGGATTTTTCGGCGTGGAGGCTTAGGCCTTGGCGTCCTGGAGGACGAGGGCGTCCCCAGCGGCGGTGTCTTCGCTGTCATCCACGAACGGGGTGCCGTTGCGGGGTGCGTTGTACAGTGCTTCGTCCAGAATGCCGTGGCGCCTGGCCACAATGGTGGGCACCAGTGCCTGGCCGGCAACATTGACCGCGGTGCGGCCCATGTCCAGGATCGGGTCGACGGCCAGGAGGAGTCCGACGCCGGCCAGTGGCAGTCCCAGCGTGGAGAGCGTCAGGGTGAGCATCACTACGGCGCCCGTGGTTCCGGCGGTGGCCGCCGAGCCCAGGACGGAGACCAGGGCGATGAGCAGGTACTGGCTCAGGTCCAGCTGGACACCGAAGAACTGGGCCACGAAGATCGCCGCGATGGCGGGGTAGATTGCCGCGCAGCCGTCCATCTTGGTGGTGGCGCCCAGCGGCACGGCGAAGGAGGCGTAGGCGCGGGGGACGCCCAGGCTGCGCTCGGTGACACGCTGGGTCAGCGGCAGGGTGCCGACGGAAGAGCGGGACACGAACGCCAGCTGCACAGCAGGCCAGACGCCGGAGAAGTACTGCTTCACGGACAGTCCGTGGCTGCGAACCAGCGCCGGGTAGACACCGAAGATGACCAGGGCAAGACCAACATAGATGGCGAAGGTGAACCGGCCCAGCGAGCCGATGGTGTCCCAGCCGTAGACGGCTACGGCGTTGCCAATCAGGCCTACCGTGCCCAGCGGGGCGATCCGGATGATCCACCAGAGGACTTTCTGGATGACCGCCAGGGCCGAGGCGTTCAGCGCCAGGAACGGCTCGGCGGCCTTGCCCACCTTCAGCGCGGCGACGCCCACGGCAATGGCGATGACCAGGATCTGCAGCACGTTGAAGCTGACAGCGGTGGTGACCGCGCCGGTTTCGGCCACGGTGGAAGCGGCGCCGAGGCCCAGGAAGTTCTTGGGGAACAGGCCGATCAGGAAGGCCCACCAAGTGCCCACCTTGGCCGGCTCAGAGCCTTCGCCGGTGATCCCGGTGTTGGTGCCCGGCTGCAGGAGGATGCCGAGGCCGATGCCGATCAGAACCGCGATCAGGGAGGTGATGGCGAACCACAGGAGGGTGTTCCAGGCGAGCTTGGCTGCGTTGGAGACTTCCCGAAGGTTGGAGATGGAGCTGACCACGGCCGTGAAAATCAGGGGCACCACGGCGGTCTGCAGCAGAGAGACATAGCTGGAGCCGATGGTCTGCAGCGTGGCGCCCAGGCCGTTGGGCATGTCTTTGGTGCTTCCGGTGTACTTGGCCAGCAGGCCAAGGCCCAGGCCAACGATGAGGGCCGCGATGATCTGGACGCCGAAGGATCCGGCCCACCGGGGCAGCTGGAAGCCGGTCTTTCCGGCGGGGGGAAGGGTGCTAGTCGATGTGCTCACCGGTACAAGCTAGGCCCACGGTACATAGCACCACGAATGAACATTGAGAAATATTACGCAGCCGGAAATCGGCGCGGCCGCTTTAGTCGGTGCAAACACGCGGATCTCCGGCCGGAGTGTTACATATTCCCGGCCCGAATATGACATATCTCTCCCGGCGTGGTGCAGGGAAGGGCGGGCGCGGATCAGGCGAGGAGTGCCCGCCGGAGGGTGTCCAGCCCCACCGAGCCGATGTTCAGTGCGCGCGTGTGGAACTCCTTGAGGTCGAACCCGGGCCGGACTTCGAGTTCGGCCCGGATCTGCTCCCAAAGCCGCTGGCCCACCTTGTAGGAGGGAGCCTGTCCGGGCCAGCCAAGGTACCGGGCGAACTCGAAGTCAAGCTGGCCCTCACTGATGGGCAGGTTCTCCTTCAGGAAGGCATAGCCCTTGACCGCGGTCCAGGTCCCGGAGCCCCATCGTGCAGGCATGTCGAGTTCAAGGTGGACCCCGATGTCGAAGACAACGCGCGCCGCCCGCATGCGCTGCATATCCAGCATGCCCATGAGGTCGCCGGGATCGGACAGGTAGCCGAGTTCCTGCATCAGTTTCTCGGCGTAGAGGGCCCAGCCTTCGCCGTGGCCGGAGGTCCAGCACACGTTCCTTCGCCACTTGTTGAGCAGTTCGCGGCGATAGGTCGCGGTTGCCACCTGGAGATGGTGGCCGGGCACGCCCTCGTGGAAGACGGTGGTGGTCTCGGCCCACGTTGTGAAGGTATCGTCCCCGGCCGGGACGGACCACCACATCCGGCCGGGCCGGCTGAAATCGTCCGAGGGACCGGTGTAATAAATGCCGCCCTCATCGGTGGGAGCGATCCGGCATTCCAGCTTCTTCATCACATCCGGGATCTCAAAGTGCACCCCGGCCAGCTCCGCTACAGCCTTGTCGGACAACGCCTGCATCCACGCGCGGAGCGCCTCCGTCCCCTGCAGCTGCCGGGCGGGGTCGTTGTCCAGGAACTCTTTTGCCTCCGCGATGGTGGCGCCCGGCCTGATCACGCCGGCCACCTCCTCCTGCTGGGCGATGAGCCGGTCCAGCTCCTCCACGCCCCACGCGTACGTCTCTTCAAGGTCCACTGTGGCGCCCAGGAAGGACCGCGAAGCCAGGGCGTAGCGGGCCCGGCCCACCGCGTCCTTCTCCGGTGCGGACGGCAGCAGTTCCGTCTCGAGGAATTCGGCAAGGCGGGCGTAAGCGCCCCGGGCGGCTGCCGCGCCGTCGTCGAGCATTTTCTGCGTGGCGGAGCCCAGGGGGCCGGTTGCCGTCGCCGCATCGGCGGCGAGCCGGGCGAAGAAGCCGTCCTCCGCCGCGTACTTCGCAGCCTGCCCCGCCACTATCCTGACCTGGCGCGCGGCGGCAACCCGGCCGGCGTCGCGCGCTTCCCGCAGCGATTCGATATAACCGTCGATGGCTCCCGGAACGTTGCCGGCACGGCCGGCGATGTGCGCCCACTGCTCTTCCGTGTCGGTGGGCATGAGATCGAAAATGGCCCGGATATCCTGCGCAGGCGAAGCGATGTTGTTCAGTTCCGCATAGTCCCAGCCGGAGGCGTGGATCAGCAGCTGCAGCCCGAGCCGCTCCTGCATCGCATCGAGGGTGACGGCGTCCACATCATCTTCGGGCTCCAGGCCCTCCAGCCGGGCCAATGCGTCGCGGGCAGCCTCGGCAAACCCGGCGATTCCGGCCGGGGAGAAATCCTGGTACTCGGTTTCGTGGCCCGGGATGCCCAGGGTGGTGGCAAACGTCGGGTTCAGCGCGAGGAGGGTCTCGGTGTAATCGTCGGCGACGGCGTCAATCCGGGTACGCGGGCGGCGGGACGGGGCAGCGTCGGTAGTCACACCCCGAGACTAGCCGAACGTCAGCCCCTGCTGCGCTTCCAAGCCCCCGGTCCAGGGGTGGGCGCCAGACGCAGCTGTTGCCGCCGCACCCAGTGGCGGACGCCGGGACGGACGGCGCCGGCGTTTTGGCTTCCGCCCAGGGAAAGTACGACGGCGGTCAGCGCCGCGAGCTCTTCGGCTGTAGGTTGTCCCTTGACTACGGAAAGCAGCGGCGCTTCGGGCGCCTGCTCTCCGTTTGCCTGGGCTTCGAACGCCTGGTTTTCCTTGGGATCCGTCACAGCGGAATGTTCCCGTGCTTCTTGGCGGGCAGGCTGGCGCGCTTGTCCCGCAGGGCCCGGAGCCCGCGGATAATCTGCACCCGGGTCTCGGAAGGCGCGATGACGGCATCCACGTATCCCAGCTGCGCTGCCTGGTAGGGGTTGAGGAGCTCTTCCTCGTACTGACGGATCATTTCGGCGCGGCGGGCCTCGACGTCGCCCCCGGCCTCGGCCACGGCGGCGATGTCGCGGCGGTACAGGATGTTCACCGCGCCCTGGGCGCCCATCACACCGATCTGCGCCGTCGGCCATGCCAGGTTCAGGTCCGCCCCGAGCTTCTTGGAGCCCATGACGATGTACGCGCCGCCGTACGCCTTGCGCGTGATGACGGTGAGCTTGGGGACGGTAGCTTCCGCGTACGCGTAGAGCAGCTTGGCCCCGCGGCGGATGATGCCCTGGAACTCCTGGTCCTTGCCGGGCAGGAAGCCGGGCACGTCCACCAGGGTGATGATGGGGATGTTGAATGCGTCGCAGTGGCGGACAAAGCGGGCCGCTTTCTCCGAAGCGGCGATGTCCAGGGTGCCGGCGAACTGCAGCGGCTGGTTCGCGACGATGCCTACGGTGTGGCCTTCCACGCGGCCATAGCCGATCATCACGTTTGGTGCGTACAGCGCCTGCATCTCCAGGAAGTGCCCGTCGTCCACGATCTGCTCCACCACGGTGCGCATGTCGTACGGCTGGTTCGCGGAGTCCGGGATGAGCGTGTCCAGGGCCAGATCGTCGTCGTCGACTTCGAGCTCCTGGTGGTGTTCCAGCACCGGTGCTTCGGCGAGGTTGTTGGAGGGCAGGAAGTCCAGCAGTTCGCGGACGAAGTCGATGGCGTCCGTTTCGTCCGAGGCCAGGTAGGTGGAGGTTCCGGTGGTGGCGTTGTGCTGTCGGGCGCCGCCCAGGGTTTCCATGTCCACGTCTTCACCGGTGACGGTCTTGATGACGTCCGGACCGGTGATGAACATGTGTGAGGTCTTGTCCACCATCACCACGTAGTCGGTCAGAGCGGGTGAGTAGGCGGCGCCGCCTGCTGACGGGCCCATGATGAGCGAAATTTGCGGCACCACTCCGGACGCGTGCACATTGTTGCGGAAGATGTCCGCGAACATGGCCAGCGAGGCGACGCCTTCCTGGATGCGGGCGCCGCCGCCGTCCAGGATGCCGACGACGGGGCAGCCGTTGCGGAGCGCGAATTCCTGGACCTTGACGATCTTTTCGCCGTTGACCTGGCTCAGCGAACCGCCATAGACGGAGAAGTCCTGGCTGTAGACCGCGACCAGGCGCCCGTCCACGGTGCCGTAGCCGGAGACCAGGCCGTCTCCCAGCGGCTTCTTCTTCTCCATGCCGAATGCGGCGGACCGGTGGACGGCGAGGGCATCGAATTCAACAAACGAGTCTTCATCCAGCAGCAGGCCGATGCGCTCCCGGGCGGTGTTCTTCCCGCGCGCGTGCTGTTTTTCGATGGCCTCGGGGCCGGAGGGCTGCTCTGCACGGGCCTGGCGGTCGCGGAAATCGGCAATCTTTCCCGCTGTCGTTGTCAGATCGTGGCTCATCAATATCTCCGGCTCTGTAGCAGATTGGTTCTGTGGCGCTGTCTTTGCTGGCGGACCGCGGTGCTGGACTTTAAGTAGCTTCCACACAAAAAACGGACCCTGCTGGCTAGTCTAGTGACGCTTCCTGCGCCTGCAGCTGTAGGGAACCTACAATTTTCTGCCGCGCCGTCAGCCTCAACGTAATGTTACTCACCAGTAACTTAGTTGGGTTACAGTGTTGGCATGACTTCGAGCAACGACGCTTTGACGGCAGCCGGCGGCCCCTACCGGGCCACCGGATCCCTGCAGGGCAGGACCCTTCTCATCTCCGGCGGAAGCCGCGGCATTGGCCTGGCAATCGCGGAACGGGCGGCACAGGACGGCGCCAACATCGTCCTGATGGCCAAGACCGGCGAGCCGCATCCGCGCCTGGCCGGCACGGTATATACGGCTGCTGAACAGATCACCGCTGCCGGCGGCGCTGCGCTGCCGCTGGTGGGCGACGTGCGGCGGGACGGGGACGTGGCCCGCGCCGTTGAGGCGGCCGTGGAACGCTTCGGCGGCATCGACGCGGTCATCAACAACGCTTCCGCGATCGACCTTTCCACAACAGACGCGATCGACATGAAGAAGTACGACCTCATGCAGGACATCAACGTCCGCGGCACCTTCCTGCTGTCCAAGCTGGCGCTGCCGGCGCTGCGGCAGTCCCCGCACGGCCACATCCTCACGCTCTCGCCGCCGCTGAACCTCGATCCCGCCTGGGCGGGCCGTCACCTCGCCTACACCATGGCGAAGTACGGCATGAGCCTGACCACCCTGGGCCTTGCCGAGGAACTCGCCGAAGACGGCATCGCCGTTAACTCCCTGTGGCCGTGCACCCTGATCGACACCGCGGCGATCCGCAACATGCCGCACGGGGAAGCCATCGTCAAGGCCGCCCGGGGGCCGCGCATCATGGCGGACGCCGCCCACGCCATCCTGACCGGGACGATCGGGGAAGGGCGGGCGCCGAGCGGAAATTTCTATACGGACGAGGACGTGCTCCGGGCGGCCGGAGTGAAGGATTTCCGTCCCTACAGCCTGGGCGCGCCGGAAGACCGGCTTGTCCCGGACATCTTCCTCTAAGCCATCAGCGGAAGGCCCCGGGCCAGCCGGTTTCCGTGCAGGCCGCGGCCGGTCCGTGTCGATAGGATCAAGTCATGGACGACGCACTCACCCACGGCACCCCCCTGGACCGGACGGACCTGGCGGACCAGCGCTTCCTGTCCGCCGTCGGCATCCCGCGGCTGGACGTGGTGGACTCCACCGGCTCCACCAACGCCGACCTGCTGCGGGCCGTCGCGTCCGATCCCGCCACCTGGACGGACCTGTCCGTCCTTACGGCCGAGTACCAGACGGCGGCACGCGGGCGCCTGGAACGGCATTGGGAAGCGCCGCCGCTGAGTTCCGTCTCCGTCTCCTTTGTCCTGCGCCCGGTCAATGCGGAAGGCCGGCCGCTGCCCACGGACACCTACTCGTGGCTGTCCCTGATCGCCGCAGTGGCGCTGCGTGAAACCCTGCTGGAAACGGCAGGCATCCCCGCTGAACTGAAATGGCCCAACGACGTCCTGGTCCGGGGCCGGAAAATCGCCGGCATCCTGGCCCAGCTGGCCCCCATGGTGGACGGGGCCGTGCCCGTGGTGCTGGGCACCGGTTTGAATGTGACCCTACGGGAGGAAGACCTCCCGGTGCCCACGGCCACGTCCGTGGCGCTGGAGTCGCCGAAGACCGTGAACCGCACGGAGCTGCTTAAGAGCTACCTCTCGCACTTTGCCGCGCTTTACCGAAGTTTCTGCAATGCCGACGGCGACCCTGCGGCCGGGCTGGCCGGCGGACCTTCGCTGCACAAGCGTGTCGGGTCGGTCATGGTCACGCTGGGCAAGCAGGTGCGCGCGCAGCTGCCCGGCGATCATGAAATCATCGGACACGCCACGCGGCTGGACGAGTACGGGTCCCTGCTGGTGGTGGACCGGGACGGCCGTGAACATGTGGTCACCGCCGGCGACGTGGTCCATTTGCGGCCGTGGACACCGCCGGACAGTTCCGGCCAGGGCGGCTATGCGTAAACACCTGGTTCCGGGCGAGCAGGTAATTGTCACCACCCGTCCGCAGCCACGGAAACTTGCCGGTGCCGCCGTCGTCTTCGTGCTGGCTCCCGCCCTTGCCGCGTTCGCCACTGCCTGGGTGGTCCGCGGCGAGGCCGCCCGGCTCGTGCCGGCCGTCCGCCCGGGCTGGACACCCTGGCTGCTGGGAGCTTGCGCTGCCGCCGTCCTGGCGGCCTGGCTGGGCTACTGCCTGCCGCGGCTTCTCCGCTGGCACGGGACCCGCTACATCCTCACCAGCCGCCGCCTCCTGGCCCGTTCAGGGGTGGTGGGGCGCCGGGAAAACCAGGTGAACCTTGCCTCCGTGCGTAACCTCACCGTCCATGAAACGCTGGTACAGCGTCTGCTCCGGAGCGGGAATATATCCTTGGAAACCGGATACCAGGGCACTATGACACTCCCGGACGTGCCGGAGGCGGCGCGGTTCCGGGACTTCATCCTGGACGCCATCGCGGACCTCCCGGCGGACCCGCGGGAATCCGGAACAGGCGCGGAGGGATTGGGCAGCAGGGCGCCGGAGGGTGACGGTACAGGCAGTGGCGGGACAGGCAATGGCGGACAGCGGGCAGCGGGAGAAGGTGGACGGTATGAACGGTGAGCACGCAGAGGAGCCCGTCGAAGCCGCCGCGCCCGAAGCCCTGTCCGCCGAGCGGCTGGCAGCAAAGGCCCTCGAGTCCCGCCTGCTGGGCGGTGAACGCAAGCTCCGCCGTCGTGAAGTCGCTGCCGGTGCCGGCCTCTCCCTGCTGTCAGCGCGGAAACTGTGGCGGGCCCTCGGCTTCCCCAACTTCGGTGACGACGACGTCGCCTTCACCGAGCGCGACCAGGCGGCCCTCTCCACCGTCGTGGACCTGGTCCGCTCCGGGAAGCTGACGGAAGAAGCGGCCATCTCGATCACCCGCTCCATCGGCCAGATGACGGACCGGATGGTGGTGTGGCAGATCGAAGCCCTGGTGGAGGACATGGTCCACGAACAGGGCGTGACGGACGCGATAGCCCGCAAGAGGCTGGTCAACGAACTTCCCGCGCTGGTTGATGCCTTGGAGGAGATGCTCGTCTACTCCTGGCGGCGGCAGCTCAATGCCGGCATCCAAAGGCTGGCCGTGCGCGCCGAAGCCGGGCTCCGCGCCAGCGAGGAAGGCCGCGAAGGCGACGAGGATGATGCCCCGCTGCCGCTGGCGCGCGCCGTTGGCTTTGCGGACCTGGTCTCCTACACCAGCCTGTCCCGGCGGATGAACGAGAAGACGCTGGCCCGGCTGGTGCAGCGGTTCGAGAACAAGTGCGCCGAGATCATCTCCGTGGGCGGCGGCCGGCTGGTTAAAACGGTGGGTGACGAAGTCCTCTACATCGCCGAAACCCCGGCCGCCGGGGCAGAGATTTCCCTGGCGCTGGCGCAGGCCTTCACTGAGGACGAGATCCTGCCTGAAGCACGGGTGGCCATGGTGTGGGGCCGGATCCTGTCCCGCCTCGGCGACATTTACGGTCCCACCGTGAACCTCGCCGCCCGCCTCACCTCGCTGGCGGATCCAGGAACGGTGCTGATCGACTCCATGACCGCCGCCGCGCTGGAACACGACGAGCGCTTCGTCATGGAGCCGCGGCCGCCGGAGAACGTGCGCGGCTTCGGCGAGATCAGGCCGGTGCAGCTGACACGCGGACTGGGCAAGGGGCTGGTGGTGGACTAGGCCGGGTGCCTGTCCTAACGTGATGACGAAGATGAAAGAACAACCACACCAGGCCGCAGGGACTACCGCCCGCACCGGCCTCACCCTCGCCTGCGGGCACGGTACCGACCGGGGACACCGCCGGGCGTTGAACGAGGACGCGTACCTCGCCCAGGAACCTGTCTTCGCGGTGGCTGACGGCATGGGTGGCCACGAGGCAGGGGAAGTGGCCAGCGGCCTGTGCGTGCGTGCCCTTGAGGCCATTCCGCAGGTCGAAACGGGGGAGCGGAGCCTCACGGCCGCCGCCCTCCAGGACCACCTGCTCCGGGCAGACGCGGAAATTCGCCGCGCCACAGGGTCGCGCGCCGGAACCACGCTCTCCGGGGCGGTCCTGGTGGAGCATCTCGGCCTGCCCTACTGGCTGGTCATGAACGTTGGCGATTCCCGCACGTACCGGCTTAGCCACGGGCGGCTGGAACAGCTCAGTGTGGACCACTCATTGGTCCAGGAGCTGGTTGATGACGGTGAGATCAGCGCTGAAGAGGCCGCTGTCCACCCGCAGCGGCACGTGGTCACCCGGGCCCTGGGAACCGGGGAGGACAACGAGGCCGATTTTTGGCTGGTACCCGCGGAAGCCGGCGACCGCATATTGGTCTGTTCGGACGGACTGACGGGCGAATTGGCGGACCGGACCATCGCCCGAATCCTCCAAACGGTGGCCGATCCGCAGGAAGCCGCGATGGAATTGATCCACGCGGCACTGGACCACGGGGGCCGGGACAATGTCACCGTGATTGTCGTGGACGCCCTGGCAGCTGCCGTTACCTGATTTGCGGCCCTCCGGCTGGTATAGCAGACTACCGGTTGGACCAGAAAGCCGCGGGCGGGGGGACTGCGCGCATCGAAAGGTAGCAATGACCCCCTCCCATCCGGCACTCCGCGCTATGTCCGCCTCGGCCTCGGCTGCCGTCCTGGCGCTCTCGGTGAGCCTCTCGGCAGGCGGTGCAGCGGCGGCGGATTCGCCGGACGCCACCACGTCCCCGGACTGCGGCGACTCCTGCCTGGGAACGGAATCCCGTCCCGGCGAGGGACGCGGCAAGAACAAGGAAACGGCCGGCCCGCCGGCACCCGAACAGACCTCACCGCCGGAAGCACCGGCCCCGGGGGATCCCGTCGTGGAACCCGCTCCCGCGCCCGCAACCGATCCCGCGGCGCCTCCGGCCACGGCAGCGCCGTCGAAGACTGCCACATCCGCGGCCCCGGCTCCGGCCACGGCGGCTGCGTCGACGGGTCCGAACTGGGACACCCCCTACACCAGGTCCGACCGGCCCACACAGACCGCCGCTGTTTCCCGTTCCGGCGGCCCCGGGGGACCTGACCCGCTGAACATCACCGCCGGCGGCATGTTGGTGGGAATCAGTGCTGCCGCCTTCGCCTGGTACGGCAGGAACCGGGTACGGGCGCACTAAGCGGGCCCTGCGCGGGTAAGGCAAGATAGGTCTGTGAGCACAGGATCAGGCCCCGCAGAATTGACCGCCACCAGGATTGAAGCGCCGGAGGGCCAGGAGCCCACGCCGTCCGGTGCGATCCGTGAGGAGTACGAAAACCTGGTGGACCTGGTGCGCAAATACCGCTTTGCGTATTACCAGGAAGACGCCCCGCTTGTCTCGGACGCGGAGTTTGACGCTCTTTTCCGCCGCCTGGAGGAAATCGAGGCGCTGCACCCCGGGTTGGTGGCCAACGATTCGCCCACCCAGGAAGTGGGGGGTGAAGTCTCGACGGCCTTTGCGGCGGTGGAACACCTGCAGCGGATGTACAGCCTTGAGGACGTCTTCTCGCTCGAGGAGCTCGAAGCCTGGCTTGCCAAGGCGCAGGCCAACATCGCCAGGCTGGGCGACGGCGCATCCGCAACCGCCTGGCTGACCGAACTGAAGATCGACGGACTTGCGGTCAACCTTCTGTACCGTGACGGCAAACTCGTCCGGGCAGCCACCCGCGGAGACGGCACCACCGGTGAGGACATCACCCACAACGTCCTCACTATCAAGGAGATCCCGCAGCAGCTCACGGGTTCGGGCTTCCCTGCGGAGATGGAAGTACGCGGCGAGGTCTTCATCCCGTCCAGGGCGTTCACGGAGTTCAACGCGGCGCTCATCGAGGCGGGCAAGGCGCCGCTGGCGAACCCGCGCAACGCTGCTGCCGGCTCCCTGAGGCAGAAGGACCCCGCGGAAACAGCCAAGCGGCCGCTGAAGATGTTCGTCCACGGCGTCGGCGCCCGGGAGGGGCTGGTGGCCAGGAGCCAGTCCGAAACCTATGCGCTGATGAAGGAATGGGGCCTGCCGGTCAGCCCCTACTTCGAGGTCCTGGGCGGGCTGGACCAGGTGCTGGAGTTCATCCGGAAGTACGGTGAGCAGCGCCATAAGCTGCTCCACGAAATCGACGGCATCGTGGTCAAGGCGGACAACTTCGCCACGCAGCGGGCCCTGGGCTACACGAGCCGTGTTCCGCGCTGGGCGGTCGCCTACAAGTACCCGCCCGAGGAAGTCCACACCAGGCTGCTGGACATCGCCGTGAACGTGGGACGCACCGGCCGGGTCACCCCGTACGGCATCATGGAGCCGGTCAAGGTTGCGGGGTCCACCGTGGAGATGGCCACGCTCCACAACCAGGACGTGGTCAAGGCCAAGGGCGTGAAAATCGGCGATATCGTGGTCCTCCGCAAGGCCGGCGACGTCATCCCTGAAATCGTGGGTCCTGTCCTGGCGCTCCGCGGGCAGCAGGACCCGCCCGTCCGCGATTTCGTAATGCCCACTGAGTGCCCCTCCTGCGGCACGCCGCTGAAGCCGGCCAAGGAGGGGGACGTGGACATCCGCTGCCCCAACGCCAGATCCTGCCCGTCGCAGCTGCGCGAGCGGGTGTTCCACCTTGCCGGCCGCGGGGCGTTCGACATCGAAGCGCTCGGCTGGGAGGCGGCGATCGCTCTGACGCAGCCCGCTGAGCCTGAGCAGCCGCCGCTGACCTCCGAGGCGAACCTCTTCGACCTCACCCCCGAATCCCTCGCCGAGGTCCGGATCCGGCGGGAAAAGCGGAGCAAGGGCGTGCCCACCGGGGAGTTCGAACTTGTGCCGTACTTCTACAGCAAAGGCACGGCCAAATCTCCGTCCAAGCCCACGGCCACCACCCAGAAGCTCTTCAAGGAGCTGGACAAGGCCAAGTCCCAGCCGCTGTGGCGGGTGCTTGTGGCGCTGTCCATCCGGCACGTCGGCCCCCGCGCCTCGCGGGCACTGGCCACCGAATTCGGAACCATGGACGCCATCCGGCAGGCCTCGGAAGAGGAACTGGCCGGCGTGGACGGCGTTGGCCCCACCATCGCCGCGGCACTCAAGGAGTGGTTCGCCGAGGACTGGCACCGGGAGATCGTGGACCGCTGGGCAGCCGCCGGTGTGCGGATGGCCGACGAGCGCGACGAATCCACGCCCCGTACCCTGGAAGGCCTGACCGTGGTGGTCACCGGCTCCCTGCCCAACTTCAGCCGGGACGAGGCCAAGGAAGCCATCCTGGTCCGCGGCGGCAAGGCAGCGGGCTCGGTCTCGAAGAAGACCGACTACCTGGTGGCCGGCGAAAGCGCAGGCACTAAGCTGGACAAGGCCGAGCAGCTGGGCATTCCCGTCCTGGATGAGGACGGCTTCCGGAAACTGCTCGACGGCGGACCGGCAGCGCTGGGGGACCCGGCCGGCGACATCCCGGATCCGGATGCGCCGGAAGAAGCGGCCGTCACCGCGGAGGGTCAGGCATGACCGCCCCGGCCGAACTCCTGGCCGTGGCCAGGGCAGCCGCGTCAGCAGGCGCCGAAGTCCTCGCCGGGCGCACCGCCGACGCCCTGGCCGCCAGCAACAAGGGCGCGGCAGGAGACTGGGTGACGGCCTTCGACGTCGCCGCTGAGGACGCCGTCCGGGGCGTCATCACCGCGGCCCGTCCAGGCGACACCATCACCGGGGAAGAGCACGGCACCACGCGCCCGGCTGAACCCAGCGGCTACCGCTGGTCCATCGACCCGTTGGATGGGACCACCAACTTCATCCGCAATATCGTCTACTACGCCACCTCGGTGGCAGTGGCCGGTCCGGACGGGACGTGGCTGGCCGGCGTCGTCCATGCCCCCGCCCTTGGCCGGATCTACCACGCGGTGCGCGGCCAGGGGGCGTGGCTTGAGGAGGGCGGGCGGCTGGCCCGGCTGGAGGGCCCGGTGCCCGGGCGGACCGGGCAGATCCTGGCAACCG
The DNA here is from genome assembly GCF_044754925.1 of Pseudarthrobacter sp. NPDC092424. Taxonomy (NCBI): domain Bacteria; kingdom Bacillati; phylum Actinomycetota; class Actinomycetes; order Micrococcales; family Micrococcaceae; genus Pseudarthrobacter; species Pseudarthrobacter sp. NPDC092424. The sequence goes on along the minus strand of NZ_JBIVQC010000004.1, from coordinate 171,895 downwards.
GTTTCAGCTACGATCCGGCCGTCCGGTCGCAGCAGGCGGCGGCATTCGCCGGGCTGGCGGAGGGCTTTGCGGACGTCCGTCGGCTGGGCTCGGCTGCCCTCGACCTGTGCATGGTGGCGGACGGCACGCACGACGCCTACGGCGAGCGGGGACTCAATGAACACGACTTCGCCGCCGGTGCCCTGATCGCAGAGGAGGCCGGCTGCTGGGTACGCCGGCCGCGGCTGGCCAGCCCGCTGGACGGCGGTCCGTCGGACCAGGAACGACTGGATGCCTGGACATGCGCCGCGGGGCTGGAGCTTTCGGGCAGGTTTCCGCTCTGACCCGGCACCGGAGTGATAGTTCAGTCACGGAAAATGCCCTCCGGCGCCTCTGGGGCCGCACCCGCCACTACCATTGACGGGTGCAGCCGCAGATAACCATCCGTCCCGCCGTCGAGGCAGATTACGACGACGTCGCCCGCATCACGCGCGACGCCTACCTCGCTGCGGGGTACTTCGATGACGCGGACCATCCGTACATGCGCAGGATCCAGGACGTGGCCCTGCGCGCCGGCGAGGCCACCATCTGGGTTGCCGAACGTGACGGCGCCGTCGTGGGGTCTGTGACGCTGGCTGTGGCCGGAGAGCCTTATGCGGACATCGCGCTGCAGGACGAACTTGAGTTCCGCATGCTGGTGGTGGACCCCGCCGTGCAGCGCAGCGGCGCCGGACGTGCCCTGCTGGAAGCGATCATCGCGCACGCCCGGGCGCTTCCGGGGATCCGCGCCGTGGCACTGACCACGGGCGAAAGCTGGCTCAGCGCGCACGGGCTCTACCAGGCGACCGGCTTCCGCCGGGTCCCGGAGCGTGACTGGCTGGTCCCCGGGACCGACATAAAGCTGCTGGTTTACCGGCTGGACGTGCACCAGCCCTAAAGTGGTGCCGACCCAGTCCAGTATTGAAAGGCTCCACCATGCGCAAAACCTTCGGCACCGGCTCTGTCTGGGAACAGACCCTCGGCTACTCCCGGGCCGTCCAGGTGGACAACACCCTGTACATCTCAGCCACCGCGGCAAGCGGTGATGACGGGATCGTAGGCGAGGACTTCTACTCCCAGACCCAGTACATCCTGGAAAAGCTCGGCAAAGTCCTGGCCGACGCCGGCTTCAGCTTCGAAGACGTGGTCCAGTCCAAGCTGTACCTGACGGACATCAGGAAATGGGAGGACGCCGGCCGCGCCCACGGCGAGGTTTTCGGCGACATCCGGCCCACGCTGTCACTGGTGCACGTCCTGCCGTTCCTGGACCCGAAGATGCTGGTGGAGATCGAGCTGGTGGCCCGGAAGAGCGGCTCCTAGCCGCAACGGTCCGGTACCGGCGCCCGCCGGGGGTGGTCCGGCGGGCGCCGCCGTTTCCCCACTAGACTGGATCGGAAAACAATTCGTACTTTGCAGGGGAGATCCATGGCTGCGATCAACCGTGACGATGTTGCGCATCTCGCGCGGCTCGCTCACATCGAGATGAGTGACCAAGAGCTGGACAGGATGGCGGGGGAACTCGCCGTCATCGTGGATTCGGTGAAGTCCGTCAGTCAGGCCGCCGGGGACGACGTCCCGGCAACGTCCCACCCCATCCCGCTGACCAATGTGTTCCGCGCGGACGTTGTGGGCCACACCTTCACGGCCGAACAGGCACTTTCCGGCGCGCCGGATTCCGAAGACAACCGTTTCAAGGTCCCGGCAATCCTGGATGAGGCATAACCATGACTGAACTGAACACCGCCGGCTCCGCCCTGATCCGGCTTTCGGCCGCGGAACTGGCCGCAAAGCTCGCCGCCGGCGAGGTCACCTCCGTGGCCATCACGCAGGCCTGCCTGGACCGTATCGCGGCCGTGGACGGCGGCGAACGCGGCGTCAACGCGTTCCTGCACGTCAACGCCGAAGAAGCGCTTGCCGTCGCCGCCGAAGTGGATGCCATCCGCGCCGCGGGAGGGGCCGAAGCGGAGGCCCTGCACGTCCTGGCGGGCGTCCCCATCGCCGTCAAGGACCTGATCGTCACCGTGGGCCAGCCCACCACCGCCGGCTCGAAGATCCTCGAAGGCTGGCACAGCCCCTACGACGCCACCGTGGTGGAGCGCCTGCGCGCCGCGAAGATGCCCATCCTGGGCAAGACCAACCTGGACGAGTTCGCCATGGGCTCCTCCACCGAGCACTCCGCGTACGGCCCCACCCGCAACCCGTGGGACCTGGACCGCATCCCCGGCGGCTCCGGCGGCGGGTCCGCTGCCGCCGTCGCTGCTTTCGAGGCCCCCCTGGCGCTGGGCACGGACACCGGCGGCTCCATCCGCCAGCCCGGTGCGGTCACCGGCACCGTGGGCGTGAAGCCCACCTACGGCAGCATCTCCCGCTACGGAGCCATCGCCATGGCATCCTCGCTGGACCAGATCGGCCCTGTCACCCGCACCGTCCTGGACTCCGCTTTGCTCCACCAGGTAATCGGCGGACACGACCCCCGCGACTCCACCTCCCTGCCTGAACCGCTGGCGGACCTCGTAGCCGCGGCGAAAACCGGCAACGTCGAGGGCCTGCGGGTGGGCATCATCAAGGAGCTGCACGGCGAGGGCTACCAGGCCGGCGTGGAAAACCGGTTCAAGGAAGCCCTGGCACTGTTGAAGGACGCGGGAGCGGAAATCGTCGAGGTGTCCTGCCCCAACTTCCAGTACGCCCTGGGTGCCTACTACCTCATCATGCCGTCCGAGGCCTCCTCCAACCTCGCGAAGTTCGACGGCGTCCGCTACGGCCTGCGCGTCCTGCCCGAAGACGGTCCCATGACGATCGAACGCGTCATGGGCGCAACCCGTGCTGCAGGCTTCGGCGACGAGGTCAAGCGCCGCATCATCCTGGGCACCTACGCCCTGAGCGCGGGCTACTACGACGCCTACTACGGCTCCGCGCAGAAGGTCCGCACCCTTGTCCAGCGCGACTTCGACGCCGCCTTCACGGTGGCCGACGTCCTGATTTCCCCCACGGCGCCCACCACGGCGTTCCGCCTGGGCGAAAAGCTGGACGATCCGCTGGCCATGTACCTCAACGACGTGGCCACCATCCCCGCAAACCTGGCCGGTGTTCCGGGACTCTCCCTGCCCGGCGGCCTGGCGGACGAGGACGGGCTGCCCGTCGGTATTCAGCTGCTGGCCCCGGCCCGCGAGGATGCCCGGCTGTACCGCGTGGGCGCCGTGCTCGAATCGCTGCTTGAGGACAAGTGGGGCGGCCCGCTGCTGGCCCAGGCCCCCGAACTTGCGGGCTCTCCGGCCCTCGAAACCCAGGAGGCAAAATAATGAGCACTGACGAAATCCTGAGCTTCGAAGAGGCCATGGAGAAGTACGACCCCGTCCTGGGCTTTGAGGTCCACGTGGAGCTCAACACCCGGACCAAGATGTTCTCCTCCGCGCCCAACGTCTTCGGCGACGAGCCCAACACCAACGTCAACGAGGTGGACCTCGGCATGCCGGGTGTCCTGCCCGTGGTGAACCGGACGGCCGTAGAGTCCTCGATCAAGATCGGCCTGGCGCTGAACTGCAAGATCGCAGAGAGCTGCCGCTTCGCCCGGAAGAACTACTTCTACCCGGACACCCCCAAGAACTTCCAGACCTCCCAGTACGACGAACCCATCGCGTATGACGGCTACCTGGATGTCGAACTCGGGGACGGCACGGTGTTCCGTGTGGAGATCGAGCGCGCCCACATGGAGGAGGACGCCGGCAAGCTGACCCACATGGGCGGTGCCACGGGCCGCATCCACGGCGCCGACTTCTCCTTGGTGGACTACAACCGCGCCGGCGTGCCGCTGGTCGAAATCGTCACCAAGCCCATCGAGGGCGCCGGCTCCCGCGCCCCGGAACTTGCCAAGGCGTACGTGGCGGCCATCCGCGAAATCGTGAAGAACCTGGGCGTCTCGGATGCCCGGATGGAACGCGGCAACGTACGCTGCGACGCCAACGTTTCCCTCCGCCCGCACGGGCGGGAACGGTTCGGCATCAGGTCCGAAACGAAGAACGTCAACTCGCTGCGCGCCGTCGAACACGCCGTCCGCTACGAAATCCAGCGCCATGCCGCCGTCCTGGACGCCGGCAACCCGGTGGTGCAGGAAACCCGCCACTGGCACGAGGACACCCGCACCACCACCTCGGGCCGGCCCAAGTCCGACGCCGACGACTACCGCTACTTCCCCGAGCCGGACCTGGTCCCCGTGGTGGCGTCGCGTGAATGGGTCGAGGAACTGCGCGCCACCCTGCCCGAGCCGCCGGCCGAGCGCCGCAAGCGGCTGAAGTCGGACTGGGGCTACTCGGACCTGGAGTTCCGCGATGTGGTGAACGCCGGCGTCCTGGACGAGATCGAGGAGACCATCGCCGCCGGCGCCAGCGCGTCTGTGGCGCGCAAATGGTGGATGGGCGAGATCGTGGGCCGTGCCAAGGCCGCCGACGTGGACCCAGGCCAGCTGGGCGTCCAGCCTGCCACCATCGTGGAGCTCAGCCGCATGGTGGAGGACGGCAAGATCAACAACAAGATGGCGTCGCAGGTGCTGGACGGCGTCCTCGCCGGGGAGGGCACTCCCGCGGAAATCGTGGAGAAGCGCGGCCTGGCCGTGGTGTCCGACGACGGCCCCCTCCTGGAGGCCATCGACGCCGCCCTTGCGGCGCAGCCGGACGTCGCCGATAAGATCCGCGGCGGCAAGGTCCAGGCCATCGGCGCCATCGTGGGCGGGGTCATGAAGGCCACCCGCGGCCAGGCCGATGCCGGCCGCGTCCGCGAGCTCATCCTCGAAAGGCTGGGCGTCTCCGCCTAGCTGTTCCCGCCCCGCCGGGTAGCGCAAAGTGTCGTTCTGATCGCCCAAACCGACGCTGGGCGCTACCCGGTTCACGCTTCAAGTACTCAGGTTGGCGCTGCAAAAAGTACTCGTGTGCAGTGGCGCCCCTCAGCCCTACACTGGACCCCACGGGGCCGCGGCTGCGGTCCCGGCCAGCTACGTGGAGGGGGGCGGCCGTGCCGTTCAAGGACCGGGGAAGGGCGCGGAGACTGGTACTCGCCGGCGCTGTTGCCCTCACGCTCGCGGGTACGGGCGCGGCACTGGCCTGGCCCGCCGACGGCCCCTCCCCGTCGCCGTCCTCCACCGCACCGGCCCCTTCGCCCTCTCACGATCCGTCGGGCCGTGCCGGTTCTCCGCCGGGCCACCAGGACAGCCAGTACCGGCAGGACAAAGGCGGCAAGCAGCACCGGGCCCACAAACAGCACGGGCCTGACAAACAAGACCAGGCCGACCATGCCCGCGGCGGCAGGCTCCAGCACAGCGAGAGTGTGGTCAAGGACGCGGACGGCAGCTTCCGGACCGTCCTGGTCCAGCGCGGAACCGTGGAAGCGGTCAGCGGCACCTCGGTTACCGTCCGGAGCGAAGACGGCTACTCACAGGCTTACGCTGTGGACGCCGACACCAGGATCAGCGGGCACCCTGCGGCCTTCGGCCACCGGTCGCCTGCAGCGGACGACGACGACAAGCCGGCCGGGCCGCGGACCGGCACCGTCCCGGACATTGCCGTCGGGGACTGGGTCCGCGTTTTCGGCGTCAAGGAGGGGGACCGGGTGACGGCGACGCGGATTGCCCCCGGCGCCGGAAATGTTCGGGGCGGAGGACGTTAATCCGGCTCCACCAGGCCGGCCATGATGTCCTGCAGCGTCTCGCAGACCACCATGACCGCGCGTCGCTTCAGGTTTTCGGGCCGGGCCAGGAGGTCTATCCGGCGCCGCGTGCTGATGCCTTGGAGGGGACGCAGGATGACGGCCGGGTTGAGGACCGGCCCCGCCGTGTACCTCGGCAGCAGGCCGGCCACGCCGCCGGCTGCCACCAGTGCGGCCACCGTGGAATAGTCGTTGATCCGGTGCACGATCCTCAGCTCCCGGCTGGACACCGCTGCGACGGCGGAGAGGACGTCCGCGGGGGAGTAGCCGGCGTGGCTGGTCACCCAGGCTTCATCCACCACATCGGCCACGGACACCGACTCCTGCTGCGCCAGCCGATGACCGGCGGGCAGGGCCACATCCAGCGGTTCGTGTGCCAGTGGAATGACGGTAACCCGTTCGCCCGGCCACCGCGGGCTGTGGTCCATCCGGTGGGCCAGGACCAGATCGTACCGGGCGGTGAGCGCGGGAAAGTCATTCTGGGCCACATCCTCGTCGGAGAGTTCGATCTTCGGCCGCCCGGGTCCGTCCAGCGCCTTGGCCAGCGGCGCGAACAGTGCCTGCCCGGCGCTGTGGAACCCGGACAGGGTGACGCGCGCCGCCTCGGAGCCGTGGTAGCTGCCGATCGCGCTCCGGGCGTCGGCCATGGCGCTGACCACCGCCGCCCCGGCGTCCGCGAGCACCTGGCCGGCCTCCGTCAGCACCAGGTTGCGGCCTTCCCTGCGCGTCAGCGGGACCTCCACGGAGCGCTGGAGCAGGGCAAGCTGCTGCGACACGGCCGAGGGCGTCACCATGAGCGTGTCCGCCACCGCCTTCACGCTGCCCAAGGCGCCAAGTTCGCGCAGGATTTCCAGCTGGTGTATTTCCATCGCATCAGTCTAAACATTAGGAAGTGCTACATCGTCGATTGAGATATTTGCTGTTGTTCTAAAGCTTCTTCCCGGCTGTAATGGGGAGGGCAGCACCCTGCCCAAGCGTATGGACGAAGAGTAAGGAAGCCGATGAGGGCTTTGTACAAGGCCGGCCCGCAAGCCGGATTTGAGCTGGTGGACCGGCCGGACCCCGTCACCGGCCCGGCGGACGTCAGGATCCGCGTCATGACCACCGGCATCTGTGGAACGGACCTGCACATCCAGTCCTGGGACGCCTGGGCGCAGGGCATCATCGAGGCGCCGCTGATTCCCGGCCATGAATTTTATGGCGAAGTGGTGGAAACCGGCGCGGGCGTCCGGGACGTCAAGGTGGGCGACCGCGTCTCCGGCGAAGGCCACGTGGTATGCGGGATCTGCCGCAACTGCCGGGCCGGCAGGCGGCAGATGTGCATCCACACCGTCAGCGTGGGCGTGCAGCGGGACGGCGCCTTTGCCGAATACGTTGTTATTCCCGAGACGAACGTCTGGGTGCACCATGACCCTTCCGTCACGCCTGAACTCGGTGCCATCTTCGATCCCTTCGGCAATGCTGTCCACACTGCCCTGAGCTTCCCGCTGGTGGGCGAGGATGTCCTGATCACCGGCGCCGGTCCCATCGGGCTGATGGCCATCGCCGTGGCCCGGCACGCCGGCGCCCGCAAAATCGCCATCACGGACGTCTCCGGGCCGCGGCTGGAGCTGGCGCGCCGCCTGGGCGCCGACCTTGCCATCGATGTCTCCACCACCCGCATCCGCGAAGCCCAGCAGGAGCTCTGCCTGCGGGAAGGGTTCGATATCGGCATGGAAATGTCCGGGCACCCGTCCGCCCTGCCGGAGATGATTGACAACATGAACCACGGTGGCCGCATCGCCATGCTGGGCCTGCCCAGCCAGGACATCACCATCGACTGGGCCAAGGTGGTCACCCACATGCTGACGCTGAAGGGTATTTATGGCCGCGAGATGTATGAGACCTGGTATGCCATGAGCGCCATGCTTTCCTCCAACCCTGTGCTCCATGCCGGGATTTCAGCGGTGGTGACCGATGTCCTGCCTGCCGCGGAATGGGAAAAAGGCTTCGACATTGCCCGCAGCGGGACCGGCGGCAAGGTCGTCCTCGACTGGACCAAACTCTAAGGAAACGCCATGTACACCTCAATCAAGGACCAACTGCGCGCCGAACTGGACGACATCCGCGCTGCCGGGCTGTTCAAGGCCGAACGCAGCATCAGTTCGCCCCAGTCCAGCCACATCACCGCCGGGCAGCCCGGCCGGCCGGGCGCGGACGTGCTCAACTTCTGCGCCAACAACTACCTCGGGCTGGCGGACCACCCGGACATCATTGACGCCGCGAAGGACGCCATGGACCAGCGCGGCTTTGGCATGGCCAGCGTGCGCTTCATCTGCGGCACCCAGGACCTTCACCTCGAGCTCGAGGCCCGGGTTTCGCGCTTCCTGGGCACCGAGGACACCATCCTGTTCTCCAGTTGCTTCGACGCCAACGGCGGTGTGTTCGAGTCCCTGCTGGGCGCCGAAGATGCAGTGATCTCGGACGCCCTGAACCACGCCTCCATCATTGACGGCATCCGGCTCTGCAAGGCGCAGCGCTACCGCTACGCCAACCAGGACATGGCGGACCTTGAAGCGAAACTCATCGAGTCCGCGGGCGCACGCCGCCGGATCGTCGTGACGGACGGCGTGTTCTCCATGGACGGCTACCTTGCTCCGCTGGAGGCCATCTGCGACCTTGCCGAGAAGTACGACGCGCTGGTCATGGTGGACGACTCGCACGCCGTGGGCTTCATGGGCGAGACCGGCGCCGGAACGCCGGAACACGCGGGCGTTTCGGACCGCGTGGACATCTACACCGGAACTTTCGGGAAGGCTCTGGGCGGTGCCTCCGGCGGGTATGTGTCCGGCCGGGCCGAGGTAGTGTCCATGCTCCGGCAAAAGGCGCGCCCTTACCTGTTCTCCAACTCGCTCGCGCCCGCCATCGTAGCCGCCACCATCAAGGCCCTGGACCTGGTGGAAAATTCGGCGGACCTGCGGAGCCGCCTGTTCCAGAACGCGGAACTCTTCCGCCGCCGGATGTCACAGGAAGGCTTCGACCTGCTGCCGGGAGAGCACGCCATCGTCCCGGTCATGTTCGGCGACGCCGTCCAGGCGGCCAAGGTGGCGGACCGCATGCTCGAGTACGGCGTCTTCGTGACAGCCTTCAGCTTCCCGGTGGTCCCCAGGGGAGCGGCCAGGATCCGGGTCCAGCTCTCCGCAGCGCATTCTGCCGGCGACGTCGAAGCGTGCGTCCGCGCCTTCATGGCCAGCCGCGCGGAGGTGGCGGCCTAGACCGCGGCCACGAGGCCCGTACTCTGCCATCATGGACCCATGAGCGCACAGTACGATGTCCTGATCGTGGGCGGCGGTATCGCCGGGCTGTCCCTGGCCTCCCGGCTTGCCGGCCATTGCAGTGTGGCACTCGTGGAGGCGGAGCAGGAGCTGGCGTACCACACGTCCTCCCGCTCCGCCCGCCAGCTGATACCCAGCTATGGGCCGCCGGTAGTCCAGGAGCTGACCATGCGGACGCTTGAGCTCATGGCCGAGCGCGACTCCGCGCTCCGCGAACCGGTCCTCACACCCCGCAGCTTCATGCTGGTGGGCTCGGAGGCTGCCGTGGCGGCACAAGCCAGCGGACACATGAAGCCCATTACGGCGGAGCATGCGCTTGAACTGTGCCCTGCGCTGGTTCCGGATTCCTTCCAGGCCGCCGGGCTGGACACCGGATCCTTCGCGTGCAACGCGCCGCTGCTCCTGGCGGACCACCGCCAGCGCGCCCTTGCCGCCGGTGCGGACATCATCACCGGCGCCAGGGTGCATTCGGCCCAGCGGCTTGGCTCCGGCTGGCAGGCGGGGGCAGGGACCGAGGCGTTCCAGGCCGGAGTGCTGGTCAATGCCGCCGGGGCATGGGCAGATGAACTCGCCGTGCTCAGCGGCGTGGAGAAGCTCGGCTTCCAGCCGTACCGGCGCACCGCGGCGATTGCCGCCGTCGACCGTCCCCTGCCGGAGTCCGCGCCGATGGTGGCGGCCGCCGACCGTACCTTCTATTTCCGCGCTGAAGGACGGGATGTGCTGATTTCACCGTCCGAAAGCGTGCCCAGCGGCCCGGAGGATGCACGGCCGCGCCCGGACGACGTCGAACGGCTGGTGGAACTGCTGAACACGGTGACCACGCTGGGAATCACGGCCGTGCGGAGATCCTGGACCGGGCTGCGGACCGAGGCTGCGGACGGCATTCCGGTAGCCGGGTTCGATGCCGAAGCGCCGGGCTTCTACTGGCTGGCGGGCCAGGGCGGCTACGGCTTCCAGACCTCCTCGGCCCTGGCCGAACTCGCCGCGGCGCAAATCCTGGCCGGCCAGGCGGCTGGAGGCAGTCCGGAATCCCGGACAACGCAGGCGGTGGCAGCCACGCGCTGGTCCATCCGGCGCTGAAGAATGGTTGCATGAGCACCCTGATCACGAACATTGCCGAGCTGATGACCCAGGACCTGGAGCACCGGGTCCTGAAGAGAGCGGCCGTGGTGGTGGAAGGGGAGCGGATCGCCTGGATCGGTTCTGCGGGAGACGCCCCGGCCGCCGATGAGTCCGTGGACGCCGGAGGCCGGGCCCTGCTGCCCGGCTGGGTGGATTCGCACAGCCACCTGGTATTCGCCGGGGACCGTACCGCGGAGTTCGAGGCACGCATGGCGGGGGAGTCCTACTCCGCCGGCGGCATTGGCGTCACCATGGGGGCCACCCGGGAGGCCTCCGACTTCGACCTGACCCGGCTGGCCGTGGGGCGGGTGGCGGAAGCGGCATCCCAGGGCACCACCTACCTGGAAACCAAGACCGGTTACGGCCTCGACGTGGAGCACGAGGCCCGCAGCGCCCGCATCGCGTCCACCGTCGCGGACGAAGTGACTTTCCTCGGCGCGCACCTGGTCCCGGCGGGCCAGGACCCGGAGGCGTACACGGACCTGGTGTGCGGCCCCATGCTGGACGCCGTCCGCCCCTATGTGAAGTGGGCGGACGTGTTTTGCGAGGAAGGGGCCTTCACCGCCGAGCAGTCCCGCAGGGTCCTGCTGGCGTGCCGCGACGCCGGACTGGGACTGCGGGTGCACGGCAACCAGTTGGGCGAAGGCCCGGGCGTGCAGCTTGCGGTGGAAGTGGGAGCGGCCAGCGTGGACCACGTCAACTACCTGTCGGAGCGGGACGTTGCCGCGCTCGCGGATACCTGGACCGGCTGGGATGCCGCCGCGGGCACCGGAAACCGCGGCACCGTGGCCACGTGCCTTCCGGCATGCGACCTCTCCACCCGCCAGCCGCTGGCTCCCGCCCGCACCCTGTTGGACGCCGGCGTCCAGGTGGCGCTGGCTTCCAACTGCAACCCCGGCACCTCGTACACCAGTTCCATGTCCTTCTGCGTCACTACGGCAGTCCTGCAGATGCGGCTGAGCGTTCACGAGGCCGTCCGGGCCGCGACCTACGGGGGCGCGCTCGCCCTCCATCGGGAGGCCGGAAAGGACGCCGACGGCGAACGCGCGGTGGGCTCCATCGCCGTCGGACACCGCGCGGACCTTCACCTGCTCAACGCTCCCTCCGCCACGCACCTCGCCTACCGTCCGGGCATGCCGCTGACGTACGCTGTGTGGCGGGCCGGCGTACGGGTGGCGTAGCAGCCGGCCCCCAGACTGCAATCCCCGGAGGCCGCATGACCCGAACCGACCGACTCACGGCGATCCTGGACCTGTTGGCCCGGACAGGCCAGGTGGAAGTCGAGGAGATCGTCAACACGTTGAACGTCTCGCCCGCCACCGCCCGGCGGGACCTGGACAGCCTGGCCAAGCGCCGGCTGCTCACCCGCACGCGGGGAGGGGCGACCACCGGTGCCCTGGCCTATGACCTTCCCGGCCGGTACAACCGGGACGACCACGCAGAGGCCAAGCAGCAGATCGCCCAGGCCGCGTCCGCGCTGATTACCCCCGGTGCCGTCATCGGACTGTGCGGCGGCACCACCAGCACGGTGCTGGCGCAGATCCTGGCCACGCGCGAGGACCTGAACGCGCCGTCCAACCAGCCCACCCTCACCGTGGTCACCAACGCCATCAATATCGCCGGGCAGCTGGCCGTCCGGCCCAACATCAAGGTCATGGTGACCGGCGGCATCCTCAACCCCCGTTCCTACGAACTGGTGGGCCCCTATACGGACATCATCATGCAGAAAGTGGTGTTGGACATCGCCTTCATCGGCGTCAACGGCATCGATCCCGAGGTGGGGCCCACCAACACCGGCGAAGGGGAAGCTTCCGTCAACACCCTCCTGGCCAGCCGGGCCCGCGTGTCCTACGTCCTGGCCGATTCCTCCAAGGTGGGGGTCCGCGCCTTCGCCACCATGCACGGCTACAACTTCACCAGGCTCATCACCGACGCCGGGATCTCCGCGCGTGACAAGGCCGCCTTCGAAGCCAGTGGCACTCAAGTGATCGTGGCGCCTGCCTGACATGCTGGTCTCATCGCGGCGACGCCTCACATTCGAAGTCCTCATCGTCCTGGGCCTGTCCCTGGGCCAGTCGGCGGTGTACTCCGTGGTGCAGCTCCTGGACAAGATGTCCCGCGCGCCGCTGGCACAAGGCACGTCCACGCTGAACCGCTCCCAGAGCAGCCGCGAGTACTTCGACCTGGCCTACCAGCTGCTGGACATTATCTTTGCCCTGGTCCCGGTGCTGCTGGTGATCTACTTCCTCACGGGCCAGCGGCAGGCAGGCACCGGGGATCCTGCCCAGAGCGGGTCAGCCTTCCGGAAACTGGGCTTCGACCTGGCCCGCCCCGGCCGGGACATCCTGCACGGACTGGGGCTGGCCGCCCTGATCGGGGTGCCTTCGCTGGGCCTCTACGCGGCCGGCCGGGCACTTGGTATCACCACCGCCATCGTCCCCAGCGCCCTGGACGCTTACTGGTGGACGGTCCCGGTACTGGTCCTGTCCGCCGTCCGCCACGGGGTAGTGGAGGAGGTCATCGTGGTGGGTTACCTGCTGGACCGGTTCGGAAAATTCGGCTGGAGCGTGCCGGCTGCCATTGCCGTCAGCGCCCTGCTCCGCGGCACCTACCACCTGTACCAGGGGTTTGGGCCCTTCATCGGAAACGTGGTGATGGGGATCGTCTTCGCCTGGCTGTACACCCGGACGCGCCGGGTCATGCCGCTGGTCGTCGCCCATGCCCTGCTGGACACGGTGGCCTTCGTCGGCTTTAGCCTCTTCGGCCGTGCCGTGGGCCTGGGCTGATTCAGCGCGGTTGAAGGGAATTTGGCTTAAAGAGAATTCGGCCGCCATCGGTGGGTGACGCCGTTGTCACCCGCTGATGGCGGCCGAAGCTGTGGTGCGGTCAGATCGTGACGGGGCCAGTGGCGGTCTCGAACGTGACGGCGAGGATGCCCGGGGTGCCGTGTGGGGCCACCCAGTCCACGGCCACGTCTTCCAACGGGCGTTCCACCGGCTCGCCGAGCCATTCGGTGACGCGCTCGGGGGAGCCGGCGATGGTCAGCGAGCGCATTTTCAGGCTGCTGTTGTAGGCGTTCGAGGGGTGCAGCGAGGGATCCCCCTCCCACTTGAGCATGTAGGGGACCTGCGGATCAGCGATCAGGCCCAGGATGCCGATCTGCTTCCAGACCAGTTCGCGGCCGTCAGGGAACTTGCGGTTGCCGTTGACCGCGGAGCGGCCCAGGCGCTCCTCGAAGGGTGCCAGGTCGTCCACTTCGACGCACCAGCCCATCCAGCCGCCGCCGGCCGCGGAACGGGAGCGGACGGCCTGGCCGAACGGAGCCTTGTCCGACGCCGGGTGGTCCAGGACCTCCACGACCTCAAGGTACTTGTGGCCCGCCAGAGGGATGATCATGTTGCGCGTCCCGAAGCGGGGATGCACCCCGCCCTTAACCGCCTCGACGCCAAGGGCGGAGGAAATCCGGTCAGTGGTGGCAGCCAGGCCATCGTGTTCACAGGCGTAAGAGACGTGATCCATGCGCATGGCAACATCTTGGCACTTTGTGATCGGGCTCTCAGCTTAGGATCGCCTTACTTGGAAATGGGCGGGGAGCCGTCCCGGACGACCACCCGGAAGGGCGCGCCGGCGTGACGCCGGATGTCATAACGGGTCACATGCGTGGCGCCGCCCGGGGGATCTTTCATACACTCGGGGGAGGTCATGAGTGCCAGCAACAGCCCCGGCTTGCTGGCCGGCAACCCTCCTTCCGCGGCGGGGTGCCCCGGGTGAGGACCTGGCCTGCCGGCCTCCCGGCGGCGGGCAAGCGCGCAGAAGAGGTTTGTATATGACAGTCACCGTTCCCCGTACCGCAGGGCCCCGGCATGGCGTGGTCCGCTACGCAGGCATTGGCGGGATGGAGCTGGAGGCCGGCGGATTCCTGCCGGATGTCACGCTGGCCTATGAGACCTGGGGCACCCTGAATGCCGACGGTTCCAATGCCGTCCTTATTGAGCATGCACTGACCGGCAGTACCCACGTGACGCGCGGCGACACGGACGAGGACGGCTGGTGGGAAGAGCTCGCCGGCCCCGGCGCGCCCGTGGACACGGACAAATTCTTTGTGGTGGCCATTAACATCCTGGGCGGATGCTACGGGTCCACCGGGCCGTCGTCGCCCGCTCCGGACGGGAAACCCTGGGGCTCCCGCTTCCCGCTGGTGACCCTGCGCGACAGCACCGTGGCCGAGGCGCGGCTCGCCGACCAGCTGGGCATCCGGTCCTGGTTCGCAGTGCTGGGTGGATCCCTGGGCGGGGCGCGGGCGCTGGAATGGGCCGTCACCTACCCTGAGCGGGTCCATCGCTGTGCGGTCATCGCCATCGGCGCAGCCAGCACCGCCGAGCAGATCGCCTTTGCCCAGGCCCAGACGCTCGCCATCCGACAGGACGCCAACTACAACGACGGCGACTATTACGACGGCGCGTTCCCCGAGGGCGGCCTTGCGCTGGCCCGCAGGATCGCCCACATCACCTACCGTTCCGCGCAGGAGTTTGACGGCAGGTTCGGCCGCAACCCGCAAGCGGGCGAAGCTCCGCTGCAGGCGGAGACCCTGGCTGGGCGCGGCCGGTACCAGGTGGAAAGCTACCTCGACCACCAGGGCGCCAAGCTGGTCCGGCGCTTCGACGCCAACAGCTATATCGTGCTCACCGAGGCGCTGATGAGCCACGACGTCACCCGCGGCAGGGGATCGCTGGCGGAAAGCCTGGCCCGGACTACCGCGAGATTCTTCGTGGCCGCGGTGGATTCCGACCGTTTGTATTTTCCGGAGCAGTCGCGCGAGCTCGCCGCCGCCCTGCCCGGAGAGGTGGACGTCCACCTCATTGCCGCGCCCATCGGCCATGACGGCTTCCTGACCGAGATCGGCCAGCTCGGCGCCCGGCTGCGTGATCACCTCGGCGCATAATCCGGGCCCCTTGCAGCCTCCTGTGTGCATTTATGCAGATGCCTTCTGCACTATTTGCCGTTGAGGTTGCGCCTGTAGAAAGGCCATACTCGTGTGAAGTGGCGGTATGTTGTGTACATCACATCGCATTGCCTCATCCTGGTCGCATCTGGCGTCGACGTAGACGCCGAAGGAGTTCATTAATGAGTACGGAAAAGTCAGCCGCAGGGCGGGTCGGGGAACCTGACGTCCAGGCCAGCGGCCTTAAGAAGGTCGTTACGGCTTCCATGGCCGGCACGGTCGTTGAATGGTACGAGTTCTTCCTCTACGCCTCGGCCGCCACGCTGGTGTTCGGCAAGACGTTCTTCCCCAATTCGGGTACGGAACTGGACGGCATCATCGCCGCCTTCGTGACGTACGCCGTCGGATTCGTCGCCCGCCCCATCGGCGGCATTGTCTTCGGCCACTTTGGCGACAAGTTCGGCCGCAAGCAGCTGCTGCAGCTCAGCATCATCCTGGTGGGCGTTGCCACCTTCCTCATGGGCTGCCTGCCCACGTTTGCGCAGATCGGCTACTGGGCACCGGCCCTGCTGGTCTTCCTGCGGTTCGTGCAGGGCTTCGCCGTCGGCGGTGAGTGGGGCGGCGCCGTCCTGCTCGTGGCCGAGCACAGCCCGAACAAGTCGCGCGGTTTCTGGTCCAGCTGGCCGCAGTCCGCAGTTCCCATGGGCAACCTGCTGGCAACCGGCGTCCTCTTCACCCTGTCCTCCACGCTCTCCCAGGAGGCCTTCCTCGGTTGGGGCTGGCGTGTTGCGTTCTGGCTCTCCGCGGTGATCGTCATCATCGGCTACTACATCCGGACCAAAGTCCAGGACGCCCCGATCTTCATCGAGGCCCGCAAGGAAGTTGCCGTTGAAAACAAGGGCTACGGCGTCGCAGAGGTCTTCCGCCGCTACCCGCGCGGTGTCTTCACCGCCATGGGCCTGCGCTTCGCCGAGAACATCCTCTACTACCTGGTGGTGACGTTCTCCATCACCTACCTCAAGGTCGTCGTGGAAACGGACACGTCCCGGATCCTGCTCCTGCTGCTGGTGGCCCACTTCATCCACTTCTGCACGGTGCCGCTGGTGGGCAAGATGTCCGATGCCTTCGGCCGCCGTCCGGTCTACATGGCCGGCGCCATCCTGGGCGGCACCTGGGGATTCTTCGCCTTCCCCATGATGGACACCGCCAACGACATGATTATCCTGGCAGCCATCACCATCGGCCTGATCTTCCACGCCCTGATGTACGCGGGCCAGCCCTCCATCATGGCCGAAATGTTCCCCACCCGGATGCGCTACTCCGGCGTATCCCTGGGCTACCAGGTGACCTCGATCGTTGCCGGTTCGTTGGCACCGATCATCGCCACGGCCCTGCTGAGCAACTTCGGCTCCTCCACGCCGGTGGCGCTGTACCTGCTCGGAGCCTGCGTCGTCACGGCCATCTCGGTCTTCTTCCTCAAGGAAACCCGGGGTATCTCGCTGCGCGACGTTGACGCTGCGGATGCCAAGGGCACCGCGGACCTGCTCGCCGCGTCCAAGAAGTAACCCACGGCGACACCAGCCAGGGCAGCTGCCCGGATCCGGTTTCCGGGTCCGGGCAGCTGCATGCCATGAACCATCCACAGCAAGGAGCCGCCATGCGAGCCGCTGTCCTCTACAACACCGTTCCCGCCGGAACCAGCTACACAGATGCCCGTCCCCTGGTGGTGGAGGAGCTTGACCGCCCCGAGCCGCGCGCCGGGGAACTGGGCATCGCCATCACCTATTCCAGCCTCTGCCATTCGGACCTCTCGGTGGTGGACGGATCGCGCGTTCGCCCGCTTCCCATGGCGCTGGGACACGAGGCGGTAGGACGGGTGCAGGCCGTGGGACCCGGCGTCGAAGGTGTCTCCGTGGGCGACCACGTGGTGCTGGTCTTCGTTCCCAGCTGCGGCGACTGCCGCGCCTGCCGGGCCGGCCGGCCTGCCCTGTGCCACCGTGCCGCCGAGGTCAACGGCTCAGGGGACCTGCTGCACGGTGAGGCCCTGCTTCGGACGGCCTCCGGGGAACGAATCAACCACCACCTGGGTGTCTCGGCGTTCGCCGATTACGCGGTAGTGGCCCGGGAGTCGGTGGTGGTCATCGACGACGGCATCCCGGACACCGTGGCGGCCATGTTCGGCTGCGCAGTGCTCACCGGCATGGGCGCGGTCTTCAACACGGCAGCGGTCGACGCCGGCCAGTCGGTCGCCGTCTTCGGCCTCGGCGCCGTGGGGCTTTCGGCAGTCATGGCAGCACGCCTTGCCGGCGCGGCCTCCGTCATTGCCATCGACCCGAACGAGGGCAAGCACCGGCTCGCCCTGGACTGCGGAGCCACGGCGGCGGGAACTCCGGACGATGCCTCCCGGCTGATCGCGGAGGCCACCGGTGACGGCGTGGACGTGGCAGTGGAGGCCGTAGGTTCCGCGCGCGTGATCGCGTCCTGCCTGGAGCAGGTTACCCGCGGGGGTGCAGTGGTGTCCGTGGGCCTGCCGCATCCCTCTGCGGAACTGACGGTCCCGGCCCTGCAGTTCGCCGGCGCGGGCAAGCGGCTGCTGGGCTCCTACATGGGCGACGCGGTCCCGGAGCGCGACATCCCGCGCTACCTGGGCTTTTGGCGTGAAGGACGGCTGCCCGTGGAACTCCTGCACACGGACACCCGGCCCCTGGCTGAAATCAACGAAGGCCTGGACGCCCTCGCGGCCGGCCGCGTAGTGCGGCGGCTCTTCCAGCCCTGAGCCGGCCCGGGCGCACGCATCAACGCAAGGCCCGGAAGGATGCTGTCCTCAGGACGCGAGCAGGTCCTGCCGCGCGGCCACCTCTTCCTTGAGCGCCGTAATGACCGCCTGCACCCGTCCTGAGCGCAGCGACTCCGGCCGGGCCACGGCCCAGATGGGCAGCTGCCGTTCGAAGTCGTGCGGCAGGACCGGAACGAAATCGGGGTCGCGGCTGACCATGAAGCTCGGCAGCAGCCCGATGCCCGCGCCCTGGCGCACCGCCTCGACCTGGGCGAAGATGCTGGTGGCCTGGAAGCTCGATTTCGGCATCGGAAGCTGCGAGGACCGGTGCCCCAGTTCCGCCACCTGGAGCGCGGACTCAACGTAGGAGACGAAGCCGTGCTGCCCGACGTCGTCGGGCGTGTCCGGAACCCCCCGCCGGGCCGCATAGCCGGCGCTGGCGTACAGCCGGAGGTAGTAATTGGTGAGGAAGATGGTCTGTGCATTCCGCACGTCCGTTCCCCCCACCACCACTTCCAGATCCACGCCGGACCTGTTCTGGCTGACCTTGCGGGTGGCGCTGAGCATCTCCACGTTCAGCAGCGGATGGCGCTGCTGCAGCCGGACCAGCGCAGGGGTGACGAAGTCGGCGCCAAAACCGTCCGAGGTGCTGATCCGCACCATCCCGGAGAGCGCATCGCGCTCCTGGCCGATGGCGCCGGCCAGGGTACCCAGCGTCTCCTCGATCGCCTCGGCCGCCGCCACGGCGGAGGCGCCGAGTTCCGTCAGTTCCCAGCCGTGCGGACTGCGCTCCAGCGTGCGGCCGCCCAATTGCCGGTCCAGGGCAAGGATGCGCCGCGAAATCGTCGTATGCGTGGTGCCCAGTGTCTCCGCCACCGCGTTGAACCGGCCCAGCCTCGCCACCGTCAGCAGAATCAGCAAATCGTCGGGGCTCGGCAGACTGCCCACGTGTTCCGCCCTCCAAGCCTGTGCATCAATGCACATGGCATCTGTGATTTTTTACCTTGATTGCACTTTAGCAGCATGTGATGGTGGACACAGACCATTCCGGCCAAGGCGGCCGGGACAGAAGCGAAGGAGCTTGCACATGGCAGTTATCGGTTGGATCGGGTTGGGAAACATGGGCGGATCCATGTCAGTGAATCTCGCAAAGGCGGGGCATGACGTACGGGGCTTCGACCTCAACCCCGCCGCCGTGGCCGCTGCGGAGGCCGGCGGGGTCAAGCCCGTCGCCGGTATTGCCCAGGCGGTGGAGGGGGCCGACGTCGTCTTCACCATGCTTCCCAAGGGCGAGCACGCCAAAGCCGTGTACCTGGGCCCGGACGGCGTCCTGGCCCACGCGTCCACCAGCACCCTCCTGGTGGATTCCTCCACCATCGACATCGCCTCGGCGCAGGAACTGCACGACGCCGCAGCTGCCGCCGGCTTCCGCTTTGTGGATGCCCCGGTGTCAGGCGGCATGAGCGGGGCCAAGGCCGGCACGCTGACCTTCATGGTGGGCGGCGAGGACGGCGCGGTGGCCGACGCCACCGAATACATCCGCCCCATGGCAGCGAACATCATTCCCACCGGCGGTGCCACCACCGGCCAGGCCGCCAAGATCTGCAACAACCTCATGCTCTTCATCAACCTGGCCTCCACCGCCGAAGGCGCCGTCCTGGCCGACCGCCTGGGCCTGGACAAGCAGGTCTTCTGGGACATCGCCTCGGTGTCCTCCGGGGACAGCTGGGCACTGCGGACGTGGTACCCCGTCCCCGGTGTGGTGGACACGGCGGCCTCCAACAACGACTTTGCCCCCACCTTCACCACGGAACTGGCCAACAAGGACATCGGCCTGGCCATCAGCGCAGCAGAGGACACCGGGACTCCGCTGGAAATCGGCAAGCACGTCCAGCAGCTGTTCCAGCGGCTGATCGATGCGGGGGAGTCCGGCAAGGACTGCTCCATGATCATCAAGCTCGCCGACGGCTCGCTCGACGCCGCAGACCAGTCCGCCTGACCGTACCGAACTTCCCAGCCCGAAAGAGACCCATGCAGACAATTCCGCACTTCATCAATGGCCAGCGCGTCAGCGACGCAGAGCGCTTCGGCCCTGTTTTCAACCCCGCCACCGGCGCCCAGGACAAGCAGGTTGCCCTGGCCTCCGGTGCCCGGGTGGAGGAAGCCATCGCGGCGGCGAAGGCTGCCCTGCCGGCGTGGCGCGCCACCAGCCTGGCCCGGCGCAGCAACATCTTCTTCAAGGTCCGCGAGATCCTCAACGAGCGGAAGCCCGAACTTGCCGCCATCCTTACCAGCGAGCACGGCAAGGTCCTCTCCGATGCCGAGGGCGAGATTTCCCGCGGCCTCGAGAACATCGAATTCGCCACCGGACTGTCCCACATGCTCAAGGGCGAGCGTTCCGAGCAGGTCTCCAGCGGAGTCGACGTCCACTCGGTCCGCCAGCCAGTGGGCGTGGTGGCGTGCATCACGCCGTTCAACTTCCCGGCGATGGTCCCGTTGTGGATGATCGGCAGCGCCCTGGCCTGCGGCAACACCGTGCTGCTGAAGCCGAGCGAAAAGGACCCGTCGTCGGCCGTTTTCATCGCCGAGGTGTTCGCTGAGGCCGGCCTGCCTGCCGGCGTCCTCAATGTGGTCCAGGGCGACAAGGAAGCCGTTGACGTCCTCCTTGAGCACCCGGACGTCAAGGCGGTCAGCTTCGTGGGGTCCACCCCCATCGCCCAGTCCATCTACAAGCGTGCGGCGGACCACGGCAAGCGAGTCCAGGCCCTGGGCGGCGCGAAGAACCACATGGTGGTCCTTCCCGACGCCGACCTGGACATGGCAGCCGACGCCGCGGTTTCCGCCGCGTACGGTTCGGCCGGTGAACGCTGCATGGCCGTCAGCGTCCTCGTGGCGGTGGGCAACATCGCCGACGACCTCGTGGAGGCAATCCGGACGCGGATGGCGGACCTGAAGATCGGCCCCGGCACGGATCCGGCCTCCCAGATGGGCCCGCTGATCACTGCCGAACACCGGGACCGCGTCGCGTCCTACGTGGCCGGCGCTGAAGACGAAGGCGCCGCCGTGGTGGTGGACGGCCGCCGGCAGCAGTTCGATTCGGACGGCTTCTTCATCGGCGTCAGCCTGGTGGACCATGTCAAGCCCGGCATGAAGGTCTACGACGAGGAAATCTTCGGCCCCGTGCTGTCCGTGGTCCGCGCCGAAACCTACAGCGATGCCGTCCGCCTGGTCAATGAGCACGAATTCGGCAACGGAGTTGCAATCTTCACCCGCGACGGCGGCGCGGCCCGGCAGTTCGAGTTTGATGTCGAGGCCGGCATGGTGGGCATCAACGTCCCCATCCCGGTGCCGGTGGGAACGTTCTCCTTCGGCGGCTGGAAGAACTCGCTGTTCGGCGACACGCACATGTACGGCCCGGACAGCATCCGCTTCTACACCCGCGGCAAGGTGGTCACTACCCGGTGGCCGGACCCCTCAACCTCCGTCATCGACCTCGGCTTCCCGCAGGTGGACTGACACTAGCCGTTCATGATCTCGTTGCGGCGGGCCATGTACTCCTCCATGGAGATTTCGCCGTCGCTGTACTGCCTGTCGAGTTCCGCGAGCTTCCGGGCACGGAAGCCCTGCGGGGCCGACGGCGGCGGGGGAGTGGCCGGGGCAGCCGGCTCTTCCGGAGCCGGCTGCTGCTGCCAGGGCCGGGGCGGCGCGGGCGGCCCGCCATAGAGATCCGGGAGCGGAGCCGGCGGCTCCACCGGACGCGGCCGGCTGATGTCCTGGAATCCGCCGGAGAAGTAGTCCTGCTGGGTGTAGCCGTCGCGCGGCTGCCTGTTCCGGGGGCCGGCTGATCCGGGGAACTGTCCGGGCCCCGGAAACTGCCCCGGGTACTGGCCGGGGAATCCCTGGTCCTGGTTCCGGCGGGCCACGGACTTCCGGTACATCCGCAGCCCCATGGGGATGAGGAAGGACAGGACAAGGATCCAGAAAAACAGGTTGTTCACGGGGAATCGCCTCTCAGGTGTGTCCCTCCAGCTTAAGCCCGGCTGCCCTGCCCGGCTCCTTCCCGGGTGCCTTCTTCCCGGGTGCCTTCTTCCCGGGTGCCCTGCCCGTTGGCGCTGCCGAGCGGCCCCTCGCCGGAACCCAGCGGAACCCCCGGGCCAAAGACGGGACCCGGCGTCGGACGTTTTGCGGTGATGCCGTCGCCGGAGGACTGGTGCCGGAGCCGGCGCAGCACCCACGGCACGAAGTACTCGCGCGCCCACACCAGGTCCCCGGAGCGCGCCTCGCGCCAGGTGCGGGGCGGCAGCGGCTTGGGCTGAAGCGGTTCCAGGGTGTGTTCCACGTTGAGGGCGTCCAGCACCATGGCCGCGATGGTGTGGTGACCCAGCGGGGAGAAGTGGAGCCGGTCCTGGTCCCACATCTGTGGATCCCTGAGCTGCCGGAGCGACCACATGTCCGCGATGACCGCATCATGCCGCGACGCGACCGTGCGCAGGTTCTCGTTGTAGATGGCCACTTTGCTGCGGATCCGGCCCAGCACCGAGGAACCGGTGTCGGGGCCGTTGAACAGCACGACCGTGGCCCCGCTCATGGCCAGGATCTGCACCACGGAATCGAGTTTCGCGGCCAGGGCGTCGGGATCGCCGCCGGGACGCAGCAGGTCATTGCCGCCGGCGGACAGCGTCACCAGGTTCGGCTTCAGTGCCAGGCACGGGGCCAGCTGCTGGTCCACGATCTGCTGCAGGAGCCGGCCGCGGACCGCGAGGTTGGCGTAGGCGAAGTCCGGCTGGGTCCGGCCCAGTTCCTCCGCCACGCGGTCTGCCCAGCCGCGGAAACCGCCGGGGCTTGAGGGTTCGGGGTCACCGATGCCCTCGGTGAAGGAGTCGCCCATGGCCACGTACCGGGTCCAGGGGTGGGAGCCCGGGCGGGCCGGCATGGTCTGGATGGCGCTGGTCTCACTCACGGTCCTATCCTGCCTTTCGCCGCTGTGCCTACGCGAACGTAGGTTGCTGCTGCTGGTGCGCCGGGAAGGTGCTGTAAGAATGGAAACCATGACTGAAGCCGAAGTATTTCCCGCCCCCGTTGTCCTGTGGTCCCACCCGGAGGACCAGCGTGACGGGAAGCCGCTGCTGGTGCTGCTGCATGGTTACGGCGCCAACGAACAGGACCTGCTGAGCCTCGCGGACCTGCTGCCGGGGGACTTCGCCGTCGCCTCCGTGCGCGCGCCCATCGCCATGGGTCCCGGCTTCACCTGGTTCCCGCTCACCGCGTCCATCGACTACTCCCTGGAGCGGGTCAAAGCCGCCTCCGCGTACGTCCTGGAGTGGATCGACGCCATCCGGGCGGGGCACCCCACGGTCACCCTTCTGGGCTTCTCGATGGGCATGGCTATGGCCACCACGCTCCTGCGTCAGCGGCCCACGGACTTTGCCGCCGTCGTCGGGCTTTCCGGCTTTGTGGTGGACGCCGGGGACGACCCCACCTTCCATGACGACCAGCTGGACGGCACCGTTCCGATGTTCTGGGGCCGGGACCAGCAGGATCCGGTCATTACCCCTGACAAGATCGACTTCACCATGGGCTGGGTCCGCAAGCACGTGAAGCTTACCAAGGTGCTGTACACGGGCATGTGGCACGGCATCAACCAGCAGGAAATCGGGCATGTGGGTGAATTCCTCACCCACGAGGTACTGCGGAAGTAGCGCGTACGACGCCGGAGCGCGCCCGCCGCGGGCCGGTTACCCTTCGCCGGGGCCGGCCACCCGCACGGACTGCCCGTTCACGGTGACGGTGTCGCCGTGGTGGAGCTGGCGGCCGCGGCGGTCCTCGATCTCCCCGTTGACCTTGACCAGCCCGTTCCTGATCAGTTCCGCCGCCTCCACGCCGTCCTCCACCAGGCCGGCGAGCTTCAGGAGCTGGCCCAGTCGGATCATGGTGTCGCGGATGGGGACGTCTTCAACGGGGTTGCTCATGAAGCAATGATGCCTGACGTAAGGTGTGTTCAATGAC
The DNA here is from genome assembly GCF_044754925.1 of Pseudarthrobacter sp. NPDC092424. Classification (NCBI taxonomy): domain Bacteria; kingdom Bacillati; phylum Actinomycetota; class Actinomycetes; order Micrococcales; family Micrococcaceae; genus Pseudarthrobacter; species Pseudarthrobacter sp. NPDC092424. Next base: position 148,023 of record NZ_JBIVQC010000004.1, on the reverse strand, counting down.
TTCTCCCTCCCGCCTGCCGCTGCTGGCCGGGCTTCCGCTGGCCGTCGGCGCCGGACTCGTCATTCCCGTCCAGGGCCGGATCAACGGCGCGCTGGGCACCCGGCTGGATGACGGCATTGCCGCTGCCGTGGTGAGCTTCAGCACAGGGCTGGTCCTGATGGTGGCGGTTTCGCTGCTCCTGCCCCGGGGCCGGGCGGGGCTGGCCAGGATCGTTCCCGCCCTCCGGAGCAGGGCGTTTCCGCCCGCCTACGCGCTGGCCGGAGCCATCGGCGCGCTCTTCGTTTTCGCACAGTCCTTCACCGTGGGGATCCTGGGTGTGGCGCTGTTCACTGTGGCCGCCGTGACCGGGCAAACCGTCAGCGGCCTCCTGGTGGACCGGATGGGCATCGGTCCGGCCGGCCGCAAAGCGGTCACCGGCATCCGGGTCGCGGGCTCGGTCCTGACCATCGCGGCCGTGGCGTGGGCGGTGTCCCCGCGGTTCACAGGGACAGGAGCCGCCGCTGCAGCCGGAGGGGCCGACGGTTCCGGCGGGCCGGGGGCGCTGCTGGTGCCGGTGCTGCTGCCCGTCCTGGCCGGCTTCCTCATGAGCTTCCAGCAGGCCATGAACGGCACCGCCACCATGCACTACGGATCGCCCATCGCCGCCACGCTGGTCAACTTCGTCGCCGGCACGATGGTTCTCTGGGGCGCGCTGGCTGTCAAGGTGGCCGTGTCCGGGCCGGTGAATCCGCTGCCGTCCGAGTGGTGGTACTACCTGGGCGGGCCGATGGGGTGCGTGTTCATCGGCCTGAGCGCCCTGCTGGTGCGGACCCTCGGCGTGCTGGTCACCGGGCTGGGAATGATCGCCGGACAGCTGACGGGTTCCCTGGTCCTGGACATCGCCCTGCCGGCCCCGGGCTCCGTGGTTGCCCCGGCCACAGTGCTGGGAACCCTGCTCACCCTCGCCGCCATCATCCTGACTACCCTGCCCTGGCCCCGGGGCGCCTTTCGGCGGCAGGGCCGGTAGGCTAGGTCTCGCAGCTTTCTTGCACCTTTTCCGCATCCGGGCCTCCGGCATCCCCGTGCTCTCCGCGCGGGAACCCCGGGGCCGGAACAACCGCGGACCGCACCCAGCGGCCCTGTAGAAATTGGAGTTCCCCCATGGCAGCAAAATCCGTCCTCGACCAGGTCATTTCCCTCTCCAAGCGGAGGGGCTTCGTGTTCCAGGCCGGTGAGATCTACGGTGGTTCGCGTTCTGCCTGGGACTACGGGCCCCTCGGCGCGGAGCTGAAGGAAAACATCAAGCGCCAGTGGTGGCAGTCAATGGTCCGCGGCCGCGAGGACGTGGTGGGCCTGGACTCCTCCGTGATCCTGCCCCGGCAGGTCTGGGAAGCGTCCGGCCACGTGGAGGTCTTCTCCGACCCGCTGGTGGAGTGCCTGTCCTGCCACAAGCGCTACCGCGCGGACCACCTCGAGGAAGAATACGAGGAGAAGAAGGGCCGCCCCGCGGAGAACGGCCTGAAGGACATCGCCTGCGCCAACTGCGGCACCCGCGGCGAATGGACCGAACCGCAGGAGTTCTCCGGCCTGCTCAAGACCTACCTCGGCCCCGTCGCCAGCGAAGAGGGCCTGCACTACCTGCGCCCCGAAACCGCGCAGGGCATTTTCGTGAACTTCAACAACGTGCTCACCACCTCCCGGAAGAAGCCGCCGTTCGGCATCGGCCAGATCGGCAAGTCCTTCCGCAACGAGATCACCCCCGGAAACTTCATCTTCCGCACCCGCGAGTTCGAGCAGATGGAAATGGAGTTCTTCGTCGAGCCCGGCACGGATGAGGAATGGCACCAGTACTGGATGAAGGAGCGCATGGCCTGGTACACCGGCCTGGGCATCCGCCAGGAAAACCTGCGCTTCTTTGAGCACCCGCAGGAAAAGCTCAGCCACTACTCCAAGGGCACCACGGACATCGAATACCGCTTCGGCTTCCAGGGCTCCGAGTGGGGCGAGCTCGAAGGCATCGCCAACCGCACCGACTTCGACCTCTCCACGCACGCCAAGGCCTCCGGTACGGACCTGAGCTACTTCAACCAGGCCACCAACGAGCGCTACACCCCCTACGTGATCGAGCCGGCGGCCGGCCTGACCCGCTCCTTCATGGCATTCCTGGTGGACGCCTACACCGAGGACCAGGCCCCCAACGCCAAGGGCGGCGTGGACGTCCGCACCGTCCTGAAGCTCGATCCGCGCCTGGCCCCGGTCAAGGCCGCCGTACTGCCGCTGAGCCGCAACGAGGACCTGTCCCCGAAGGCCAAGGACCTCGGCGCCCAGCTGCGGAAGAACTGGAACATCGACTTCGACGACGCCGGCGCCATCGGCCGCCGCTACCGCCGCCAGGACGAGATCGGCACGCCGTTCTGCATCACGGTGGACTTCGACACCCTGGAGGACCAGGCCGTGACCATCCGCGAACGGGACACCATGAGCCAGGAGCGCGTCTCCCTTGACAAGGTGGAAGGCTACCTGGCCGCACGCCTGATCGGCGCCTGAGCATGGCCATCGAGTACCGCGAATGGCGCGAGGGCGATGACCTCGCGCTCCTGGAAATCTGGGGCGGACCCGAAACCGCGCAGGCCGGCCAGTTCCGCAGTGCGCTGGCGGTTTCCTCGGACGGGTCCGGCGGCGAACCATGGCGCCGCTGCATCGTGGCCGAGGACGTCATCGACGGCGTCGGAATCCCGGTGGCTGCCGGTGTGGTCTACGAAGCCTCACTGCATCCTGAACGGCTCTGGACCTACATCGAGGTGGCCGGCGACCACCGCCGCTCCGGCATCGGCGCCACGCTGCTGACCATGCTGCGGCGCGAAGCCGGCCACGCGCCGTCGGGCGTTGAAAAGCTCCGCGCCAAGGTGGAGCCGGGCACCGCGGGCGCCGCCTTCGCGGAGGCCTTCGGCCTGGCGCCCATCCAGCGCTCCCGGCTGGTGGTAGTGGAGCCGGGCGCGCTTCGTCTCCCCGTATTCCCGGACGACGGCGGAACGGCCGGCGAAAACGCCGGCTCCGATGTGGTCATGGACCTGGCCACCGGTTCCGTGGAATTGACCGATGTGGTCGGCCGCTACTACTCGGCCATCCACAGCTGGGACCCGCCCGGCGTGCTGTCCGTGGGCCAAGTGCAGAAGCTGTTCCTGGACGACCTCACCGGGGCGCACGGGGCCATCGTGCTCCGGGCCAGGCCGGAATCGGCGTTCGGTGCCGGCGTGAAGCCCGCCAAAAAGGGCCGCATCAGGGCATTCGCGGTCAGCTATGCCGCTCCGGCGGATCCGGACGCCGCCCCCGGTTTGGCGGGCGCCCGCGCCCCCGGGAGCGATGACGCCGGCCCCGGCGCCGCCGGCCGGGAAACACCGACGGACGTCTTCGTGGGACACGAACCCGCGCTGGACCCGGCGGACGCTGCCGAAGCTGTGCGCGACATCCTTTCCCTGATCGCGTACCAGCACCCGGTCATGCTGGAACTGGACGATTCGATGACTGCCCTGCGCGCCGCCGTCGAACCCCTCCTTGACAGCGGCAAGGCCCGGCTCGCCGGTGCCGAAACGCTGGTGGTTTCGGACTAACCGACCCAGCTGGCTGCGCCCAGTGTCGTTTTGAGCACCCATAACGGCACTGGGCGCGGCCTGGTTGCGGTCATGGCCGCTTGGGAGGCCACGGGATGAATCCGCTCGTGGCCTCGACGTACTCGCGGTAGCCCGGCCGGCCGGACATGGCCTTCTCCGTCAGCGGCTTGCCGGTCTTCGCGGCGAGCGTCCACACCATCAGCGCGGGGGAGAGGACGGTCAGGACCCCCGGCCAGGAGTCCGCGGCAATCAGGAACAGGCCGGTCCACACTGCGGCGTCGCCGAAGTAGTTGGGGTGGCGCGTGTAGCGCCACAGCCCGGTGTCGAGCACGGTGCCCTTCCGGGCGGGGTCCTTCCTGAACTGCGCCAGCTGCCAGTCGCCCACGGCCTCGAACACGAAGCCCACCAGCCACAACGCCGTTCCGGCCGCTGCCAGCCACCCCGGCGGCCCGGCGGTGAACATGCCCACCTGGATGGCCAGCGATACGAAAAACATCACCGCGCCCTGCGGCAGGTAGACACGGCGCAGGGCATAGGCATTCCGTGAACCCGGCGCGCCGGCCAACAGGTTCCGGTAGCGCGGATCCTCATGCCCGCCGCGGGCCCGCAAGCCGATGTGCAGCCCCAACCGGAGGCCCCACGCGGAGGTCAAGACCAGGAGCAGGAGCCGCCGGCCGTCGTCGCCATGCCCGGCGGACAGCACCCACGCCACAACCGCCACCGCCACGAACCCGGGACCCCACGCCACGTCCATCAACGAGTGCCGCCCCTGCCGCACGGCCACGGCAAAAGTCAGCATCAGAACTACGACGACGGCGCCAGCGGTCCAGGGGAGCGAGGCCACGAAGGCGGCCCACGGGAAAGGAGTCACAGGGTCACCTGGAGCGCGGACTCCGGAAGCAGGCGGGCGAACGTGCGGGAGGGAACGGCGGGGGCGCCGGTGCTCTCGGCGAAGGCCTTCAGGACGAACCCGGTGGTGATCGACTGCCACAGCCGGACCTTGCGGAGCATGAAGTGTCCGGCGCCCGTGAGCGCCACATACTGTATTCCGGCGGCACTTTCAGCTGCCCGTCGGGCGAAGGTGAGGGACGCGGCGGGACTGGTCCAACGGTCCCTGGTGCCATGGATGATCAGCACCTTCTTCCCGGCCACAGCCGCTGTGGAGGTGGTCGGGCCCAGCCACGGTGCCAGCGCCACGACGGCCGCCACCTGCGGATGGCCGGCGGCAGACAATGCGGTGAGGCCACCCATCGAATGGCCCACCAGGAACACCGGTACGTCAGGATGCTGCTCCTGGATCAGCCGCAGCGCCCACCGGGCGTCCTGCAGCGGCGACATATCCGCCCCGTTCCAGCCCCGGACGCTGTTGCGCAGAATCCAGACCGCCAGCCCGTGCCGCCGGCCGGCACGGTGCAGGTCCTTGGCAAACGGCACCATCCTGGCCGGGCTGAGGTGCCTGGACTCCACGGGTTCCCTGCTCTGGGACTTGCCTCCGTGCAGCACCAGGGCCACACCGCGCACCGGTCCCAGGGGCGCCAGCACTTTGAGAATTGCGCCGTTGCTGCTCTGGACCATACATGCCGCCTTCCATCCTGCCGCGTACCCGTGCAGGCCATTTATCAACCCTAAGGTGCCGGCCGTAGAGTTCAAGGTATGAGGTTTCACTGCTGATGGGCGCCGGTCACTCCCATGCTCCTACAGACCATTCGGAGCCGACGCCCCAGGCGATGGCTGCCCGCCGGAAGGCCAACCGCATCCTGGCGGCCATCCTCGTTCCGCTCACGTTGCTGACGCTCGTGGCGATGGCCATGCTGTGGCCCTCCGGCAGCAAGGAAGGCATCTCGCTGGCCAACCCGTATTCCACGGCGTCGGGCGTCACTTTCGATACCGGCGCAATCCAGCGCGTGGTCACCGAACCGTGCATGCAGGGAGCCGGCCTCCAGGACCCCGGCCAGGCGGGCCAGGAAGGAAACCCGCAGGGCAGCCAGGCTGCCGGCTCGGAGTGCACTTTCGCGTACACGGAGCCGGACAAGGGCGGCAGCGCCGTTAAAGTGGTCATCAACCCGGATGTCGCCAAGTCCCACGGGGTGAACCCCGGTGACCAGATCCGCTACCTGAACCTGTCGGGCGCCGAGGGGGCCTCGGCGTCCGGATCCCCGGCCTATATCTTCGTGGACTTCGTCCGCACGCTGCCCATCCTCCTGCTCGCGCTGCTCTATGCGGTGGTGGTTATCGCGGTGGCGCGGTGGCGGGGGCTGCGCGCCCTGATCGGACTGGCGGGCGCCTACTTCGTGCTGGCCGGCTTTATGCTGCCCGGCCTGGTGGAGGGCAAGCCGCCGCTGCTGCTGGCGCTGGTAGGCTCCACGGTGATCATGATCGGGGTCCTCTACTTCGCCCACGGCTTCTCGGCGAGGACCTCCACAGCCCTCCTGGGCACCATCTTCGGGCTGGGCATCACCGCGCTGCTGGCGGCGTGGGCCACAGGCAGCGCCAACCTCGCCGGAGTCGGCAACCATGAGGCCACCACGCTGATCAACACCTCTGCGAACATCTCCATCTCCGGCGTGATCCTGTGCGGACTCATCATCTCCGGCCTGGGTGTCCTCAATGACGTCACCATCACCCAATCGTCCGCCGTGTGGGAACTGTACGAGCTCGCCCCTTCGAGCAGCGCACGCAAGCTGTTCACCTCCGCCATGCGGATCGGCCGGGACCACATCGCCTCCACCGTGTACACCATCGCCTTCGCCTACGCCGGCGCCGCGCTGCCCATCCTGATCATCGTGATGCTCTACGACCGGCCCCTGGCCGAAACGCTGACCAGCGCCGAACTGTCCGAGGAAGTCATCCGCACCCTGGTGGGGTCCATCGGCCTGGTTCTGGCCATCCCGGTCACCACCCTGATCGCCGTGCTGGTGGTCAAGGCCACCGGTACACCGGGTGCCGCACCCCGCCTGCACCACACCGCGGACGACGTCGAGGACACCGGAGCGCTCGCAGCGGCGGCCCTCACCGAACGCGGCGCCGGGACGGCAGAGAGCACGGACCTGCCGGAAACGCGCCGCGGGCGGAGGTCCCGGCACAGTTGAGCGGGAACACCGCACCGGCACCGCGCCGCCACGATTTGCCCGGCTTTGCAACAATGGACAGGTGACTGTTGCAGCAACCCCTCCCGCACCCAGGCTGGAACTCCCGCCCCTGAAGCTGGGCCCCATCACCGTGGACACGCCGGTGGTCCTGGCGCCCATGGCCGGCATCACCAACTCGGCCTTCCGCCGCCTGTGCCGCGAATACGGCGGCGGCATGTACGTGGCGGAGATGGTGACCTCCCGCGCCCTGGTGGAACGTACGCCGGAGTCGCTGCGGATCATCTCCCATGACGCGGACGAGAAGGTCCGATCTGTCCAGCTTTACGGCGTGGACCCCAAGACGGTGGGAGCAGCGGTCCGGATGCTGGTGGAGGAAGACCGCGCTGACCACATCGACCTGAACTTCGGCTGCCCGGTCCCCAAGGTGACCCGACGCGGCGGCGGCTCCGCGCTGCCGTGGAAAATCGATCTCTTCACCGCCATCGTGCAGACCGCCGTGAAGGAAGCCGGCAAAGGCAACATCCCGCTGACCATCAAGATGCGCAAGGGCATCGACGACGACCACCTCACGTACCTCGATGCGGGCCGCATTGCCCGTGATTCCGGTGTTGCCGCCGTCGCCCTCCACGGCCGGACCGCCTCACAGTTCTACTCCGGCCAGGCGGACTGGTCCGCCATCGCCCGGCTCCGCGAGGAACTCCCGGACATCCCGGTGCTGGGCAACGGCGACATCTGGTCCGCCGAGGACGCCGTCCGGATGGTGCGGGAAACCGGCGTTGACGGCGTAGTGGTGGGCCGCGGCTGCCAGGGCCGGCCCTGGCTCTTCGGCGACCTGCAGGCCGCCTTCGAAGGCAGTGACCTCCGGCACCGGCCCAACCTTGGCCAGGTGGCCGACGGCGTGTATCGCCATGCGCAGCTCATGATCGAAACCTTTGGTGGAGACGAGTACAAGGCCCTCCGGGAGATCCGCAAGCACATGGCCTGGTACTTCAAGGGCTATCCGGTCGGCGGAGACCTGCGTGCCAAGCTCGCCACGGTGCCCACCCTCGAAGTCCTCCGCTCGCTGCTGGACGAACTGGACCCGGACGTTCCCTATCCCGGCGTCGATTCAGAGGGCCCCCGCGGCCGCGCCGGTTCCCCGAAGAAGCCCGCCCTGCCCAAGGACTGGCTGGACTCCCGGTCGCTCAACGAAGACCAGTCGAGGGATATCGCCGCGGCGGAACTGGATGTGTCCGGTGGCTGAAACTTCCGTATCGGAGCCGCCCTCGGTGCCCCTGCTTTCGGGGTACGGCAGCCACGATTCCGCCCGCTGGGTGGAAGAGCCGGCCAAGAGCACCTACCGGTCGGATTTTGAGCGGGACAGGGCGCGCGTGCTGCACTCCTCGGCACTGCGCCGGCTCGGCGCCAAGACCCAGGTGGTGGCCCCGGACACGGACGACTTCGTCCGCACCCGGCTCACCCACAGCCTGGAGGTGGCGCAGGTGGGCCGCGAGCTCGGCCGGACGCTGGGCTGCGACCCCGACGTGGTGGACACCGCGTGCCTGAGCCACGACCTGGGCCACCCGCCCTTCGGCCACAACGGCGAGTCGGCCCTGAACGAGGTGGCACACTCCATCGGCGGGTTCGAGGGCAATGCCCAGACCCTGCGCCTGCTCACCAGGCTCGAACCCAAGGTGCTGACCGCTGACGGCGCGCCGGCGGGCCTGAACCTCACCCGGGCCAGCCTGGACGCGGCCGCCAAGTACCCGTGGTCCGCGTTGGAAGCCCCGGTGATCCATGGCCAGCGGACCAGCAAGTTCGGCGCCTACGAGGACGACCTCCCCATCTTCAACTGGATCCGCCAGGGCGCTCCCGAGCGCCGTTCCTGCCTGGAAGCCCAGGTCATGGACCTCGCCGACGACATCTCCTACTCAGTCCATGACGTCGAGGACGCAATCGTGGCGGGGCATTTCCAGCTGCGCTGGATGGACAACCCGGACCACCGCGCCCGCGTGGTGGGCTATGCCAGGCAGTGGTACCTGCCGCACAACGATCCCGCCGCCATCGACGCCGCCCTGGCCAGGCTCGAGGCCACGGACGTATGGGTCCGGGAAGCGGACGGCAGCCGGAAGTCAATGGCTGCCCTTAAAAACATGACCAGCCAGCTGATCGGCCGGTTCTGCCAGAGCGCGCTGGAGACTACCCGCGCCGTCTACGGTCCGGGCCGGCTGACCCGGTACAACGCGGAGCTTATGGTTCCCGACGAGACCGTCATGGAGATCGCCGTGATGAAGGGCCTGGCCACCACCTTCGTGATGACTACGGACCACCGGCAGCCCATCTACGAACGCCAGCGCGAGGTCCTCCACGCGTTGGTCACCGCATTGAGCGCCACGGGTGACCGGCATCTGGAACCCATGTTCGCCGCGGACTGGCGGGCAGCCGGGGACGACGGCGCGCGCCTCCGCGTGGTCATCGACCAGGTGGCCTCCCTGACGGACGGCTCGGCGCTGGCCATGTACGAACGCCTTGTGGGCAGCCTGCCGTCCCTGTGGTGACCGTCCCTGCCCTGGCCGGGCATGTGGCGGGCTGCGCCATAAGCTGCCCGCCGCCGTCGCACCCCCGCATTAGGATGGCTCTGTGGCCGGCCTGATCAAACGCGAAGACATCGACGAAGTACGCCAGCGTACGGACATCAAGGAAGTAGTTGACGGCTACGTCACACTCAAGGGCGCCGGGCTGGGCACCTACAAGGGCCTGTGCCCCTTCCATGACGAGCGTTCGCCCTCCTTCACCGTGCGCCCCCAAGTGGGCCGCTACCACTGCTTCGGCTGCGGCGAAGACGGGGATGTTATCTCCTTCGTCCAGAAGCAGGACCACACCTCCTTCCAGGAAGCGGTGGAAAAGCTCGCCGCCCGGATCGGCTACGAGCTCCGCTACGAGGACGGCGGCAGCGGTCCCAGCCGCGAGGAGGTTGGCCGCCGGCAGCGCCTGCTGGACGCGCACAAGATCGCCGATGAGTTCTTTCGCGCCCAGCTGCTCACCCCTGGTGCCGCCGAAGCCCGGAACTTCCTGTTCGGCCGCGGCTTCGACCGCTCCGCCGCTGAGCACTTTGGCTGCGGCTACGCCCCCCAGGGCTGGGATGCCCTCCTTAAGCACCTGCGCGGACGCGGCTTCACGGATGCCGAGCTGAAGCTGACCGGCATGTTTTCCGAAGGTAACCGGGGGATCTACGACCGCTTCCGCGGCCGCCTGATTTGGCCCATCAAGGACATCGCGGGGGACACTATCGGCTTCGGCGCCCGAAAGCTCTACGAGGATGACCAGGGTCCCAAGTACCTCAACACCCCGGAGACCACCCTCTACAAGAAGTCCCAGGTGCTCTACGGGATCGACCTCGCCAAGCGCAGCATCGCCAAGGAGCGGCAGCTGGTGGTGGTGGAGGGGTACACGGATGTCATGGCATGCCATCTGGCGGGAATTACGACGGCGGTGGCCACCTGCGGTACCGCGTTCGGCACCGAGCACATCAAGATCGCCCGGCGGCTCCTGTCGGACGACGGCACCGGGGGAGAGGTGGTGTTCACCTTCGACGGCGACGCCGCCGGCCAGAAGGCGGCCCTCCGCGCCTTTGAAGAGGACCAGCGGTTCACCGCCCAGACATACGTGGCCGTGGAGCCCGGCGGCGCCGATCCGTGTGACCTCCGCCAAAGCAAGGGCGACGAGGCGGTGCACGCCCTGGTGCAGTCGCGCCGGCCGCTCTTCGAGTTCGCCATCCGCACCACGCTGAAGCAGTTCAACCTCGACACCGTGGAAGGACGCGTGCAGGGCCTGAAAGCCTCGGTGCCGGTGGTGGCTGCAATCCGCGACGCGTCCACCCGCACAGGCTACTGCCAGGCCCTCACAGGCTGGCTGGGGATGCCGGACCCCAACGAGGTCCTGCGCCTGGTCACAGCCGCGGTGAAGCGCGGAGACACCGGCCGGCCCCCCGCCCAGGGAACACCTGCCCGGACGCCCGCCGTTGCCGGTGCTCCCGGCGTGGCTGACGGGGCGTCGTCGGGCGCTGTTCCATCGTTCCACCGCCCGGACCCCCGCGACCCCGTGGCCTCCATGGAACGCCAGGCACTGGAGGTGGCGCTGCAGCAGCCGGTGCTGCTGGGCGGACCGGCGTGGGAGCGGTTCGAGGCGGTCCGGTTCGCCACCCCCGCGTTCCAGGCGGTCCATGACGCCATGCGCGCCACCGGTCCCGGGCTGGCGGGGGACCCGGTCCGCTGGGTGGAGCACATCATGGCGGAGGTGCCGGAACCTTTGCGCCCGCTGGTCTCCGAGCTCGCCGTGGTCCCGCTGCCGGCCAGCACCGAGGAGGCCGTGCAGAAGTATTGCCGGGATATCCTGGCACGTCTTTTCGAGTTGCAGATCACCCGGGTCAAGGCTGACAAGATGGGCCAGTTGCAGCGGCTGGACCCGGTGGCGGACCCCGGAACCTACCAGCGGCTTAACCGTGAACTGATGATGCTGGAGATGGAACGCCGCTCGCTGCGGTCGGAGGCGTAGGCAGTCCGCCTGTGGCTTTGGGCACAACAGCGGCTCCGATTTTATTTCCTGGCCGGGTGTTTGCTAGGCTGATACCCGCTTCATTCCTCCTTAGCTCAATTGGCAGAGCATTCGACTGTTAATCGAAGGGTTGCTGGTTCAAGTCCAGCAGGAGGAGCTTCCAATCCCCGTTCCGGCCTCCGGAACGGGGATTTTTTGTCTCTTCGGGCAGGTGGAATTGGGGTGGGCGGCTCGGCGGGAGCCGATTTCGTATTCTCCCGAAACCTTTGCTAATGTCATACCTGCTTCATTCCTCCTTAGCTCAATTGGCAGAGCATTCGACTGTTAATCGAAGGGTTGCTGGTTCAAGTCCAGCAGGAGGAGCAATCACGGAAAATCCCCGTCACTCCCTATGGAGCGGCGGGGATTTTCCGTTCCTCAGACAAAGTCCATTTCCACTTGGAGGAACCGTTCAGCCTCGGCGATGGCCGCCATGAACGCTTCCTGCCCGGTGGGCGAGGTGCGCGGCTGCCGGGGGTTCCATTCGTGGGGTGCCGAGTGTACGTGCACCACCCCGCCGCCGGGCGGGGCGTAAAAGATTCCGAAGCGCTGTACTGGCCACTCGGGAGACGTTTCCGGCGCCACCAGCAGCGCGGCACCGAAAGCGGGGTTGAACCATTGGGCGATGGGCCGGCGCCGGTCTTCGGTGAAGAGCCCGGCGGCGTAGAGCGCCGCGGACTGCGGACCGTCGGCGGCGCAGAGCCGCTCCCACCACAGGGGGAGGATGCGGGCGTCGCACCGCTGCCATGTGGCTGGAATCCGGGGCTGGTCCTGCCGATGGGGCACAGACCTATTTTATCGCGGCACCCCCTTCAGGGGCAGGTGTCCTGCCTCTTGCCGACTGCCCCGGCGAATCCTGTCAGGGCCGGTTCCACGGGCCGGGGTTCACCCGGTAGAGCAACGCCGATCCGGCCACCATCCCCAGCGCGATCCCCAGGGCCGGGTTGCCGGATGAGCGCCCGGCAAAATAGCCCGCGACGGCGCCCAGCACCGCGCCGAGGAACAGCCCCCTCCGGTTCCGGTGGGGCCTGCGGCGGTTCCGGGGGTTGCCGGCAGGTGTTTTTTCGCGGCTCATGGGCATAGTCCTTCCGTAGACAGGGGTGCCTAGTGGATCGAGGGAACGGTGCGGGGGCGGACCACCAGCCAGAGCGCCGCCATTGCCAGCAGGATGCAGCCGGCCTGCACGGCTCCCATGGGGGTTGCGCTGTCGATGCCCAGCCAGCCGACCACCGGCGAGATGAGTCCGGCGGTGGTGAACGTGGCGGCCCCCAGCAGCGAGGCCGCCGTGCCGGCCTGCCCCGGGTGGCCGGCCAGTGCCAGCACCTGGACGCAGGGGAACAGGAACCCGGTGCCGAAGATGTAGAGCCACAACGGCACCATGACGCCCCACAGGCCCATGTCCAGCTGGTCAAAGAGCACGATCAGGCAGGCGGAAGTGAACATCCATGCCGTGGCGCCGGCGATGATCCACTGCGGCGGCACGCGCCTGATCAGCCGTGCACTGGTCTGCACCCCGGCCACGATGCCCAGCGAGTTGATGCCGAAGAGGTAGCCGTACTGCTGGGCGGAAAACCCGAAGACGTCCTGGAAAAGGAACGGCGACGCGGACAGGTAGGTAAACAGGCCGCCGAAGTTCAGTCCGCCCACCAGGAGCAGGCCAACGAAGATCCTGTCGCCGAAGAGGGCCTGGTAACGCTGCTTGGCCGTCAGCCCGGATTGGCCGCGCTTTTCCGGCGGCAGCGTCTCCCGGACCAGGAAGAGAGTGGCTACGATGACCACCGTGCCGTACGAGGCCAGGAACACGAAGATTCCCGGCCATTCCATCACCAGGAGCAGCTGTGAGCCGATTACCGGGGCAAGGATGGGTGCCAGCCCGTTCACCAGGGCCATCCGGGAGAACATCCGAACCATCGCATATCCGGAGAACAGGTCTCGGACCATTGCCATGGCCACCACGCCTCCGCCTGCCGCGCCCACGCCCATCAGCACGCGGAAAATCCCCAGGGCGGTGATGTCCGTGGACAGGGCCGCACCCAGCGACGCGGCGATGTGGAGCGCGGTGGCAAGGATCAGGGGGGTCCGGCGGCCGAACTTGTCGCTGAAGGGCCCCACCACCAGCTGCCCGAAAGCGAACCCCAGGGTGGTCCCGGCGAGGGTCAGCTGCACTTGGGCCTCGGTCACGCCCAGGCTTGCCTCCAGGGCAGGGAAGGCCGGCAGGTAGAGGTCGATGGTGAACGGTCCCAACGCCGTCAGTGCGCCCAGGAGGAGGATGTAGAGGAGCTTCCGGCGCCGGCTGAGCTGATCGCCCGGATTGGAGGGAGTGGTCACGGATACCAATCCTAGGCCCCGGCCCTGCCGGATCCGCGGTGCGGAGGCCACGCCGCCCTGCCCGGCCGGGAAGGGAGCCGCGGGCCTGAATGATAGTTTTGGGGTCGGGGACGGTGCAGTGGCACCCTCCCGCGAAATACGGAAGCCGAATCGACCCATAACCAGTAAGGCGGAACCGATGAGCGGACGTCATAGCGGCCAGGCCGGCAGGGGGCTGCGCATCACCGCGCTGCCCCGCACCGCCAAGCTCCTCTTCCGGCTGGCACCACGCCAGCTGAACGACGAGATCGCCTTTGCCAAGGCCGAAGTAAAGCGCAAGGGCATCCAGGTCGGGGTCGCAGCGGCCTTTCTCGCGGTGGCTCTCGTCTTCCTGTGCTTCCTCATTGTGGGCCTTATTGTCGCCGCCATCATGGGACTGGCCACGGTGATGCCCGCCTGGCTTGCCGCGCTGATCGTCTCCGCAGCGTTCCTGCTCATCGCCCTCGTCGGTGCCCTGGTGGGTCTCGGCAAGTTCAAGAAGGCCATGCCGCTGCTGCCGGAAGAAACCATCCGGGGCCTGAAGCACGACCTCGGCGTGGCCAGGGATGGCTCCGCCTACAACCCTGCCGTCCTGGACCCCAGGAGTTCCGAGGCCAAGGCGGCCAAGGCAGCCAAGGAAGAAGCGGAAGCAAAGGAAAAGGCGGAGAAGGCGGCCAAAGCTGCGGAGCATGCGCGCGAATTTCCGCAGGCGTCGGAGCCTGAGCTTGCCCGCCGCCTTGACCAGCGCCGGCGCCACCTCGGCGAGGTCCGCGATGACCTGGGCGCCGAACTGGACGTGAAAACCCAGTACCGGTTCCTTGCGGCGGCTGCCCGGGAGAAGCTGGAGGCCGCCCAGGCTGCTGCCCTCCGGAAGAAGGCTGCTTTCGCGGGGTCCACCACCGCAGATGGCGGTCCCGCGGCACGCTGGAAGCCGCTCGCCGTCATGGCCGCGGCCGGAGCCGTGCTGGTGGTGCTTCTTCGGAAGCTGATCCGCACCTACTGAGGCCGGCCCGCGGGCCGCATTGAGATTGCTGGCGGCCACACCGCCGCCGCCACGACTGGCAGGAAGGAAAGGGACCCGGGGTGAAATTCATTGGTGCCGGTTCCCGGCCCGGCCGCCCCCAGGTGGACCACGACTCCGTGTTCACCATCCCGAACCTGCTTACCGTGGTCCGCTTCATGGGTGTGCCGCTCTTTGTTTGGCTGGTCCTGGCCAGGCAGGAGTATGCCGCCGGCGTCATCGTCCTGGCCATTATGGCTTCCACGGACTGGATAGACGGCTACATCGCCCGCCGCTTTGACCAGGCATCGAAGCTTGGGCGGGTGCTGGATCCCATTGCGGACCGGCTCGCCATGATCGCCGTGGCCATCACTTTGGTGATTGCCGGCGTCGTCCATTGGCTCTACCTGGCCGCGCTGGTGATACCGGACACCGTGCTCCTGGTGCTTTCGCTGTCGCTCTTCCACGGCCATCCGGACCTGCCGGTCAGCGTGATGGGCAAGGTCCGCACGGGCCTGCTCCTGCTCGGAATGCCGCTGCTGGTGCTTTCGCGGCTGGACACGCCGGTCTCCGGCCCGGCGTACGTCGCCGCATGGGTGGTCCTGGGGCTGGGACTGGTGGGCCACTGGGTGGCGGCGTACAACTATTTCCGGGCCATGCTGCGCAAGGGCGGACTCCAGCCAACGAACGACGGCGGGGCCTCCTGATGGTGTGGTTCGCCGTCCTGCTCGCGGTGCTTGGGGCGTTCTGCCTGGCGCTGGGTGCACAGCGCCAGGGCAGCGCGGTCAAAGCAGACACGGGCGGCCTTGCGCTGAGTTCGAACGGATTCCTCCGACTGCTGCGCAACCCCCGCTGGGTCTTCGGCCTCCTGCTGCTCGGCGCCGGCATGGCCATGAACGCAGTGGCGCTGGTGTCCGCTCCGCTGACAGTGGTGCAGCCCATTGGGGCGATCGCGCTGGTGATCACCACTATCGTGAACGCCCGGGACCAGGACATCAGCATCAACCGCGCCACCGTCGTCGCCATCGCCGCCTGCGTGACCGGCTCGGCGCTTTTTGTCCTGCTGGCGGTGACGGTGACGCAGGAGAACCACCACGTCAGCATCAGCGACGAACTCACCATCGACCTGCTGCTTGCCGTGGCCGTTGGAGTGTTCGGCTCCTTGGCCGCCATGTTCCGGCACCGGATGAATGCCTTCGTGTACATCCTGGGCGCCGGCGTGCTGTTCGGGTTTGTCGCCGTCCTGACCCGGATCATCGGCAAGCACCTGCTGGACCCCAACGGACTGTTCCTGCTGAACGTGCAGTGGTATTCGGTGGTGGCCATCGTTGCCGCCGGAGTCCTGGGATCGTGGTTCGTCCAGAGCGCGTATGCCACCGGTCCGCCTGACCTGGTGATCGCCGGGCTGACCGTGGTGGACCCCATTGTCGGGATCGCGATCGGCATCGCCATCCTGGGGGAGCTGCGCCCGGACGTCCACGCCGTCATGGCCATTGCCATGGGAACGGCGGCTTCCCTTGCTATCGTTGGGGTCATCGCCCTCTCAAGGCACCATCCCGAGGTCACCAAGCGCAAGAAGGACGCGCGGAAGACCGCGGGCAGGGCGTCCCATTAGCAGTGCAATCCACGCAGCCGGGCGCCACCATGCCGCGGCCAACCGTGCTGTCAGTCCATGCTGTCCGCACCGTGACCATCAGGAGTTTTCCCCGTGACCACGCCAGCCGACCAGCGTCCCCTGACCATCCTGATCGCCGCGGATACGTATCCGCCCCACGTCAACGGCGCCGCCCAGTTCGGGTACCGGCTGGCCAAGGGAATGACCGGCCGGGGCCACGACGTCCACGTGCTGGCCTGCCGGGCCGACAACGGCCCGAGCTTCACCGAGTTCCGGTCCGAGGCAGCCGTTCACCGGCTCAGGTCCCACGGTGTCCCCACCCACGAATACTTCAGGATCTGCCTGCCTTGGGAGATCAAGAAGGAAATCAGCCTGCTCTTCGAGCGGATCAGGCCGGATGTGGTGCACATCCAGAGCCACTACATGATCGGCGAGCACGTGCTGTACGAGGCCGTAAAGCGCGGTGTACGGGTGGTGGCCACCAACCACTTCATGCCGGAGAACCTGAATCCCTTCCTGCCGTTCCCGCAGTGGTTCAAGGACATCATCGGCCGCATTTCCTGGAAGGACATGGGCAAGGTCATGGGACAGGCCGACGTGGTCACCACGCCCACGCCGCTGGCCGCAAAGGCGATGCACGACCACGCCTTCCTGCGGAAGGTCCTGCCGCTGTCCAACGGCATCGATTCCGCCGCATACGAACTCCAGCCCGGTGAGGTGGTCGACCCGCACCCGCGCCCAACAGTGATGTTCGCTGGCCGGCTGGCGGAGGAAAAGCATGTGGACGTGCTGATCGACGCCATTGCCAAGACTCCCGCGGAACTGGACGTGCACCTGGAGATCGTGGGCGGCGGCGAGGTACGGCCGGCCCTGGAGGCGCAGGTGGCCCGGCTGGGATTGGACGGAAGGGTCCGGTTCCTGGGCCTGGCCAGTGACGAGGACCTCCGTACCGCGTACATCAGGGCGGACCTGTTCTGCATGCCCGGCACGGCGGAGCTGCAGTCCCTGGTCACGCTGGAAGCCATGTCAGCCTCGACGCCGGTGGTCCTGGCGGACGCCATGGCGCTGCCGCACCTGGTCCGCGATGGCGAAAACGGCTACCTGTTCAGGCCGAACGACAGCGACGACCTGGCCAGGAAGATCACCCGGATCCTGCAGCTCCCCGCCGACCAGCGCTCCGCCATGGGCCAGGCCAGCCGGAGGATGGTGGAACCGCACAGCATCCAGGGCACCCTGCAGACTTTTGAGGACCTGTACCGGGGCGCCGGGTTCGAAGAAAAGGTGGTCTGAGCCCATTCCAGTATTTGCTAGAGTGATTCTGCCCTCCCGGCCGGGTGTCCTGCATCCGCATATGCAGTGCGGGGGGCAGGGGGCTATAGCTCAGCTGGTTAGAGCGCGGGACTCATAATCCTAAGGTCCTCGGTTCAAGTCCGAGTAGCCCTACCCTCATCCGAAGCCGCGGCCAACGTTCAACGTTGGCCGCGGCTTCTTTGCTTAAGGGCATGGATGCGGTATGTTACTCACCAGTAACTTTGATGCTCCCGATGCCGGGAACGTATCGCTCCGATCCAATCCGCAGACTCACCAGACCCATTGCGAGGTAGCCATGTCCGCTGTGTCCTCTCCCGCCGCGCCCGCCGTCGAGGCTCCCGCCCTGCCCTATGCTGACGGTGATTTCTATGCCTTTGAACAACTGCTGACGGACAAGGAACGGGACCGGCTCGCTGAAGTCCGTACGTTCCTGGGCCGTGAAGTGACGCCGATCGCCACGGACTGCTGGAACCGGGCCGAATTCCCGATGGACCTGATTCCCCGGCTCGCCCGTATTGACCTGGTCAGCCCTGTGCGGAGGCAGGGCTATTCCACCCTGTTCGCGGGGCTGCTGCACGCGGAAGTAACCCGCGCCGACGCTTCCATCGCCACTTTCCTGGGTGTCCACGACGGCCTCTTTACCGGCTCAATCGAAGCATTGGCGTCCACGGAGCAGCAGGAGGCCTGGCTGCCCGATATCTACTCCCTCCGGAAAATCGGTGCATTCGGCCTGACGGAGCCGCTGGGCGGCAGCGACGTCGCCGGCGGCACGCGGACCACCGCCCGGCGGGAAGGGGACCACTGGGTCCTCAACGGCGCCAAGCGCTGGATCGGAAACGCAACGTTCGCCGACTGGGTAGTGGTGTTCGCACGCGACGTGGCCGATGGCCAGGTCAAGGGCTTCCTGGTGGACACCACCCTCCCCGGCTTCAGGGCTGCGAAGATCGAAAACAAGATCTCGCTCCGTACCGTGCAAAACGCCGACATTACGCTGGAGAACGTGGTGGTCCCGGACTTCTTCAAGCTCGCCCGCGCCAACAGCTTCAAGGACGTCAACAAGGTCCTCAAGGTGACCCGGCTCGCGGTGGCCTGGCAGGCTGTGGGCCTGCAGCTGGCCACGTTCGATGTCGCCCGCCAGTACGCGGTGGAACGGCACCAGTTCGGCAAGCCGCTGGCCTCCTACCAGCTGGTCCAGGGCCAGTTGGTGCAGATCCTCGGTAACGCGGTCAGTTCCATGGGCATGATGGTCCGGCTCTCCCAGCTGGAAGCCGACGGCCAGGCCAAGGATGAACAGTCCGCCCTGGCCAAGGCCTTCACCACCGCCCGGATGCGCGAGAGCGCCGCCCTGGGCCGCAGCCTGTTGGGGGGCAACGGCATCGTCACCGACTTCGGCATGGCCAAGATCTTCGCTGACGCAGAAGCCATCTATTCCTACGAAGGCACCCACGAGATCAACACCCTGGTGGCCGGGCGCGGCGTCACCGGGATCTCGGCCATCGTCTGACCTGCCTGGGCGCGTTATCCCGCGACGTGCCTGCCTTTATTCCGCCGTCCTGCTGACCCGGCTCTCCTTCATACAGAGGCAGCAGGACGGAGGGCCGCAGGTCCATGACGAACTTCAGCGGATTGACGTAGCCACCGTCCTGGCGCACGCCCCAATGGACGCAGGGCCTGGTACCGCAGTGCCCGTTCCTGAGGATGCCCACCGCCTGGCCTGCCTGCACGGACGTCCCCTTGGCGAGCGTGCTCTCCACCGGCTCGAAACTGCTCCGTAGTCCGTTGCCGTGGTCGACCGTGAGGACCGGCCGGTCAACCACCGTCCCGACGAAACTGATCGTGCCGTCCGCAGGGGAGGTGACCTTGACGCCGTCGCCCGCTGCTCCCAGGTCCACGCCGCGGTGGCCGCTCAGCCAAGGCTGCGGCGGAGGGTCGAAATTCCGCAGGACCGGCGGCCGGGGCTGCAGCGGCCATTGCCAGGCGGGGCCGGTTCCCTCCGGAGCGGGCACGGAGCCGGCAGCGGAGGAAGCCGGCAGGAACAGCAGAGCGGCAAGGAGCCCCGTGGTTTTCATCTGCCCAGCATGGGGCGGCGGTCCGCCGGCGCGGCAGGGCTGTGCCGCCCTATGTGGAAAAGTGCCGAACCACCTGTCCCGGCCAGCCCCCGGCCGCCCGTCCGGCCGTACCTTCGGCGCGGGCTGCTGTAGTACACTTGGGGGAGCAGTTTGCTGCGCCCTCAACGCTTCCCGTTCCGGTGGATTATTCCAACGGAATTTTTCCCTGTCCGGGCAGCGTCAGCACATCTCATTCAGGAGTGTGGGGGAGCGGCGGCTGACTACGCGTATCCAGCCCTTCACAACAGAAGCCCCAAAACTTCGGCTGTGGAGGACTGCGCCTCCTGCGGTCCGGGCCATGTGGCACGGATGGGAAGCGCAGTGGATGCCAGGAGCACGGCCCGTCCGGGCCACGCTAAATCAACCGTCAACTATTGGCAGGGTAAGAAGCCTTAGGGCTGTCTCATGAATGACCTGCCGGAAGGAGCGTCGGCATGCCCGTCGTAACCATGCGCCAGCTGCTTGACAGCGGCGTCCACTTTGGACACCAGACCCGCCGTTGGAACCCGAAGATGAAGCGCTTCATCTTCACGGAGCGCAACGGCATCTACATCATCGACCTGCAGCAGTCGCTGTCCTACATCGACCGCGCCTACGAGTTCGTCAAGGCCACTGTCGCCCACGGCGGCACCGTGCTCTTCGTCGGCACCAAGAAGCAGGCCCAGGAAGCAATTGCCGAGCAGGCAACCCGCGTTGGCCAGCCCTACGTGAACCAGCGCTGGCTCGGCGGTATGCTGACCAACTTCCAGACCGTCGCCAAGCGTATCCAGCGCATGAAGGAACTCGAAGAGATCGACTTCGACGACGTCGCCGGTTCCGCGTACACCAAGAAGGAGCTGCTGCTCCTCAAGCGCGAACTCACCAAGCTGGAAGCCAACCTCGGCGGTATCCGCAACCTGACCAAGGCTCCGTCCCTGCTCTGGGTCGTGGACACCAAGAAGGAACACCTCGCCGTTGACGAGGCCAAGAAGCTGAACATCCCGGTTGTCGCCATCCTGGACACCAACTGCGATCCGGACGAGGTCGACTTCCCGATCCCGGGCAACGACGACGCCATCCGCTCCGTGAACCTCCTGACCCGCGTTGTTGCCGACGCCGTTGCCGAGGGCCTGATCGCCCGCAACAACCGCGGCACGGGCGCCACCGAAGCCCCGGAAGAGCCGCTGGCCGAATGGGAGCGCGAGCTCCTCGAGGGCAACAAGGCTGAAGAAGCCGCTGCTGCTCCCGCTGCTCCGGCAGAAGAAGCTCCGGCTGCAGCCGAAGCTCCGGCCGAAGACGCCAAGTAACAACAAGTAAATCCGGATTCTCCGGCGCCGCCCGCGGCGCCGGAGCTGCTGACAGGATGGCGGCCCGCCAGGCGGGCTGCTGTCCTGTCAGTCCGTACACCACATCAAATTTCTAGACAGAGGGGTTCACATGGCGAACTACACTGCCGCGGACATCAAGGCCCTGCGCGAGCGCACCGGCGCCGGCATGATGGATGTCAAGAAGGCTCTTGACGAAGCCAACGGTGACGCCGAGAAGGCCATCGAAATCATCCGCATCAAGGGCCTCAAGGGCGCTACGAAGCGTGAAGGCCGCTCCACCGCTGAAGGCCTGGTCGCCGCCAAGGTCAGCAACGGCGTTGGCGTCATGATTGAAGTCAACTGCGAGACCGACTTCGTCGCCAAGGCTGACAAGTTCATCCAGCTGGCCGACAAGGTCCTGGCCGTGGCCGTCGAGTCCGGCGCAGCCGACCTCGAGACCCTGCTGGCCACCGAAGTTGACGGCAAGCCGCTGTCCGAGGTCGTCGTCGAAGAAGGCGCAGTCCTGGGCGAGAAGGTTGTTGTCCGCCGCATTGCCCGCCTCGAAGGCGCAACGGTTGACGCTTACCTGCACAAGACCTCCAAGGACCTCCCGGCCCAGGTCGGCGTGCTGTTCGCTGTCGACGGTGAAGGCGAAGCCGCTTCCACGGCAGCCCACGACGTCGCCGTCCACATCGCCGCGATGGCCCCGAACTACCTGACCCGCGAGGACGTTCCGTCCGAGCTGGTCGAGTCCGAGCGCCGCATTGCCGAAGAGACCGCGAAGGCCGAAGGCAAGCCCGAAGCCGCACTCACCAAGATCGTCGAAGGCCGCGTGACGGGCTTCTACAAGGGTGAGGTCCTGGTTGACCAGGCATTCGCCAAGGACGCCAAGAAGTCCGTGGCCCAGGTTCTCGAAGAGGCCGGCGTCAAGGGAACGGCGTTCGCACGCTTCCGCGTCGGCTCCTAGTCGATCCATGCAAGGGGTGGCCACTTCGGTGGCCGCCCCTTTTGCATGCGCGCAGATTGCCGTCCAGCCGGTTCCGACCATCGGCCCGGGCAGGATAACCTTTTTTCAGATCATCAACGGGAAGGCATCATGGAAGCCGTCAACACTGTAATCCAGCCAGAGAAAAGCAGGCGCCGGGTCCTCCTGAAGCTTTCAGGCGAGGTCTTCGGCGGCGGAAAGCTGGGTGTCGACCCCGAAACCGTGCGGGACGTCGCAAAGCAGATCGCAGCGGCCGTGCCCGAGGTGGAAGTGGCCATCGTGGTAGGCGGCGGCAACTTCTTCCGCGGCGCCGAACTTTCCCAGAGCGGCATGGACCGCTCCCGCGCCGACTACATGGGCATGCTGGGAACCGTCATGAACTGCCTGGCGCTGCAGGACTTCCTGGAACAGGCCGGCGTGGAAACGCGGGTCCAGAGTGCCATCACGATGGGCCAGGTGGCCGAGGCGTACATTCCCCGCCGAGCCATCCGGCATATGGAAAAGGGCCGCGTTGTCATCTTCGGGGCGGGCGCAGGACTGCCGTATTTCTCCACCGACACCGTTGCCGCCCAGCGGGCGCTCGAGGTGCACGCGGACGTGGTGCTGATGGCCAAGAGCGGCGTGGACGCTGTCTACACCGCCGACCCCAAGAAGGACCCCACCGCGGAGCGGCTGGAAACCCTCAGCTATGACGACGCGCTGCGTCGGGACATCCGGGTCATGGACCAGACCGCCATGACGATGTGCAAGGACAACAACCTCTCCATGGTGGTGTTCGGCATGGAGGGTGAAGGCAACGTCACCCGCGCCATCCTTGGTGAGAAGCTGGGCACGCTGGTCACTGCCTAGCTGCGGCTAGGATGTTTGCAGGACAGTTTCGTCCCCGGCCGCGCGCCGGGGACGAAAGCAGCTACAGAGAACCACCTTGTGCATGGAACCGGCGCCCCGGACTGCACCAGAACCGTCAGGAGAGACCGTGATCGAAGAAACCTTGCTCGAAGCCGAAGAAAAGATGGACAAGGCAGTCGAGGTAGCCAAGGAAGACTTCGCGTCCGTCCGTACCGGCCGCGCCAACCCTGGCCTCTACAACAAGGTGCTGGTGGACTACTACGGTTCGCCCACCCCGCTGCAGCAGCTGGCCTCCTTCGCCATTCCGGACGCCCGCACCATCCTGATCACGCCGTTCGACAAGACCGCGCTGCGGGACATCGAGCGCGCGCTGAGCGACTCCGAGGTGGGTGCGAACCCGTCCAACGACGGCAACGTCATCCGGATCACCATTCCGGAGCTGACGAAGGAACGCCGCAAGGAATACGTCAAGATCGTCAAGACCAAGGGCGAGGACGCCAAGGTGTCCATCCGGAACATCCGCCGCAAGGCCAAGGAAACGCTGGACAAGCTGGTCAAGGACGGCGAAGCCGGCGAGGACGAGGGCACCCGTGCCGAAAAGGAACTCGACAGCCTGACCAAGGCCCACGTGGACGGCATCGACGAACTGCTCAAGCGCAAGGAAGCTGAGCTGCTCGAAGTCTGATGGGCCAGGCAGAACAGGCCCCGGCGCCGGGCCCGCGCACACGGGGAAAGCGGCCCCGGGCCAACCCCACCCCCAAGGCGGGACGCAACCTCCCCGCTGCGGTGGTGGTGGGACTGGCCATGCTGTTCGGCGTGCTGGGCGGCCTGCTGTTCCTTCCGCTCGGCTTCGTGGCGGTCACAACCACCTTCGCTGTCTTCGGCGTGTGGGAAATCTTCCGTGCCCTGGAAGCCAACGGGACCAGGCTGCCCATCATTCCCGTGATGACCGGCACCGTGGCCATGCCATTCGCGGCGTATTTCGGCGGCATCGAAAGCCTGCTCTTCGCCATGCTGCTGAGCTCCGTTGCGGTGCTGCTGTGGCGCTCCATTGAGGGCGCCGCGGGGTCGGCCAACAGCATCTTCGCCGGAGTCTTTGCCCTCGGCTGGGTGCCTTTCTTCATCAGCTTCGCCGCGCTGCCGCTGCACGCCGGCACCGGAGCGTCCCCCTTGGGACTGTGGCCCGGCGGCACCGTACCCGAAGGCGCGCTGCAGGTAGCCATCATGCTCCTGCTGGTGGTGGCCAACGACACTTTCGGCTACCTGGTGGGCGCGTCCCTCGGCAAACATCCCATGGCGCCGAAGATCAGCCCTAAAAAGTCCTGGGAAGGCTTTGCCGGCTCCGTGGCCGGGGCCGCGGTGGTGGGCGTGCTGGCCAGCGTCTTCGTCCTGGACAAGCCATGGTGGGTCGGAGTGGTACTGGCCGTGGCCCTGGTGGCCGCATCTACGGCCGGGGACCTGGCCGAGTCCATGGTCAAGCGCGAGCTCGGCATCAAGGACATGAGCTCCATCCTTCCCGGCCACGGCGGCGTGATGGACCGGCTCGATTCGATCGTCTTCGCGGCACCCGTGGCATTCATCCTGTTCGGGCTGGCAGCAGGGGCCTGACATCCATCCCGGCCGCGTCCGCGGCACCTAGACTGGTGCAAGCAATCCGGCAGAAGAACATTGAAGGAAAACACAGTGGCATTGGACCAACACCGGCAGATTCCCGCGTCCTTTGAGCGTGTGGGCCGCAGCGACTACGGCTACAACGCCAAGCAGGTGGACCAGTTCCTGGCCCGGGCACGGGTGTCATTGGAGACTCCGGAAGAGGCTACCCATCCCGTCACCAGCGGGGATGTCCGCAGCGTCTCCTTCGATCCGGTGAAGGGCGGCTATTCCGCTTCGCACGTGGATGCTGCCCTGGACCGGCTGGAGGATGCCTTCGCCCGCAGGGAACGGGACGACCTCATTGCGGCCCGCGGCGAGGAAGCATGGCTGCGTGGGATCGGGCAGCTGTCCGGTACCCTGCGGGGACGACTGCACCGGCCCGACGGTGACCGCTTCCGCCGGCCGTCCAGGAAAAAGGCCCGCAGCTACAACACGGCGGACGTGGACCGGCTGTGCCGCGAGCTCATTGGCTACCTGGAGCACGACAAGCCGCTCAGCGTCGACAGCGTCCGCCGGGCTGTTTTCCGCCCCGCCGAGGGCCGCGACGGCTATGAAGAAGCGCAGGTGGACGCCTTCCTGGACCGCGTGGTCGAGCTCATGGCCGCCATCGACTAGCAGGCCGTGCGGCCGCTGATCAGCGTTCGGTGGCCAGGGGCCGCTCAGGAGTGTGCAGCCGCGTCATGACCCGCTGCATGGTGGCCGGCACCCGCCGCGCGGTGGCCCGCGACACGAGCACCATGACGCCAAACGCTGCCGGCACGGTCCAGGCCGCTGGCTGCGCCAGCCAGCCCGGGATGTTGTGTGCACCGGCCAGCGCCCCCGCCACGAGGGCGCCGCCGCACAGCAGTCCTCCTGTGAGCATCCCCGCAATGGCACCGGCGTCCGTCAGGCCCCGCCACCAGATCCCCAGCAGGAGCACCGGGCATACGGTGGAGGCGGTGAACGCAAACACCAGGCCCACGCTGCCGGCCAGCGCGAAGGAATCCGTCATGAACGCGAAGCCGAGCGGAACCACCGCTGACACTACTGCGGCCAGGCGGAACCCGCCCACTCCGCCGCCCAGCGCATCCTGGCTGATGACTCCGGCCAGCGACACCACCAGCCCCGAGGTGGTGGAGAGGAACGCGGCAAAAGCGCCGGCCACCACCAGTGCGGACAGCAGGTCCCCGGCGGTCCCGCCCACCAGGCGCCCGGGCAGCAGCAGCACCATTGCGTCGGCCTGGCCGGTGCGGGCGAGGTCCGGTGCGAAAACCCGGCCCACGAAGCCAAACGCGGTAGGAAACAGGTAGAACACTGACAGCAGTCCAAGGACGATCAGGGTGGTCCGCCGTGCCGACTGGCCGTCAGGGTTGGTATAGAAGCGCACCAGTACGTGGGGCAGTCCCAGGGTGCCGAACAGCAGTGCCACCAGCAGTGAGATGTTCTGGTACGGCCCTGCCGGAACCGCGCCGGTCGGATTGATGTCCGGCCCTGACAGCGCGGGAGTCCCGTTGCCGGCCAACACGAAGATGATGAATATGACGGGCACCGCCAAGGCAGTGAGCTTGAGCCAGTACTGGAACGCCTGGACAAAGGTGATGGACCGCATTCCGCCGGCGACAACCGTCAGGCAGACGACGACCACGACGGCCACGGAGCCCGCCCAGGACGGCAGCCCGGTGGTGATCCGGATGGTCAGTGCGGCTCCGTGCAGCTGCGGGACGATATACAGCCAGCCCACCACGACCACCACCAGGCTGGTCACCCGCCGCACCGCGGGGGAGTCCAGCCGAGCTTCGGTGAAGTCCGGGATGGTGTAGGCCCCGGAGCGGCGCAGCGGGGCCGCCACGAACAGCAGCAGCATGAGGTATCCGGCCGTGTAGCCCACCGGGAACCATAAAGCGTCGGTGCCGGACAACAGGATGAGACCCGCCACACCGAGGAAGCTGGCAGCGGACAGGTACTCACCCCCGATGGCTGAGGCGTTCCACCACGGCCGCACCGTCCGGGATGCAACGTAAAAGTCGCCCGTGGTGCGCGAAATCCGGAGACCGTAGAAGCCGATGGCGGCGGTGGCCAGCACCACCAGGGCGACGGCGACCAGTGCTACTGCGGGGTTCATCCCCGTCTCACCGGTCTTCTGCGAGGTCGCGGTACCGCGCCTCGTTCCGGGCCGCGGCCCGGATGAACAGCCAGGCGCTCAGGCCGATCACCGGGTAGATGCCGGCACCGAGCAGCAGCCAGCTGAAGGGAATGCCGGCGACGCTGGTCTCCGCCAGGCCGGGTGCGGCGGCGAGCAGGAGGGGAAATGCGCCCAGGATCAGCAGGAAGCCGCCGGCCACCACCAGGGCCAGCCGGAGCTGCGACCGGATCAGCGAGCGGACGAACAACTGGCCCACCTCGGAGTCCAGCGCGGCTTCGCGGCTTTCCTTGGCCGGCTGCACCGCGGTACGCGGCGCGGTTACGCGGACCCGGGTCATGACTGCGGCCTGATCCGGGTGGCCTCGAGCTTCTCCCGGACCATAGGCAGATGCCGCCGGCTGATGGGCAGTCCCGCGCCGGCCACCGTGACACTGGGACCGTCGGCGGCGAGCTTCATCGAGGTAACGTGCTTCAGCGCCACCAGGTACGAACGGTGCGTGCGGATGAAACCGGCCTCAGCCCACTGCTGCTCCAGGTCAGCCAGCGGCACCCGGATCAGGTAGCTGGCGTCCGCAGTGTGGAGCCGCGCATAGTCTCCCTGCGCCTGGACGTAAGTGACGTCGTCGCGCCTGATCATTTTCGTGGTCCCGCCCTGGTCGACCGTGATCATCTCCGGCGCGGCGGCGCCGTCGTGCATCTCACTGATCCGCGCCACAGAGCGTGCCAGCCGCTCCGCCCGCACCGGCTTGAGGAGGTAGTCCACGGCGGCCAGCTCGAATGCGTCCAGCGCGTGGTCCTCGTCCGCGGTGACGAAGACCACCGCCGGCGGGTTGCTGCTTCCGGCGATGGCACGGGCGATGTCCAGGCCGGAGAGGGCGGGCATGTGGATGTCCAGGAAGACCGCGTCCACACCGCCGCCGGCCAGTGCCTTCAGCGCTTCGCTCCCGGACGTGGCGCGGAAGACCTTCCCTACCCGTTCGTCCCTGCCCAGCAGGAACGCGAGCTCTTCGACAGCGGGAAGCTCATCGTCGACGACGAGGACATTGATCATGTTCCTAGGTTAGCCAACGGGGCGTCAGGCATCGTGCCCCGGCTGGGATTTGGGAACGCGCATGGTGATGAGGGTGCCCTCGCCGGGCGCGGTCTCGATGACCAGGCCGTGGTCGTTGCCGTAGACCTGCCGCAGCCGGGCGTCCACGTTGCGCAGTCCCACATGGTCGCCGTCCGCGTGCCCGGCCAGGACGGACTGGAGCTGCGCCGGGTCCATGCCGACGCCGTCATCCTCGATGGTCACCTCGGCGAAGGCACCCGCATCGTTGGCCGTGATGCTGATGTGCCCGGGCCCCTCCTTGGCCTCCAGCCCGTGCCGTACGGCATTTTCCACCAAAGGCTGCAGGCTCAGGAACGGGATGACGGTGCTGAGGACCTCCGGCGCCACGCGCAGGCTCACCTGCACGCGCTCGCCGAACCGCGCCCGCTCCAGCAGCAGGTAACGGTCGATGCAGCGCAGTTCCTCCGCCAGCGTGGTGAAGTCACCGTGCCTCCGGAAGGAGTAGCGGGTGAAGTCGGCGAATTCCACCACCAGTTCGCGTGCCCGGGCAGGGTCCGTGTTGATGAAGGACGCAATCGCATTCAGCGAGTTGTAGATGAAATGTGGGCTGATCTGGGCGCGGAGGGCGCGCACTTCGGCCTCCATCAGGAGGGTGCGTGAAGCGTCCAGTTCGGCCAGTTCCACCTGCACGGCCACCCAGTCCGCCACCTCGCTGGTCGCCCGCACGAGCCCGGCACCGGCGGTGGGCGCAAAGGCCGCCACCGCACCGACCACCCGGGTGCCGGCCCGCACGGGCGCGATGACCGCGGCAAGGGCGCCGCCGGTAGCGTCAGCCGGTTCCGGCCCGGACGGGCTGCCGGCGCGCAGCACCGCGGTACGGCCGCCCGCCAGGACCCCCGCCGCCAGGTCCATCAGGCGCGGCTTCAGTTCCTCAGCGGCGCCGTCCCAAGCCAGCACGCCGGCCGTGTCCGTGATGGCCAGGGCTTCGCAGCCCAGCAGGGCCCGGAGCTGCCGGCTTGCCTTGGCCGCTCCGGCGGGATTGAGCCCGCGGCGCAGGTGCTGGCCCGCCTGGGATGCCGCGTGCAGGGTGTGGTACGTGGCCCGCTCGGCGTCTGTGCCCAGCTCGCGGAAGGAGCGGAGCAATTTCAGCCCCACGCCGACGACGACGGCGACGGCCAGGGCGATGACGGCCACTGCCGCGGCGGTCAGGAGGGGGGAGTCGGGCATGGTGCCCAGCGTAGCGGCGGGTGCCGTTTGTCGCAGCATCGGGACCGTTGAGCGACCGCGCGCGCGGCGGGGCTGGAATGTTGTCCACCGCACACAGCAGAGTGATGGGAGTCACAGCGCCGGTATGCCTTGCAAGGTCCTGCCGCCCGGTGTGTCCAGGCAAGTCTCAATGAGGAGGAATGATGGGTCACGATACCCACACTCCGGACGCAGCGGCGTCCGTGGACTTTGAAGAGGTCCAATCGACGGAGCGGTTCCAGGAACTGCGCAAACGTCACCGCAGCTTTGTCTTTCCCATGGCCGCGGCATTCCTGCTGTGGTACTTCGCGTACGTCCTGCTCGCGGACTATGCGGTGGAGTTCATGTCCACCAAGGTTTGGGGGAACATCAACATCGGCCTGATCCTGGGGCTGCTCCAGTTCGTCTCCACTTTTGCGATCACCGGCTGGTACGTGAGCTACTCCAACCGGCGGCTGGACCCGATCGCGGCGGAGATCCGCCACGAAATCGAAGGGCATGAATTTGATAAGCACGGCAACCCAGTGGGCGGAGTGAACAAATGATCGGAATCCCCGCTGCGGTGGACGTGTCCGCCCTGAAGGACACCACGCTGCTGAACATGGGCATCTTCGGCCTCTTCGTGGCCGTCACCATGGTCATCGTGTTCCGCGCCAGCCGGAACAACAAGACCGCCGCCGATTACTACGCGGCCGGCCGGTCCTTCACCGGCTCCCAGAACGGCACCGCCATCGCGGGCGACTACCTGTCCGCAGCCTCCTTCCTGGGCATCACCGGTGCCATTGCCATTAACGGATACGACGGCTTCATGTACTCCATCGGCTTCCTCGTGGCCTGGCTGGTGGCACTGCTCCTGGTGGCTGAGCTGCTCCGCAACACGGGCAAGTTCACCATGGCGGACGTGCTCTCATTCCGGCTGAAACAGCGCCCGGTGCGGATCGCGGCAGCACTGTCAACCCTGGCCGTCTGCTTCTTCTACCTCCTGGCGCAGATGGCCGGCGCCGGCAGCCTCATCTCCCTCCTGCTCGGTATCAGCGACTGGGGCGGCCAGGCGCTGGTGATCATCGTCGTCGGCGGCCTCATGATCATGTACGTCCTGATCGGCGGCATGAAGGGCACCACCTGGGTGCAGATCATCAAGGCCATCCTCCTCATCGCCGGTGCCGCGGTCATGACCCTCTGGGTCCTGGCCATCTACGGTTTCAACCTCTCCAGCCTGCTCGGTGCAGCAGTGGACACCGCCAACAACCCCGCCGTCCTCAACCCGGGCCTGCAGTATGGGAAGTCCGAGACCTCCAAGCTGGACTTCATGTCCCTGGGCCTGGCACTGGTTTTGGGCACCGCAGCCCTGCCCCAC
Source organism: Pseudarthrobacter sp. NPDC092424 (assembly GCF_044754925.1). Classification (NCBI taxonomy): domain Bacteria; kingdom Bacillati; phylum Actinomycetota; class Actinomycetes; order Micrococcales; family Micrococcaceae; genus Pseudarthrobacter; species Pseudarthrobacter sp. NPDC092424. The sequence continues at coordinate 117,845 of NZ_JBIVQC010000004.1, read as the reverse complement.
GTCCTGATGCGCTTCTACACCGTTCCCACGGCCAAGGAAGCCCGGAAGTCAGTGGTGTGGTCCATCTGGCTGATCGGCCTCTTCTACCTGTTTACCCTGGTCCTGGGCTACGGCGCCGCGGCCCTGGTGGGTGCCGACACCATCAAGTCCGCTCCCGGCGGCGTCAACTCGGCTGCCCCTTTGCTGGCCTTCCACCTGGGCGGTCCGCTCCTGCTCGGCTTCATCTCGGCGGTGGCCTTCGCCACCATCCTCGCCGTAGTGGCCGGCCTGACCATCACCGCAGCCGCCTCCTTCGCCCATGACATCTACGCCAGCGTCATCTCCAAGGGCAAGGCCGACGCCGACACTGAGGTTAAGGTGGCCCGCCGCACCGTTGTGGTCATCGGAGTCCTGGCCATCCTGGGCGGCATCCTCGCCAACGGCCAGAACGTCGCCTTCCTGGTGGCGCTTGCCTTCGCGGTGGCCGCCTCAGCCAACCTGCCCACCATCGTGTACTCCCTGTTCTGGCGGAAGTTCACTACGCAGGGTGCGGTGTGGAGCATGTACGGCGGCCTCGCGTCGGCGATCATCCTGATCATGGTCTCCCCGGTGGTTTCCGGGACGGAGAAGTCCATGATTCCGGGCGCCGACTTTGCCATCTTCCCGCTCAGCAACCCGGGTATCGTGTCCATCCCGCTGGCCTTCCTCCTCGGCTGGCTGGGAACGGTCCTGGACAAGAACCGGGAGGACAGCGCCAAACAGGCAGAAATGGAAGTGCGGTCGCTGACCGGCGTGGGCGCCGAGAAAGCAGTGGACCACTAAGCCGCCCGCGTCCGGGCAAGGGGCACTGCATCCAAGCGCCCTGGCAACCAGTTCGACCCGCACAAAACGAAGCCCCTGCGCCCTGGATCAACGGTCCAGTGCGCAGGGGCTTCGGGTTGCCTGCGGGGCCGGGGAAGCGGTCCGGGGGTGTTAGTCCGCCGGGCGCAGGGTGATGCTGGTCATCCTGAGCTGGTCAGCACCCTCGAACCGGTAGGAGAGGTCGATCTTCCTCTCGCCGCAGGTGATGAACCCGGTGACATCAGCGCGCTTCACGTCCTCGCCCTGGCCGTTGCCCACGGTGAAGTCGCTGAAAGCCGGCTCGCACGCCCCGTCCAGCTTCAGCGTTCCGAGTCCGGTCATGAACTGCTCCTTGGAAAGCTGCTCCTGCAGGGCCGGGTCAAGGTACTCGCGGTAGGCCTTGGCCGTATCGCCAGCAATCACCAGGTCCGTGAAGTCCTCCGCCAGGCCGCGCGCCTTGTTGCTGGTGCTGCCGGTGATGTTGAAAAACATGATGATGCCAAGAACCACCAGGACCACCAATGCGCCGGCGGCGGCAAGCAGGACCACTGGCCGGCGCCTGCTCTGAACGCGGGCCCGCCGCCGCCCGCCCGGCCGCCCGCCGTCGTCGGGATCCTGTCCGGGCGATTGCCCCGGCTGCCTTTCCGGCAGGGGCGGCAGGCCGCGCGGGAGGCCATGCTGCTGCGGCGGGTAAGGTTCCTGGAGACCGCTCAAGGGGAGCCTTTCCGGACATGGTGCGGGGCACCGCCTGGACGCGCGGGCTGAATCCGCGCAATAACGTGCAACAGCCTATAGGGCACCCGGCGGGGTCCGTACTTTCGTTGCGTGCCCGCCGCTGCCGTCAGGTCGCGGCGGATCCCCGCTCCAGCAATGGCTGGACGCGGAACGGAATGAGTTCGCCCATGGCCAGCGCCGTATCCGTGCGGTCAACCCCTTCGCATGCCAGGATCTTGCCGTTGATCCGGAACAGGTCTTCCGCATCCAGCGCCACCACGCGCAGCAGCAGGTCCGCGGACCCGGTCAGGCCGTAGCCTTCCAGGATCTCCGGGATGTCCGCGAGCTTGCCGGCCAGTTCACCCAGTTTTTGCTGCTGGACATGGACGGAAATGAATGCCATCAGCGGGTACCCCAGGGACGCCGGGTTGATGCGGCGCTCGAACGAGAGGAAGACGTGCTTCTTCTCCAGCTGGGCCATGCGCGCCTGCACCGTATTCCGGGAAAGTCCCAGCTTCTGGGCCAGTGCCACCACCGTCCTGCGGGGGTCCTGGGCGAGGGCTGACAGCAGGCGGGTGTCAGTGCCATCCAAAGCTTGCATAATGCGCAACGTTAGCACGGTCGCGAGTGCCCGGACAGAGCATTATGCTCAAGGAATTTCAAAGTGGTTGTGCCCCCTGAGCATTGTGAGTAGGGTCACAATATCCGGGGCAACGGCGCCCGGAAGGCCGGCGCTGGCCGGGGCCACAAGCTCCTCCAACCGCAGGTCAACGACGTAAGAAGGTTGCGGGCTATCGTGTCTACAGACGAAGCGGGCCAAAGCGGGGCAGGATCCCGGAACGGCGCCCGGAGTACCCAAGGAGCAGGGCAGAACCTGGTCCAGTTGATCACCCCGGCAGGGGAGCGCATCAGCCATCCCGAATTCGATTTCTGGGTCAGGGACGTGACGGACGAGCAGCTGTGCTCGCTCTACGAAGACCTCACCGTCATCCGGCGGATAGATGTTGAAGCCACCGCCCTGCAACGCCAGGGTGAACTTGCCCTGTGGCCTCCGCTGCTCGGCCAGGAGGCCGCGCAGGTCGGTTCCGCCCGGGCGCTCCGGGAGGATGACTTCATCTTCTCCAGCTACCGGGAAAACGGGGTCGCCTACTGCCGCGGCGTAGACCTCACTGACTTGGTGCGGGTGTGGCGCGGCAATGCCTCCTCCGGATGGGACCCGGCCACGGTGAACATGGCCACCCCGCAGATCATCATCGGCGCACAGACACTGCACGCCACCGGATACGCCATGGGCATCCAGAACGACGGCTCGGATTCCGTGGCCGTGACCTACTTTGGTGACGGTGCCACCAGCGAGGGCGACGTCAACGAGGCGATGGTCTTTGCCGCCAGCTACCAGGTTCCCGTCGTGTTCTTCTGCACCAACAACCACTGGGCCATTTCCGAGCCTGTGCGGCTGCAGTCCCACATCCAGCTGGCAGACCGGGCCACCGGCTTCGGCATCCCCAGTCTCCGGGTGGATGGAAACGACGTCCTGGCCGTCATGGCCGCCACCCGGGTGGCGCTGGACCGGGCCCGGCGCGGTGGCGGGCCCACCTTCATCGAGGCCGTCAGCTACCGTATGGGACCCCACACGACGGCGGACGACCCCACCCGCTACCGGGACCCCAATGAACTCGAGGACTGGGCTGCGAAGGACCCCATCACCCGCGTTGCCTCCCTGCTGGACCGCAAGGGCCTCCTCACCGAGGAGCTGGAGCAGCGGGTCAAGGACAAAGCCGACGCCGTAGCGAAGGAAATGCGGTCGGGCTGCATCACAATGCCGGACCCGGAACCCCTGGATGTCTTCAAGCACGTCTACAGCACGCCCCACTCCTGGCTGGACCGGCAGCAGGACCACTACGCCCGTTACCTTGCGTCCTTCGGTGACCCCGCAGGCGCCGCTTCCCAGGAAGGTGCACGCTGATGACGCAGATGACCTTTGCCCGTGCGATCAACACAGGGCTGCGCAAGTCGCTGGAAAATGACCCCAAAGTCGTCCTGCTCGGCGAGGACATCGGCACGCTGGGCGGCGTGTTCCGCGTAACCGACGGGCTGCAGAAGGACTTCGGCAAGCACCGGGTGGTGGACACGCCCCTGGCGGAATCCGGCATTGTGGGAACCGCCGTCGGCCTGGCCTACCGCGGGTACCGGCCGGTGGTGGAGATCCAGTTCGACGGGTTCATCTACCCGGCTTTCGACCAGATCGTGAGCCAGGTGGCCAAACTGCACTACCGCACCCGCGGGGCCGTCAAGATGCCCATCACCATCCGTGTCCCGTTCGGCGGCGGCATCGGTTCGCCCGAGCACCACTCCGAATCCCCTGAGGCCTACTTCACGCACACCTCCGGGCTGCGCGTGGTCACGGTATCCAACCCGCAGGACGCCCACACCGTCATCCAGCAGGCCATCGCCTGCGACGACCCCGTCCTCTACTTTGAGCCCAAGCGCCGCTACCACGACAAGGGCGAGGTGGATGAGTCCATCGACCCGGGCTCGGCATTCCCGATGGAGCAGGCGCGTGTCCTCACGCAGGGCTCCGACGTCACACTCGTGGCCTATGGTCCCCTGGTCAAGACCTGCCTTGACGTCGCCGCTGCCGCAGCGGATGAGGGCATCGCCATCGAGGTTATCGACCTGCGCTCCCTCGCTCCCGTGGATTACGGCACCGTGGTTGCCTCCGTGCGGAAGACCGGGCGCATGGTCATTACCCACGAAGCCGGCCAGTCCGGCGGCGTGGGCGCGGAAGTGGCCGCCAGTATCACCGAACGATGCTTCTACTACCTGGAATCCGCACCGGTGCGCGTGACCGGATTCGATGTTCCCTATCCCTATTCGAAGGTGGAGATGCACCACTTGCCTGGCCTTGACCGCATCCTGGACGGCGTGGACCGCGCCTTGGGCCGGCCCAACTCCCTGAGCGGGCTGGAAGGATGAGCGCCACCATGATCAAGGAATTCCGGCTTCCGGACCTGGGTGAGGGCCTCACCGAATCCGAAATCCTCAGCTGGAAGGTGGGGGTGGGGGATACCGTTACGCTCAACCAGGTGATCGCCGAGGTGGAGACGGCCAAGGCCGTCGTGGAGCTGCCCTCCCCGTTCGCCGGCGTCATCAGGGAACTCCACGAGCAGCCCGGCACGGTGGTGGAGGTGGGCAAGCCCATCGTCACCTTCGAGGTAGCGGACGACGGCGGCGACGCGCCTTCCGGTGCAGGCGGCGGTGACTCCCCGGGTACTTCCGGGCAGGCTGGTGCCGGCCCCGCCGGCGGCGGTACGGCTGCAGGCGGCACCGCCAAACGCGAACCCAATCTGGTGGGGTATGGCGCCGTCGTCGAAAGTTCCGGCCGTCCTGCACGGCGGCCGCGGAACTTCGCCGCGGTGTCTGCGCCTCCTGCTCCCGCATCGCCTGCGCCCGCGCCTGCTCCCGCATCGCCTGCGCCCGCGCCGGCTGCCGCGCCTGTTCCCGCGGCGCCGGCTGCTTCCGGTGAGCGCCCGCGGTCCACTCCGCCGGTGCGGAAGCTGGCCAAGGACCTGGGCGTTGACCTGGCTTCGGTCGCTGCGACGGGGCCCGGCGGGCTCATCACCCGCGAAGATGTCCAGGCCTACGCCGGCGGCGCACAGTCCACGGAAACCGGTGCCGCTTCCGTCAGTGGTTCCGGCCAGCCGCGCGAAGTCCGCACGCCCATCAAGGGTGTCCGGAAATTCACTGCTGCAGCCATGGTCCAAAGCGCTTTTACGGCGCCGCACGCCACCGAATTCCTCACCGTGGACGTCACGCCCACTATGGAACTGCTGGCGAAACTCAAGGCAAGCCGGGAATTCCAGGACTGCCGGGTGACGCCGATGACGCTTGCGGCCAAGGCGGTGCTGATTGCCCTAAAGCGGAATCCGTCACTGAACTCGCGCTGGGATGAGGCCAGCCAGGAGATCGTGACGTTCAACTACGTGAACCTGGGCATCGCCGCGGCCACCCCGCGCGGTCTCACCGTGCCGAACGTCAAGGACGCCGACAGGCTGTCGCTGCGGGACCTTGCGGGCGCGATCACGGAACTCACGGAAACGGCCCGCGCCGGCAAGACCGCTCCCGCGGATCTTTCCGGAGGCACGATCTCGATTACCAATATCGGTGTCTTCGGGATCGACGCCGGCACGCCCATCCTCAACCCGGGCGAAGCGGCAATCCTCGCCCTGGGCGCGGTGCGGAACATGCCGTGGGAGTACCAGGGCGAAGTGGCGCTGCGGCAGGTGCTCACGCTCAGCCTGTCCTTCGACCACCGCCTGGTGGACGGCGAGCAGGCCTCGCGGTTCCTTGCGGACGTGGGGGCCATCCTGGCCGAGCCCGGCATGGTCCTCACCATGGTCTGACATGCGCAGGACCGGCCCCGGCCCGCTTGGGCGGTGGTGCCAGGGGCCGGTAATGCGTGCCGGGGCCGGTTGTGGCGGCGGGATGATTGGGGGCCCGCCGCCCCGGAACAGGGCTGCCTGCTCCGGGCCTGCTCCGGGCCGGTTGTGGCGGCGGGATCAGCCGGCGGGGACCGTCAGGGCGGCCATTGCCATCGCCTCCAGCAGCGGCCGCGCCGCACGCGAGGCCATCCTGCGCCCATGGCTGCGGACCGAGTGGGGCGTGGAGTTGATGAGGCCGAACGTGGCGTGTGCCCGCATGCGCAGATCGGACGCGTCCGTGCCGGGATGGACCCGGGCCAGCACGTCCACCCAGATCTCAACGTAGCTGCGCTGCAGGGCCCGGACCTCAGCCTGGTCCTGGTCCGACAGGTTGCTCAGGTCCCGGTCCTGGACCCGGATCACGTCCGGCTTGCCCAGCGCGAAGTCCACCTGGAACTCCACGAGCCGCCGGAGGGCCGTCGCGGGGTCCGGGTTGTCCGCAACCACCCTCCGGCCTCCCTCCAGGAGGTCCTGGCTGACGGTAGTGAGCAGGTCCGCCAGGACGGCCTGCTTGCCGGGAAAGTGCCGGTAGACTGCCGGGCCGCTGACTCCGGCCGCCGAGCCCAGGTCCTCGAGCGAGACCCGGTTGAAGCCGTTCACCGCAAACAGGGAAGCGGCAGCGGCCAGCAACGCCTGCCTTCGGCTCTCCTTGGCCATGCTGCGCTGCGTAGAACTGCTGCGCTGCGTCGAACTGCTTCGCTGGGCAGCGCTGCTGTTGGTGGGCACATCTCCTCCTTGGACCCGCAGAGTCTAGCAAGGCCCCTCTGTGTTGGACATCACAGTTAATAGAGACTAACCTGAATTTCAGTTATTGAACACTAACCGAGTTGGTATTCCCGGCCCGGATTTGGAAGAGAAACGGAACGCGTCGATGGAGACCCTTCTCAGCCGCCTTGATCCCGCCAGTGAGGCGTTTGCGGCCAACCGCCAGGCGCAGCTGGAGCTGGTGGCGGACCTGCGCAAGAGACTGGCGGACGCGGCACTGGGCGGTCCGGAGAAATCCCGGCAGCGGCACGTGGCCCGCGGCAAGCTGCTGCCCCGCGACCGCATCGACCAACTCCTGGACGATGGCAGCCCGTTCCTGGAGATTGCCCCATTGGCGGCCAACGGAATGTATGGCGACGAGGCCCCCGGCGCCGGCGTCATAGCCGGAATCGGTCTGGTCCATGGCCGGCACGTGCTGGTGATCTCCAATGACGCCACAGTCAAGGGCGGCACCTACTATCCCCTGACCGTCAAGAAGCACCTTCGGGCCCAGGAAATTGCCCTGGAGAACCGACTGCCCTGCATCTACCTCGTCGACTCCGGCGGGGCCTTCCTGCCCAAACAGGACGAGGTGTTCCCGGACAAGGAACACTTTGGCCGGATCTTCTACAACCAGGCGAGGATGTCCGCGGCGAAGATTCCGCAGATCGCCTCCGTCATGGGCTCCTGCACCGCAGGCGGTGCGTACGTGCCGGCCATGAGCGATGAGACCGTCATTGTCCGCAACCAGGGCACCATCTTCCTGGGCGGGCCGCCGCTGGTGAAGGCCGCCATCGGCGAGATCGTCACCGCAGAGGAACTGGGCGGCGGCGAAGTCCACTCGCGCATCTCCGGCGTGACGGACCACCTGGCCGAAAATGACGAGCACGCGCTCCAGATCATCCGCGACATCGTGGCAACCCTGCCACCGCCGCCCGCACCCGCCTGGGAGGTGCAGCCCGCCGTCGAACCTGCCGCGGACCCGGCCGGGCTCTACGGCGCCGTGCCCACGGACGTCAACGCCCCTTATGACGTGCATGAGGTCATCGCCCGGCTGGTGGACGGCAGCCGGTTCCACGAATTCAAGAAGGAGTACGGGACCACCCTGGTTACCGGCTTCGCCCGCATCCACGGCCACCCTGTGGGCATCGTGGCCAACAACGGTGTCCTCTTCGGCGAGTCATCGCTCAAGGGTGCGCACTTCATCGAACTCTGCGACCAGCGCGGCATCCCGCTGCTGTTCCTGCAGAACATCTCCGGTTTTATGGTGGGCAAGGACGCCGAGCAGGGCGGCATCGCCAAAAACGGCGCCAAAATGGTCACCGCCGTGGCCACTGCACGCGTGCCCAAGCTGACGGTGGTGATCGGCGGTTCGTTCGGCGCCGGCAACTATTCCATGTGTGGGCGGGCATACTCCCCCCGGTTCCTGTGGATGTGGCCGGCCGCGCGGATCTCGGTGATGGGCGGGAACCAGGCCTCCAGCGTGCTGGCCACGGTGAAGCGGGACCAGTACGAGGCCGCCGGGACGGAATGGTCCGCCGAAGACGAAGAAACCTTCAAGGCGCCCATCCGCCGGCAGTACGAGGACCAGGGCAGCCCGTATTACTCCACGGCCCGCCTCTGGGACGACGCCGTAATCGACCCCGCGGACACCCGCACCGTGCTGGGCCTGGCGCTTGACGTCGTGGCCCGCACCCCGCTGCCCGATACCTCCTTCGGCCTCTTCCGGATGTGAACCAGCCATGACTACTCCCGCACTTTCCGAATCAACGCCGCAGGCCGCTCCGGCCCTGTTCGGCACCGTCCTGGTGGCCAACCGCGGCGAGATCGCCTGCCGGGTCATCCGTACGCTGCGCGGCCTGGGCATCCGCTCGGTCGCCGTCTACAGCGATGCCGACGCCGGCGCGCGCCACGTGCGCGAGGCTGACACTGCCGTACGGATCGGCCCGGCCGCGGCCGCCGAGAGCTACCTCAGCATCGACGCGGTCATTGAAGCCTGCCGGCGGACCGGCGCCGACGCGGTGCATCCCGGCTACGGCTTCCTCAGCGAGAACGTCGAGTTCGCGCGTGCCCTGGAGGACGCCGGCATCACGTTCATCGGCCCCCGGGTTGAGGCGCTGAACGTCATGGGGGACAAGATCCGTTCCAAGATGCACGTAGCCGGTTACGGCGTCCCGGTGGTCCCCGGCGTGGCCCGCCCGGGAATGACTGACGCCGAACTCGAGGAGGCGGCTGCCGCCGTCGGCTATCCGCTCCTGATCAAGCCCTCCGCGGGCGGCGGCGGCAAGGGCATGCACGCGGTGGCCACCCCGGAGGAACTGCCGGCCACCCTGGCAACGGCGCGCCGGGTTGCGGCCAGCGCGTTCGGCGACGACACCCTCTTCCTGGAACGCCTGGTCACCACGCCGCGGCACATCGAGGTGCAGGTGCTGGCGGACAACTACGGGAACGTCATCCACCTGGGCGAGCGCGAATGCTCATTGCAGCGCCGCCACCAGAAGGTGATCGAGGAGGCGCCCTCGCCGCTGCTGGCGGGGCTGCCCAACGGTGCTGAGGTCCGTGCCCGGATCGGCGAGGCGGCCTGCAACGCCGCCCGAAGCGTCAACTACACCGGTGCAGGCACGGTGGAGTTCCTGGTCTCTGACGAGGCTCCGGACGAGTTCTTCTTCATGGAGATGAACACCCGCCTGCAGGTGGAGCACCCGGTCACGGAGATGGTCACCGGCATGGACCTGGTCGAATGGCAGGTGCGCATCGCCGCCGGTGAGGAACTGACCGTCCGGCAGTCCGACGTCGAACTTTCCGGGCACGCCGTGGAGGCGCGCGTCTACGCGGAGGTGCCGGAAAACAACTTCCTGCCCTCCACCGGCACCGTGCTCCTGCTGGACGAACTGCCCGGTCCACGGCAGCGGCCCGGCGCTCCTGCACGCAACGAAGTGGCCACGGCCCGGGGGAGGGTCCGGGTGGATTCCTCGCTGGTGGACGGCCTGCAGCTTTCCTCCAACTATGACCCGATGATTTCCAAGGTCATTGCCTGGGGTGCCGACCGCACTGACGCCCTGGACACGCTGGACGCGGCGCTCGCCGGCTACACCGCCCTGGGCGTGCACACCAACGTGGAGTACCTGAGACTGCTCATCAATGACGACGACGTCCGCGCCGGCCGCCTGGATACGGGCCTGATCGGGCGCCGCATGCCGGAGCTCACTTTCCGCAGGGCGGACGCCTTCGAGTTCGCCGCCGCCGCACTCTGCGCCGCAGAGCTTGAACAGCAGAACATCGCGTCCGGGCCTGAGGGTCCGTGGCAGCGGCAGGACGGCTGGCGGATAGGCACCCCGGCGCCGCGGCGCTTCAGCATCGGAACGCCCGACGGCGGCGTGGCCGCCGTGGCGGTCAGCGCCCTGGAGGTGCCGGCAGACGCAGCCGGGGAGGAACCCGTACGGGCCTCGGTGCAGGTGGACGGCGGCCCGGTGCGCCGCGCCGCGCTGAGCCTGACCTCCCGGGCAGGCTTCCGGCTGGAACTCGACGGCGAGGGCCGGGACTACTCGCTGGCCCCGGTGTTCACCGGACCCCGGACGCAAAGCTGGCTGGACCCGCAGCCCGATCCCTCGGCGCTCTTCCTGGGCAATGAAGGCTGGTCCTGCCGGCTGGAAATCCTCACCCGCGAGGCGCGGCTGGAGCGCGTCCTGGCAGCAGTGCAGCGGGAGGAAGGCGCAGCGGATCCTGCGGTGCGTTCACCCATGCCGGGCACGGTGGTCTCCGTTCCGGTCCAGGACGGCGACACGGTCGAAGCCGGGCAGGTGCTGCTCTCCGTGGAGGCCATGAAGATGGAGCACCAGCTTCTCGCGCCGCTGGCAGGCACGGTGCACCTCACAACGGCCGCCGGCGCCCTGGTGAAGGCAGACCAGGTGGTGGCCACCATCCACCCGCTTGAAGACACGAACACCCCCAACGAACTTGATGGCGAAGGAGCCCAGGCATGAACGGTTTTGAACTGACGGAGGAATACCGGGACCTCAGCGACACCGTCCGCGATTTCGCGGACACGGTGGTGGCCCCGGTCTCCGCCAAGCACGATGAGGAACACAGCTTCCCGTACGAAGTTGTGAAGCAGATGGCGGAGATGGGGCTCTTCGGCCTGCCGTTCCCGGAGGAGTTCGGCGGCATGGGCGGCGACTACTTCGCACTGGCCCTCGCGCTGGAACAGCTGGGCCGCGTGGACCAGTCCGTGGCCATCACCCTGGAAGCCGGGGTCTCCCTGGGCGCCATGCCCATCTACCGGTTCGGCACGGACGCGCAGAAGGAGGAGTGGCTGCCGCTGCTGGCCTCGGGCCAGGCGCTCGCAGGCTTCGGCCTCACCGAGCCTGAGGCGGGTTCGGACGCGGGCGGTACCAAGACCACCGCCCGCCGCGAGGACGGAAGCTGGGTCATCAACGGCAACAAGGAATTCATCACCAACTCCGGCACGGACATCACCCGCCTGGTCACCGTCACGGCCGTCACCGGCCAGAAGGAGCGCGCGGACGGCAGCGTGCAGAAGGAAATCTCCACCATCCTGGTGCCCACGGACACCCCGGGTTTCAAAGCGGAGAAGCCCTACAACAAGGTGGGCTGGAACGCCTCGGACACGCACCCGCTGACCCTGAAGGATGTCCGGGTGCCCGAGGCCAACCTGTTGGGCGCCGAGGGCCGCGGCTATGCGAACTTCCTGTCCATCCTGGATGAAGGCCGGATCGCCATCGCAGCGCTTGCTACCGGCGCGGCCCAGGGCTGCGTGGACCTCTCAGTCCGCTACGCCAAGGAGCGCCGCGCTTTCGGCCAGGAAATCGGCAAGTACCAGGCGGTCTCCTTCAAGATCGCCCGGATGGAAGCACGTGCCCACACGGCCCGGCTGGCCTACTACGACGCCGCGGCCAGGATGCTCGCCGGCAAGCCGTTCAAGACGCAGGCCGCCATCGCTAAGATGGTCGCAGGCGAGGCTGCCATGGACAACGCGCGGGATGCCACCCAGGTATTCGGCGGCTATGGCTTCATCAACGAATTCACCGTGGCGCGCCACTACCGCGACTCCAAGATCCTCGAAGTGGGCGAGGGCACCACGGAGGTCCAGCTGATGCTGATCGCCCGCGAACTGGGCCTGTAGGCCCGGGCACCGTTGCCGGCCTGAAAGGATCATCGATGATTGACAAGGTTGTTGCCAGCGCCGCGGAAGCCGTGGCGGACATACCGGACGGCGCCTCGCTCGCCGTGGGCGGGTTCGGCCTCTGCGGCATTCCGGTCACGCTCATCGACGCCCTCCACCAGGCCGGCACCACCGGACTGGAAACCGTCAGCAACAACTGCGGCGTGGACGACTGGGGCCTGGGCATCCTCCTCAAGGACGGCCGCATCCGCCGCACCATCAGCTCCTATGTGGGGGAGAACAAGGAATTCGCGCGCCAGTACCTCTCGGGCGAGCTGGAGGTGGTGCTCACTCCGCAGGGCACCCTGGCCGAAAAGCTCCGGGCAGGGGGTGCCGGCATTCCCGCGTTCTACACCAAGGCGGGAGTGGGCACGCAGGTGTCCGACGGCGGCCTGCCGCAAAAGTACGACGCCAACGGCGGGATTGCCGTCGCCTCCGAACCGAAGGAAGTACGCTCCTTCGGCGGTGTGGACTACGTTCTGGAGGAATCCCTCGCCCCGGATTTCGGGCTGGTCCACGCCTGGAAGGGCGACCGCCACGGCAACCTCGTCTTCCACGCCACAGCCATGAATTTCAATCCGCTGTGTGCCATGGCCGGCAGGATCACCATTGCGGAAGTGGAGGAACTGGTGGAGCCCGGCGAACTGGACCCGGAACACATCCACACGCCCGGCATCTTCGTCCAGCGGGTGGTCCTGGCCGCGGACGCGGAGAAACGGATCGAAAAGCGTACGGTGGCCCTCAACCAGGCAGGAGCATAGCCATGGATCCCAACAGCCCCGAGGCCCCCCGCCCGGAGGCGGTCCGGCCTGAATACCGCCGGGCGTCCCACCAGGAGCACCCTGCCCCGGCCGACGGCAGCCCCGAGACCAAAGGCTGGACCCGTAACGAGCTTGCGGCCCGTGTGGCCCAGGAACTGCGCAACGGCCAGTACGTGAACCTGGGCATCGGCATGCCCACCCTGATCCCCAACTACATCCCAGCGGGCGTGGAGGTGGTGCTGCACTCGGAGAACGGGATCCTCGGCGTCGGGCCCTATCCTGCGGAGGAGGCCGTTGACCCGGACCTGATCAACGCGGGCAAGGAAACCGTCACCGTCAACAAGGGCGCGGCGTTCTTCGACTCCGCCGCCTCCTTCGGCATGATCCGCGGCGGCCATGTGGACGTTGCCGTGCTCGGCGCCATGGAAGTCGCCGCCAACGGGGACCTGGCCAACTGGATGATCCCCGGCAAGATGGTCAAGGGCATGGGCGGCGCCATGGACCTGGTGTTCGGGGCCAAGAAGGTCATCGTGATGATGGAGCACACAGACCGCAACGGCAACCCCAAAATCGTCCGGGAGTGCACCCTTCCGCTGACCGGTAAAGCCTGCGTGGACCGCATCATCACGGACCTGGCGGTCATCGACGTGGTCCAGGACGACGCCGGTCCGCGGCTGGTGCTGCGCGAACTGGCCCCCAACGTCTCCGTGGCGGACGTGGCTGCGGCCACTGCGGCGGAACTCTTCGAGGAAGACATGGAACTGACCGTATGAACGGCAACGCAATAACGGACGACGCCGGCCCCCGGGTCATCGAGCAGCGCGGGCTTTACTTCGACGAACTGGAGGAGGGGGTCCTGTATGCGCACCGCCCCGGCCGGACGGTCACCGAAGCGGACAACGTCCTGTTCACCACGCTCACCATGAACACCCAGGCCCTGCACCTGGATGCCGCATGGAGCGCCGGACAGCCGTTCGGGCAGCGGCTGGTCAACTCGATGTTCACCCTCGCCACGGTGGTGGGCCAGTCCGTATCGCAGCTGACACAGGGCACCATCATCGCCCAGCTCGGCCTGACGGACGTGTCCTTCCCGCACCCGCTCTACCACGGCGACACGCTGTACACGGAGACGGTGATCAGCGGCAAGCGGCTGTCCGGGTCCCGGCCCGGGCAGGGGATCGTCACCATGGAGCACACCGGCCGCAACCAGGACGGCACGGTGGTGGCACTGGCCACCCGCAGCTGCCTCATGTGGACCAGGGAGGCGCATGCCCGGCAGCTGCGCGGCGGCGCCGGGGACGGACAGGAGGCAATGCCGGTATGACCTTCGTGATGGGCCCGTCCCTCCTTTTCTGTCCTGCCGACCGTCCCGAGCGCTACCAGAAAGCTGCAGCCCGTGCCGACGCCGTCATCCTTGACCTCGAGGACGCGGTGGCGCCGGGGGACAAGCAGCGGGCCCGCGGTGCCATCCTCGCCCAGGTGGGGGCCACGGGGGAGGTCCCGGAACTGGAGCCCAGCCGCACCATCGTCCGGGTCAACCCGGTGGGCACCGAGGAGTTCGAGAAGGACCTGCACTGCCTGGCACACACCCCGTACCGGACCGTGATGCTGGCCAAGGCCGAGGACGCCGCCCAGCTCGAAGCCCTGGCCGATTACCACGTCATCGCCCTCTGCGAAACGGCGCTCGGCGTCCTGAACGCCCCCGCCATAGCGGCTGCCCCCAACGTGGTTGCCCTGATGTGGGGAGCGGAGGACCTCCTCGCAAGCCTGGGCGGCACGTCCAGCAGGACGGACGACGGCGGCTACCGGGCCGTGGCGATGCACGCGCGCTCATCGGTGCTCCTGGCGGCCCGGGCCCACGGCAAGGAAGCAGTGGACGCGGTTTACGTGAACATCCCGGACCTGCCCGGCCTCGCTGCCGAAGCGGCGGACGCGGTGGCGTCCGGGTTCAGTTCCAAAGCATGTATCCATCCCAGCCAGGCGGCCGTGGTCCGCGAGGCCTACGCGCCGTCGGACGTTGAGGTTGCGGCCGCGCAGGAGCTGCTGCAGGCCGCTCGGGACGCTGGTTCTGGAGTGTTCCAGCACAACGGGAAGATGATCGACGGGCCCATCCTGAAGCACGCCCAGGCCACCATCCGCAGGGCAGGACTCTAGGACCGGCGCAGTGACAACGGCGGAATCGGCTCGTAGAGCAGGGTCCGCATCCACCGGTTCCCCGTCCTGCGGAACTCTTCCCGGCTGGCGAAGCGGTAGTGGTAGCTCCGTACCCTCACCCAGCGGGGCGGGGCGCCGTCGAACGGGTCATGCCGGAGCAGCCGCAGCGTCTGCCGGTCGGCCTCCAGCAGCTTGCCCAGGAAGGCGTAGAACCATTCCTCGTGCACGGTGCGCAGCGGCAGGAACCACATCAGCCAATCCAGCCGGAGGTGGTAAGGCGCCCACTGGCGGGGCAGGCGCCGGACGTCACCGGGTTTGCCCTTGAACCCGTATTCCCGCCAGGCGGAAGCCTCATCCGGGTCGGCGTCAAGGGTGCCCTCCACCACGATCTCGATCCGCTGCCTGGTCACGGTGCCGAACGCGCCGTAGGTGTTGACCAGCTGCCACCGGTTGAAGCTGGCATTCATCAGCTGCTGCCCGGAGAGCAGGTTCCGCAGCGGCCAATAGCTCAGCGCCAGCAGCAGCACGGTGGCCGCCAGGGTAATGGCCAGCCACCACAGCGGAGTCCCGCCGGCTGGTTCCGGCCCGTCCGCCGGGAGGAAGGGAAAGACGGCCCGCAGTACCGGATCGCTGACGGCGGAGAAGGCCAGCACGATCGCGATCCAGTTCAGCCAGGCAAAGTTTCCGCTGGCCACCAGCCACAGCTGGGTGGCGATAACGATTCCCGCGGCTACGCTGGCCACCGGCTGCGGTGCGAAGAGGAAGAACGGCACCACCAGCTGGGCGAAATGGTTTCCCAGCACCTCCATCCGGTGCAGTGGCCTGGGCAGCAGGTGCGCCTGCCGGCTGAGCGGCCCGGGCATCGGCTGGGTTTCGTGGTGGTAGTAGAGCGCCGTGAGGTCCCGCCACTCCCGCCCGCCGCGGATCTTGATCATTCCGGCGCCGAATTCCAGCCGAAACACCAGCCACACGATCAGCAGCAGGATGGTCCGTGGCGGATCCGTCTGGTCCGAGCCGAGGAACGCCACCGTGAAGCCGGCTTCCAGGAGCAGCATTTCCCAGCCGAAACCATAGAACGTCCGGCCCACGTTCACAATCGACATATACAGCAGCCACAGGGCAAGGAAGGCGATCAGCGGAACCCACGGCGGTCCGGTCTGCGGGATGCCGGCGACCAGCAAAGCAGACACGGCCAGTCCCGCCGCGCAGACTCCCCGCAGCAGGGCATCCGAGTAGTGCCACCGGAAGAGCGTGGGCCGGCGCAGCCTGCTGAAACCCTTCAGGTATTCGGGTACCGGTAACAGGCCGCGTTCGCCCAGCAAGGCAGGGAACTGGTTCAGCGTGGACAGGAACGCCACGAAGTACAGCGCCGCCACGCCGCGCTGCAGCACCTGGCGGGCGAACCCGTATTCGGGCGCGTCAAACCATGCGAGCCAGTCCACGGGATCCACGTTACGCCCGGCGGTCCCCGCACGGGAGGTTAAGGATGGTGCGGGATACTTAAGCAATGCAGCCTCGCAGAATCGTCCTTCTCGGATCCACCGGTTCCATCGGCACCCAGGCGATCGACGTCGTCGACGGCGCCCCGCACCTTTTCGAGGTGGTGGCACTCAGCGCGGGAGGGGGAAACCTTGAACTGCTCGCCCGGCAGGCCGTGCATACCGGAGCCGCCGCCGTCGGAATAGCCGGTGGCGATCCCCGCCGGCTGGCGGCGCTGATTGCCGAGGAAGCCGCCGCAGCCGGCAAAACCGGCTACCGTCCCGAGATCGTGGCCGGTCCGGACGCCTCGGCCCGCATCGCCGCCGTCGACGCCGACGTGGTGCTCAACGGCATCACCGGCTCCATCGGCCTGGCGCCCACCCTCGCGGCACTGCAGTCCGGCGCAACGCTGGCGCTGGCCAACAAGGAATCGCTGATCGTGGGCGGAGAACTCGTCAAGGCCGCCGCCCGGGAAGGCCAAATCGTTCCTGTGGATTCAGAGCACTCGGCCATCGCCCAGTGCCTGCGCTCCGGCACGCGGTCCGAGGTGGAAAAGCTGATCCTGACGGCCTCCGGCGGGCCCTTCCGCGGGCGGAGCCGCAATGACCTGCACGCAGTGACCCCGCAGGAGGCGCTGGCCCACCCCACGTGGGACATGGGCGTCATGGTCACCACCAACTCGGCCACCCTGGTCAACAAGGGCTTGGAGCTCATTGAGGCGCACCTGCTGTTCGACGTCCCGCTGGACCGGATCGACGTGGTGGTCCATCCGCAGTCAGTGGTGCACTCCATGGTGGAGTTCGTGGACGGCTCCATCATCGCGCAGGCATCACCACCGGACATGCGCTTGCCCATTGCGCTGGGGCTGGGCTGGCCTGACCGGGTCCCCGGAGCCGTGTCCGCCTGCGACTGGACCAAGTCCGCCGCCTGGACCTTTGAGCCCCTCGACACCGAAGCCTTCCCGGCCGTGGGCCTGGCCAAGGACGCTGCCCGGAGCGGCAGCACCTACCCCGCAGTCTTCAACGCCGCAAATGAGGAGGCAGTGACGGCATTCCACGCCGGCCGGATCCGCTTCACGGACATCGTGGACACCATCGAGGCAGTCCTCAGCGAACACGCAGGATCCTCCGCGCTGACGGTGGAGTCGGTGCTGGCCGCTGAAGCGTGGGCACGCGCCCGCGCCAACGAACGTTTAGCACTCAGCAGCCTCTAGGAAGCAGTAAGTACCCCCATGACACCCTTACTCCTCTTTATCGTCGGCGTCGTCTTCGTCGCCGTCGGTATCGCCGCGTCCATCGCCCTCCACGAGGTGGGCCACCTGCTGCCTGCCAAGCTGTTCAAGGTGCGGGTCACCAAGTACATGATTGGCTTTGGACCCACGCTGTGGTCCCGGCGCAGGGGCGAGACCGAATACGGCATCAAGGCCATCCCGCTGGGCGGCTACGTGTCCATGATCGGAATGTATCCCCCCAACAGGGAAGACGGCACGGTCCGCGCCTCCAGCACCGGAATGTTCCAGACATTGGCCACGGAAGCCCGCTCCATGGCCCACGAGGAGGTGGGGCCCGGCGACGAAAACCGGGTGTTCTACCGGCTGCCCGTGTGGAAGAAGATCATCATCATGCTGGGCGGGCCCGCCATGAACATGGTGCTGGGCCTCATCCTGACGGCGGTGCTGCTGATGGGCTTTGGCATGGCCACGGCCACCACCACCATCTCTGACGTCTCCAAGTGCCAGGTGGCGGCCGGCGAAACCGTCGATCCCGATTCGGCCGAATGCACGCCCACACCCGCGGCAGCTGCCGGGCTGCGGCCCAACGACACCGTTGTCTCCTTCGGCGGCAGGACCGTCACCAACTGGGAAGAACTCACGGAACGGATCCGTGCTTCGGCCGGGCAGGAAGTGGCCATCACCGTGGAGCGCGACGGCGAGCCGGTCTCCACCACCGTGACGCCCGTCCTCTCCGCCCGTCCCGTGATCGGCGTGGACGGACGCCAGGAGCGCGACAGCGACGGCAACCTCCGGTACCAGGACGTCGGATTCCTGGGCATTGGCGCGCAGACCACCCTGGTGCCCCAGCCGGCGTCGTCCGTGCTGCCCATGGCGGGGGAGAACATCCGCCAGGTGGCCGGCGTGGTGCTCAACCTGCCCGCCCGGGTGGTGGGCGTCGCCAAGGCCGCCTTCAGCGAGGAACCGCGCGATCCCAACGGCCCCATCAGCGTGGTCGGCGTGGGGCGTGTGGCCGGAGAGGTGGCCGCTATGGAGGAAATCCCAGCCGTCTCGCGCCTGGCCACACTGGTGGGGCTGCTGGCGGGGCTCAACTTTGCGCTCGCAGTCTTCAACCTCATTCCGCTGTTGCCGCTGGACGGCGGCCACGTGGCGGGTGCACTGTACGAGGGTGCGCGGCGGCAGGTGGCCAGGCTTGCGGGCCGCCCGGACCCCGGCGCGTTCGACATTGCGAGGCTGCTTCCGGTGACCTACGTGGTGGCCGCCCTGCTGATCGGGATGAGCGTATTGCTGATCTACGCCGACATCGTGAAGCCGGTCAACATCTTCGGGTAGGGACTCGTTAGTCTGTTCTCAGCCCCTTCCGGCTTATTGTGACTTTATCAGCCATTTATGATTGATATCTGGGTATCAGATGCTTATGGTTGAGAAATGTTCGTATTGACCATCGACCAACGTGGCAGCACCGGAGACCGTGACCGCGTGCCGGAGTTGGTCTCCGAGCTCTCCGGGCTTTCCCGACCGGGGACCGGCGCTGCTTTCGAACGCTCCGTGGGGGATGAAGTGCAGGGCGTCATTGCTGATCCCGGGGAGGTTGTGGACGCCGCGCTCCACGCCCTGCGATCCGGACACTGGTATGTGGGGATCGGTGTCGGCCATGTAGTCCTCACCCCCGGCGCGAGCTCCCGTGAAGGTTCCGGGACGGGCTTTGTAGCTGCCCGCCAGGCCGTGGAAGCAGCCAAGTCTGCGGGGTCGCTCGTCCCGTTGTCGGTGGTGTCGGGCACGATGGGCAGGGACATCAGGGGAGGACCGGCCGGGGACGAAGGGGTGCGGGCATGTGCGAACGCGGAGGCAGTGCTCCGCCTCCTCGGGCGCCTGGTGCAGGAACGCACAGACGCCCAGTGGCGCGTGGCAGACGCCCTCCGTCGCCTTGGTCCGGACAAACATGGACGCCAGAAGCAGGTGGCCCGCGAACTGGGAATTACCGAGCAATCGGTGAGCCGGACCCTGATCCGGTCCGGCTGGCAGGAAGAATGGGCGGCGAGGCCTGCGGCAGCGATGCTGCTCGAATACGCCCGGACCGCGGTCGTCGGGCCGGGCGGGGGCCCGTGAAGCGGGCGGGGGTGCCCGCCCAGGGATCAGGAAGGACGGTGCCGTGAGCGCAGTCTGGATAATTGCCGCGCTGGCAGTGGCCGGTTTTGGCGGCTGGCCGGTCACGGCCCTGGTGTTCAAGCTGGCCAGGACCATCGACGACCGCGCGGCGGACGCGGCGCGGGAGGAAACCGTCGCCGGCCCGGTGCACGCTCCGGATGCACCCCGCCAGCGGATCCTGCGCGGCGGCGCGATTATTGGGGTCCTCGAACGCCTGGGGGTGGCCGTGGCCATCCTCACCGGCCAGTCCGTGGCCATCGCCTACATTGTGGCCATCAAGGGACTGGGCAGGTTCGCGGAGCTGAAGGAAACCCCGGTGGCGGCGGAACGGTTCATTATCGGCACCCTGACGTCCCTGCTGTGGGCTGCCGGGACCACGGCCCTGGTCATGATGCTGTTTCCCGCCTGAGGCGGCCCGGGCGGGTCCCGGCCGGATGGGTGCGGAGGCCGGGGGAGCGATAGGGTAGCGGTATGACAGTTTTTGCCGTTGAGTACGTTTACGCCGCCGATTCCACCGAAGCCCGCGATGAGGCCCGGCCGGCCCACCGCGAATGGACCGGGAGCCTCGCCCAGGACGGCGTCATCCTGGCGAGCGGCCCCTATGGGGACGGTGCCGGAGCGCTGCTGATCTTCAAGACCGCCGATGAGGCGGCCCTGCACTCCATCCTCAAGCAGGACCCCTTCGCAGCGGCAGGCGTCATTGCCGGCACGCGCATCACCGAATGGGCTCCCGTGACCGGCATGCTTGCCGGGACCGCAGCGTAGCCGCCACACCTTTCCAACTCTAGGAGTCCACGTGACCTCGGTCAGCCTGGGAATGCCCTCAGCCCCGCCCCCCGTCCTTGCCCCCCGCCGCAAGACGCGCCAGATCAAAGTCGGCTCCGTCGGGGTGGGCTCGGACTCGCCCATCAGCGTCCAGTCCATGACCACCACGCCCACCACGGACATCAATGCAACCCTGCAGCAGATCGCCGAACTCACGGCATCCGGATGCGACATCGTCCGTGTTGCCTGCCCCTCGGCAGACGACGCCGAGGCGCTCCCCATCATCGCCCGGAAGTCCCAGATCCCGGTGATTGCGGACATCCACTTCCAGCCCAAGTATGTTTTCGCGGCTATCGAGGCCGGCTGCGCCGCTGTCCGGGTCAACCCCGGGAACATCCGGAAGTTCGATGACCAGGTCAAGGAAATCGCGGCCGCAGCCCGGGACCACGGAACCTCCATCCGCATCGGCGTCAACGCCGGTTCGCTCGAGCCCGGCATCCTCAAGAAGTACGGCAAAGCCACCCCGGAGGCGCTGGTCGAGTCCGCCGTCTGGGAAGCATCGCTCTTCGAAGAGCACGGCTTCCACGACTTCAAGATCTCCGTCAAGCACAACGACCCCGTCATCATGGTCGCCGCTTACGAAATGCTCGCCGAGAAGGGCGACTGGCCGCTGCACCTCGGTGTCACCGAAGCCGGGCCCGCCTTCCAGGGAACCATCAAGTCGGCAACCGCCTTTGGTGCGCTGCTCTCCCGCGGCATCGGCGACACCATCCGGGTTTCCCTCTCCGCTCCGCCGGTGGAGGAAATCAAGGTGGGCAACCAGATCCTGCAGTCGCTTAACCTGCGCCCGCGGAAGCTCGAGATCGTCTCGTGCCCCTCCTGCGGGCGAGCGCAGGTGGACGTCTACACCCTGGCCGAGCAGGTGACCGCCGGCCTGGAAGGTATGGAGATCCCCCTCCGGGTGGCAGTCATGGGTTGCGTCGTCAACGGACCGGGCGAAGCCCGCGAAGCGGACCTCGGGGTGGCCTCAGGCAACGGCAAGGGCCAGATCTTTGTGAAGGGCGAAGTCATCAAGACGGTGCCCGAAAGCCAAATTGTTGAGACACTGATCGAAGAGGCCATGCGTATCGCTGAAGAGATGGGGGAGGCCGATGGCGAAGATGCTGTCAAGGGTAGCCCCGTGGTTAGCGTCTCGTAGGGACGACGAGGTTCCGGCGGGCATTTCCGTCCGCACCCTCGACGGGGAAGATACCGCTTCCCTGCGCACGCTTGCCCAGCAGGACCCGGTGGGCAACGTCTTCATCCTCGCGCATTTGCGTACTGCCGGCACTGCCGCGCCGACCAGCGGCGGTGCCGGCATTTTTGGTGTCTTTGACCAAGGGATCCTGGTGGGCGCCTGCTGGGCCGGGGCCAACCTTGTGCCGGTACAGCTGGACCCGGCTCTGGCGGGAACCGTTGCCGCAGCAGCAAACCGTTCCGGACGCCGTTATGCCTCGGCCTTTGGGCCTGCCGACGCGGTCCTGGCACTGCACGCGGAGCTCGCTGCCCTGGGACACCGCGCGCATGAAGTCCGCGACGACCAGCCGCTCATGACCATCGAAGGCCCGCCCGCCGTCGAACCCCACCCCGGGCTGGAACGGGGCCAACTGGCCGACTTCGAGCGCATCCTTCCCGCCTGCGCGGCCATGTTCGAAGAGGAAGTGGGATACTCACCCTTCCTGGGCGGCCGGGAGTTCTACAGCCGCAGGGTGGAGGGGCTGATCCGGCAGGGCCACTCGCTGGTCCACCTTAACGAAGCCCGCGACGTGGTGTTCAAAGCCGAGCTCGGGGCGGTGACGGCGGAGGTCACTCAGGTACAGGGAGTCTGGATGAATCCGGAATTCCGCGGGCTGGGGCTCAGTGCGGGATACATGGCCGCGGTGGTGCGCCGGGCCCAGGAGATCGCTCCGGTGACCAGCCTGTACGTCAACGGCTTCAATACCAGGGCCCGCTCCACCTATGAACGGGTGGGTTTCGTCCAGCGGGGCACCTTCGCCACGATCCTTTTCTAGCGTCTCCCTGCGCCGGCACCTACGACTCCAGGGGTCCCGTGAGGTACCGCTGCACGTTCGGCGCCACCAGGCGCACCACCTCGTCCGCCGGCGCCGATGCCAGGGGCTCGAGGCGTACCACGTACCGGACCATCATCAGCCCTACCATTTGGGTGGCCACAAGGTTTCCCCGCAGTGCAAGCTCCTCCGGGGTGCCGGGAAGTCCGGCGATGATCCGGCTGATGATGGTCCGGGTCACCATCTCGCGCAGCAGGGTGGTCTTCGCCTTGGAGCCCAGCGTGCCGCGGATGAAGGCCACCAGGCCCGGCTGGGCGGGACTTTCCCAAAGGCGCAGGACCGCCCGCACCACCAGTTCCCCACGCCTTTGGGGGTCCGAGTCCACCACACCGGACAGTACCTGCTCCGGGTCGGCCGGCAGCTCAACGCTGAGGGCGAAGAGCTCGTCCTTTCCCGTGAAGAAGTGGTGGACCATGGCGGGATCCACGCCGGCGGCCCGGGCCACCTGCCGAAGGCTGGTCCCCTCAAACCCGTGCTCGGCGAACAGGCGGCGGGCGGCTTCCAGGATGTGGTCCCTGGAGGCGGTGGTCCCGCTGCGCCGCCCCCGTGCAGCCGTCACGGGCTGCGCCTGCGCAGGGTCAGGGAGGCCAACACCAGCATGCCCAGGACGATCGCGGCCATGATTCCGGCATCCTGCCACAGCGCCTCCGTGGGCTCGGCATAGGCCGCGACTTCCTGCAGGGCGTCCACCGAGAAGGTCAACGGCAGGACATTGCTGACCGCCTCAAGGACCTCGTTCATCCGGTCCCGGGGGACGAACAGCCCGCACAGCAGGATCTGCGGCACCACGACCACCGGCATGAACTGCACCGCCTGGAATTCCGTCCGGGCAAACGCGGAACAGAACAGGCCCAACGCCACGCCCAGGACGGCATTGATCACCGCGATCATCACCACGAACCCCGGTGAGCCCTGGATGTCCAGGTCAAAAACCCAATACGCCACCGCAGTGGCCACCAGTGACTGCAGGCCGGCCATGATGGAGAAGGCAAGTCCGTACCCGAAGAGCAGGTCGGCCTTGTGGACCGGCGTGGTGAGCAGCCGCTCCAGCGTTCCCGATGTCCGTTCCCGCAGCATCGTGATGGACGTGACCAGGAACATCACGACGAACGGAAAAATGGCCAGCATCATCAGGCCCACGCGGTCGAAGGTGCGGGGTGCCCCCGGAGGCAGCGTCTCGTTTTCGTAGAGGAAGTACACGGCGGTCAGCAGCAGCGCGGGAACCACCAGAATCATGGCGACGCTCCTGTGGTCGTGCCGCAGCTGGCTGAGCACCCTGCGGGTGGTGGCAAGCATCATGCGCAGGTTCATCGTGCGCCGCCTCCCTGCCGGGTCTTTGCCTGCAGCGTCGCGGCGTTTTCCTCCAGCGGCCCGCCCTGTTCCCCGCCGGATTCCCGGATGATGGCCAGGAACGCCTGTTCCAGGTCAGTGCTGCGGCCGCGGCGGCTTAGCTCGGCCGGCGTCAGCTGGGCCAGCAGCCTGCCTTCGCGCAGCAGCAGCAGTTCGCTGCAGTGGCTGGCTTCCTCCATGACGTGGCTGGACACCAGGAGAGTCGTGCCGGTGTCCGCCATGGCGCGGAAGCGGCCCCACAGGTCCGCCCGCAGTACGGGGTCCAGCCCCACGGTGGGTTCGTCCAGCACCAGCAGCCGGGGGTGCGCCACCAGCGCGCAGGCAAGGGATACACGGCTTAGCTGGCCGCCCGAAAGGTCCGCGGTCTTTTGCTTCGCCTGGGGGTCAAGTCCGACGGCGGCAATCGCCTCCGCCACGGCGGCTTTCCCTTTGCCGTGCATGGCGCCGAAGTACCTCACGTTGGCTTCGACGGTCAGGTCCGGGTACACGCTGGGGGACTGGGTTACGTAGCCGACGCGGTGGCGGAGCACGGGACTGCCGGCGGCAAGGCCCAGTACGCGGACCGTGCCGGAATATACCACCTGCACGCCCACGATGGCCCGCATGAGGGTGGTCTTTCCGCTGCCCGAGGGGCCCAGGAGTCCGGTGATCCTGCCGGCGGGTATCGAAAAGTCCAGGTCCCGAAGGACCGGGATCCTGCCGCGCCGCACACTCAAACCGCTGGCTGTCACCGCGGCATCTGCCGCGGCAGGAAACGGTCCTGGCAGTGTTGCCGAGTGGGACATGGCAGCCTCCGCTGCTGGCCGTCCGGGCCGAATGCCCGTTAATTCACCAGCTGATGAATTAACGGTAGGACCGCCGGGGAGCGGCGGTCAACACACCGGGTCGAAAAAATACTTGTCAATGTGCCCGTCATCACATAGGTTCGTTCTAGCTGCGCTGGAGTGGTTTGGACGGTCTCTGTTCGCACCAGTCATAAAGGCGGTAACGGCGTCGAGCCACGCCCGGATGCGATGACCAGCTCCATGGGGGGCCAGGGGCTTTGTATTCCCGGGCGTGGCTCTACTGCTTCCAGGCCGGCCGGATGGGCCGGCCAAGTGCGGCACGCGTGCCACGTGCCGGTAGATTAGTACCCAGACAAAAACCGTCCGGCCCTGCTGATCCAGCACTTCCCCAGAAACGGATACCACCCGTGGTCCTTAGACTGTCCCAGCTTTTCCTGCGCACCCTGCGTGAAGACCCCGCCGACGCCGAGGTTGCCAGCCACAGGCTCCTGGTCCGTGCAGGTTACATCCGCCGCGCGGCCCCCGGGATCTACACCTGGCTCCCGCTGGGTTTGAGCGTCCTGCGCAAGGTGGAAGCGGTAATCCGCGAAGAGATGGCCAACATCGGCGCCCAGGAGGTGCACTTCCCGGCACTGCTCCCGCGCGAACCCTACGAGGCCACCAACCGCTGGACGGAGTACGGCGAAGGGCTCTTCCGGCTCCAGGACCGCAAGGGCGCGGACTACCTGCTTGCGCCGACGCACGAGGAAATGTTCACGCTCCTGGTCAAGGACCTCTACTCGTCCTACAAGGACCTCCCGCTGAGCCTGTACCAGATCCAGAACAAGTACCGCGACGAGGCCCGTCCCCGGGCCGGCCTGCTGCGCGGCCGTGAGTTCATCATGAAGGACTCCTACTCCTTCGACGTGGACGACGCCGGCCTGGACGCCAGCTATGCGGCCCACCGGGGCGCCTACCTGCGGATCTTCGAACGCCTTGGCCTCGAAGTCATCCCCGTCACGGCGACGGCCGGGGCCATGGGCGGCTCCAAGAGCGAAGAGTTCCTGCACCCCACGGAGATTGGCGAAGACACCTTCGTCCGCTCGGCCGGAGGTTACGCGGCAAACGTCGAGGCCGTCACCACTGTCGTCCCCGCGGAAATCGACTTCACCGGCGCCCCCGCAGCGGAGGTCCTGGACACACCGGACACCCCCACCATCGAAACGCTCGTGGCGGCATCGAACCAGGCCGCACCGCGGGCAGAGGCCGACGGCGGGGCCTGGACTGCCGCTGACACGCTCAAGAACGTGGTGCTCGCCGTCACCCTGCCCACCGGGGAACGGCAGCTGGTGGTCATCGGCGTCCCCGGCGACCGGGGCGTGGACCTCAAGCGCGTCGAGGCCAACATCGGTGCCTTCCTGCCCATAGCCGGCGAACTCGGCATCGAAGCGGCCAACGACGACGACCTCAAGAAGCAGCCGCTCATCGTCAAGGGTTACCTGGGGCCTGGCCTGTCCCTGGAAGAACCGCTCCTCGGCTCCGACAGCGCAACCAAGCTCCTGTACCTGGTCGATCCCCGAGTTGTCCGCGGCACATCCTGGATCACGGGCGCCAACCAGGCGGGCAAGCACGTTTATGGCCTGGTGGCCGGACGGGACTTCACCTGGGACGGCGTCATCGAGTGCACCGAAGTCCGCGAGGGCGATCCGGCTCCGGACGGCTCCGGTCCGCTGGAGACCGCCCGCGGAATCGAGATGGGCCACATCTTCCAGCTGGGCCGCAAGTACGCGGAGGCCCTGGAACTGAAGGTGCTGGACCAGAACGGCAAGCAGGTCACGGTCACCATGGGTTCATACGGCGTGGGCGTCACCCGGGCGGTGGCGGCACTGGCCGAGTCCAACCATGACAGCAAGGGCCTGGTCTGGCCCCGCGCCGTCGCGCCTGCGGACGTGCACGTTGTGGCCGTGGGCCGCGGCGACGAAATTTTCGCCACGGCCGAGCGGCTGTCCCTCGACCTGCAGGCTGCCGGCCTGGACGTCATCTACGACGACCGTCCCAAGGTTTCCCCGGGCGTCAAGTTCGGTGACGCCGAGCTGGTGGGCGTCCCCACCATCCTGGCCGTTGGCCGCGGACTGGTGGACGGAGTGGTCGAGATCAAGGACCGCCGCAGCGGTGAAGCCGAGAACGTTGCCGTGGACAAAGCTGTTGATTACGTAGTCAACGCAGTCCGCAGCTAGCGGCCGCGGCAGTGGACTTTTTCCCGGAGTCGCTGCAGCCCGGCACCATCCTGCTGATCCTGGTTGCCGGCTTTGCCGCCGGGTGGGTGGACGCCGTGGTTGGCGGGGGAGGGCTGATCCAGCTCCCCGCCCTGCTGCTGGTTCCCGGCATTACCCCTGTCCAGGCGCTGGCCACCAACAAGATGGGATCGATTTTCGGAACGGCCACCAGCGCTGCGACGTACTACCGCAGGGTCCGGCCGGACCTGAAAACGGCCCTTCCCATGGCAGTCATTGCGCTGGCCGGCAGCTTCGGCGGGGCGGTGCTGGCCGCCAGCCTCCCGGCGTCGGTCTTCAAACCGGTCATTGTCGCAGCGCTTGTGGCCGTGGCGCTCTTCACTGCGCTTAAGCCCGACGCCGGGCACTTCACCGCCCTGCGGCATGAAGGCCGCCGGCACTACGTGGTGGCCTGCCTGATTGGTGCTGTCATTGGGTTTTACGACGGGCTCATCGGCCCCGGCACGGGATCCTTCCTGGTGATCGCTCTCGTCTCCGCCATGGGCTACGCCTTCCTGGAGGCCAGCGCCAAGGCGAAGATCGTCAACATGGCCACCAACGCCGGCGCGCTGATGTTTTTCCTTCCGCATGGCTCCATCCTGTGGGGCCTGGGGCTGTTGCTGGGAGCTGCCAACATGGCAGGAGGCTACCTCGGCGCCAGGACTGCGGTGAAGCAGGGCAGCCGCTTTGTCCGGGCCGTTTTCCTGCTGGTGGTGGCCGCCCTGATCATCAAGCTTGGCTACGACATCGTGCAGGAAGCCCTGGCCTGACCAGCCGCCCGGGAAGGCCTCGTCCGCCGCGGCGCCCGGGCGTAGCATGCAGGTATGGCCCATGATGACGAGGGTTACGCGGCGGCGCTTGCCGCCGCCGCCCAGCATGCAGCAGCCTGGTTGGGGAGCCTTTCGGAGCGCCACATCGGTCCGGGCCGGACCGCGCACGATCTCGTGCCTGCCTTCGGCGGTCCGATGCCCGCGCAGGGGATGCCTGCGGACCAGGTAGTCGACCTGCTGGCCCGCACCGCCGACCCCGGACTGATGGCGATGCCCTCCGGCAGGTTCTTCGGCTGGGTCATTGGAGGAACCCTTCCGGCGGCCCTCGCCAGCGACTGGCTGGTGAGCGCCTGGGACCAGAACGCCGGCCTGCGCTACGCCACCCCCGCCATGGCAGCCATCGAGGAAGGCGCCGCCGGGTGGCTGCTGGACCTGCTGGGGCTGCCGCCGCAGGCCGACGTCGGGTTCGTTACCGGGGCCACCATGGCCAACTTCACCGGCATGGCCGCGGCCAGATGGCGGCTGATGGCGGACGCAGGGTGGGACCTGGACGGCGACGGCCTGGCTGGAGCGCCACGGATCCGCTGCTTCGTTGGCCGGGAACGCCACGACACCGTTGACCTCGCGCTGCGCTACCTGGGCCTCGGCCGGCCAACGGTGGTGGATACCGATGACCAGGGGCGGCTTCTTCCCGAAGCCCTCGATGCCGCCCTTGCGGAGCCCGGCAGGGGCACCGGTGCCAGCGGGCCGGCGCTGGTCTGCCTGCAGGCGGGCAACCTCCACTCCGGCGCGTTCGACCCGTTTGCCCGGGCGGTCGAGGTGGCCCACCGGCACGGCGCCTGGGTGCACGTGGACGGCGCGTTCGGGCTGTGGGCCGCAGCCGCCCCGCCGCTCCGCCACCTGATAGCGGGATTCGAGGAAGCGGATTCCTGGGCCACCGACGCCCATAAGACCCTGAACGTCCCTTACGACTGCGGCATCGCCATCGTCAGGGACACCGCTGCGCTACGGTCCGCGATGGGCCTGCACGCCAGCTACCTCATGCACGACGCTGAAGGGCCGGGAGATCCTTTCGAGAAAGCGCCGGAGCTTTCACGGCGGGCGCGGGGTGTGCCCGTCTGGGCTGCCCTGAAGAGCCTTGGCCGGGAGGGCGTGGCCGGCCAGGTCACCGCGCTCACGGAGGCGGCTGCCGGCATTGCCGAGGGGCTGGCCAGGCTGGACGGCGTGGACGTGCTAAACGACGTGCAGTACACCCAGGTATGCGTGGCCTTCGGCGATGACGCCACCACCCGGGCCGTGACGGCGCGCATCATCGAGGACGGCAGGGTGTGGATGTCCGGTTCCCGCTGGCGGGACCGCGAGGTCCTCCGCGTTTCCGTCAGCAACTGGCAGACCGGCCCGGAGGAAGTCGAGGCTGCCGTGGACGCGGTAAGGTCCGCCCTGGCGGCAGTCCGCGGCTCACGCAGCCCCTAAGGGTCTACCCCTGAACCCAAGGAAACCCGCCCGGCGGGCGGCAGCAGAACCGGAGCCAACACTGTCGTCCGGCGTCAGCGTTCCGGACGTGGTGTTGCCTGTCCGGGCGGCCCGGTCAGCCCGGAAAGTCCGGCCAGTTCGGGGAGCTGGGCCGCGTCGATGGCCAGTCCCGGGACCGGACCGGGATCAGCGCCCCACTGGACGGCCCGCGCCGCCGCCGCATGGAGCGCCGACACTGCCCATTCCCGGGTGCCGCCCTCCGAGAGCGCGATGAGGTCGCCATAAAGGGCAAGGGTTCCGGCTTCGAGGCTGCCCAGCCTGCCGGCGGGGGCCCGGAGGAATTCCGCCTCGATGGCGTAGCCGGGCTTCTGCAGCGGGACCGCCTGGCAGGTCAGGAGGAGCCGGTCCTCGGCGTCCCGGGCCAGCACCCGGTGGCTGCCAAGGAATGCCGACGCCGGTCCGGCCGCCCCGGGTGCGAGGCGGGACATGGCGGCCCCGTAGGCATAGACTGCTTCCCGCTCGGCAAGCAGCGCAGCGGACAGCGCACGGGCAGCGTCGGCGGAGCCGGTGTCGGCTCCTGTGGGGGAGGAGCACGGCCCGGCAGGTTCCCGGTCAGCCTTTCCGGTCCCCGGTTCAGGGTGCTTCGCCGGACCGCCGGCACCGGCCCCCAACCGTTCAGCGGCAGCACCGGTCTGAAGCCGCTCCGCGGCAAGGAGCTGCGCGGTCCCGACGCCGGCCAAGAGGCGGGCCATGCCGCCGTCGTCCGCCGTTTCTGCATCCCGGAGGCGCGCGGCACCGCTGGCTGCCAGGTCCCTGGCCAGGCCAGGCACGGACAGGGCTGCCTCCGGCGCGCCCGCCGCGAAACCAGGCTGCGGCCCTGTCACGTCCGGGAGCAGCAGCGCGCGGGCCTGCACAGTCAGCAAGGTCACAACCTCGTCGATGGCTGCCGCGGCGGCAGGTTTATCCCCTGCCTGCGATGCCAGGCGCCCGCCGGCTGCGCGCAGTCGGAGGGCATCCCCCAAGGCGGAGGAGCGCGCAATTTCGGCATCGGAAGGTGGCCCGGGAACCGGCGGTTCCGCGGGAATCAGCGTGAATCCGAGGCTGAGGACGAGGAGGGATGCCAGCGAAAAAAGGATGTAGCGGAAGAGGTGTCTCCGCTTGCCGGCGCCCTGTCTGTCGTCATTCACAACAGACCATGGTGCCACGGCCGGGAGAAAACTCTGTCCACCACTCTGCCGGTAAAATAGCTACGCTAGTACACACAACATCACCTATAAGGAGGGCGGCCGGCATCGTGAGCAACGCAGAAGCCACGGCTTCACCAGACCACACCGGAACGGGTACGGCTGAGTCTGCACCGGCCCCTAACCCCGAAGCAGCGCGGCTCCGGGCGCTCCTTGAACCCTCGGTCCAGGCCAACCGCCTGTACCTCGAAGACGTCAGCATCGTCGCAGGCTCGCACCGCGTGGTGCATGTGGTGGTGGACCTGCCCCAGGAGGAAACCGGCGGCGTCAGCCTTGACGTCATCGCGGACATCTCCAAGGTGCTCTCGGATGTGCTGGACAACGATCCCGGTGACGACGGCCGCCCCTATGACCTCGAGGTCTCCTCTCCGGGCGTCGGCCGGCCCCTCACCGAACCCCGCCACTGGCACCGCGCCAAAGGCCGCATGGTCAAGGTCAATGTGGTGCAGGGCGAGAACGTCACCGGCCGCATCCAGTCGGTGGACGACGGCGGCGTGACCCTCGTTCCCGAAATCGCCGTCAAGAAGGGCATGAAGCCCAAGCAGGGCGAACCCGTAAAACTTCCTTTCGACAGGATCCGCAACGGAAAAGTCGAGATCGAATTCAGCCACCTTGCAGGGGATGGTCTGGAACCTGGACACAATGGACCTTCTGAGGAGGCCTGATGGATATTGACATGAGCGCACTGAGACTTCTGGAGCGTGAGCGTGAAATCCCGCTGGACCTCCTGATCCCCACCATCGAGCAGGCACTCCTGGTGGCCTACCACAAGTCCCCGGGTGCCTTCGAAAAGGCGCGCGCCGAACTCGACCGCAAGAGCGGGCACGTCACCATCTGGGCCACCGAGATCGACGACGACGGCGCCCCCATCGGTGAGTTCGAGGACACTCCCGCCGGGTTCGGCCGCATCGCCGCCAGCACCGCGCGCCAGATCATCCTGCAGCGCCTGCGCGATGCCGAGGATGATAACGTCCTCGGCGAGTTCAAGGGCCGCGAGGGTGAACTGGTGGCAGGCACCATCCAGCAGGGCAACAACCCGCACATGATCCAGGTCAACCTGGGCGCGGTGGAGGCACTGCTGCCGCCGCCCGAGCAGGTTCCCGGCGAGAAGTACCTGCACGGCAACCGCCTGCGCGCCCTGGTGATCGACGTCCATCGCGGTTCCAAGGGTCCCTCGGTCACCCTGTCCCGGTCGCACCCGGGCCTGGTCCGGAAGCTGTTCGAACTGGAAGTGCCGGAAATCGCGGACCGCTCGGTGGAAATCGTGGCACTTGCCCGCGAGGCCGGCCATCGGACCAAGATCGCCGTCAAGGCCAACATCCCCGGCATCAACGCCAAGGGTGCCTGCATCGGCGAGATGGGCTCCCGCGTGCGCGCCGTCATGACTGAGCTGAACGACGAGAAGATCGACATCGTCGATTACAGCGAGAACCCGGCTGCGTTCATCGCCAGCGCACTGTCCCCGTCCCGTGTGAATTCCGTCACCATCACCGACGAAGCCACCAGGTCCGCACGCGTCGTGGTTCCGGACTACCAGCTCTCCCTGGCTATCGGCAAGGAAGGGCAGAACGCCCGCCTCGCCGCCAAGCTGACCGGCTGGCGCATCGATATCGTCTCTGACGCCGCCACCCAGGCCGGCTGACGCTGACGGCTGGCCGGAGGTGCAGCCGCACCTCCGGTGCCGGCCCGCCCTGCCGCTCGCCGGGCCGGCCGGGCCCGTCGGTTCGGGCCAAACCGCCCCGAGGGGCTAGAATGAAGAGGACCGCGCCTTACGGCCGGCAGCCGTGCGCCTTGGGCGCGCCACCCTGCAGCAGCAGGACTGGCAAACCCCTGGCCAGCAGATATTAACGTCAGGACGATCACCGTGGCAGAAGTAATCCACCCCGGGAATCAGCCTGAACGCACCTGCATCGGATGCCGAAAGAAGGGGCTGCGGTCAGAGTTGCTCCGGCTCGTCGCCGAAGGCAGCGGATCATCCGCTGTCCTGGTGGATGAACGACGCCGGATGGCTGGCCGGGGTGCATGGCTGCATCCCGGCGAATCGTGCCTGGCCCTGGCGGTCAAGCGGCGTGCGTTCGGACGTGCCCTTAACGGCGCAACCGGAACCGCCGCCGTCGAACGCCGGATCAAGCAAGGCCCGAACGTTGCAGCTGCCCCGGTGGCCGCAACACCTACCGTCCAACCTGAAAGCGGGTCAGAAATCTGATGGAAACCCGATGAGTTCCCAGCGATGAGTGCGCAACGATGACAACTTTGTTGCGCTCTGCAATGGGCCCTGCTGCACCAATCGCGGCTGGGGCCCGCAGTAAGAAGTAGACGGTTCGTGCCTGGCTCGGTGCGGACCGAGACAGGAGAAATGTGGCCAAGGTCCGCGTACACGAGCTCGCCAAAGAGCTCGGTATCACTTCCAAAGATGCAGTGACAAAACTGCAGGAACTGGGCGAATTCGTTCGCTCCGCCTCATCAACCATTGAGGCCCCCGTTGTCCGCAAGCTGCGCAACGCCTTCCCGGATGCCGCTGCCAAGTCGGCAGCACCGGCCGCCGCCCCCAAGGCGCCTGCCCCCGCCGGAGAATCACGTCCTTCAGCACCGGCCCCCGGCCCTGCTGCGCCCAAAGCCCCGGCCCCCAAGGCCGAAGCACCCGCTCCCGCGGCACCCCAGGCGCCGGCTGCCCCCGCTGCTTCAGCTCCGGCTGCCCCTGCGGCACCCTCCACGGGCGCCAAGCCCGGTGCACGCCCTGCCCCCAAGGCGGAAACCCCGGCTCCCCGCCAGGGTGGCGCTGCTCCCGGCGCTTCGGCACCGCGCCCCGGCGGCCCCCGTCCGGGCAATAACCCCTTCGCCACGTCCCAGGGCATGCCCCGGGGCCGCGGCGGTGACGGTGAGCGTGCTCCCCGTCCGGGCAATAACCCCTTCGCCACCTCACAGGGCATGCCCCGTCCGGGCGGCGGCCGCACGGACGGTGAACGCCCGGGCGGTCCGCGTCCCGCGGCCGGTGCAGGCGGCCCCCGTCCGGGTGGTCCGCGTCCGGCAGCAGGCGCGGGCGGTCCCCGTCCCGCAGCAGGCGCCGGTGGCCCCCGTCCGGGTGCCCCGCGTCCCGGTGGTGCCGGCGGGAACCGTCCCACTCCGGGCATGATGCCCAACCGCACTGAGCGTCCCGCACCCGCAGGTGCAGGCCGTCCGGGCGGCGGCGGCCGTGGTCCCGGACGGCCGGGTGCTCCGGGCACCGGCGGTCCCGGTGGCGGCGGCGGTGCTCCCGCCGGTGGTGGCTTTGGCAAGGGCGGCCGCGGCCGCGGCGGCACCCAGGGTGCCTTCGGCAAGGGCGGCGCAGGCCGTGGCAAGCAGCGCAAGTCGAAGCGCGCAAAGCGCCAGGAACTTGAGCAGATGAGCGCACCGTCGCTGGGTGGCGTGAGCGTACCCCGCGGCGACGGCAACACCGTTATCCGGCTGCGCCGCGGCTCGTCCATCACGGACTTCGCCGACAAGATCGAGGCAAACCCCGCCGCGCTGGTCACCGTTCTCTTCCACCTCGGCGAGATGGCCACGGCCACCCAGTCGCTGGATGAAGAGACCTTTGCCCTGCTGGGCGAGGAGCTTGGCTACAAGCTCCAGGTCGTTTCTCCGGAAGACGAAGAGCGCGAGCTGCTCTCCAGCTTCGACATCGACTTCGATGCCGAGCTCGAAGCTGAGGGCGACGAGGAACTGGAAGCACGTCCTCCGGTTGTCACCGTCATGGGCCACGTGGACCACGGTAAGACCCGCCTGCTGGACGCCATCCGCAAGTCGGACGTCATGGCCGGCGAGCACGGCGGCATCACCCAGCACATCGGTGCCTACCAGGTCACGCACAACCACGAGGGCGAAGACCGCAAGATCACCTTCATCGATACCCCGGGCCACGAGGCGTTCACCGCCATGCGTGCCCGTGGTGCGAAGGTTACGGACATCGCCATCCTGGTGGTTGCCGCGGACGACGGCGTCATGCCGCAGACCGTTGAAGCCCTCAACCACGCCCAGGCGGCCAACGTGCCGATCGTCGTGGCCGTGAACAAGATCGACAAGGAAGGCGCCAACCCGGACAAGGTCCGCGGCCAGCTGACCGAGTACGGCCTGGTTCCCGAAGAATACGGTGGCGACACCATGTTCGTGGAGGTCTCTGCCCGCCAGAACCTGCACATTGACGACCTGCTCGAGGCAGTCCTGCTCACCGCGGACGCTGCCCTGGACATGCGCGCCAACCCGAACAAGGACGCCCGCGGTATCGCGATCGAAGCCAACCTGGACAAGGGCCGCGGCGCCGTGGCTACCGTCCTGGTGCAGTCCGGCACCCTGCGTGTCGGCGACACCATCGTGGCGGGCACGGCCCACGGCCGGGTCCGTGCGATGTTCGACGACGACGGCAGCGCACTGACCGAGGCAGGCCCGTCCCGCCCCGTGCAGGTGCTGGGTCTGTCCAACGTCCCGCGCGCAGGTGACACCTTCTTCGTGACCGCTGACGAGCGTACCGCCCGCCAGATCGCCGAGAAGCGCGAAGCCGCGGACCGCAACGCCGCACTGGCGAAGCGCCGCAAGCGCATCAGCCTCGAAGACTTCGACCAGGCAGTGGCCGAAGGCAAGATCGACACCCTCAACCTCATCCTCAAGGGTGACGTGTCCGGTGCCGTGGAAGCCCTTGAGGACGCCCTGCTCAAGATCGACGTCGGAGAAGGCGTCCAGCTTCGCGTCATCCACCGCGGTGTGGGCGCCATCACGCAGAATGACGTCAACCTGGCCACCGTGGACAGCGCCGTCATCATCGGCTTCAACGTCAAGCCGGCCGAGCGGGTTGCCGAACTGGCGGACCGCGAAGGCGTGGACATGCGCTTCTACTCGGTCATCTACTCCGCGATCGACGACATCGAGATGGCACTCAAGGGCATGCTCAAGCCGGAATACGAAGAATTCCAGCTGGGTACCGCCGAGGTCCGCGAAGTGTTCCGCTCCTCCAAGTTCGGCAACATCGCCGGTTCCATCGTCCGTTCCGGCATCATCCGCCGTAACACGAAGGCCCGCATCAGTCGCGACGGCAAGATCATCGGTGACAACCTCACCGTTGAGACGCTCAAGCGCTTCAAGGACGACGCCACCGAGGTCCGCACGGACTTCGAGTGCGGTATCGGCCTCGGCTCGTACAACGACATCGCCGAAGGCGACATCATCGAGACCTTCGAGATGCGTGAGAAGCCGCGCGTCTAAGCTGGTTTAGACCAGTGGCGGGGCCGTTGGATTTTTCCGGCGGCCCCGCACTTTTCCGCCGTTGAGGGGGTCCCGCCCCTACGACGGACAGCCAGCGATCTGCGATCGTTGGCCGTCCGTCTTCGGCAGCGGAGCTGGCCTTCCCAACGCTCGCAAGCTCGCGTCGGGTCCCTCGGCCATCTCCTTGGATGCCACCCCGAGCCCCCGCAACGGCTCCAAAAGGCCGCCGGAAAAATCCAACGGAAGTCCGTCGTAGACTCGCCTTTAGGCGCGTGGCAAGAAAACCCAACGTGTGTACGCCAGCTGTTAACGCGCCGTCGTACAACCCAAATTTTTAGGAGTGGATATGGCTGATCCGGCACGTGCTGCCAAGTTGGCGCAGCGGATTAAGGTTGTTGTTGCCGAGGCCCTGGGCCGCAAGGTCAAGGACCCCCGGCTTGAAGGCATTACCGTCACCGATGCCCGGGTGACCAACGACCTGCAGCACGCCACGATCTACTACACCGTCTTCGGAGACCAGGCCGTGCAGGCCGACGCTGCCAAGGGACTGGAGAAGGCCAAGGGCGTGCTGCGGCAGGAAGTGGGGCGGAACATCACTGTCCGGCTGACTCCCAGCCTGGAGTTCGTGGCCGACCAGATTCCCGTCGTTGCCTCCAACCTCGAGGAGCTGCTGAGGGAGGCCAAGAAGCGTGACGCCGAGGTTGCCGCTTTGGCCGCACAGGCCCGGCACGCAGGGGACCCCGATCCGTACCGGAGTGACGCTTCCGGTGACGTGGAAATCGACGAAGATGACTTCGACGAAGAGGACCTCGACCTCAGTGACGACGATGGCATCGACGAAGACGGCAGCACGCAAAAGTAGCGGACACCCGTTGCCTGGAGAAAGCCCGGACCGCTGTTGGTCCGGGCTTTCCTGTCCTGTCATGGCTAGGATCTAGCTATGATGGCTGCCTCCCTGATCCCGTGTCCGTCCTGCGGGAAGACCAACCGCACGCCGGCCGCCGCGGCCGGACGGCCCCGCTGCGGCAACTGCAAGGCTGACCTGCCCTGGATCGTGGACGCGGGGGATTCGGATTTTGCGGCCGTGGCTGAACAGTCGCCGGTCCCCGTGCTGGTGGACTTCTGGGCTGACTGGTGCGGGCCCTGCCGGATGGTGAGCCCAGCGCTGGACAAGCTGGCCAGGGAACAGCCAGGCAGGATCAAGCTCGTCAAGGTGGACGTGGACAAGTCGCCCGGCCTGTCCCGCCGGTTTGATGTCCAGGCCATCCCTACGCTGATGGTGATGGTGGACGGGGCCGTGATTGAACGGCAGGCCGGTGCCGCGCCGGCGCAGGCCCTGAGGTCATGGCTGGCCGCGGCGCTGGCCAAGGCGGCCCGCTAGAGCGAGGCTGCCGGGTACTCCTCAGTCCCGTGCCGGCAGGCGCGACAGCCCTTCGAGAAGTTCGTCCTTCCGCCCGCACAATGCGATGCGCACCCAGCCTTCGCCGATGGATCCGAACGCCGTGCCGGGGGCCAGCGCCACGCCGGAGTCGTTCAGGAAGCGCCGCACCCAGCTGCGCACGTCCCCGCCGCTGGCATGCGACACGTCCGCCCACAGGTAGAACGCGCCCTGCGCGGTCAGGTACGGAATCCCCTTCGCATCCAGCGCGGCCGACGCCGCGTCCCGGTTTTCGCGGTAATGCCGGTGGGCCTCGCGCACATAGTCCTGGGGTCCGGTGAGCGCAGCCAAAGCCGCATACTGCGACGGGGACGCCACGCAGGAGACGATCGACTCCATCACGTTGTCCATCTTCTGCTCCAGCCCGGGCGGGCAGATCAGCGCACCGATCCGGAGGCCGGTAAGGCCGTACGTCTTGGAGAGCGTCAGCGAAGTGAACACGCGCGCATCACCCGGTGCACCGCCGTCGTACGTTGCCGGGCTCACGTGCGGAACGTCGTAGGTGAAGGCCTCGTAGCACTCATCGGAGATGATCCACAGATCGTGCCGCCGGGCCAGCTCCACCAGGTCGCGGGTCAGGTCCTCGCTGAGCACGGCACCCAGTGGATTCGACGGTGAGTTCAGGACCAGGACGCGCGTGCGCGCGGTGATCAGGGCTTCGATGTCGGCGGTCCGCGGCTGGAACGAATGTTCCGGGTACAGCGGATAACCGACGGGCACGGCGTTGAGCAGCCGGCTGGTCATGGCAAAGGTGGGGTACCCCGGATTGGGGATCAGGATCTCGTCGCCGGGGGAGAGCAACAGGCTCATCGCGAAATGCAGCCCCTGCTGGGCTCCGCCCACCACGTATACGCGGTCCGCGCCGATACCGCCTGATTCGGTCAGCCCGGTGCGCTCCCGGAACCGGGCCGCGAACGCCTCGCGCAGCGCCGGAATGCCCGCGTTGGGCGTGTAGCTGGTTTCGTCCCTGTCCAGGCACGCCATGCCGGCCTCGAGGACGTGGCGCGGAAGCGGAAAGCCAGGTTCGCCGATGCTGAGGACCAGGGCGCCGGGTGTGCGCCAGGCGGCTTCGGTGATCTCGCGGATCTGGTTGACGGGCACGTCGCGGACATGGGCGGCAAGCTCAGGCATGCCTGCCATCCTAGCCGCCGACGGGTGCGCCGTGGCGCCCGGCAGCGCCCATATACTGGGAAGCGTGCTTTCTGGACTGGTGATAGTGGACAAACCGCAGGGATGGACCAGCCACGATGTGGTTGGCCGGATGCGGCGCATCGCCGGCACCCGGAAGGTGGGCCACGCCGGAACCCTGGATCCCATGGCCACCGGCGTCCTGGTGGTGGGCATCAACAAGGCCACCCGCCTGCTCACGTACATCGTGGGCACATCCAAGACGTACACGGCCACCATCCGCCTGGGCCAGTCAACGGTGACGGACGACGCCGAGGGCGAGGTTACGGCCACGGCCTCGGTTGCCGAGGTGGCTGAGCAGGCAATTCACGACGGCGTGGCGGCCCTCACCGGCGAAATCCAGCAGGTGCCCAGCAGCGTCAGTGCCATCAAGGTCAACGGCGAACGCGCCTATGCCCGCGTGCGTTCGGGCGAAGACGTCAAGCTCGCTGCCCGTCCGGTCACCATCCACCGCTTTGAGGTGCACGCCATCCGTCGGCCGGACGACGCTGATGTCGTGGACCTCGACGTCACCGTGGAGTGTTCTTCGGGAACCTATATCCGGGCGCTGGCCCGGGACCTGGGCAACGCGCTGGGCGTGGGCGGCCACCTGACTGCCCTCCGCCGCACGCATGTGGGCCCCTACTCGCTGGACCAGGCGCGGACCCTGGAGCAGCTGGCCGGGGAGCTCCACGTCCTGGACATGGCGGAGGCGGCCCGCGCACTGATGCCCAACCGTGAGCTCACAGCCGAGGAAACCACGGAGATCTCCTTTGGCCGGCGCATCGCCGCCGGGGCGCCTGCCGGTAGCCCCTCAGCGGCGACGGCCGACCATCCGGCGGCCGCCTTCGCCCCTGACGGGAGCCTGGTGGCCCTGCTCGCGGACAGCGGGAACCATGCCAAGCCGGTCCTGGTGTTTGCCCCGGGGACTGGCTCAGGTTCCGCCGCCACCCCCGCGGCGGGGGAGGCCTGACCGTGGACGCCTACTTCTACATCATCCTGGTGGTCGGGCTGCTGTCCACGGGTATCTGCCTGGTGGCCGGCATCATGAAGAAGGCCCCGAACGATATCACTATCCTGTCCGTGGCCGCCGTCGAGCTTGCCCTCGTGGTCTACCTGGTGGGCTCGATCGTGCGGGTCATGGCCGGCGAGCCGATTGCGGGGGAGGCGTGGGAATTCTGGGGCTACCTGGTGACGGCCCTGCTGCTGCCGCCCGCCGCGGTGTACTGGTCCATCCTGGAACGGACCCGCTGGAGCAACTTTGTCCTCGCCGCGGTGGGCGTGACCGCGCTGGTCATGGCCGCCCGAATGAACCAGATCTGGTACTGAAGTGGAAGAATCACCCATCTTGAAAGAAGAGCCGGCCGCCCCCGCCGCGAACACCCGCAATACCGGCCCCGGCCGGCTGCTGATCGCCGTCTACGCGATTTTCGCCATTTCCGCGTCCGCGCGGGCCGGTTACCAGATCCTCACCAAGTTCTCCGAGGCGCCGCTGGCGTACCTGCTCTCGGCCTTCGCGGCCCTCGTCTACGTGGTGGCCACCGTCTCCCTCGCGAAGTCCGGCCGGACCTGGTACAAAGTGTCGCTCGCAGCCGTCCTGGTAGAGCTGGTCGGCGTGCTGGTGGTGGGTGCCCTGAGCGTCTTCGACGCGGTGCGGTTCCCGCACGAGACCGTATGGTCTTTGTTCGGCCGCGGGTACGGCTTCGTACCCCTGGTCCTGCCGGTCCTGGGGCTCGTCTGGCTGTACCGGCGGCGTCCCCGGGCCGCTCGGGGGGATTCGTGAATCCGGGTAACCTTAGAGAGTTCCACGGCCGGTACGGTACGGGGACAATGACGCGTGCAGGCAGCTTGAGGCGAGGGTGATGGTCTACATCTGGAACGATCCGGCTGAGGTCCCGGCGGACTTTGGCCCTTCCGTGGTCACCTTCGGAAACTTCGACGGCGTCCACAGGGGTCACCAGCAGGTGTTGTCGCAGTTGATCCGTTCAGCGCGGCTTTCCGGGGCGAAGTCGGTGGCGGTCACGTTTGATCCGCACCCCGCCGTGATCCACCGACCCGAGGCAGCGCCGGAGATGATCATGGGCCTGCCGGACAAGCTGGAAGCTCTTGGCGAACTCGGGCTGGATGCCGTCCTGGTCATGAAGTACTCCCTGGAACTGGCCAGCCTGACCCCGGAGGAGTTCGTCCGGCAATACCTGGTGGACTGCCTCCATGCCAGCCACGTGGTGATCGGCCATGACGCCCGCTTCGGCCGCGGCAACTCGGGTGACCTGGACACCATGAAGGAGCTCGGCGGGAAGTTCGGCTTCGAGGTGCAGGTCATCAGCGAATTCGGTTCAGAGGGCTACCCATTGCATGAGGACGACGGCAAGGACCGCCGCTGTTCTTCCACATGGGTGCGCGAGGCGCTGCGCGAGGGCGACGTCGCCACCGCCGCCGCCGTACTGGGCAGGCCCCACCGGATGCGCGGCGAAGTGGTGCACGGTGCCGCGCGCGGGCGTGCGCTTGGCTTTCCCACGGCCAACCTTTCTTCCGATGCCTCCGGGCTGATTCCCGCAGACGGCATCTACGCCGGCTGGCTGGTTGACCAGGCCGGAAAACGCTGGCCAGCAGCCATTTCGGTGGGCTCCAACCCCACGTTCGACGGCGTCAGCCGCCAGGTCGAGGCGCACGTCATTGACCGGCCCAAGGAAGCTGTGGAGGACTTCGATCTCTACGGCCAGACAGTAGTGGTGGAATTCGTCTCCCGGCTACGGGGGATGGTGGCCTATCGTGGGCCGGAAGCGCTCGTTGAGCAAATGCGTCTGGACGTTGTCCAGACGCACGATCTGTTACGCAGCCACTAGCCGGGCACCCCGCAGGCTGCGGCGCTGCCGTCCCGCCGCCAACCGGCCGGGCGGCTGTTTTGCCACACCATTACCGCCCGGCCCCAAAACTGCCGGAGCCAGACAGGAAAGGCCCGCCAGTGCCAGTGGAGAAAAACACCCGGAAGCTGGAGAAGGGAATCGTCCGCGATTTCAGTTCCCGGATGAGCTATTCGTCCTACCTGCAGCTGCCAACGCTGTTGAGCGCGCAGCAGCCGGTGAGCGAGCCAGAGCATCACGACGAACTGCTCTTCATCATCCAGCACCAGACCACGGAGCTGTGGCTGAAGCTGGTCCTGCACGAGTTGCGGAGCGCGGCAGCCTGGCTCCGCGCGGACGACCTGGGCTCCGCACTGAAGGGCATCGCCCGCGTCAAGCACATCCAGAAGACGCTGACCGAACAGTGGTCCGTCCTGGCGACGCTCACACCCACCGAGTATTCGCAGTTCCGCGGGTTCCTGGGCAATTCCTCGGGATTCCAGTCAGCCCAGTACCGTGCCGTGGAGTTCGTTCTGGGCAACAAGAACCGTAAGATGCTGGACGTTTTCGAATCCGATCCCGAGTCGCACGAAATGCTCGCCGGGCTCCTGGAAGCGCCCAGCATCTACGACGAGTTCCTGGCCTACCTTTCCCGGCAGGGCCATGCCGTACCGGCATCGGTCCTGGAACGCGATGTGACCCGGGCCCACGGGTTCACCCCGGAACTGGTCCCGTTGTTCAAGCACATCTACGAGCATGCCGCAGAGAACTGGGGTGCGTATGAGGCGTGCGAGGAACTCGTGGACCTCGAGGACAACTTCCAGCTGTGGCGCTTCCGGCACCTCCGGACCGTCCAGCGGACTATCGGCATGAAGAGCGGAACCGGCGGATCCAGCGGTGTCGCTTTCCTCCAGAAGGCCCTGGAGCTGACGTTCTTCCCGGAACTTTTCGCTGTCAGGACGGAGATCGGACAATGAGCACCCACCGGGAAGAAACTGAAAACACTCCGGCGCGGGCGGACGGGGAGTTCCGGGTCCGCGCCACGGAGCTCGACAGCCAGGATCCGCTGGCGCACTACCGGCAGCATTTCATTGGCACCGATACCCCGCTGTCCTACCTGGACGGAAACTCGCTGGGCCGGCCGCTGAAGCGTACTGCGGAGGATGTCGCCGCTTTCATCACGGACCAGTGGGGCGGCCGGCTCATCCGCGGCTGGGACGAGCAGTGGCTCGAGATGCCGCAGGCAATCGGCGACCAGCTGGGCCGGGCCGTGCTCGGTGCCGCGCCCGGCCAGACCGTCATTGCGGATTCCACCACCGTGGTCCTCTATAAGCTGATCCGCGCCGCCCTCGCGGCAGTGAACGACGCCCACCGCGACGAAGTGGTGCTGGACATCGAGAACTTCCCCACGGACCGCTATCTCGTGGAGGGTATCGCACGCGAGGAGGGCCTGACCCTTCGCTGGATCCAGCCCGACCCTGCCGGCGGGGTGACCGTTGAACAGGTGCGCCAGGCAGCGGGGCCGCGCACCGCCGTCGTACTCCTGAGCCAGGTGGCTTATCGCTCAGCGCACCTCGCCGACCTCCCCGCCATCACGGCAGCAGTGCACGACGCCGGCGCCCTGGTGGTGTGGGACCTGTGCCATTCCGCGGGATCGGTGGAGATCGGATTGGACGACGCCGGAGTGGATTTCGCGGCCGGCTGTACCTATAAATACCTCAATGGCGGCCCCGGATCTCCGGCGTTCGCCTATGTGAACAGCCGGCACCTTGGCTCGCTGCGGCAGCCCATCTGGGGCTGGATGGGGCGCAAGGACGCCTTCGAGATGGCGGCCGGCTACGAACCGGCGGCGGGAATCCGCGGATTCCTCAGCGGCACGCCGGCCATCTTTGGAATGATCGCCATGCAGGGCACGCTGGACCTGATCGAGGAAGCAACGATGGCCGCCATCCGGGAAAAGTCGCTGCGGCTGACCGGGTTTGCGGTGGACGTGTTCGATGCGTGGCTGGCTCCCCTGGGGGCTAAGCTTGCAACGCCGCGCGACCCCGCCCTGCGCGGCAGCCACATCACCGTTGACCACCCGGACTTCACGAAGGCCACCGTGGCCGGGCTGTGGGACGGCGACGTCATTCCGGATTTCCGGGCCCCGCACGGCATCCGCGTAGGCCTCTCACCGTTGAGCACCAGCTTCGGGGAGGTCCTGCAGGGGATGGCGGCGATCCGCGCGCGGCTGGGCGGCTGAGCTGCAGCTTTTTCGACAAGATTGGCACGCGGCCGGTAAACTGGGCGATGGATCCGGCTGCAGTCCGTGGCGGCTGGTTCCTGCTATGTACAGGAACCCTGATTTTTCGGGAGGCCTGGACAGGCAGACCCGGCAGTGATTTTCTGACCTGGGCCCTCACGGCACATTTTCTAGGAGTTATTGTGGCACTTGACGCCGCTGTAAAGCAGTCCATCATCAAGGAATACGCAACCGGCGAAGGCGACACCGGTTCGCCCGAGGTCCAGGTTGCAGTCCTGACCCAGCGGATCAAGGATCTGACTGAGCACATGAAGGCGCACAAGCACGATTACCACACCCAGCGCGGTCTGCTGGCCATGGTTGGTCGCCGCAAGCGCATGCTGAGCTACCTCAAGAAGACTGACATTGCACGCTACCGTTCGCTCATCGAGCGCCTCGGCCTGCGCCGCTAGTCGGACTT
Source organism: Pseudarthrobacter sp. NPDC092424 (assembly GCF_044754925.1). Classification (NCBI taxonomy): domain Bacteria; kingdom Bacillati; phylum Actinomycetota; class Actinomycetes; order Micrococcales; family Micrococcaceae; genus Pseudarthrobacter; species Pseudarthrobacter sp. NPDC092424. Next base: position 74,003 of record NZ_JBIVQC010000004.1, on the reverse strand, counting down.
AGGGGCGGCCCCTTCCACCACGGAGCGGGCCGCCTTCTTCAAACCAAAACTAAACAGGAGGATCAACCGCATCACGCATTCGCGGTCCTCGGTAGTGATCCCCGGGAGCGGCTCCCTTCAGGAGCCCCGGCCCGTGGGTCTCGATCGATGACCGGGTGCAGGGCCAGTAGACAGATGCTGGGCTGGGTTGATGCGGCTGGACTTCCGTAAAACAGAAACGGAGGTGACTCTCTTGGAGGGTCCCGAAATCCAGTTCTCAGAAGCAGTCATTGACAATGGCCGCTTTGGCAAGCGTGTAATCCGCTTTGAAACCGGCCGCCTTGCCAAGCAGGCAGCCGGCGCAGCAATGGTGTACATCGACGAAGACACCGCGCTGCTGTCCGCCACCACCGCCGGCAAGCACCCGCGCGAGGGCTTCGACTTCTTCCCGCTGACGGTTGACGTTGAAGAGCGCATGTACGCCGCCGGCCGCATCCCGGGTTCGTTCTTCCGCCGCGAAGGACGTCCGTCCACCGAAGCCATCCTGGCCTGCCGCCTCATGGACCGCCCGCTGCGCCCCGCCTTCATCAAGGGCCTGCGCAACGAGGTCCAGATCGTGGTTACCGTCCTGGCCATCAACCCGGACGAGCTGTACGACGTCGTGGCCATCAACGCCTCCTCCATGTCCACCCAGCTTTCGGGCCTGCCCTTCTCCGGCCCCATCGGCGGCGTCCGCGTTGCCCTGGTTGCCGACGAAAGCGGCTCCCAGTGGGTTGCGTTCCCGAAGCACTCCCAGCTGGAGAACTCCGTCTTCAACATGGTTGTCGCCGGCCGCGTTGCAGGTGACGACGTCGCCATCATGATGGTTGAAGCAGAAGCCACGGACAACTCGTGGAACCTCATCAAGGAACAGGGCGCCACCGCCCCCACCGAAGAAGTTGTTTCCGAGGGCCTCGAGGCTGCCAAGCCGTTCATCAAGGCCCTCTGCGACGCCCAGGCCGACTTGGCCGCACGCGCTGCAAAGCCCACGGTCGAGTTCCCGGTCTTCCTGGACTATGAGGACGATGCTTACGCAGCCGTGGAGTCCGCTGCAGGCGAGAAGCTGGCTGCAGTGTTCCAGATCGCTGACAAGCAGGAGCGCGACAACGCTTCCGACGCACTCAAGGACGAGGTACTCGCGTCCCTGGCCGGCCAGTTCGAAGGCCGCGAGAAGGAACTGTCCGCAGCATTCCGGTCAGTCACCAAGCATGTCGTGCGCCAGCGCATCCTCAAGGACCAGATCCGCATCGACGGCCGTGGCCTGACGGACATCCGCCAGCTCACCGCTGAGGTCGAGGTCCTGCCCCGCGTTCACGGTTCCGCGATCTTCGAACGCGGCGAGACCCAGATCATGGGTGTCACCACGCTGAACATGCTCAAGATGGAGCAGCAGATCGACTCGCTGTCTCCGGTTACGCGCAAGCGCTACATGCACAACTACAACTTCCCGCCGTACTCCACCGGTGAGACCGGCCGCGTGGGTTCACCCAAGCGCCGCGAAATCGGCCACGGTGCCTTGGCTGAGCGCGCCCTCGTGCCCGTCCTGCCGTCCCGCGAGGAATTCCCCTACGCCATCCGCCAGGTATCCGAGGCCCTCGGTTCCAACGGTTCGACGTCGATGGGTTCCGTCTGCGCCTCCACCCTGTCCATGCTGAACGCCGGTGTGCCGCTGAAGGCCGCCGTTGCCGGTATCGCCATGGGCCTGGTTTCCGACCAGGTTGACGGCCAGACCCGTTACGCGGCGCTCACCGATATCCTCGGTGCCGAAGACGCTTTCGGCGACATGGACTTCAAGGTTGCGGGTACCTCCGAGTTCGTCACGGCCATCCAGCTGGACACCAAGCTCGACGGGATCCCCGCATCGGTCCTGGCTGCAGCCCTGAAGCAGGCCCGCGAAGCTCGACTGCACATCCTGGATGTCATCAACTCGGCCATCGACACCCCGGACGAGCTTTCCGAGTTCGCACCGCGCGTCATCGCCGTGAAGATCCCCGTGGACAAGATTGGCGAGGTCATCGGCCCCAAGGGCAAGATGATCAACCAGATCCAGGAAGACACCGGCGCCGACATCTCCATCGAGGACGACGGCACCGTCTACATTGGCGCTACCGACGGTCCGTCTGCAGATGCAGCACGCTCCGCCATCAACGCCATTGCCAACCCGCAGGTTCCGGAAATCGGCGAACGCTACCTGGGCACGGTCGTCAAGACCACCACCTTCGGTGCCTTCGTTTCCCTGACCCCGGGCAAGGACGGCCTCCTGCACATCTCCGAACTGCGCAAGCTGGCCAACGGCAAGCGCGTGGATAACGTGGATGACGTCGTATCCGTCGGCCAGAAGGTCCAGGTGGAAATCACCAAGATCGATGACCGCGGAAAGCTCTCGCTGGCCCCGGTTGTTGCCGAGGAAGAGGGCGCAGGCGACGCCGAGCGCGCGCACTCCACGGAACCGGCAGAAGGCGCTGACGCTTAGTCAGTTCCGGGCTCCGGCCTAAGCATTAATCGGCGGGGCCGGTGGGTGATCCACCGGCCCCGCCGCTGTTACGATGGCAGCCAGATCCGGCTGCCCCTCCTGAAAGGCCTCAATGACTGTTGTACCCCTGCCGCTTGAGCAGAACCACCGCGGCGACACCCTGGTCCACGGTTCCGACGGCGGCTCCGAAGTCCGCCGCTCCGTGCTGCCCGGGGGAGTGCGGGTACTTACCGAGGCGATGCCCGGGCAGCGCTCGGCCACCATCGGCTTCTGGGTTGGTGTCGGCTCCCGGGACGAGGCACCGGGGCAGCACGGTTCCACCCACTTCCTGGAGCATCTGCTGTTCAAGGGAACCAAGCGCCGCACGGCGCTTGAAATCGCTTCCGCCTTCGATGAAGTCGGCGGGGAGTCCAACGCGGCTACTGCCAAGGAAAGCACCTGCTACTTTGCGCGGGTCCTGGACACGGACCTGCCGATGGCGATCGACGTCATTGCCGACATGATCACCGGCGCTGTGATCGACCCCGCCGAGATGGAGCAGGAACGCGACGTTATCCTGGAGGAAATCGCGATGGACAGCGATGACCCCACCGACGTTGCCCACGAACACTTCGTGGCTGCCGTCCTCGGCAGCCACCCGCTGGGCCGCCCGATCGGCGGCACCCCGGATGCCATCCGCGCAGTGGCGCGGGACTCGGTCTGGGACCACTACCAGCGCTACTACCGGCCCGATGAGCTGGTGATTACTGCCGCAGGCGGCCTGGACCACGACGTCGTATGCGGACTTGTGGTGGATGCGCTTGAGTCTGCCGGGTGGTCGCTGGAGTCCGACGCGGCACCCGTGGACCGGCGCCCTACGGACCGTGCACTGATCACCGGCACGGCAGGACTTCACGTTGTGAAGCGGGCGGTGGAACAGGCCAATATCATCATGGGCTGCCCCACGATTGTGGCCACGGATGACCGCCGCTATGTCATGAGCGTGCTGAACGCGGTGCTGGGCGGTGGCATGTCCTCGAGGCTGTTCCAGGAGATCCGCGAAAAGCGGGGCCTGGTGTACTCCACGTATTCCTTTGCGTCCTCCTACGCGGATGCCGGGTACTTCGGCATGTACGCCGGCTGCACTCCGTCCAAGGTGCGCCAGGTGCTGGAGCTGCTGGGCGCCGAGCTGGACAAGCTGGCAGAGCACGGCATCACGGAGGATGAGCTCCGTAAGGCCGTGGGCCAGTTGTGCGGTGGGATTGTGCTGGCGCTGGAGGACACCGGCTCGCGGATGTCGCGGCTGGGGCGTGCTGAACTCGTCTCAGGCGAGTACCAGGACATTGACGAGACCCTTCGCCTCATCAAGGACGTGACGGTCCAGCAGGTACAGGATCTTGCAGCCGAGCTTGCTGCCGCGCCACGCACCGTCACCGTGGTGGGACCCTTCGAGGAATCCGAAAGCTTCGGACTCTGAGCACAGTAACCAAGAACGTTGGGTCCCGACGGGAATAGTATGGGTGCAACCCCGCGAGTTGCTAGCGAAAGCGGAACCCACCGTGACCCCAGCCAGTTCGGACCACCCGTCCACGGCCTTGGCCAGCCTCCTGGGGCATTGGCGCGGAAGCACCCACATCCCCGCCGGCCCTTGGGGTCCCGCGCGCACTGTTGATGCCGAGCTGACGTACCGCCGGCTGGCCGGCGGTTTCGCAGTAGTGCAGACGTACCGGCATACAGAGGCCGACGGCAGCCACTACGAGGGTCATGGCATCTTCACCCTGGACCCGCAGCGCCAGGACGTCCTCTGGTACTACGTGGACACCGCCGGTCCGGTGCCGGACGGCCCCACCAGATGTGTGGTCCACGACGGTGTCCTCCGGGTGGAACGGCGCAGCGACGGCGGCTGGACCCGGCACACGCTCAGCGTGGAGGGCGACCTGTTGACCCATGTTGCGGAAATCCGCTCGGGAGCGGCATCAGCCTTGCCGGAAGCCGGCGGTTACCGGCCCCTGATGACGTCCCGCTACCGACGCGTGGCTGATTGACGCACCCTCGCCTGGCTGCGGCCGACCAACGGCATGCCGGCACGGACCGGGCGAAACCCTAGGTCCTCGCCGGTTCAGGCATCCGCTCCAACAACCATGCCATAGGGTCTTCGGGGAGGGTGTCGGGGCAGGGGTAGGTGTCCCAGGCGGGGTGCGCGGGGTGGAGGTCGCGGGCATCGATGTAGTGGAGGCCGGTTGGGTCAGGTGGTGGGTCATCGGGCGGGTATTCGGTGTTCGGGCAGGAGTGCTCCGGGTCCGTAGGGTTCGGGAGGTGTTCGGGCAGCATGCAGCCGTGCGGGTGCTCGGGCACGCGGTCGATGTTGAGCGTGGTGGCGGGCAGTTGGGGTGGGTGCCAGGGGTGGGGTTCGGTGTTGTAGTGGCGTCCGGTCGGTGAGGTCCAGCCTGGTGGTGTGGTTTTGGTGGCCGGGGTGGGGGTCCAGGTGCTGGCGTGTTTGAGCCGGTGGTGTTTGGGGCAGGGCTGGGCGAGGTTGCTGACGCCGGTGGTGCCGCCGTGCTGCCAGGCGGTGAGGTGATCCGCGTTGTTGTCCAGGGAGTGGTTGGTGCAGCCCGGGAACGGGCATTTCGTGTCGCGGAGCCGGAGCCAGTTCCGCATGGCCTGCGGGATGCGGTAGCTGGTCCGGCCGATCTCCAGCGGTGCCCCGTCGCGGGGGTCAACAAGGACCCGGTAGAACGAGCCGGCCCCGTCGGCCAGGATCTGGCGGGCGATGGAGGCCGGGACGGGGCCGTACCCGTCCAGCTCTGCCGGTTCGTCCGTGAGCCCCAGCAGCGCGAACACCGGAACGGTGACCAGGACCTGCGCTTTGGGGACCGGAACCCGCGCAAGGGCACCGTTACCGGTCCGCCCCTCCTCGGCCGGCCCGGCGGAGTCAGCACCGGCATCAGCGGCGGTATCGGCGGCGCCACGGGCGGCGGCATTCTCGGTGTGGGTGTGGGTGTGGGTGTCGGGGTCGCGCCCTGAACCGTTGCCGCGGGCTGTGGCGTGGTTGGGGGCTGTGTTGTTGGTGAGGAGGGCGGTGGCGAAGATGTCGGCCCGCAGTTGGGTGAGGGTCCGGGATTCGGTGGGGCCTTGGAGGGCGCGGGCGATCGCGGTGGTGCGGTTCCAGATCGCCTCGGCCTGGTGCGCGGGAAGGTACGCGCTGAACCAGGACATCCCGTCCCGGTCCGCCGAACACTCGATCCTGCGGTCCGCGATACCCCGCACATGCCGCTTCTCCAGGCTCTCGGGGTGGTGCCGTTCGCGCCAGGCCCGCGCCCGGGACCGGAACCTCCCCGGCGTCAGATCCCCCGCCACACACCCCCACACCCCGCCAGCAGGATCATGAGCACCAGGGTCAGGGCCGGCCGCGTCAGGACTAGCCGGATCAGCCGGGCCGGGTGTGAGGGAGAGGAAGTGTGTTTCCAGGGCTGTGGTCCCGGCGGTGGTGAGGCCGGTGGTTTCATCACACGCGATGACCGCGTGGCGCCAGGAGATCGCCCCGGCCTGCAACGCACCCAACGTTACGGGCAGGTCCGTGCACAGGGCCCGGGCCTGGGACAGGAACAGGGCCGCGGCGCCGTCACTGATCCGCAGGAGACAGCCGAGCTCGGCCCGGATCGACACCTCCAGCATCCCCGCGGCCTTCACCGCCGGCGGAGCGAGGACCGTTTCGAGCTCGGCGAACCGGGCAGCAGTGCGGGCCTTCAACGCCGCGGCCTTCGCCTCACACCGGGCCGCTTCGGCCATCACCTCCAGGAGGGCATCGGCCTCGACCCGCATCGGATCAGCCCACCAATCCCGCACCCCACCACCAGGGACACCGGCAGTCTCCGCCGCACCCGCATTGCCTGAAGGCCGCGAAACCTTGCCGGCGACGGAGCCGGAATTCGGGCGGGCAGCCATGGTCCCCGGAACAGCGCCACTGGCAAAACCCGGGCCGGCAGCACTGGCGGAACCCGGGCCGGCAGCAGCCTGCCGCACCAGCGCATCCAACCGCGCGGCGGAGCCCCCAACAGCCTCCACCGCCACCCCGATACCCCCACCAAAACCCATACCCACATCATCCAACGAGGGTCCGACATTTTGAGCCGGAGCATCACGGAGAACCTGTCCGCAGGATCGAAGGGCCATGCGTCCGGGTCCCAGGACATAGGCGACCGGTCCCGGAACATAGGCCGAAGCGGACTGGAAGCGCGCCGTTACCCCGAGCGCGCGGTACCCCGGAGCGGGCCGTTACCGCCGCCCGGGCCGTTACCCGCCGGCGAAAGGAGGCAGCACGTCAACCACGTCGTCCGCCCCCAAAGCGGTGCTGTGATCCCGCACGGCAACTTCATTCAGCAGGAAGCTGCTGCGCCCCAGGATTCGGGGGAGAGGCGGCGTCCCGGCCGGCGGCGTGGCGCGCTCGACGGCCAGGATTGCGTCAAGGAGATCGGCCACTGTCGACCCGGCAGGCAGGTCGAAGCGTTCTTCTTCCAGCCCTGCAGCGGCGCGCGCGGCAGCGAAATAACGTACGTTCATGCGGTGTCAGCCCCCGATGGCACTCATACTGCGGTCCGGCTGGACGAAGTCCGGAGCGTCCAGTCCCACGTGGTCCATTCCGTGGGCCTTTGGCTTGACCCACATGGCGTCCTGCCAACGCCGCGCCAGCGCGGCGTCGTGCGCCCCGGAACGAAGCAGCCCCAAGAGGTCGAACTCTTCACGGGAGAACAGGCAGCTCATAATCTTTCCCTCGGCTGTGATCCGGGTCCGGCGGCAATCGGCGCAGAATGGCTCGGTCACGGAGGCTATGATCCCCACGGTGCCCAGAACCGGCGCGGAACCGTCCCCGGAAGCCGCCACCCGCCGTCGTACTTCAAAGCGTTCGGCGGGCGCCCCGTCACGTTCCCTGGAATCAGGACTGAGGACGTAATCGGTGGAGAGAAGGGTGCGGATTTCGGCGGCGGTGATCATGTTGCGCCGCGTCCAGCCGTGGTCGGCGTCGAGGGGCATCTGCTCGATGAACCGAAGTTCGTAGCCCCGGTCCAGCGCCCAAGCGAGCAGGGACGGAGCTTCGGTGTCGTTGATTCCGCGCATCAGCACCGCGTTCAGCTTGACCGGCCCCAGCCCGGCAGCCCACGCAGCGTCCACCCCGGCGAGCACCTGGTCCAGGAACGGACGCCTGGTCAACTGCGTGAAAGTCTCTTCGTGCAGTGAATCCAGCGACACGTTGATGCGCGTCAGCCCGGCGGCCTTGAGGGCCGCGGCCTTTTTGGCCAGCCCCACGCCGTTGGTGGTCATGGAGATGGGCAGCGCAGGATGGTTGCGGCGCAGCGCGGCAATGATGTCCACAAGGTCGTGCCTGACCAGCGGCTCACCGCCGGTCAGGCGCAGTTCGCGCACGCCGAGGTGCTCCACGCCAATCCGCACGATCCGGACGATTTCTTCCGCCGACATCACCGCCTGCTTGGCCAGCCATTCCAAGCCCTCGGCCGGCATGCAGTAGGTGCAGCGCAGATTGCATTTGTCGGTCAGGGACAACCGCATGTCCGTGGCGCGCCGGCCATAGCGGTCCGCAAGGCCGTCGGGGGCATCAGCGGGCCTGGGCCCCGGTTCCGGCAGCGTCGGCCGTGAACTTTCCTCCCGGGGCTGCGGGATGCCTAGCTGGACAGTCATGGTTTCAGGCTACGCCACGTTGGGTGGGCCATCACACATGACGGGCGGCGCTGGCTAGAGTGGACCCTGTCCACAGCCCGCAACCGAAGGCGCCCGCATGACTCCCCGAACCGTCGCTGTCCACCGTGCCGCGGTCGTCGCGCTGCTCGAGGGGCTCCGCGCTCCCGGCCGCACCGAGGTGTTGCCCCTGGTCCAGGCATTGGGCAGGGGCCTGCCACAGCCAGTCACCGCCCCGGTCAGCCTTCCGCCCTTCGCAAATTCGCAGATGGACGGCTACGCGGTCCGCGCCGTTGATACGCAACGCCCCGGGGACGCGGACATGCCAGCGCACGACGCCGGCGCCCGCCTCCGCGTGTCAGCCCCGGTTCCAGCGGGCACAACGCCGCCCGGGCTGGCCCCGGGGACAGCGGCGCCCATCATGACCGGTGCCATGCTCCCGGCGGGGGCGGACGCCGTCGTACCTATTGAGAAGGCTGTGCCGGACCGGTTCCTGGCCGCGGGGGAGGAAGCGGCGGTGACGCTGCCGGCCACGGCGGCCGGAACGTATGTCCGTGCCGTTGGCAGCGACCTCCGGGAAGGGTCCGTTGCCCTGCCGGCCGGTTCCTTCCTGGGGCCGGCCCAGCTGGGGCTGCTCGCGGCCCTCGGCCTCCCGGAGGTGGCCGTCTACCGGGCGGTCACGGTCCTGCTGGTCACTACGGGTGATGAAGTGGTGGCGCCGGGACAGGAACTGCCGGCGGGCAAAATCTACGACGCCAACGGCACCCTCCTCGAAGCGGCGATGGTCCAGGCCGGACTCCGGGTGCGCCGGGCGGGCATCGCCACGGACAACCCGGCAGAGCTCCTGGAACTCCTGCGCGCCGAGTCCGCAGGCGCGGACCTCATCGTGACCACCGGAGGGGTGAGCAAGGGCGCCTACGAAGTGGTGCGGCAGGCGCTGGCGGACCAGCCGGTGGAATTCCTGCCCGTTGCCATGCAGCCGGGCGGACCCCAAGGCATCGGCACCGTTGACGGCGTTCCGATCCTTGGCTTTCCCGGAAACCCGGTGAGCTGCCTGGTGTCCTTCGAGATGTTCCTCCGGCCTGCCCTCACGGAACTACTCGGCGCCCCGGCGCCCCGGCCGCGGGTCCGGGCGCGGCTGCGCCATCCGCTGGAGTCGCCGCACCATAAGCACCAGGTGCGGCGCGGCACCCTCCACCCGGACGGAACGGTGGGGCTGCAGGGCGGGGCGGGCTCGCACCTGATGCACGCGCTGGCAGGGTCCAACGCCCTGGTCCACGTCCCGGAAGGACAATCGGCTCTGAGCGCGGGGGACGAGGTGGAAGTATGGACACTGTGAATGCAGAACAGACCCCGCCGGCCCTCACGCACCTTCGCCAGGACGGCAGCGCCCAGATGGTGGACGTTTCCGCCAAAACCGAGACCACCCGCGAGGCCACGGCCACGGCCACCGTGCGGACCACCCGCGACGTCATGGGGCTGTTGGGCTCCGGCGGCCTGCCCAAAGGCGACGCCATCGCCGTCGCGCGCGTTGCCGGGATCATGGCCGCCAAGAAAACCCCGGAGCTGATCCCGCTGTGCCACCCGCTGCCGTTGTCCAAGGTCACGGTGGACTTTTCGCTGGACGCCGATGCGGTGACAATCCTGGCCACGGTCAAGACCCGGGGTGTCACCGGTGTTGAAATGGAGGCGCTCACGGCCGCCTCCGTCGCCGCGCTCAGCGTGTACGACATGGTCAAGGCCGTGGACAGGCACGCCGTCCTGACGGACATCAAGGTGTTGGCCAAGAGCGGCGGAAAGAGCGGAGACTGGACCCTGTGAGCACCACCCCCGAACCGCACCGCCACGGTGACGTCCAGGGCAGGAAAGCCGGGGTTGTCATCGCCTCCACCCGTGCAGCCGCCGGGCTCTACGACGACGAAACCGGCCCCGTGATCACCGACTGGCTCACCGAACACGGCTTCGACGTCTTCCCGGCCATGGTGGTCCCGGACGGCGAGCCGGTGGGTGCCGCCGTGAGGGCCCTGCTCACCCAGCGGCCCGCCGTCGTCATCACCAGCGGCGGAACCGGGCTGAACCCCGATGACCGCACGCCTGAAGTCACCCTGCCGCTCCTGGAGCGGGAGATTCCCGGCATCATGGAGGCCATCCGCCGCGCCGGTGCCGCCAAGACGCCGCTCGCGGCGCTGAGCCGTGGCTACGCGGGCGCCGCCGGGACCACGTTTATCGTCAACCTGCCAGGATCACCCAAGGGGGTCATGGACGGGCTGACCGTCCTGGACCCGATGATCGGGCACCTCTGCGACCAATTGGAAGGCGTACATGGACACTGACCAGGCATTCGAGGTGGTCCACGCCGTGCTCAGTGCGGACCCCATCTCGGTGGACCAAGCCATAGCGGCCGTAGAAAGCGACACGGCAGGGGCGGTGGTCAGCTTCAGCGGAGTAGTGCGCAATCACGACGGCGGCAGGCAGGTTGAGCGCCTCAGCTACAGCGCGCATCCCACGGCTCACCAGGTGATGGCCGACGTCGTCGCCCGCCTGGTTGCCGGGCAGGCGGAAGGAAATGGTGAGCCTGACGCCTCGGCACCGGCCCAGCCGGTCCGCATCTGGGCCGCGCACCGGATCGGAATGCTGGAAATCGGCGACCCCGCCCTGGTCTGCGCCGTGTCCGCAGCACACCGCGGACAGGCCTTCGCCGTCTGCTCGGAGCTGGTGGACAGGATCAAGGAGCAGGTGCCCATCTGGAAGGAACAGTTCTTTACGGACGGCACCGTGGAGTGGGTAGGCGCGGGCGGCTGACACCCGGTTCCGCCGGTAGGGTTAACGGCATGACCGAAGAACACCCTGCCCTCCTCCGGGTCTCCGTGCTGGGCGCCAACGGCCGCATGGGCGCCGAAGCCGTCAAAGCCGTCCAGGCCGCACCGGACATGGAACTTGTCGCAGCCTTGGGCCGCGGCGACTCGCTGGAGCGCGTCACGGAAGCCGGCGCACAGTACGTGGTTGACCTCACCGTGCCGGAAAGCACCGAAGCAAACGTCCGCTTCGCCGTCGAACACGGCATCCATGCCGTCGTCGGCACCACGGGCTGGAACCCCGCGCGCCTCTCCTCCCTCGGGGACCTGCTGGCAGGACACCCTGGGACCGGCGTGCTGATCGCCCCCAACTTCGCGCTTGGCTCGGTGCTGGCCTCCGCATTCGCGGCCAAGGCCTCGAAGTACTTCGAATCGGTCGAGATCATCGAACTGCACCACCCGGACAAGGTGGACGCCCCGTCCGGCACCGCCGTCCGCACGGCCCAGCTCATTGCCGCCGAGCGCGCCGCAGCGCAGGTTCCGCCCAGCCCCGACGCCACGGCCACGGAGCTGGCCGGAGCCCGCGGCTGCGAGGTGGATGGTGTCCGCGTCCACAGCGTGCGGCTACGCGGCCTGGTCGCGCACCAGGAAGTGCTGCTGGGCGGTCCCGGCGAGCAGCTGACCTTCCGCCACGATTCCTACGACCGTGCATCGTTCATGCCCGGCGTCCTGCTCGGGGTTCGCCAGGTGGCTGCGCACCCCGGCCTCACCGTGGGCCTGGACGGCTACCTGGACCTGGGAATCTAGCGGCATGCCGGCCGTGATGGGTGCCTTCCGGAAGAACCGCACCAAGATCTGGGTGGGAGCGGTGACGCTCTTGCTCGTCTTCTACCTGGTGGTGTCCCTGCAGCGCTCGGTGCTGCTCCTGACCGATTCCAACCTCGCCGCGCAGGCCATCGGTGCCGCCTACCTGGTGTTGCCGGTCATCGGCGCCTGGGCCTTGATCCGCGAGCTGATGTTCGGGGCGCGCACCGAACAGATGGCCAAGGCCCTGGAGGCCGAAGGCGGACTGCCCGTCGACGAGCTTCCCCGTACTCCTGCCGGCAGGATTGTCCGGTCCGCGGCGGATGCGGAGTTCGAGAAGTACCGGGCCGAGGCCGAGGCCGCGCCGGACGACTGGCGTTCGTGGTTCCGCCTCAGTTGCGCTTATGACGCTGCGGGGGACCGGAAGCGGGCGCGGGCGGCAATGCGCGACGCCGGACGCCTCTTCAGCGCCGCGCGCTGACCTTTCCACGCCCAAGCCGGGCGGCCGAGTGCGCCACCCACTCCAGCGGGCCCCTGCGCTGCAGCAGCGCGAACACCACGCCCACCGCCACGGCGATGGCAGCCTGGACGAAGTACAGGCCGTTCTCGGTCCAGCCCCGAGGTACCGGTTCCCCGTAGAGCCCCGACATCGCCCAGACATGGGCGGAATACAGGGTCAGGGTCATCGCGCCGGCGCCGCGCAGCGGGAGCAGCAGGTCCAGGTCCACCCATTCGGCCAGCCGTCCGAGCAGGAGGAAGGCACCGATAACGGCCACCGCAGTCCCGGAGGTGTGCAGCAGGTCCAGGGTGGTGCCCGAGTGCGGCGCTGCAGAGGCCAGCCACCACCAGGAATCCTTCTGCGGGATGCCGGTCAGGTTCACCTGCAGGATGTTTTCCAGTGGATAGCCGGGCGAGTTGATCACCTTTTCCAGCGCCTCCAGGCCGCCCCAGTCCTGCATCGCCGCGGTCCCCAGCCATTTGGCAGGCAGGGCAATGATCAGCCCGCCCGCCAGCAGCACCACCGGTACCATGGCGCGGTCCAGGACAAGGCGGCCGACGACGAGTCCCACCAGGAAGTAGGACAGCCACTGGAAAACGGGATAGTAGCCGGTGAAGAAGATATCGCCCAGGAGCCGGGCCGGGGCGGAAACGTCCTCCCAGGACGGGTTGTGCCCCAGCGTTAGTGGGGGCGCGGGGGCGAGGAACCATGGCCGGAGCAGGTAGGCGAGCACCGGGGATCCGACGATCCAGCCGCCGGCCCACGCGCACAGGCGCTTGAGCTCCATGCCCAGGAACGGCAGGATGCACAGGAACAGCACGGCGTAGTGCACCAGGATGATGGCCACGTTGACGTCCAGCCCGCCCAGGGAAAGTCCGACGGCGGCAATCACCAGCGCGCGGAGCGCTATCCCGCGCCGCGCACCCCAAAGTTCGGGTCCGGCGGGCGGCCTGTGCTTCCCTGTCGACAGGGCCAGTCCCACGCCGGCGAGCACCGCGAACAGGGCCGAAGCCCGGCCGGAGAACACCAGCACGACCCAGGTGGGCGTCAGTTCCGGAGTGGACTCGAAGGTGGGCAGCAGGTGGGTTGCCATCATGCCCAGCAGGGCCAGCCCGCGTGCGGCATCGACCCCGTACAGGCGTCCGGACCCTGGCCGGATGCTGGCGGCAGAACTCCGTGCCTGGGTGCGGGGGGTCATGAGCCGATGCTCTCACACCGGACCGGGAAGCTGCCTGTCACGGCCGCCAAAGCAGTCTTGTATTCGAAGATATGTTCGAATAAAGTGATTCCATGCAAACGCCACCGGATACCCCTGCCTCCCCGGGCTCCCGCGCCGGGGTGATGAAAGCCATGAGCCCCGGAGTGGTCGACTACCTTTTCCGCCAGCTCGTTAACGGCCGGCCGCCCGAGGACGAGCAATGGGAACGCGAAGGTGTCGCCCTCTCCGACCAGCCCGGCGGGGCCGAACTGGCCCGCCGTCTCGCCGAAACCGACCTTGACGCCCTGACGCCGGTCGAGCTGTTCCACTACGTGCGGGCAGCCCAGCGGCTCGAAGCCTGGGCAGGGGAGCTGCGGAAGGCCGCCGTCGGGCGCTATTGCGGCGGGCGCCCCGCTTCGGATGCCGCGATTTGATCTTCCTCACTGTCCCGGCATTGTCCTAACCAGCGGCGGACAGGGTAACGTTTTTCCCATGGCTGACACTTCCGCGCACATCCCTGCCCTTGGCACGCTCCTGACCGCCATGGTTACCCCGTTCACCAAGGACGGAGCCGTGGATTACGACCAGGCGGCATCGCTTGCCGCGAAGCTCGTGGATGACGGCTGCGACGGACTGGTGGTCACCGGCACCACCGGCGAGACCTCCACCCTGACTGACGAGGAAAACCTCGGCATGTTCCGGGCGGTCAAGGAAGCAGTCGGTGGACGCGCGGCCATTATTGCCGGCACCGGCACCAATGACACCGCCCATTCCGTGCACCTGTCGCAGGAGGCCGCGAAGCTCGGCGTGGACGGACTTCTCCTGGTCACGCCCTACTACAACAAGCCCAGCCAGGCCGGCCTGCGGGCGCACTTCGAGACCATTTCCTCGGCCGTGGACGTGCCCGTCATGCTCTATGACATCCCCGGCCGTTCCTCCATTCCCATCGAGCCGGACACCATGATCCGCCTGGCCCAGCACCCGAACATCGTGGCCGTCAAGGACGCCAAGGCTGACCTGGTTTCGGCCACCCGCGTCATGGCCGAAACCGACCTCCTGTTCTACTCGGGAGACGACGGGCTGACCCTCCCGTGGATGGCCCTGGGCGCTGTTGGCCTGGTCGGCGTGACGACCCACGTGGCAACCCGCCGTTTCCGCGAGCTGATCGATGCCGTCAACGCCAACGACCTCTCCACGGCGCGGAAGATCAACTTTGAACTCCAGCCGGTGGTGCGCGCCACGATGAGCCGGGTCCAGGGCGCCGTAGCCGCCAAACAGATTCTTAAATGGCAGGGAGTCCTGCCCAACTCGATTGTCCGTTTGCCCCTCGTGGAGCCGGACGAAGCCGAGATCGAAACCATCCGCGGGGATTTGGCGGAAGCGGGGCTGGTCTTCTCCTGACGGCGAAGCCCGGCACCCTTCCGCCTGGAAAGTAGTGCAATATGACCCAAACCGCCCTTACCGGCCTTGTTACCCCGCCCCGCCTCCCGCAGGGCACGCTCCGGATTGTCCCGCTGGGCGGGCTGGGGGAGATCGGCCGGAACATGGCCGTATTCGAAATCGACGGCAAGCTGCTGATCGTTGACTGCGGCGTTCTGTTCCCGGAAGAGACCCAGCCGGGCGTAGACCTGATCCTGCCGGACTTCTCCTACATCGAGGACCGCCTGGATGACGTGGTGGCCGTCGTGCTGACGCACGGCCACGAGGACCACATCGGTGCCGTGCCGTACCTGCTGCGCCTGCGCAACGACATTCCCCTGGTGGGATCCCAGCTGACGCTTGCCCTGATCGAGGCCAAGCTGCAGGAACACCGCATCCGTCCTTACACGCTTACCGTGGAAGAGGGGCAGGTGGAGAAGTTCGGTCCGTTCGAATGCGAGTTCGTCGCCGTCAACCACTCCATCCCGGACGCCCTGGCCGTGTTCATCCGCACCGCCGGCGGTACCGTGCTGCACACCGGCGACTTCAAGATGGACCAGCTGCCGCTGGACGGACGCATTACCGACCTCCGCCACTTCGCCAAGCTCGGCGAGGAAGGCGTGGACCTTTTCATGTCCGACTCCACCAACGCCGACGTCCCGGGCTTTACCACCGCCGAGAAGGAAATCGGCCCCACCCTGGAGCGGATGTTCGGCCAGGCCAGCAAGCGCATCATCGTTGCGTCATTCTCCTCACATGTGCACCGCGTCCAGCAGGTCCTGGATGCAGCCGCCAAGCACAACCGCAAGGTGGCTTTCGTGGGCCGCTCCATGGTGCGGAACATGGCCATCGCCGAGAAACTCGGCTACCTGGACGTTCCGGCCGGGCTGATCGTGGACATCAAGAACATCGACAACCTGCCGGACAACCGCGTGGTGCTCATGTCCACCGGCTCCCAGGGTGAGCCGATGGCCGCGCTGTCCCGCATGGCCAACGGCGACCACCGCGTGGTGGTGGGCCAAGGCGACACCGTCATCCTCGCCTCCAGCCTGATCCCGGGCAACGAAAACGCCGTATTCCGGATCATTAACGGCCTGCTGAAGCTGGGCGCGGACGTCATCCACAAGGGCAACGCCAAGGTGCACGTCTCCGGACACGCTGCCGCCGGCGAACTGCTGTACTGCTACAACATCCTCGAGCCGCTGAACGCGATGCCGGTGCACGGCGAAACCCGGCACCTCATCGCCAACGGCAAGATCGCCATCGAGTCCGGCGTGCCGGAAGCAAGCGTCATCCTCGCAGACAACGGCACAGTCATCGACCTCCGGGACCACCAGGCGGACATCGTGGGCCAGGTGGAGGTCGGGTTCGTCTACGTGGACGGTTCCAGCGTGGGCGAAATCACCGACGCCGACCTCAAGGACCGCCGCGTGCTCGGCGATGAGGGCTTCATCTCCATCATCACGGTCATCAACCGCGCCACCGGCAAGGTCGTTTCGGGTCCCGAAATCCACGCCCGCGGGGTGGCGGAGGACGACTCCGTGTTCGACGACATCATGCCCAAGATCAACGCTGCGCTGGAAGAAGCCGTTCTCAACCACGCAGACCACACCACGCACCAGCTCCAGCAGGTGGTCCGCCGCGTCGTGGGCACGTGGGTCAACCGCAAGCTCCGCCGCAAGCCGATGATCATCCCTGTGGTGCTCGAGGCCTGATCCGCCAGCGCGTTGCTGCGCCCTGTGCCCCGGTTCTCCCGAACCGGGGCACAGTCGCTTAAACGTGCGCTGACGAACAGGCGGGGAAGCCCGTCAATCCGCGGAATGAGGCCCTGCTTCCGGTAGCGTGGCAGTATGGCCACACGTACTACTTCCGCGCCCAAGGGATCAGGCAGGGGCAGCTCCGCCACGAAATCCGGCGGCGCGGGAAGCCGCGGCACCGCCTCCAGGCCTGGCCGGTCGGGAACCCCGGCAGGCTCTTCGCGCACCCGCGCGCTTCCCGCCGTCGAACACCACCAGCCGTGGCTGCTGCGCGTGGTGGGCGGAGCGTGGCTGGGAATCGGCCACCTGGTGGGCGGGGGAGTCCGGCGCATCGGACATGACGTCAGCGATCTCCCCGCCGAGGAGCGCCGCGACGGGGCCGCGCTCTTCAATCTGGTGCTCGCGGTCTTCATCGCCACCTTCGCCTGGTGGGGGCTTACGGGCTGGTTCCCGGACGCCGTCCACGCCGTGGTCAACGGCACGTTCGGCTGGATGGCGCTCCTGCTTCCGTTGATCCTGTTCGTCTGCGCGTTCAGGCTGTTCCGGCAGCCCTCCGACGGGCGCGGCAACAACCGGGTAGGCATCGGTTTCCTCATCATGACCTTCGCCGGCTCCGGCCTGGCCCACGTCCTGGGCGGGCAGCCCACGGTGGCCCAGGGCTTCGACGGTCTCCGCGCGGCCGGCGGCATGCTCGGCTTCCTCGCCGCATCGCCGCTCGCGGCCATCCACCCCGCGGTGCCGCTGGTGGTTTATGGGATCCTCGCATTCATCTCCCTGCTCATCATCACGGCCACGCCGTTTACTGCGATTCCGCGGCGCCTGCGGGGCGCGTACGAGCACCTCATGGGCATCGACCTGATCGAGCAGGACCCCGAAGACGGCCACGACCGCAGCTACCTGGAACGCACCCCGCCCGCGGCGCCCAAGAAGAAGCGGCGCCGGATGTTCGGCAAGGATGAAGAGCCCGACGCCGGACTCGAGGGTTACGTTGGCGACGAGGCCTTTGAACACGCAGTCATTGACGACGACGAGCCACAACCGCCCAAGCCGGCTCCCGGCGTGCGGCGGCCCACCCAGGCGGAGATCGCCGTCGAAAAGATCAAGGCCGCGCAGGGCCTGGGCGCCGGGGCCCCGGCAGACGGGAACGCCACCGAAGCCATCCCCATGATCACCCCGGGGATGGCTGCGGCGGGGGCGGCCCCTGCCGCCCCGCGGGTGCCCGCGAACCCAGTCAGCCCCGCACCGCCGCCCACGCCCATCCCGCAGCGGACGGAGCAGCTCTCCCTGGCCGGCGACGTCACCTACACCCTGCCGGCCTCGGACTTCCTGACCCCGGGGTCCATTCCGAAGGAACGCACGGAAGCCAATGACGCCGTCGTCGCCGCGCTGACGGATACCCTCCAGCAGTTCAACGTGGACGCCACCGTCACGGGCTTCAGCCGCGGCCCCACCGTGACCCGCTACGAGATCGAGCTGGCGCCAGGCACCAAGGTGGAGCGGGTCACCGCCCTGTCCAAGAACATCTCCTACGCAGTCGCCTCCAGCGACGTGCGGATCCTGAGCCCCATTCCCGGCAAGTCCGCCATCGGCATCGAGATTCCCAACACGGACCGCGAAACCGTGTCCCTGGGCGACGTCCTACGTAGCCAGAACGCCCGGCGCACCGACCACCCCATGGTGATGGGCGTGGGCAAGGACGTGGAGGGCGGCTACGTGGTGGCCAACCTTGCGAAAATGCCCCACCTGCTGGTGGCAGGCGCCACCGGTGCCGGTAAGTCTTCCTTCGTGAACTCCATGATCACCTCGATCCTGATGCGGGCAACCCCGGACGAAGTGCGCATGGTCATGGTGGACCCCAAGCGCGTGGAACTGACAGCCTACGAGGGCGTCCCGCATCTCATCACCCCGATCATCACCAACCCCAAGAAAGCCGCCGAAGCGCTGCAGTGGGTGGTCCGTGAAATGGACGCACGCTACGACGACCTGGCCAACTACGGCTTCAAGCACATCGACGACTTCAACAAGGCAGTCCGCGCCGGCAAGGTCCAGCCGCCGCCGGACTCCAAACGCGTCATCCGGCCCTACCCTTACCTGCTGGTGATCGTGGACGAACTCGCGGACCTGATGATGGTGGCGCCCCGCGACGTGGAAGACTCGATTGTCCGCATCACCCAGTTGGCGCGCGCCGCCGGCATCCACCTGGTCCTTGCCACCCAGCGGCCTTCCGTGGATGTCGTCACGGGCCTCATCAAGGCGAACGTGCCGTCCCGCATGGCCTTCGCCACGTCCTCGGTGACGGACTCCCGCGTGGTACTCGACCAGCCCGGCGCTGAAAAGCTGATCGGCCAGGGTGACGCGCTCTTCCTGCCGATGGGCGCCTCCAAGGCCATGCGTGTCCAGGGCGCGTGGGTAACCGAGTCAGAGATCCATAAGGTGGTGGAACACGTCAAGGGGCAGCTGCAGGCCAGCTACCGTGACGACGTCGCCGCGGAGGCCCCCAAGAAGCAGATCGACGATGACATCGGGGACGACCTCGAGGTGCTGCTCCAGGCAACTGAGCTCGTGGTCACCACGCAGTTCGGCTCCACTTCGATGCTCCAGCGCAAGCTGCGCGTAGGCTTCGCCAAGGCCGGCCGGCTCATGGACCTGCTGGAGTCCCGTGGGGTGGTTGGGCCGTCCGAAGGGTCCAAGGCCCGTGACGTCCTGGTCAAGCCGGACGACCTTGCCCCCGTCCTGGCCGCGATGAAGGGACAGGAAGCACCGGCAACGCCCGACTCCCAGACGGCGGCGCTCAGCGACAACGCCAACGCCAACATCCCCCAGGGAGGCTATGCCGAAGACCTGGTCGCGGCCGACCTGGACCAGCGGAAACAAAATGTCGAGTATTACGATGGCTCCGATTCGGCGCCGGGAGGCTACGGGGAGGACGACGACGGCTCCGAGGACGCCTGGTCCCTCACCGGGCGTTAGCCCAGGGACGGTAGCCTAGAAACGTGACTAGCACTGATGCAACCGCCGCCGGCCGTGGCCGTGCCGGGGTCTGGAACCTTCCCAACGTCCTGACCATGCTCCGCATCGCGCTGGTGCCCTTCTTCGTCTGGTTCCTCATCGCTGACGCTCCCGGGCCCGACAGCGAGGCGGGACCCTGGCGTTGGGCGGCGGTGGCCGCGTTCGCCGTCGCGATTTACACGGACAAGCTCGACGGCGACATTGCCAGGAGCCGCAACCTCGTCACCGACTTCGGCAAGATAGCCGACCCCATCGCCGACAAGCTGCTCATCGGATCGGCGCTGGTCATGCTGTCGGTGCTCGGCGAACTGCCGTGGTGGGCCACGCTGGTGATCCTGGTCCGGGAGTGGGGTATTACCGGGCTGCGGTTCTTCGTCATCCGGTATGGAGTCATCCCGGCATCGCGCGGCGGCAAGCTCAAGACCGTGGTCCAGACAGCCGCGATCTTCCTGTACCTGCTGCCGCTGGGCGTTATCGCGCCCTGGCTGGGGTGGGTAGCCTTTGCCGTGATGATGGCGGCCGTTGCCATCACCGTGTGGACCGGCGTCGAATACGTTGTCCAGGCGCTTCGCCTGCGCGCCGAAGGCAGGCGGCACGCCCAGGCGGCCAAGGAACAGGAGCCCACTTGAGCAACCTCCATCACCTCGCGGCGCAGGCCGTGGAAAACGCGATTGCTGCCGGCCGGACCGTCGCCACCGCCGAATCGCTGACCGCTGGAATGCTTGCCGCGGTGCTGGCGGACACCCCGGGTGCTTCCGGGATGCTGCAGGGCGGCGTGGTGGCATACCAGAATGCCGTCAAGGAGACGCTCCTGGGCGTTTCCGGCGAGCTGCTGGCCGGTGCAGGGTCCGTGGATCCGGACGTTGCGGCCGCCATGGCGGCAGGCGTCCGGGAATCCCTCCGCGCGGACATCGGTATCTCCACCACGGGCGTGGCCGGGCCGGAGGAGCATGACGGCAAGCCGGTGGGCCGGGTGTATGTGGGAGTCGCCACCGCGTCAGGCAGTGTGGCGTTTGAATATTCGTTCACCGGCAGCCGCGCCGACATCCGGGGCCAGGCCTGCGCCGCCGCGCTGGAACGGCTGCTTGAGGCCCTGGCCGGCTGAGCCGCGGCATGTTGCGGCCGATGGCTGCGCGGCAGAAGTTACCGGGAGTCAAGTAGCCGGGAACAAAAGCCGGTACCGATTAGTTATTACATTGTGTCGCTTCCCGGGATGGGAGGCGCCTAGGATGAAATGACCACGACGGTTCGCTGCGGCGGACCCGACCAATGAGGGAGCAAGGCGATACAGATGGTAAAGCAGCCCGTATCCGTAAACGGCGTTGTCCGCTGGAAGGATGTGGGCCTCGCCGATCAGGGCAAGAGCGAACAGAAGGAGCGCAAGATGGTTGTACTTCGTCACGAAATCGGTGATGTCCTGCGCGATGTCCGCCAGCGTCAGGGGCGTACGCTCCGTGAAGTTTCGCACAGTGCCCGTGTCTCTCTGGGTTACCTCAGTGAAGTTGAACGCGGCCAGAAGGAAGCATCATCCGAGCTGCTGTCCTCAATCTGCACGGCCCTGGACGTTCCGTTGTCCAGCATGCTCCGGGAAGTCAGCGACCGCGTTGCAGTGGCCGAAGGCGTCACCGTGCCGGACACCGTCCCGCAGGAATTCTCCCAGCGGTACGGCCGCGACCTGAACGCGGAACTCACCGACGAACTCGCTACCGGTCTGCTGTCCGGCGCCCGCTAGGGCTGCCGGCAGGCAGGGACGGTACCAAAGCCCCCGGCGCTGCCGGGGGCTTTGGCGTGTCGAATTGCACGCATTTCCTACTGCGTGCCTGATCCGCCCGAATCCTGGGCTCCGGCGTCGCGGGGGAATCCGTCGCCTTCATAGGTGGAGTTCAGCCTGGCAATGTAGCGGGCCAGTTCCTGCAGGTCAGAGACCGGCCAGGAACCCAGACGCTCGCGGAACACCTGTTGCCGGGCGTCCTGGACCTGGCGCATCTTTTCTTCGCCTTTTGCGGTCAGCCGGATGGACTGGGCGCGGCCGTCCTGGGGATCCGCTTCCTTGGATACGAGCCCGATGCTTTCGAGGAACGCGATCTGCCGGCTGACGGACGGTTTGCCCACGCCGATGTTCATGGCCAGGTCCGTGAGCCGGATCGGGCCCTCGCGGCGGATCACCGTCAACAGTCCGTAGGCCGCCGGTTCCATGTCCGGATGCACCTGGCGGGAGAGCTGGTTGGAGATGGCCCTGGCCCGCCGCCAGAAAAGGCTGAGCTGGTGTTCAACACTTTGGAGGACCTCGTCCACCGTCGCCTCGCCCGCGGCGGAATCCGGCGAGGAACCCGTTTGCGGGGCATCAGGGGAGTTGCTCATGGCAACAAGTCTAGGCTCCGGGAACATGAGAGGATTTACCGGTGCGAATCAGCGACTACTGGCGGCTAATGGATGACGAGTTCGGTGCGGGCTACTCCCGGGTGCTGAGCAGCACCCTGGTCCTCGCCGGAGTGGGCGGGCGCACCGCGGACCAGGCGCTGGCGGCCGGAGTGGAACCGCGCAGGGTGTGGCTCGCCGTGTGCGACGTCCAGGACGTCCCCGACGAGCGCCGCCTGGGGAGGGACATCACACCGCGCCGCGACTGACACGCCCGCCCGGTTCTTCGAATACCTGTTCGGATAAAGCTATGCTGGGAACAGCGGGTTATCCACATAGCCGATCCCATCCGGGCTGAATGTCAGTGGTTCCCCTTAGCGTCAGAGATGACCAACAAACGGCCGCTGAGGCCACCATCGAGAAAGCATTAGAGGTGTCAACCATGGCCGCAGCCCCGGATCGCGAAAAAGCGCTGGAAGCAGCTCTCGCCCAGATTGATAAGCAGTTCGGCAAAGGTTCGGTCATGCGGCTGGGCGATGAGGTGCGCGCACCCATCGAAGTCATCCCCACAGGCTCCATCGCACTGGATGTTGCGCTGGGAATTGGCGGCCTGCCCCGCGGACGCGTCATCGAGATCTACGGACCGGAATCGTCCGGTAAGACCACCGTGGCGCTGCACGCCGTGGCCAACGCCCAGCGCCAGGGAGGCATCGCAGCGTTCATCGATGCCGAACACGCATTGGACCCCGAGTACGCCGCCAAGCTGGGCGTGGACACGGATGCGCTCCTGGTCTCCCAGCCGGACACCGGTGAGCAGGCCCTGGAAATCATGGACATGCTGGTGGGCTCCGGCTCCCTGGACGTTATCGTGATCGACTCCGTGGCCGCCCTGGTGCCCCGGGCCGAAATCGAGGGCGACATGGGCGACAGCCACGTCGGCCTCCAGGCCCGCCTCATGAGCCAGGCGCTGCGTAAGATCACCGGCCGCCTAAGCCAGACCAAGACCACCGCCATCTTCATCAACCAGCTGCGCGAAAAGATTGGCGTGTTCTTCGGGTCCCCCGAGACCACCACCGGTGGTAAGGCCCTGAAGTTCTACGCTTCCATTCGTATCGACGTCCGCCGTATCCAGACGCTCAAGGAGGGCGCTGACTCCGTCGGTAACCGCACCAAGGCCAAGATCGTCAAGAACAAGATGGCCCCGCCCTTCAAGATCGCCGAGTTCGACATCATCTACGGTCAGGGCATTTCCCGCGAGGGCGGCATCATCGACATGGGCGTGGAACACGGCATTATCAAGAAGTCCGGTTCCTGGTTCACGTACGACGGCGACCAGCTGGGCCAGGGCATGGAGAATTCCCGCCGGTTCCTGCGGGACAACCCGGAACTGGCCGCGGAGCTCGAACGGCTCATCAAGGAAAAGCTTGGGGTCGGCGTCAAGCCAGCCGAGGCGGACGCCAAGGACTCGCCCAAGCTGAAGGCCGTTGACGGGTTCTAGTCCTTGAATGGGAACGGTGACCCCGCGCCGGGATCCAGCAACGCCGAGCCGGACCCCGTTTCAGTGGCCCAAACCATCGTCTATCGGCAACTGACAGCGTCGGCCAAGAGCAGGCTGCAGTTGGCGCGGAAGCTGGCGGAGCGCAACATTCCGGAACACGTGGCGGAGGCGGTCCTGGACAGGTTCCAGGCCGCCGGACTGATCGACGACGCCGAGTTCGCCGCCATGTGGGTTCGGAGCAGGGCGCAGTCACGCAAGCTCGCCCGGGGTGCGCTGCGGCGTGAGCTGGCGGACAAGGGCATCGACCAGGAAGCTGCCGATGCCGCGCTGGCCCAGGTTTCCGACTCCGATGAGGAGGATGCCGCCCGGGCCCTGGTGGAGCGAAAGCTCCGACCCGGCGTGGACCTGCACGACAGAACCGTGCGGGACAAGAACACCCGGCGCCTCGCCTCCATGCTTGCCCGGAAGGGCTACCAGCCCTCCCAGGCATTCAGGATTGTCAACGAGGTCCTCGAAGCCGCAGGAGCCCCGGACCCCGATTAAGGACCACAAACACGTACTTGTAACAGCCGGTACCCTTAACAGGTGAGTTTGACCATTCCTTCCTCCTTTTCCGGTGCCCAGCCCTCCGAAGAGGCCGTGGCCCTGCCGCACGATGCCGCGCCCAGGCCACGCACCTACCAGGTGCGCACGTTCGGCTGCCAGATGAACGTGCACGACTCCGAGCGCATGGCGGGCATGCTCGAGGATGCTGGCTACGTAGCTGCTGACGACGAGCAGGCGGACGTGGTGGTATTCAATACCTGCGCGGTCCGGGAAAACGCCGACAACAAGCTGTACGGCAACCTCGGGATCCTGGCGCCGATCAAGGCCGCCAATCCCGGCATGCAGATCGCGGTGGGGGGATGCCTGGCCCAGAAGGACCGCGAAACCATTCTCAAAAAGGCGCCCTGGGTGGACGCCGTCTTCGGCACCCACAACGTCGGCGCCCTGCCCGCGCTGCTGGACCGTGCCCGGCATAATAACGAGGCGCAGCTGGAGATCCTGGAATCCCTGGACGTCTTCCCGTCCACGCTTCCCACCAAGCGCGACTCGGTCTACTCCGGCTGGGTCTCCATCTCCGTGGGCTGCAACAACACGTGCACTTTCTGCATCGTCCCGGCCCTTCGCGGCAAGGAAAAAGACCGCCGTCCCGGGGACATCCTCGCGGAGATCCAGGCACTTGTGGACGACGGCGCCATTGAAGTCACTCTGCTGGGCCAGAACGTGAACTCCTACGGCGTGGAATTCGGCGACCGGCTGGCATTCTCCAAGCTCCTGCGCGCCTGCGGGGAGATCGATGGCCTGGAACGCGTCCGCTTCACCAGCCCGCACCCCGCAGCTTTCACCGACGACGTGATCGATGCGATGGCGGAAACACCCAATGTCATGCCGCAGCTGCACATGCCGTTGCAGTCCGGCTCCGACAGCATCCTGCGGGCGATGAAACGGTCCTACCGGTCGGCCAAATTTCTGGGGATCCTGGACAAAGTCCGGGAAAGGATCCCGCACGCGGCCATCTCAACCGACATCATCGTCGGATTCCCCGGGGAGACCGAGGAGGACTTCCAGGCCACCCTGGACGTCGTGGAGCAGTCACGTTTCGCAACGGCCTTCACTTTCCAGTACTCCAAGCGCCCGGGCACTCCGGCAGCCGGCCTGCCCGACCAGCTGCCGAAGGCCGTTGTGCAGGAGCGGTTCGAACGGCTCACCGCCCTGCAGGACCGGATCGCCGCCGAGGAGAACCGGAAGCAGTTGGGCCGACGGGTGGAAGTCATGGTCACCGCCCAGTCCGGCCGTAAGGCGGAGGAAACCCACCGGCTGTCCGGCCGGTCCCAGGACCAGCGCCTGGTGCATTTCTCCGTTCCGGACGGTGCGCCCGCGCCACGCCCGGGAGATCTCGTCACGGTCACCATCACCGAGGCCGCCGCCTTCCACCTGGTGGCGGACCCCACGCCGGAGGATTACAGCCTCCGGCGCTCACGGGCCGGCGACGCCTGGGACAGGTCGCAGGCAGACTCCTGCGGCGTCCCTGCGCCGGGTGCAGGCGCCGGCCGTAAGGGCGTCTCCCTGGGAATGCCCTCACTGCCGCTGCGCACTCCCTGACAGGTGCGCACCCCGCCAGTCATCGCCGTCGTCGGTCCCACCGGCTCCGGAAAGTCCGATCTCGCTGTCAGCCTCGCCCTGCGCCTGGGCGGGGAAGTCATCAATGCGGACGCCATGCAGTTCTACCGCGGCATGGACATCGGCACGGCAAAAATCACGGCGGCGGAGCGGCGCGGAGTCCCGCACCACCTCCTGGACACCCTGGACATTACCCAGGAGGCCAGCGTCTCCGACTTCCAGGTGCAGGCCAGGGAACTGATCGCGGACATCCACGGCCGCGGCCGGCGCGCCATCCTCGCCGGCGGCTCCGGCCTGTATGTCCGCGCAGCCCTGGACGTTCTGGAATTCCCGGGGACGGACCCCGCGGTCCGGACCAGGCTCGAGGCCGAACTGGCTGCCCGCGGCAGCTCTGCCATGCTCGAAAAGCTGCGTGCTGTGGATCCTGTCTCCGCGGGCCGGCTTTCGGACGCCCGCCGCATTATCCGTGCCCTTGAGGTGCACGAGTTCACGGGCCGGCCGTTCAGCTCGTTCATGCCACGGCGGGAGTACTTCCAGCCCGCAGTTCAGGTGGGACTGGAGGTGGATCGCGTGCTGCTCAGGGAACGACTGGCAACCCGGGTACACGCCATGGTGGACCGGGGGCTGCTGGAGGAGGTCCGGCGGCTGGACGCCCTGGGGCTGCGCAACGGGAAGACCGCTTCCCGTGCCCTCGGGTACTCGCAGTTCCTGAAGGTGATTGACGGCGTGGCCACCGTGGAACACGCTGCCGAGGAAACGATCGTGGCCACCCGCCAGTTCGCCCGCCGACAGCTCACGTGGTTCCGCGCAGACCCGCGCATCCAGTGGATGGGGTGGCAGGACCCGGACCTGGTGGAGAAGGCGGCAGCGCGCTGCATCTAGCGGGGAAGCAGCCTCTCCTTGACCCGCACTGAGTGGTTTCAGCCGGGCAGCCCACGGCCGGTACGCTTGGAACCATGGAAAACACCCCCGCCCAGCCCATCGAAACCGTCCTCGGCACGCTGGGCGGATTGCGCTTTTCCAAGGGGCATGGGACCGGCAATGACTTCGTTTTGGTGGCCGATCCGGAAGGCCTCCAGGAACTTACCGCAGAGCAGGCAGCTGCGCTGTGCGACCGGCACCGCGGCGTTGGCGGCGACGGCCTGATCCGCGCCGTACCGTCGCGGTTCCTTCCGGAGGGCCGCGACCTGATGGCCACCACGCCGGAGGCCGAATGGTTCATGGACTACCGCAACGGTGACGGCTCGCTCTCGGAAATGTGCGGAAACGGGGTGCGCGTCTTCGTCCACTTCCTGCGGACGGAGGGCCTGATCGACCTGCCCGACGGCGGGTCGCTCACCATTGGCACCCGGGGAGGCGTGAAGACCGTGGTCCGGACCGGCGACGACTACGCCGTGGACATGGGCCCCTGGTCCTTCATCTTCCCGGGCGAAGCCAGCGCGCGGTCCATGGATTCCCTGGTCACGGCAGATGGGCTGGAGGTGCCCCGCCCTGCGCTGTCCGTCAGCATGGGCAACCCACACACCGTGGTGGCCCTCGCCGAACTCGACGAACTGGCCGGAACCAGGCTCTTCACCGCACCTTCAGTGGATCCCCTCCCGGCAAACGGCACCAACGTGGAATTCGTCGTTCCTGCCGAACCGCTGGTGCACGCCGGCGTCGGTTCGGTAACCATGCGCGTGCATGAACGCGGTGTGGGGGAGACACAGTCCTGCGGGACCGGCGCCTGCGCGGCTGCTGTTGCCATCCGGCACTGGGCCGGTGCCGAGGCGCCGGACGAGTGGCAGGTGCACGTGCCGGGAGGCACCGTGGGCGTTAAGTTCTTTCCGGGCGCCGGCGGCCACGAACACGTCGAGCTCAGCGGGCCGGCTGTCATTGTGGCAACAGGGACGCTTTCCTGACTTTCAGGATGCGGAACGACTTTGCGGTTGCTTCGCGGGTAACCGTGAACGAGTCATCCAGTTCCGCCGCCAGCCAGCGCTGCAGCGAATCTGATCCGAGGTTCTTCTGGACTACCAGCCAGGCGGTCCCGCCCGGGGCCAGGCGCGGCAGCCACAGCTTCAGCAGCGAATGCAGTTCGTCCTTGCCGATCCGGATGGGCGGGTTGGACCATATGGTGTCGAAGCGAAGTTCCGGGTCCACTTCCTCCGGGGTGGACGCAGTGACGTTGTCCAATCCCAAGGCTTCGGCATTTTCATTGGTCAGGATGATGCAGCGTTCATTGACGTCCACCGCGTACACCCGCGCGTGCGGTGCCCGCAGCGCCAGGGTCAGGGCAACCGGACCCCAGCCGCAGCCGATGTCCAATAAGTTTCCGGTGGGCGCCGGCGCAGGAACATTGGCCAGGAGGACGGCCGTTCCCTTGTCGATTCCGTCCGGGCTGAAGATGCCGCTTGAGGCGTGGAGCCTGCGCGTTTCCCCGGCGAGTTCCACCGTCAGCGGCTTCCTGGTGAACGGGCCGGCGGGTGACGCGCTGAAATAGTGTGCAGACTCCATAACTGGCCAGAGTAGTTCCCCTTGCAGCGTAAAGGGAAACCCGGGGAAAGCCCCTCTGCTACCCTTGAAGGCATGTTCCTGATCTTCGAGTAGCCGGCGCGGGCTCCGCCCTCCCCGGACCATGTCCCACCAGCGATGCAGGTGCCCCCACCTTCCGCTCGTGCACCGGACCGGCGTCCACCGTCCCGTCCGGCAGCCGGACAATACTCGAAAGACAGCTTCAGGCTGGTTTTCCGCGCTGTTCCCGGCCCTTCAATCTCTGCTCAATCACGGCCGCCCCTCCGGCGGCTTTCCTGCCGTCTGCCCGATCGGGCGGCCGCAAAGACCAGGAGTACTGCATGTCCGCAGGCCGTCAGCCCAGCGCGAATACTTCACCACTTCAGACCAATCAGCATTATTCTGGAACTGCCGAATCTTCAAAGGAGACCATGACCAGCCAGCCCAACACCGGATCCGATCCCGCCGCCCAGGACATGAGTCCGCAGGAAATTCAGGCCGTGATCGACCGGATCCTTTCCAAGGACGTTCCTGCCGGGACCAGCATGCCGGACAACGGCCGCGGCGATGGCGGGGCCGTGCTTGGCAAGGCCCAGGCGATCTCCCGCCTGGACGAAGAGCACAGCGAGTACGACGGCGACCAGCAGGACCTCGAAGAACGGCGCGCACTGCGCCGCACTGCGGGCCTTTCCACCGAACTCGAGGACGTCACCGAGGTCGAATACCGGCAGCTCCGCCTGGAGCGGGTGGTCCTGGCCGGCCTTTGGTCGGAGGGCACCCTCGCGGACGCCGAGAATTCGCTGCGCGAACTGGCTGCCCTCGCCGAAACCGCCGGCTCCGAGGTCCTCGACGGCCTGGTCCAGCGGCGGGCCAAGCCTGATCCGGGCACATTCCTGGGCTCCGGAAAGGCGCAGGAGCTCAAGGACATCGTGATGGCCACCGGCGCGGACACCGTGGTGGTGGACGCTGAGTTGGCCCCGTCGCAGCGACGTGGACTTGAGGACATCGTCAAGGTCAAGGTCATTGACCGTACGGCGCTGATCCTGGACATCTTCGCCCAGCACGCCAAGAGCCGCGAAGGCAAGGCGCAGGTGGAACTCGCCCAGCTCGAATACCTTCTGCCGCGCCTGCGCGGCTGGGGCGAGTCGATGTCCCGCCAGGCCGGTGGCCAGGTGGGCGGCGCTGCGGCCGGTATGGGTTCCCGCGGTCCCGGTGAGACGAAGATCGAACTGGACCGCCGGCGGATCCGCACCCGCATGGCCAAACTGCGGCGTGAAATCGCCGCGATGAAGCCTGCGCGCGAGACCAAGCGCGCCAACCGCCGTCGTAATGCCGTCCCGTCAGTGGCCATTGCCGGGTACACGAACGCCGGAAAGTCGTCGCTGCTGAACCGGTTGACGGACGCCGGCGTCCTGGTGGAGAACGCCCTGTTCGCCACATTGGATCCCACGGTGCGCAAGGCCGAAACAGCTGACGGGCTGGGCTATACACTGGCGGACACAGTGGGCTTTGTCCGCTCGCTGCCCACCCAGCTGGTGGAAGCATTCCGCTCCACGCTGGAAGAGGTGGCGGACGCTGACCTGATCCTGCACGTGGTGGATGTTTCGCACCCCGACCCCGAGGGGCAGATCGCCGCCGTTCGCAAGGTCTTCAGCGAGGTTGACGCCCGCAAGGTGCCCGAAATCATTGTCCTGAACAAGGCGGACGCAGCGGACCCGTTCGTGGTGGAGCGGCTCAAGCAGCGCGAACCGCGGCATGTGGTGGTCTCGGCCCGCACCGGCGAAGGCATTGCTGAACTGCTCAAGGCCATCAGCGATTCGATTCCCCGGCCCAGCGTCAAGCTCGAGCTGCTCATTCCCTACAACCGGGGCGACCTGATCAGCAAGCTGCACGAATCCGATGCCGAAATCATCAGCGTGGACCACATAGAATCGGGAACACGCGCCGTGGTGATGGTCCGCGAAGGCCTCGCGGCCGAGCTGGAACCGTTCGTCACAAATGACTGACGCCGCGCCCGGCGCCACGAAGACGGCGGGCGGACAGTTCGTGACCGAACTGCTGGACCGCGCCGTCGAGGCCATGGGGGGACAAAGCAGGCCTGGCCAGCACGAGATGGCCAGGCAGGTGGCCCAGGCCATCGAAACGGGGACGCACCTTCTTGTCCAGGCAGGAACGGGCACGGGCAAGTCCCTGGCTTACCTGATCCCGCTCATTGCGCACGCCCTGGAAAGCAACAAGCCCGCCCTCGTGTCCACCGCCACCCTGGCGCTGCAGACACAGATCGTGGGAAGGGACCTGCCGCGGCTGCTGAAGGCGATCACACCGGCGCTGGAGCGGCCCGTCAAGGTGTCGCTCGTCAAGGGACGGTCCAACTACGTCTGCCGGCATAAGCTTGAGGGCGGGTTCCCGTCCGAGGAGCCCACGGAAGGCCAGCTGTTCTCGCTGGGCGAGGACACCAGTGTGCCGCACTTCGCCGCGGCCGTGGGCGGACCGTCCTCGCAGTTGGGCAAGGAAGTGGTCCGGCTGCGCGAATGGGCGGCCAAAACCGCCACGGGGGACCGTGATGAACTGCTGCCCGGGGTCACGGACCGCGCCTGGCGCCAGGTGTCCGTCACGTCCATGGAATGCCTCGGCGCGCAGAAGTGTCCGCTGGCCGAGGAGTGCTTCAGCGAGCTTGCACGGCACGATGCGGCCTCCGCGGACATCGTGGTGACCAATCACGCCATGCTGGCCGTGAGCGCCTTCGAGGGCCTGGCAGTCCTTCCCGAGTACGACGTGGTGGTGGTGGACGAGGCCCACGAACTGCAGGACAGGGTGACCGGCGCCGTGTCCGGACAGCTGTCCGTGGCCATGGTCCATGCCGCTGCCTCCGGGGCGCGCAAGCACACCGCCATCACGGTGGACGCGCTGAACGCCGCTGCGGCCAACCTTGAGGCTGCCCTGGCCGGCGCGCCCGGAGGGCTGCTTCCCAACGGCCTCAATGACGAGCAGCTGGACTGCGTGGACCAGCTCCGTGAGGCCTGCCGCGCCGCGCTGTCCGACTCCAAGGGCGACGGCAGCCAGTCGGCCGACGGCGGGCGCCAGCTTGCGAGGTCCCGCCTGATGCTCATCCTGGAACTGTGCGAGCGGCTCCTGGCTGCACGCGAAAACCGGGAGGTGGTCTGGTTTTCCCGGGCAAGCACCTTTGACCCGGGACAGGGCTACTCCCAGCCGGACGATTCGGCGCCGGTACTGATCAACGTGGCGCCGCTTTCGGTGGCCGGCAAGCTACGCGAGGGCCTGTTTGCGGACCATACGGTGGTTCTCACCTCAGCCACACTTGCCATCGGTTCAGCGTTTGAGCCTGCCGCCGGAGGCCTGGGGCTGGTGGGCCAGGGAGCACCAAGCTGGACCGGCGTGGACGTGGGCTCACCCTTTGACTACCCCAGGCAAGGGATCCTTTACGTGGCGGGCCACCTGCCAAAGCCCGGGCGCGGTGTGTCCCCGGAGGCGCTGGACGAACTCGAGGCCCTGATCCGCGCCTCCGGCGGCGGCGCCCTGTGCCTTTTCTCCTCCCGGCGTGCGGCCGAGGAAGCAGCCGATGCCTTGAGGCCCAAGCTGGGAATGACCGTCCTCTGCCAGGGCGAATCCACGATGACGGCCCTGGTGAAGCAGTTCGCGGACGAACCCGATACCTGCCTGTTCGGCACCATGTCGCTGTGGCAGGGCGTAGACGTGCCAGGCGGTTCCTGCCGCCTGGTTGTCATCGACAGGATTCCTTTTCCACGGCCGGACGATCCGCTCATGACGGCACGGTCCCGGGCTGTGGCGCAGGCAGGCGGGAACGGGTTCATGGCGGTCTCGGCCACGCACGCGGCCATCCGCCTGGCACAGGGGGCCGGGCGACTGATCCGGTCTACGAACGACAAGGGCGTGGTGGCAGTCCTGGACTCCCGGCTGGCCACTGAACGCTATGCCGGTTTCCTGCGCGCAGCCCTGCCGCCGTTCTGGCCCACTACCGACCGCAAGACGGCGGTGGCAGCGCTCGAACGGCTGGCCCGGTAAGGCTGGCCGCGGAGCGCCCCTTTAGAGGGCACGCATCCTAGAGGGAACGCAGGACGGACACCACTTTGCCCATGATGGTGGCGTGGTCGCCAAGGATTGGCTCGTACTGGGTGTTCTGTGGCAGCAGCCAGGTGTGGCCGTCGCGCTGCCGGAAGGTCTTGACGGTGGCTTCATCGTCCAGGAGGGCCGCCACGATATCCCCGTTGGCCGCGTCTGCCTGGCGTCGAACCACTACCCAGTCGCCATCGCATATGGCCGCATCCACCATGGAGTCGCCGGCGACCTTCAGCATGAACAGCTCGCCCTGGCCCACCAGTTGGCGGGGGAGGGGCATGACGTCCTCCACCACCTGCTCCGCAAGGATGGGCCCGCCGGCGGCGATCCGGCCCACCAAAGGGACCATGGCCGTGTCCAGCGCGGTAGGCAGTTCGGTGACAGAAGCGGAAATGGAGCCCGGCGCCGGGCTTTCAGCGGACGGGGCTCCGCTGCCGGGCGCGCCGCCCAGCGTCAGCGGCATCAGCACTTCCATGGCGCGGGGCCGTTTGGGATCCCGGCGGAGGTAGCCCAGCTTTTCGAGCTGTGAGAGCTGGTGCGTCACGCTGGAGAGGCTGGCCAGCCCTACCGTGTCCCCGATCTCGCGCATTGAGGGCGGATAACCGTTGTCGTTGACGGAGCGCTGGATGGTTTCGAGGATCTTCTTCTGCCGGGCGGTCAGGCCCTTGGCGGCCTTCTTTGCCTGCGGGAGTGCCCTGCCTCCGGCCGCTGCTGCTGCCATGTTTGCCAATGCCCTTCGGTTGCCACCGGTCCGCTTGCTCTGGCTCCGGCCGTGATGGTCCCGCCCAAATTGTCAGACCCGGCTGATCAACTTTCCGCGTGGTTGTTCTTGTCTTCAAAGCTAGGCCAGCCACAGGGCTTTTTCAAACATTTGTTCTAGCGAGTCTCGACATTGTTCGTTGATAAGTGCTAAAACTGAATCAGTAAAGTTCGAATATGTGTTCTAGTCACTGCAATCGTCGTTCGAAGATCATCTTCGAAGTTGGGAAGGATGCGGCGGCCGGGAACATTCCGGGCAGCACAGTACGGTCCAGGAGGGCTCAGTCCATGTCAGCTATTTCCGCTCATCACTTGTCAGTTTCCGCGCGGCACGCCTCTGCTTCAGCAGGCCGGGCGCAGGCGCCCCTGCCGCCGCTGAGGCTTACGCGCCGGGGCCGGGTAGTGCTGATCGGCATCCCGCTGATCCTGCTTGCTGCGCTGTTGCTGTCCATGGCCGGATTCTTCAATTCGCCCGCCAAGGCCTCAGACTCGGCAGCGGACCTCGTGGCCACGCCGACGGTCACCGTGACGGTCCAGCCGGGCCAGTCCCTGTGGAGCATCGCCGGCAGCCTGGCCCCGGACCGCGACGCCAGGGACGTGGTGGCGGACATCGTCCAGCTGAACAACCTTTCCGGCGGGCCTGTCATCCCGGGCCAGCAGCTGTTCGTTCCGGCAGGATGACGGGATCCCCGGTGCAGGGCAGCAGGGCCGGCTTATTGTCACATTTTCCGGTCCCCGGCACGGGCACTAAACTGTTCAGGTGAATGACCAGCTAGAACGACTGAACCGGCTTCCGCTCCGCGAGAACCTCCGCGGCCTCACTCCGTACGGGGCCCCGCAGCTGGATGTTCCCATTCTCCTGAATGTCAACGAGAACACCCATGGCGTTCCTGCGGATGTGCAGGCGGCCATCACCGCGGCCGTTGCCCGGGCCGCCACAGGGCTGAACCGGTACCCGGACCGGGAATTCAACGGACTCCGCACGGCACTGGCCGACTACCTCGGCCACGGGCTGGACGCCTCAAACATCTGGGCCGCCAACGGCTCCAACGAAGTTCTCCAGCAGATCCTGCAGGCCTTCGGCGGCCCCGGCCGCACCGCGCTGGGCTTTCCCCCCACCTACTCGATGTATCCGCTGCTGGCCAGTGGTACGGACACCCGCTACATCGCGGGACAGCGCGCGGACGACTACGGCCTCACTGCCGAGTCCGCTGCCCGGCAGGTGAAGGAACTGCAGCCCAACATCGTCTTCCTCTGCTCGCCGAACAACCCCACCGGTACCGGCCTTGGACTCGACGTCGTGGAGGAGGTGTACCGTGCCGGCGAGGACAGCCAAACCATCGTGATCGTGGACGAGGCGTACCACGAGTTTGCCCACGACGGGACGCCGAGTGCTCTGACGCTGCTGCCCGGCCGTGAGCGGTTGATCGTATCCCGCACCATGAGCAAGGCGTTTGCCCTGGCAGGGGCGCGCCTCGGCTACATGGCTGCAGCTCCGGAAGTCACGGATGCCCTGCGCCTGGTCCGCCTTCCCTACCACCTCTCCGCCGTGACGCAGGCGACGGCACTGGCTGCACTGGAACACCGCGCAGCGCTGATGGCGGACGTCGAAGACATCAAGAAGCAGCGGGACCGGATCGTTACTGAACTGCGCCGCATGGGCCTCAAGCCGGCCGCGTCGGACTCCAACTACGTCTTCTTCGGCGGTCTCGACCATCCGCACCAGGTCTGGCAGGAGCTTCTTGCGGCGGGTGTCCTGATCCGCGACGTCGGAATCCCCGGCCACCTGCGCGTCACGGCAGGAACTGAGACTGAAACCACAGCTTTCCTGGAGTCGCTGGAAAGCATCCTCACCCGGCAGGCAGCGCTACCGGCCTAGACTTGGAAGAGCGGCGCCCCGCGCCCTGACCACCTATCTTCCCCAAAGGACACTTTGACCATGAGTTCCACCGGATCGAATGCAGCCGTCTCCCGGACCGCCCGCATGGAGCGTGCCACCAGTGAGTCGTCCGTACTCGTGGAGATCAACCTCGACGGCACCGGCGTTTCGGACATCGACACATCCGTGCCCTTCTACGACCACATGCTGACTGCGCTGTGCAAGCACTCGCTGATCGACATGACGGTCAAAGCCACCGGAGACATCCACATCGATGTTCACCACACGGTGGAAGACGTAGCCATCACGTTCGGCGAGGTCCTCCGTACCGCACTCGGGAACAAGGCCGGCATCCGCCGGTTCGGCGAAGCGACCGTGCCCCTGGACGAGGCACTGGCCCATGCCGTGGTTGACGTTTCCGGGCGGCCTTACCTGGTGCACGGGGGCGAGCCGGCTGGCCAGGAATACCACCTCATCGGCGGCCACTTCACCGGGTCGTTGACCCGCCACGTCTTCGAAGCGATTACTCTGCACGCAGGGATCTGCCTGCACATGAACGTCATCGCGGGCCGCGACCCCCACCACATCGTCGAGGCACAGTTCAAGGCGTTCGCCCGCGCACTTCGCGCTGCTGTGGAGCCGGATCCCCGCGTCGAGGGCATTCCTTCCACCAAGGGCGCCCTGTGAGCGGCCAGGTCCTGAAGGACGGCGCCATCCTGGACCCGTCGGCGTCACGGAAGCTGCACTCCCCGGAGGGAAAACCCACGGTCACGGTCCTGGATTACGGCTCGGGCAATGTCCGCTCCGCCGTCCGGGCCCTGGAACGGGCGGGCGCCGAGGTCACCCTCAGCGCCAGGCCTGAGGACGTCCTGAACGCCGACGGCCTGGTGGTTCCGGGCGTAGGCGCCTTCGAAACCGTCATGCGCGAGCTCAAGGCCGTGGACGGAATCCGTCTGATTGGCCGCCGTGTTGCCGGCGGTCGTCCCGTCCTGGGAATCTGTGTGGGGCTCCAGGTCCTGTTCGAAGCCGGGGTCGAACACGGTACTGAGGCCGAAGGCATGGGTGAATGGCCCGGCAAGGTGGAGCACCTGCCGGCGGACGTGGTCCCGCATATGGGCTGGAACACCGTCAAGGTTCCCGAGGGATCCCGGCTCTTCGCCGGCGTCGAAAATGAGCGCTTCTATTTTGTGCACTCCTACGGCGTGCAGGAATGGAACTTCGACGTCGTCCAGCCGCGCATGGCCGCACCACTGGTGACCTGGTCCGAGCACGGCGCACCGTTCATTGCCGCCGTGGAAAACGGACCCCTTTGCGCCACCCAGTTCCACCCGGAAAAATCCGGCGACGCAGGTGCCCGGCTGCTGCGCAACTGGGTGGAAGCCCTCCGCAGGCCCGCGGACTCCGGGACCGGCAGCAGCGCTGCGCCCGCGGCCGGCGGCGCCTAGATGTGGTCCATCGTCCTGATGGGGCTTGCCGGCCTCCTGGTGGGCGGGGCCCTGGCATTCCGCCAGCAGGGGAAGCCGCTCTGGACGCAAGTCTCCTTCTACGTTTTGGCGGGCATGGCTTTGCTCGCCGCCTACCTGTTGACGCTGCCGGCCGCCTGGCCCGCAACCGCCCCGCCTACCTGACTAAGGATGAACATGACCACCGCTAACGATTTGCCGGTCCTCGAACTGCTGCCCGCCGTCGACGTCGTCAACGGGCAGGCCGTGCGCCTGGTCCAGGGCGAGGCGGGCAGCGAAACCAGTTACGGCACGCCGCTCGAAGCGGCCCTGAACTGGCAGGAGCAGGGCGCCGAATGGGTGCACCTGGTGGACCTCGACGCCGCCTTCGGCCGCGGCTCCAACGCTGATCTCCTGCGTGAAGTGGTGGGCCGGCTGGACATCAAGGTTGAGCTCTCCGGCGGCCTCCGGGATGACGAAACACTCGAAGCCGCCCTCGGCCTCGGCGTGGCGCGCGTCAACCTCGGCACCGCGGCGCTGGAGAACCCCGAGTGGACCGGCCGCGCCATCGAGCGCTTCGGCGACAAAATCGCCGTCGGCCTTGACGTCCGCGGCACCACCCTTGCCGGCCGCGGCTGGACCAAGGAAGGCGGGGACCTCTGGGACGTCCTGGGCCGCCTCGAAGAGGCCGGCTGCGCCCGCTACGTGGTCACCGACGTGACCAAGGACGGCACCCTCCAGGGTCCCAACGTCGAACTGCTGCGCCAGATGGTGGAAAAGACCGGCAAGCCCGTGGTGGCATCCGGCGGCATCTCCAGCCTGGACGACCTCAAGGTCCTGCGCTCCCTCGTGCCGCTCGGCGTCGAAGGGGCCATCGTTGGCAAGGCGCTGTACGCGGGCGCTTTCACCCTGCCCGAGGCGCTCGACGTCGCCGGACGGCGTTGACCCCAGCCATGTCCAGTGACGGTTCCGGAGCCCCGGCCCCACGCCACCTGCCCGGCCATATCGCGGCCGCGCTGGCAGGTGCCGGCGGCACGGCCGATTCGGCCGGACGCCCCTGGGCGGGCCGCAGCCTCGCGGGGGATGACGCCAAAATCCATAACTTCGAGGACGACGACGGAGCGGCCGACGCCGGGTACCTCGCCGCCGTCGGCCGGTTGCGTGAGGGGAGCGGAGACGAAGCAGCGGTGGTGCGCTCCCTGGCCACGGCGCGCGTCTTCATTCCAATCGTCGCCCAACTCGCCGATGAGGCGGACGGCGGCCATGGCCTCCAGGCGGACAAACAGGCCGACATGGCCCTGGTGACACTTAAGGCGCCGGACGGACGGGCCGCCCTGCCGGCATTCACCTCGGCCGCTGCCCTCACCGCATGGCACCCGGACGCCCGGCCTGTCGCGGTGTACGCGGCCCGCGCTGCGTTGTCCGCCGTCGCCGAAGGTGCCGAACTGATGGTGCTGGACCCGGGCTCTCCGGTGACCTTCGTCATCCGCCGGCCGGCTGTGTGGGCTCTGGCGCAGCAGCACGAGTGGGTGCCCAGCTACGCTGATCCGGCCCTCGCACCGGAACTGGGGCACGCTGCCTCCGCCTTCCCGGCCGTCCGGAGCATTGAGCTGCTGCCCGGCGGGGGCGTGGCCAGCCGGACGGCGGACGGTGCAGTCCTTGCCGGGGGCGGCCCGGGCCCGGAGCTGCAGGTGGTCCTGTACCTCGAAGATGGCCTGGATGCAGGCGCCCTGCAGCAGCTCGTGGCGTCCCTCCAGCAGGAGTGGTCCCGGAATGTATTGTTTGGGGAACGGGTCGATTCGATGGAGATCAAGCTGAGGCGGGCCCTCAACTAGCGGCAGTGCGGGGCGGAGATCCTCCCGGCCTGCCGCGGCAGACCGTAAGGAAACCTTCGTGAATTTCGCCCTCTACCGGCACCTGCTGGCGGTGCGCCCCATCCGGCGCCTCCTGTTGGTGGGCATGGTGGCCCGCGTCCC
Organism: Pseudarthrobacter sp. NPDC092424; assembly: GCF_044754925.1. Taxonomy (NCBI): domain Bacteria; kingdom Bacillati; phylum Actinomycetota; class Actinomycetes; order Micrococcales; family Micrococcaceae; genus Pseudarthrobacter; species Pseudarthrobacter sp. NPDC092424. Next base: position 35,695 of record NZ_JBIVQC010000004.1, on the reverse strand, counting down.
CCACTCGGCTGCGGGAGTCCTGCTCACCCTGCACATCGTGCTCTCGCTCGGAGAAGGGTACGCCGCCGCCGGGGCAGCGGCGGCCGTCATGACCATCGGCATCGCGGTTGGCGCTCCGTGGCGCGGACGGCGCGTGGACACCGTGGGCCTGCGCCGCGCCCTCATTCCGTCGGTGGTGTCTGAGGCTGTGGTCTGGTCAGCGGTCCCGCACGTGAGCTATCAGTGGCTGCTGCCGCTGGTCTTCGCAGGTGGCCTGCTCACTCTGCCGATCTTCAGCGTGGTGCGCCAGTCCCTGGGCGTCCTGGCCGACGGCGAACAGCGCCGCACCGCCTTCGCTTTGGATGCCATCAGCACCGAAGTGGTTTTCATGATCGGCCCGGCCGCCGGCGCCATTATTGCCACCAGCGGCTTCACTGTTGCTGGCCTGACGGCGGTAGGGATTTCCACCTCGCTGGCTGGGTTGTTCCTGATCTGGTTCAATCCGCCCACCCGCAGTGCAGAGCCAACGGCGGAGCGCGCAGGGGAGCTGCTGCACGCTGCCGAAATCGCGGTGGTGTCTGCCGCGCCGGCCCACGTGCAGGAGGCCGCGGCGGAGCTGGTGCCGGCTGGCGCCGAAAGCGACGATGCCGCCGCGGGCGGCGGACCGGGACGCCGTCGTGCGTTCCGCACCAGGGTGGCGCACAACTTCGCCTGGTTCACCGCTTCCGTGGCTGCGCTGTTTGCCGTGGCTGCCGGGACGGGAATGGTGCTCAGCGGAACGGACGTGGGAATCGTCGCGGCGCTGGAAACCGGAGGACGGCAAAGCGAAATCGGGATCGTCTTCCTGTTCTGGTGCGCCGCGTCGGTGGTGGGCGGGTTGATCTATGGCGCCATGCACCGTCCCGTCTCGCCGACGCTGCTGCTGCTGGGCATGGCCGCGCTCACGGTTCCTATGGGTTTCGCCACGGATACCTGGACGCTGGCCCTGGCCTCAATCCTGCCGGGCCTCCTGTGCGCTCCGGTGCTGTCGTCAGCCTCCGAGAAGGTGGCGGACCTGGTGTCCGAGGAACGTCGGGGCGAGGCGATGGGCTGGTATGGGTCGGCACTGACGGCGGGCGTGGCGCTGGGTGCTCCATTGGCCGGTGTGTTCATCGACGGCCGTGGGCCTTCCGGCGGCTTCACGGCCGTCGGTATTGCCGGGGTGGTGCTGTGTGTGGCGGGGCTGATCCTGCAGCAGGTGCGCCGCCGCCGGACAACCGCCCCCAACTGACCCCGCCAGGAGTTTGGTCCACTTAGAGGCCTTAAAGCGCTTTCTCAAGCCCTCTAAGTGGACGAAAACTGGGGGGAGTCGGGGGTACTTCGGGGGTGTTGGGCTAGTTGACGGCGCCGGTGTACTTTTCGCCCGGACCCTTCCCCGGGGCATCGGGGATCAGCGATTCTTCCCGGAATGCCAGCTGGAGCGAGCGGAGGCCGTCGCGCAACGGGCCGGCGTGCTGCGAGCCGATTTCCGGTGCGGCGGCGGTGACCAGTCCGGCGAGGGCCGTAATGAGCTTCCGGGCCTCGTCCAGGTCCTTGAGTTCCTCGGCGTTGTCCTCGGCGGCCAGGCCCAGCTTGACGGCGGCGGCGCTCATGAGGTGGACGGCCGCGGTGGTGATGACCTCGATGGCCGGGACCTCGGAAATGTCGCGGATCTCCTGCGAGACGTCGGCGGCCGCGCCCACGGGCTCGAAAACGTGTGAATTACTGTCTGGGGTGCTCATACTGGTAAGCTTGACACAGACCGACTGGATGTCGTTATTTCAGGACAACAGGTTCCCACCGGCGCTTCGCAGCACTGGCGGGGATTTTTTCTGTAGAATGGCATGCAGTTTGCAAGCGGAGTTCTCTCCCACCCGCGTCGGCCGTTGTTTCGGATGTCCAGCAGGATCATCCCGGAACGCAAGGTTGCCGGGTACCTGGTTGGGCATGGTCAACGGCTTACGCCGTGGACCTGCACGCAGTTCCTTAGGGGACCTGTTCCGATCTTTAGAGGCCTTCGATTGCTCCGGCAGTCGGGGGCCTTCTCCTTTTGCCGGATCCCACAACAACACAGGAGCTTTAACATTAGCGAGCCAAGAATCAATGAGCGTATCCGCGTCCCCGAGGTGCGGCTGGTCGGCCCTGCAGGTGAACAGGTAGGCATCGTCCGTATTGAGGATGCCCTGCGTCTGGCTGCCGAGTCCGACCTTGATCTCGTTGAAGTTGCACCTCAGGCCAAGCCTCCGGTGTGCAAGCTGATGGACTTCGGCAAGTACAAGTACGAGGCCGCGGTTAAGGCACGCGAAGCCCGGAAGAACCAGACCAACACTGTTCTGAAGGAAATCCGCTTTCGCCTGAAGATCGACACCCACGACTACGAGACCAAGCGCGGCCACGCACTGCGCTTCCTCGGCGCCGGGGACAAGGTCAAGGCCATGATCCAGTTCCGCGGCCGTGAGCAGCAGCGCCCCGAAATGGGCATCCGCCTGCTCCAGCGTTTCGCGGACGATGTTGCCGAGGTGGGCGTGGTTGAGTCCAGCCCGCGCATCGACGGCCGCAACATGGTCATGGTGGTCGGTCCGCTGAAGAACAAGGCGGAAGCCAAGGCTGAAGCACGCCGCGCCACGCAGCGGGCTGAGGCGAAGGCCCAGAACGAAGCCAAGGCTTCGGGCCGGGTTGACGTTTCGGGCGACGACCAGGCACCCATGACGCAGTCGCTCGCGGACCTGCTCCCGGAGGGCTTCACCGTATCCACGGAACCCGAAGCTCCCCAGGCTGAACCGCAGGAGCCGGCTGCCGCCGTCGAACCTGCCGCGGTTGTTGAGGAAGCCCCTAAGGAAAAGGAAGCTCCCGAGGAGGCGGCACCAAAGCCGGCAGCATCCAAGGCTGCTCCGAAGCAGGAAGCACCGAAGGCCGCCGCGCCCAAGGCTGCTCCGGCTCCGAAGGCCGCTCCCAAGGAAGCTGCCAAGCCGGCGGAAAAGGCTGCGGCTCCCAAGCCAGCGGCTGCTGCGCCGAAGCCTGCTGCTGTCCCTGCGCCGCCCAAGCCGGTGGCCAGGCCCGCCGCGCCCAAGCCCGCCGCACGCCCTGCTCCCAAGGCAGCGCCGAAGCCGGCCGGTAAGAAGACCACGTAGTTCACAGCTGTGGGAAGCTCCGGCTTCCGGCAGTCAGCAACCAGCATGCCACCCCCGCCGGGGAGGCTGCGCGATAGAACTGCAGGCACCGCCTGCGGACACGTAAGGAGATCGGTTCCCATGCCGAAGATGAAGACCCACAGTGGTGCTAAGAAGCGCTTCAAGCTGACCGGCAGCGGCAAGCTGCGCCGCCAGCAGGCCAACCGCCGCCACTACCTGGAGCACAAGTCCAGCCGCCTGACCCGTCGCCTCGCCGGCGACAAGATCGTCTTCAAGGGCGACGCCAAGGTCATCCGGAAGATGCTCGGCATCTAATTTCCAAGTTCTTTGACTGAACACCACCTGGTGTCGGTCACCTGCCAAACAGCCTTCTCAGGCCGCCGGACCTCCGGCAGTAGATGCTTGGGATCAGAATTTTCGAAGGAGTACGCACGTGGCACGTGTGAAGAGGGCGGTCAACGCCCACAAGAAGCGCCGGGTTATCCTTGAACGCGCAAAGGGCTACCGTGGACAGCGTTCACGCCTGTACCGCAAGGCCAAAGAGCAGCTGCTGCACTCGTTTGTGTACAGCTACGGCGACCGCAAGAAGAAGAAGGGCGACTTCCGCCGCCTTTGGATCCAGCGCATCAACGCGGCTTCCCGCGCCAACGGCCTGACCTACAACCGCCTCATCCAGGGCCTGAAGGCCGCTGAGGTCGAGGTTGACCGCCGCATGCTGGCAGAGCTGGCCGTCTCCGACGCCAACGCTTTCGCTGCCCTGGTCAAGGTTGCCAAGGACTCCCTGCCTTCTGACACCTCCGCCAAGAAGGTTGTTGCCTAGCAACAGGCTCTTCCCCCGCCGATGGGGGCGTTCGGGAACCTCTGGTGCCAGCCACTAGAGTTTCCTATATGAACGACACCGGGCGCCCGCAAGATTTTCCACTCTCCAACCCCCGAGCTGATCGGGTACGGGAGGTGGCAAAACTTGCCGGGCGCCCGGTGCGTTTAAAGCGCGGGCAGTTCCTGGCGGAAGGCCCGCAGGCGGTGCGCGAGGCCCTGAAGCTGCACCAGGAGCGGCTGTCGGCGGGCGCGCCCGGCGTTGTCACGGAGGTGTTCGCCAGCGAGGCCTGCCTGGACCGGTTTCCGGAATTCGAGCAACTCGCGGAGGGCACCAACGCGCGCCTTGCCACGGACGAGGTCCTGGCAGCCATGGCGGACACCGTGAACCCGCAGGGGATCATCGCGGTGTGCCGCTTCGTGGACGTCCCGCTCCAGGACGTGCTCGACGGCGGTCCACGCCTGATTGCCGTGCTTTGCCAGGTGCGGGACCCCGGAAACGCCGGTACCGTGCTCCGCGCCGCTGACTCCGCCGGTGCCGACGCCGTAATGCTCACCGCGTCCAGTGTTGACATCTACAACCCCAAGGCAGTCCGCTCCACTGCGGGCTCGCTGTTCCACCTGCCGGTGGTCCTGGGCGTGGATCCCGCCGAACTCGCGGCTGCGTGCCGGGAGCGGGGGATCGGTATCCTCGCCGCGGACGGATACGGGCAGCTCAACCTTGATGCGCTCCAGGACGAGTCTGCCCGCCGCCGGCTGACCGGCAACGGGCCGGAATCCGCTGTGGACCTTGCGGCGCCGACGGCGTGGCTGTTCGGGAACGAGGCGCAGGGGCTGTCCGAAGAGGAGCTCGCCCTGGCTGACCATCGCGTGGCAGTTCCCGTGTACGGCGCGGCGGAGAGCCTTAACCTCGGTACGGCGGCTACCGTGTGCCTCTACGCCAGCGCCCGCTCACAGCAGGGCTGACCCAGGGGCTGCTGGACGGTTGACTAGGGGGCCAGCGGCCTCTTGCGTTCCAGCAGTCCGCTAAGGAGTGCGACGCCGAAGCCCAGGACGGCGAGGACGGCGCCTACGAGCGCCGGGGCAACGTAGCCCCAGCCGAGTGCGATGACCACGCCGCCAAGGAAGGCGCCCAGGGCGTTGGCCACATTCAGCGCCGCGTGGTTGAGCGAGGACGCCAGCGACGGGGCATCCGGGGAGGCATCCAGGAGCCGGGTCTGGAGTGCCGGGACCAGCATGGACCCGGTGGCTCCCACGACGAACACCATTACCAGCGCCGACCACTGCCAGTGAACGGCCACAGCGTAGACCACCAGGGCCACGGCGATGCCCGGCAGGACCCGGTACAGCGTCCCCATGACGGACCTGTCGGCGAACCTCCCGCCCAGGAGGGTACCGGCCACCATGCCCACCCCGTACAGGGCAACCACGACAGGGATCATGGTCTGGGGCATGCCGGCCACGGCAGTCATGGTGTGCGCAATGTAGGTGTAGGTGGCGAAGAACCCGCCGAAGCCCACAATGCCGATCAGGATGGCCAGCCACACCTGGAGCCGCTTCAGGGCGCCGAGCTCCCGCCGGATGCTGGCGTCAGGGTGAGCGGCCTCGAACGGCACAAACCTTGCAATGAGTGCCAGCGTCAGCAGGCCGATCAAGCCCACCAGGATGAACAGCAGGCGCCAGCCGTAAGTCTGGCCAAGCCAGGTGGCGAACGGGACCCCAACCACGTTGGAAATACTCAGCCCGGCCATCACCATGGAGATGGCCCAGCCGCGCCTCGTGGGCGGAACCAGGGACGCCGCAATAACGGCAGCCACCCCGAAAAAGGCTCCGTGCGGCAGGCCCGCGGCGAACCTGGACAGCAGCATGGTCCCGTAATCGGGCGCCACGTACGAGCTGAGGTTGGCCAGGCTGAAGAACAGCATCAGTCCCAGGGCCAGGTATTTCCGGGGCAGCCTGGCGCCCACCGCGGCCAGCAGGGGAGCGCCCACCACCACGCCCAGGGCGTAGGCGGAAATGAGATGCCCGGCCTCGGGCGTGGAAATGCCCAGTCCGGCCTCCACTTCTTTCAGCAGGCCCATCATCGTGAACTCGGTAACGCCGATTCCCGCGCCGCCCATGGCGAGGGCAATGATGGCCATAGTGAGGTTGAAGGACCGGGCGGAAACTGCCGTGGACTTTTCCAGGACGCTGCTCATATGCCTGCTTTTCGGTGGTGGCGGACGGACCGGGCCAGGTCGGGACTAAACGGGTAACCACGCGCCCCGAGGGGCTATTCCCCGGAGGGCAAGGCGCCGGCTTCCCTATTGTCCCCCATACACTGGAACGATGACCGGGCAGACGCAGGCAGACGTAGTGATCCAGGTAGTGGGCGGCGCCGTCGTGGACAGCCTGGCAAGGCCGACCGCGCTGTTGGCGGCCCGCCGCAGCGCGCCGGAAGCGTTGGCCGGACTGTGGGAATTTCCGGGCGGAAAAGTCGAACCCGGCGAGGAAGCGGCGGCGGCGTTGGTCCGGGAGCTCCGGGAAGAACTCGGCGTGGAGGTACGGCTGGGCGAAGAGCTTCGCTCGGGCCAGCCGCAGGGCTGGCCGCTGAACCGGCGGGCCAGCATGCGGGTGTGGTTTGCCCAGGTGACCGCCGGCGAACCGCAACCGCTGGAGGACCACGACGAACTGCGCTGGGTGTCCCTGGCTGATCCTGAAGCCGTGCTGGCGCTGCCGTGGATCCCTGCCGACTATCCGATCGTCCAGGCTCTGCTTGACTCTGCCTGCTGAGACTGAAAGAGCCCGGATCCTAGAAGAGCGCTGACTGCACGCCGGCAGCCGGGGAACCATCCCGTGCGATCCCACCCGGCTGCGCCTCCCGTGGCATGGCCTGCTGTGGGATGCTGCCGTCCGGGTATCGGGCCTCCTCGCCGCGGGGGTCATCCACATCGCGGTGGCTGAAACCCGAGCCCGACTGGAACCCGTGCCGGGCCTTGAAATAGCGCACCTTTCCGGCCAGCCACATCCGGTACTCCTTGGAAGCGTAGGACCCCTGCCCGTAGAGGCGCCGGTACTTGCCCGCCAGGTGCGGATGGTTGGCGGCGAGCCATCCCATGAACCATTCACGCGTCCCAGGTTTCAGGTAGAGCGCCCCGGCGGTGACACCGGTGGCACCCGCTGCAGCGAGGGAAGCAAACAGGGAGTCGAGAGCTTCGTCGCTGTCCGAGAGCCAGGGCAGGATGGGCATGGCCATGACGCCGCAGGGCAGCCCCGCCTCGCGAAGCCGTGAGACGAGCTTCAGGCGTGCCCGCGGCCCCGGGGTTCCCGGCTCGACAGCCTCAGACAGGGTCTCGTCGGTCATGGCCAGCGAGATGCCAAGGCCAACGGGGACCTGCGCTGCCGCACTCTTCAGGAGCGGGATATCCCGGGCAAGCAGCGTCCCCTTGGTGAGGATGGACAGGGGAGTGCCCGAATCGGCCAGCGCCGAGATGATCCCGGGCATCAGCCGGTAGCGGCCCTCGGCCCGCTGATAGGGATCCGTATTGGTTCCCAGGGCAACCTGCTGGCGTGCCCACGACGGCTTGGCGAGTTCTTTGCGGAGCACTTCCGCGGCGTTGACCTTGACCACCACCTGGCTGTCGAAGTCCAGGCCGGCATCGAAGTCCAGGTAAGTGTGTGTCTTCCGGGCAAAGCAGTACACGCACGCGTGGCTGCAGCCCCGGTACGGGTTGATGGTCCATTCGAACGGCATCCGGGAACCGGCGGGCACCTTGTTGAGCACCGATTTGGCGGTGACCTCGTGGAAGGTGACCCCGGCGAACTCGGGTGTGGTGACGGACCGGACCAGCCCTGCCAGGGGAAGGAGTGCCGGCGCGGCAGCGGGAGCCTTTCCGGGTTCCTCCAGCAAAGCCTGCGCGTCCCATCTCATGGCTCTATTCGAAAACATGTTCGAATCAATGTCAAGGACGGCGCGCTGGCGAAACTGCTGCCGTTTCAGCCGTCGACGCCCGGCCGGCCCGGTACCAGCTCCCAGCTGACCGTGACCGCTGCCTCTTCCCGGTTCAGTCCAGGCTCCAGCGGAATGCCTTCGGCCGCGGACATGCGCTGGAGGCCCGCAAGCGGAACCGGGCCTCCCGCAGCCGGCTGTTCCGCTACGGAGACCACCCTGCCCAGTGTGGCGCCTGCGAGGGCGGCGAGCTGGCCGGCCGACCGGACGGCATCCTCCCAGGCCGCAGCCCGTGCCCGCTCCCGGAGTACGGCTGCGTCCTCCACGCAGAGCTGCAGGCTGTTGAGCCGAATGTTGTCGCCGCCGGCGGCAACGGCGGCTGCAAGTATGGCCGGGACTGACTGCAGATCACGCAGCCGTGCCGCCAGTGTTGCCGTGGCGACATACCCCGCCACTTCCTGGCTGCCGCCGTCGCGCCACGCAAGGTCGGCGCGGACAGTGAGCCCGTTGCTTTGCAGATCGCCGTCCGCCGCACCGGCACCGCGCAGCGCGCCGGAAACGGCTGCCAGCGATGCTTCCGCGGCAGAGAAGGCGGCGTCCACCGAGCCGCTGCGGCACTCGACACCCAGGGCGACAGCCGCCAGGTCCGGCGGGCCCTCTGCCCAGCCGTGTCCGGAGACCGTGATGGTTCCGGGCCGCATGGCGCGGGGCCCGCTCATGAGGGTCCCTTCCGTGCGGGGTAGCCGCCCGCGGCCAGTCCCGCCCGCCGCTCAAACGGGTTGGCCGTCCCGGGATTTCCTGTGCGCAGGACGGACCAGCCGGCCGCCGCGAAGTACAGGGGCAGGAACGGGAGGCCAAGGCACCACGCGTATTGCGTGCAGTGCTTCTCCTCGTGCCCCAGCAGGGCGGGCATGGACAGCAGGTCCGGGGCCGGCCCGCGGTACAGCACCACATTCCCCAGCGCGAAGGCGCGGGCGTGCGGCAGCCGCCACCGGTAGCCGCCCGCCAGGAGCAACCCCCGCGGGCCCCGCCGCAGGCGCGTTTGGGCCAGAAGCGCGACGGCGACCCCGGCCGCGGTGCTTCCGTTCAAGAGGTTCGCGGCCTGCCTCAGCCGCTGGGCCGCCGTCGGACGCGTCACCGGCCCGTGGAACTGCTGCGCTGTCATGAGGCCATGGTAGCCGGGGCGTTCTACTAGACTGGAGGGCAGTGGCTGCCGGTTTTCCGGTGGGCCCTGACCTGGTCATTGAATGCGCTGAACCTTGGGCGCCTTCATCCATGACCTGCCAGTGACGGACGCGCCGGCGGGAAACCGTGCAGGCTGACCGCTCGCCGGCAGCCAACGAACTCGTAGCTAAGAACAGTAGATGACTGAAACTTTGCCCGGCGCCGCCCCGAACCCCACGGATGAAGCCGCCATCAACGCCGCTGTAGACCAGGCCGTCGCCGCCATTGCCGGTGCGGCCACCCTTGAGGAGCTGAAGGCGGTGAGGCTGGCGCACGCCGGGGAGAAGTCCCCGCTGAGCCTGGCCAACCGCGGGATCGGCAAACTGCCCAAGGAGCAGAAGGCCGTGGCCGGGAAGCTCATGGGCGCCTCCCGCGGCCGGGTCAACAAGGCGCTCGCGGACCGCACCGCCGAGCTGGAGGCAGAAAACGACGCCCGCATCCTGCTCGAGGAGACCGTGGACGTGACCGCGGCCCCGCGCCGCCGCCGTGCCGGCGCGCGGCACCCGCTCTCCACCCTGCAGGACCGCGTGGCGGACATCTTCGTGGGCATGGGCTGGGAAATTGCCGAAGGCCCCGAGGTGGAATCCGAATGGTTCAACTTCGATGCCCTGAACTTCAAGCCGGACCACCCGGCCCGCGAAATGCAGGACACCTTCTTCGTGGAGCCGCCCGAGGCCCACCTGCTGATGCGCACCCACACCTCCCCGGTGCAGGTCCGTTCCATGCTGGAGCGCGAGGTGCCCATCTACGTGCTGTGCCCCGGCAAGGTGTTCCGCACCGACGAACTCGATGCCACCCACACGCCGGTGTTCCACCAGTTCGAGGGCCTGGCCATCGACAAGGACCTCAGCATGGCCGACCTCCGCGGCACGCTGGAGCACTTCGCCCGGCAGATGTTCGGCGATGAAGCCCAGATCCGGCTGCGTCCGAACTACTTCCCCTTCACGGAACCGTCCGCCGAACTGGATATCTTCCATCCGGGCGCCAAGGGCGGACCGCGCTGGATCGAATGGGGCGGCTGCGGCATGGTCAACCCCAACGTGCTCCGCGCCGCGGGGATCGACCCGGACGTCTATTCAGGTTTTGCCTTTGGCATGGGCATCGAGCGCACCCTCATGTTCCGCAATGAGGTGGGGGACATGCGCGACATGATCGAGGGCGATGTACGTTTCAGCGAGCACTTCGGGATGGAGATCTAACAGTGCGTATCCCACTTTCCTGGCTGCGTGAATTCGCAGAGGTACCGGCCGGAGCAACGGCCGAAGACGTCATGGCCGAACTGGTCAAGGTCGGGTTCGAAGAAGAGGACGTGCACCGTCCCACCGATGCCCTGCAGGGCCCCGTCGTGGTGGGCCAGGTCCTCAGCCTGGTCAAGGAACCGCAGAGCAACGGCAAGACCATCAACTGGTGCCAGGTCCGGGTTGTCCCGGAGGGGCAGGAGCAGAAGCTAACCGGCGAGGGCATCGACCCCTCCGGGGTGCAGGGCATCATCTGCGGCGCCCACAACTTCGTGGAAGGCGACAAGGTGGTGGTCACCCTGCCGGGTGCCGTGCTGCCCGGGGACTTCCGCATCTCCGCCCGCAAGACCTACGGCCACCTTTCGGCCGGCATGATCGCTTCCGTCCGCGAACTGGGCATCGGCGAGGACCACGACGGCATCCTGGTGCTGTCCCGCATCGGCCTTGACCCCGAGGTGGGCACCGACGCCATGGAGCTCCTGGGCCTCTATGACCAGGCTGCCGAAATCAACGTCACACCGGACCGCGGCTACGCGTTCTCCATCCGCGGTGTGGCACGCGAATACGCGCACGCCACCGGGACCACCTTCACGGACCCCGCATCACGCGTCAACGCTCCCGGGGAGCTGTCCGGCGGATACGGCGTCAAGCTCAACGACGACGCCCCCATCTACGGTAAGCCCGGCTGCGACCGCTTCGTGGCGCGCACCGTCCGCGGCGTGGACGCCAACCGGCCTACCCCGCAGTGGATGGTTTCCCGGCTCCGGCTCGCCGGCATCCGGTCCATCTCGCTTCCGGTGGACATCTCCAACTACGTCATGCTCGAGCTGGGCCAGCCCACGCACTGCTACGACCTCGACACGCTTGCCGGCGACATCGTGGTGCGCCGCGCCGCCGCCGGCGAGAAGATCACTACCCTGGACGGCAAGGAACGCACCCTTGACGCCGAGGACCTGCTGATCACCGATGACTCGGGTGCCATCGGCATTGCGGGAGTCATGGGCGGGGCAGCGACCGAGGTGGGCGACTCGACGTCGAACATCCTGGTGGAGGCCGCGCACTTTGACGAGGTATCCATCGCCCGGTCCCGACGCCGGCACAAGCTGCCGTCCGAAGCCTCCAAGCGCTTCGAACGCGGCGTGGACTGGCAGGTTGCCGGTATCGCCGCGCAGCGCGTGGTGGACCTCCTGGTGGAACTTGCCGGAGGCACGGCGGATGAAGCGGGCACCGACGTCGGAACCGCTCCGGACGCGGTCACCATCGATCTCCCTGCGGACTTCGCTGCCGCCCGGATCGGCATCGACTTCACCGAAGAGCAGATCGTCACCTCGCTCGAGGACCTGGGCGCCGCGGTGGAGGAGCGCGACGGCGGCTGGACGGTGACTGCCCCGAGCTGGCGCCACGACCTGGAGACCAAGGAAGACCTTTCCGAGGAGATCGCCCGGCTGGTGGGCTACGACAAGATCCCCGCCACCCTGCCCGTGGCACCTCCCGGCCGCGGCCTGACCCGCGTGCAGCAGCAGCGCCGCCGGCTTATCCAGGCGCTCGCCGACGCCGGGCTCACCGAGGTGCTGTCCTACCCGTTCGTGTCCAGGGCTGCCAACGAGACTTTCGGCGTGCCGGAACAGGGAGCAGAGCGCAGGGCGGTCAAGCTGGCCAACCCGATCAGCGAGGAGCAGGGCTTCCTGCGCACCTCGATCCTGCCCGGGCTGATCGAGGTGGCCAAGCGCAACCACTCCCGCGGCTTCCGCGACCTGGCACTCTTCGAATCCGGCCTGGTGTTCCTGCCGTCCGGGACCGTGGGCACCGCGTCCATTCCGCCGCTGGGCGCCAGGCCCTCCGATGAGGTGCTGGATGAACTGTACGACGGCGTCCCGGACCAGCCCTTCCACGTCGCCGCTGTGCTGACGGGACATGATTCGCCCGCTGCCGCGGCGCACGCTCCCCGGCTGTGGGATTGGGCTGACGCGCTGGACATCGCCCGGCTGGCCGGGGATGTCCTGGGCGTGGAGCTCGTTGTCAGCCAGGGCAGCCACCAGGCGTTCCACCCTGGCCGCACTGCCCGGTTGTCCCTTCGGACGGGCGAAACTGTGGGTTACGCCGGTGAACTCCACCCCAAGCTGCTGGCCGCCGCGGACATGCCCGCGCGCTCCGTGGCGCTTGAGTTCAACGCGGACGCACTGTTCGATGCGGCCCCGGACGTGATCGTGGCCCGCCACCTGTCCACGTTCCCGGTGGCAACCCAGGACGTTGCGTTGGTGGTTCCTGCGGAGGTGCCGGCGGACGAGGTCCTGGCGGCGCTGCGGGAGGGCGCCGGGGAACTCCTGGAAGACGTTGCGCTGTTCGACGTCTACGCCGGCAAGGGCATTGAAGAGGGCAGGAAATCGCTCGCCTTCGGGCTGCGCTTCCGCGCCAACGACCGCACGCTGACCGCGGATGAGGCGTCGGCTGCCCGCGAAGGCGCCGTGGCGCTGGCTGCGGAACGGTTCGGTGCCGTCCAGCGGTAGCGGGTTCCGCTGACGGTCCAGGAAGGGCGGGGCAACGTGTCACAGCTGGTGGTGCGTGCTGTCCCGCCCTTTCTGTTGCCTGGGGACGGGGGCTCCTATGGGGAACTGGACCCGGCCGAGGTGCAGCGGGCCGGCGCCATGGAACCGGCGGCCGCCACCAGGTTCCTGGCGTCACGGCTGGCCCAGCGCAGGTTCGCGGCAGGGTTGCTGGGCCTGCCGTCCGGTGCGCTGGCGGTGTTGTACAGCTGCCCGCGCTGCGGTGACGGCCCGGAGGTGGGGCACGGCCGGCCCGGGTACGCCTACCGCGGCAGCAGGCTTCCGCTCGCCCTGAGCTTGTCCAGGGCCGGCGGCTGGACACTGCTGGCTGCCGTGCCGGAGGCCGGGGACGCGGTTCGGCTCGGCGTCGATATCGAGGACCCTGCGCGGGCCGGTTTTCCCGGCTTCGCGGACGTTGCCCTCACGGCGGCCGAACAACGCGGACTGCACGGGCTCGCTGCCGGAGAGGTGCCCGCCGCACAGACGCGGTTGTGGGCACGCAAGGAAGCCTGGCTCAAGATGACGGGGGAGGGCCTCCGGACCCCGCCGGCGGAACTCGACGTGCGCGCCCTGCCTGGCCTCAGGGACCTTGACCCCGGCGAAAGCGGGCTGCCCGCCCATCTGGCGGCCGCCGTCGCGATTTCCGGCTAGGTGCCGGATTTCCGGTCAGCTTGCCCGGGCAGGCGGAAAGGGAGGGAGGGCTTCCTCATACAGCCAGGGATGAAGCAGCGCCTCCGAGTCGATCGCTGCCGCCCCGTCCGCGGCAAGGATGAAGTCGTGCGTGGACACGGAACCGAGCCGGTGCGTGTTGGTCCAGCTGTTCAGCAGGTTGAAGAAGGCGTCGTCGCCCAGGGCAACGCGGACGGCATGGAGAGCCAGTGCCCCGCGCTTGTACACCCGGTCGTCGAACATGTGTGCCGGTCCGGGATCGCCCACCAGGATGTCCTGCGCCTCGGCCTGAAGGCGCCGCCAGGCGGCCCGGGCGCGATCCTCGACGGGCATCACCCCGGATTCCTCGGACCAGATCCATTCGGCATAGCAGGCAAAGCCCTCGTGCAGCCAGATGTCCTGCCAGGTTGCGGCCGTAAGGGAGTTGCCAAACCACTGGTGCGAGAGCTCGTGGGCAACCAGCCGCTGCGACTCCCAGTCCTGCTCCAGATGGTTGGGGCCAAGAATGGCCAGGCCCTGCGCTTCAAGCGGGATCTCCAGTTCATCGTCAGTGACCACCACGGTGTACCCCGGGAAGGGGTAGGGGCCGAAGCAGGCAGTGAAGGTGCGCATCATGGCCGGCTGCAGGGCCAGCCCGGCCCGCGCCCGGTCTGCGAGGGCGGGCGGCACGGCCACGTGCTGGGGGACCTGGCCGGGGTGCCTCCCGGTGTCGAGCTCAAGCAGTCCGTAGCGGCCGATCTGGACGGTGGCCAGGTAGGGTGCCATCGGCTCGGCTTGCTCGTAGACCCAGGTTTCACGGCTGGACCGCGTGGTCCGCGAAAGCAGGGTGCCGTTACAGACGGCCCGGTAGTTCGCATCCGTGGTGATGCTGAACCGGTAGCTGGCCTTGTCCCGCGGGTGGTCGTTGCAGGGGAACCAGGACGGGGCACCATTGGGCTGTCCGGCCACGAGCGCGCCGTCGGTCAGCTCTTCCCAGCCCACTTCGCCCCAGAGGCCCCGGCGGGGCGCGGGGTTGCCCTCGTACCGGATCTCCAGGGTGAACCGCTGGCCGGGCTGCAGGGGTGCCGGGGCTGAGACCACCAGCTGGCCGGCCCGCTGGCTGAAGCGGACGGCCTTCCGCCCGTCCAGTTGGACCTTGGTGGCGCGCAGGCCAACGAAGTCAAGGACAACGGCCGACGCCGGCACCTGGGCCACCCCGTGCAGCACCGCCGTGCCGCCGAGCCGGTTGCTGGCAACCCGGTAGTCCAGGTCCAGTTCGTAGCGCTCCACACGGTAGGCGTTCGTGCCGGCTCCAGGCATGTAGGGATCAGGAGCGGCGCCGCTGGACGCGGACACGCTGCCGGGGGCGGCTGGCACTCGAGAACTCATTGGGACCTTCGGTTGCTGGGCAGCGGTGCTGCGGGACCTTCCCACGGACTGACGGGGTTGCCCATCCAGTACGTCGCGGCGGGGACGGATTCGCCGCGCATCACCAGGGATGCGGGTCCCACCGTTCCACCGGCGCCCACACTGGCCTGGGGCAGGATGACTCCGTGCGGGCCCATGGTGGCCCCGTCTTCGAGCGTAACAGCGTCAATGCTCATGACCCTGTCGTGGAACAGGTGCGTCTGCAGCACGCAGCCCCGGTTCACGGTGGCGTTCCGGCCGAGCGTCACCAGGTCCGCCTCTGGGAGCCAGTAGCTCTCGCACCACGTGCCGCTGCCGATCTTCGCGCCCAGCGCCCGCAGCCACCACACCAGTGCCGGGGTGCCCGAGGCGGCGCGGGCGAACCAGGGTGCGCTGACCAGTTCGATGAAGCTGTCGACCACTTCGTTCCGCCAAATGAACGAGCTCCAGAGGGGATGCTCGCCAGGTTGGATGCGTCCCACCAGGATCCACTTGGCGGCGACCGCCGACGCCGCTGCCACCAGGCCGGCCAGCAGGATCACCACTCCGCTGAGCAGCGCAGCCACGCCGTAATTGAACGTTGCAGCGAGCCAGTCGAAGGCCAGCATGGTGCCCGCGGCTATTCCTGCCGTGAGCATGACCGGAACAAACCTGCACAGCTCCCAGAGGGCCCGGGCAACCTTGAGCCTCGGGGGCGGCTGGAAGGTGCGGGCGTCATCGGAGGCGATGGCCGTGCGGCGCAGCCGGACCGGCGGGCTGCCCAGCCAGGACGTGCCCGACTTGGCCTTGGCCGGTGTTGCCGACAAGACTGCCACCAGCGAGTTCTTGGGGACGTTGCGCCCCGCTGCGGTCATGCCTGAGTTACCCAGGAAAGACCGTTTTCCGATCTTCGCAGGCGCCACCCGGAGCCAGCCGCCGTCCAGTTCGTAGGACGCCACCATCGTGTCGTCTGCGAGGAAGGCCCCTTCGCCCACCGTGGTCATCTTTGGGATCAGCAGCACGGTGGAAGCTTCGACGTTCTTGCCGATCCTGGCACCGAGAAGCCGAAGCCAGACCGGCGTAAAGAGGCTGGCGTAGATGGGGAAGAGCACGTCCCTGGCCAGATCCAGGACGCGTTCGGTGGCCCAGACCTGCCAGCCCACCCTGCTGCGGACCCGGTGGTACCCCTCCGTGATACCGATGCTGAGCAGCCTTGTCACGGCCAGGACCAGCAGGGCGTTGGCCGCAAACCACACGAAGGCGGCAGGCGCGAGGGCAGGCAGGAGCCTGGGAAGCGCGTCGTTCAGTGATGCACTTCCCTGGATAAAGAGGTATGCCACCCAGACCGCCGCTGCCCCCGAGATGTAGGGGATCAGGGAGAGCGCGGCGGAGGCCAGGGCGAAGCCGCCGATCCAGGCCTTTTCCGCTACGCGCCCTAGGACGGGCGCGTCGGGAACCGCATGCTTGGCCTTGCCCTGCCGGGCGGCGGGGGAACCGGCCACCTGGTGCCCGGCCTTCACCTTGCCCGACACTGCCGAGCCCGGCTCGACGTGCGCACCCGCACCTATGGCGGTTCCAGGCATGAGCGTGCTGCGCGCGCCCACCGAGGCGCCGGCGCCGATGTGGACTGCGCCGATGTGGACGTGGTCCCCGTCGATCCACCAGCCGGAAAGATCGACTTCCGGCTCCACATTCGCACCACTGCCCAGCGTCAGCAGCCCGGTCACCGGCGGCAGCGAGTGCAGTTGGACGTCACGGCCGATCTTCGCACCCAGAGCCCTGGCGTAGTACGGCACCCAGGGGGCGCTGGCCAGGCTGATGGCCCCGGCCAGGTCCTGGATTTGCTCGGCCAGCCACAGCCGGAGGTGGACCCGCCCCGAGCGTGGATACCTGCCCGGTTTGACTCCCCGCAGCAGGAGCCGCGCGGCGGCAACCGCGGTCAGCATCCGGCCTGCGGGGCTGACGAAGACCAGCCAGGATGCCGCCACCCACCACCAGGAGATGGTGGGTGCTGCAGTGAACCCGGCCCCCGCGGAGAGAACGTTGTTGGCCGCCATCAGGTACGTCAGCCAGCGCATGCCCACCAGGATGTGCAGGGGAACGCCCATCAGGGTTTGGAACAGCTGTGACTTCAGGGCGGTGGGACGAACTGACCGGTCCGGCGCCGGGCCGGAAGCGCCTCCCGGCAGCGATTGCCGTGCCACTTCAATGAGGGCTCCAACCCGGGGCGTGGCGTAGATATCAGCCACTGTAACTGTCGGATAGCGGCGGCGGAGGGCAGATACCAGCTGCGCCGCGGAGAGCGAGCCGCCGCCGTACGCGAAAAAGTCGGCATCGAGGGATGTCACGGGGCTGCCCAGGACGGCGCTCCATTGCTCCACGATCCAGGCAGCGTCATCGGGAAGGTTCAGCGGAGCCGCGTCGGCCTCTGCCGCGCCGGCACCGGCCAGGGGCCAGGGCAGGGCGTGCCGGTCCACTTTGCCGCTGGTCTTTGTGGGCAGTGAATCCACGACAGTCAGCATCGGCACCAGCGCCGCCGGCAAGCTCGCGGTGAGCTGCCCGCGGGCCGCTTCCAGGTCCAGTTCCCGCCCGCCGGCAGGGGCAAGATACCCCACCAGGATCTGGTTTCCGGCAGCGGTGGTCTGGACCGCGGCTGCAGCACCCCCAACCATGGGGAGTGACTGGAGGGCTGCGTCGATTTCGCCGAGTTCAATCCTCCGCCCGCCAAGCTTGACCTGTTCATCAGCACGGCCCTGGAAGATGAGTCCGGCTGCCTCGTAGCGGACCAGGTCTCCGGACCGGTAGGCCCGATCCCAGCCAAGGCTGGGCATCGGAGCGTACTTCTCGGCGTCCTTGGCCGGGTCGAGGTAGCGGGCCAGCCCCACGCCGCCGATGATCAGTTCGCCCACTGCGCCTTCCGCGACGGGGACGGCGTCGGGGTCCACGACGGCCAGGTCCCAGCCGTCGAGCGGCAGTCCGATCCGCACCGGTCCAGGCTCTCCCAGCGGAGCAGCGCAAGCCACCACGGTGGCCTCGGTGGGGCCGTAGGTGTTCCAAACTTCTCGGCCCTCCACGGCGAGCCGCTCGGCGAGTTCCGGGGGACAGGCCTCGCCGCCGAAGATGAGCAGCCGCACGTTCTCCAGCGATTCGGCAGGCCACAGCGCTGCCAGGGTGGGGACGGTGGACACCGCGGTGATGCCATGGTTGATCAGCCACGGCCCAAGGTCCATGCCCGTCCGAACCAGTGCGCGCGGGGCAGGAACCAGGCAGGCACCGTGCCGCCAGGCCAGCCACATTTCCTCGCAGGAGGCATCGAAAGCGACGGACAGCCCGGCCAGCACGCGGTCCTGCGGGCCCAGCGGATCGTCCTGAAGGAAGATCCGGGCTTCGGCGTCCACGAAGGCGGCGGCCGAGCGGTGGCTGACGGCCACTCCTTTCGGGGTCCCGGTGGAACCCGATGTGAAGATGACCCAGGCGTCGTCCTCCGGGACCGGCTGCCTGGCGCTTTGTTCACCGGGGCCGCCGTGTTCCCCGACGGCAGAGCCCGGCCGGGCCTCCCGGATGACGCCGCCGCCTTCCAGGATCCCTGACACCCGGGCTTCGCCGAAGACCAGCCGGGCCCGCTCGTCGGGATCGTCCGCGTCTACAGGCACATACGCCGCCCCCGCCATGAGCACGCCCAGGATTGACACGTAGAGTTCACTCGTGCCCGAAGGTATGCGGACGCCGATCTTGTCGCCCGCGCCGAGCCCGGCCTGGTCCAGCCGCCGGGCAACTGCGCGGACTTCAGCCATCAGCTGGGAGTAGCTGAGTGAACGGCGGCCGTCGTCCAGCGCCGAAGCCTCGGGAAACCGGGCCGCGGTCTCCTGCAGGATGTCCACGAGCGTCCGGACCGGGGGCGCGGACAGGGAACCGGGCATCTGGGGCGCGAAAATGGTAGGGACATCCTTCGGTTGGACCTGCTGGTGAGTCACGTGGCTATTCTGCCTTCCCCAGGTGAACAGCAGATGGGTCGGGAACTACGGCACCAGGAGCACCTTGCCCGTGGTCTTGCGGCCCTCGAGGTCCCGGTGTGCCTGGCCGGCTTCTGCGAGCGGATACTTGGCCCCGATGCGGACCTTGAGGCTGCCGTCCGCCGCGGCGGCAAAGATTTCATCCGACCGCCAGCGCCGCTCCCTGGCATCCTGCAGGTAGTTGACCAGGGTGGGCCGGGTCAGGAACAGCGAGCCACCTGCATTCAGCCGCTGCGGATCGACCGGCGGCACCGGGCCGGAGGCCGCGCCGAACAGTACCAGCGTTCCCCGGACGCGCAGCGCCGCAAGTGAGTCGTCGAACGTGTCCTTCCCGACGCCGTCGTACACCACGTGGGCGCCCGCGCCGCCGGTGAGCTCCCGGACCTGTCCGGCAAAGCCGTCATACCGCAGCACGTGGTCCGCGCCGGCCTCCAGCGCGAGCTGTTCCTTCTCATCCGTGGAAACGGTGGTGATGACCTTCGCCCCGCGCAGCTTCAGCATCTGGATCAACAGCAGGCCCACGCCACCGGCCCCGGCATGCAGCAGTACGGTGTGCCCGTCCTCCACCTTGAACGTGGAGTTCATCAGGTAGTGGGCGGTCATGCCCTGCAGGGGGAGGGCGGCCGCGGTGAAGTCGTCCAGGCCGTCCGGAACGGGCAGCGCGGCATCGGCATCCACCAGCGCGTAATCGGCGTAGCAGTTGATGCCCTCGGCAGTGGCCACCCTGTCTCCGGCGGAGTAACCGGCAACGCCCTCGCCGAGTTCCTCCACGGTGCCGGCCAGCTCGGAGCCGGGGGTGAACGGGAACGGAACCTTGTACGTGCCGCTGCGCTTGTAGGTGTCGATGAAGTTCACGCCGGCTGCGCCCACTTTGACCAGGAGCTGCCCGGGGCCCGGGACGGGGCGGCCGATTTCCGTGTACGCAAGGACTTCCGGCCCGCCGGCCTCCCGTGCGACGATTGCGTGCGTCATGGATCTCCTTTCCCGGGTTCCGGCCTCTCCGGCCCGGCTGCTGCACCCATCGTAGGGACATCCCGGCCGGCGCGGACAGTCATGTATAAATATCGGGACTAATGCATAACTATTGTTGTATAGTCGGAGACATGACTATTTCAGTGGCAGTGTCCGGCGCCAGCGGCTATGCGGGGGGCGAAGTCCTCCGCCTCCTGGCTGCGCATCCCGGCGTGACCATCGGCGCCATCACCGCACACAGCAACGCGGGCTCGCGGCTGGGCGAACTGCAGCCCCACCTGCACGGACTCGCCAGCCGCATCCTGGAAGACACCACAGTGGAGAATCTCTCCGGCCATGATGTGGTCTTCCTCGCCCTCCCGCACGGGGCGTCCGCGGAAATCGCCGCGCAGCTGCCCGAAGGCACCGTGGTGATTGATGCCGGCGCCGACCACCGGCTCGAGGACCCTGCCGTCTGGGAAAAGTTCTACGGTTCCGCGCATGCCGGCACCTGGCCCTACGGACTGCCGGAGTTGCCCGGCCACCGCGAGGCACTCAAGGGCGCCACCCGCATCGCCGTACCCGGCTGCTACCCGACGTCCGCACTGCTCGCCTTGACGCCAGGGTTCAGCGCAGGACTCCTGGCGCCCGACGACGTCGTGATCGTTTCGGCCTCCGGCACCTCGGGCGGGGGCAAGGCAGCCAAGGTCAACCTGATCGGCGCAGAAGTCATGGGCTCCATGAGCCCCTACGGCGTGGGCGGCGCACACCGGCACACGCCGGAGATCGAGCAGGGCCTGTCCAAGGCTGCGGGCGAACAGGTCACCGTTTCCTTCACCCCCACCCTGGCACCGATGAGCCGCGGCATCCTCACCACGGCGACCGCCCGGGTTAAGCCCGGCACCACCGCCGAGCAGCTGCGCCAGGCCTGGGCCGATGCCTACGACGACGAGCCCTTCGTGCACCTCCTGCCGGAAGGCCAGTGGCCCGCCACCAAGGCCGTCCAGGGCTCCAACCATGCCGCCATGCAGCTCGCGTTCGACAGCCACACCGGCCGCGTCATTGTCACCTGCGTGATCGACAATCTCACCAAGGGAACCGCCGGCGGCGCGGTCCAGTCCATGAACATCGCACTCGGCCTGCCCGAAACCGACGGCCTCAACCTGCAGGGAGTAGCCCCGTGACCATCACCGCACCCTCGGGATTCCGGGCCGCAGGCGTCAGCGCCGGGCTCAAGGCATCCGGCAACCCCGACCTGGCACTGGTGGTCAACGACGGCCCGTCCAAGGCCGCCGCCGCCGTGTTCACCAGCAACCGCGTGGCCGCGGCGCCGGTGCACTGGTCACGCCAGGTGGTCTCCGACGGGCGCGTGGACGCGGTGGTTCTCAACTCCGGCGGGGCCAACGCCTGCACCGGCCCCCAGGGCTTCCAGAACACGCATAGCACCGCCGAGAAGGTGGCGGACGTTCTGGGCATCTCCGCCACGGACGTCTTTGTCTGTTCCACCGGCCTCATCGGCGAGCACCTGCCGATGGACAAGCTCCTGCCCGGCGTCGAAGCTGCCGCCGCTGGACTGAGTACCGACGGCGGTCCGGCGGCCGGCGCCGCCATCATGACCACCGATTCCGTGCCCAAGTCCGCCCTGTTCATCGGCAGCGACGCGGACGGCCGGGAATTCAGCATCGGGGGCATAGCCAAGGGCGCCGGCATGCTCGCTCCCGGCCTGGCCACCATGCTGGTGGTCCTCACCACCGACGCGGATGTGCAGGCGGATATGCTCGACGTCGTCCTCCGCGACGCCACGCGGGTCACCTTCGACCGGGCTGATTCGGACGGCTGCATGTCCACCAACGACACCGTGGTCCTCCTGGCCTCCGGCGCGTCCGGAGCGGTTCCCTCCGCCGAAGCCTTCGGGGCAGGGCTGACCCAGGTGTGTGCGGAACTGGCCCGGAAACTCATCGCGGACGCGGAAGGCGCCAGTCACGACATCGCCATCCGGACCTTCAACGCCGCCAGCGAAGCCGACGCCGAGGCCGTCAGCCGCTCGGTGGCCAGGTCCAACCTCTTCAAGGCCGCCATCTTCGGCAAGGACCCCAACTGGGGCCGCGTGCTTTCAGCCGTGGGGACCACGGACGCCGCGTTCGAGCCGGACAAACTGAACGTGGCCATGAACGGCATCCAGATCTGCCGCAACGGCAGCATCGGCGACGACCGCGGCCTGGTGGACCTGGAGCCGCGCGAGGTGCTGGTGGAGATCGACCTGCAGGCCGGCGACGCCGAGGCCACCATCTGGACCAACGACCTGACCCACGACTACGTGCACGAGAACAGCGCCTACTCAAGCTAGGCAGCGACCCTCCGCCACACCAGGAAGACAGGCCATGAACACCCGAACCCGCGAAAACACCTCGATGCTGGACGCCCAGGACAAAGCCGCCACGCTGATCGAAGCGCTGCCCTGGATCCAGCGCTTTGCCGGCACCACCATGGTCATCAAGTACGGCGGCAACGCGATGGTCAACGATGAACTTCGGCGCGCGTTCGCCGAGGACGTGGTGTTCCTGCACCATGTGGGCATCCACCCCGTAGTGGTCCACGGCGGCGGTCCGCAGATCAACTCCATGCTGGCCAGGCTGGGCATCGAGTCCGAATTCAAGGGCGGCCTGCGCGTCACCACGCCCGAGGCCATGGATGTGGTCCGCATGGTCCTGACCGGCCAGGTGGGCCGGGAGCTGGTAGGGCTCATCAACTCCCACGGCCCCTACGCCGTGGGCATGTCCGGCGAGGACGGCGGACTGCTCCGCGCGGTCCGCACCGGCACCGTCATCGACGGCGAAGAGGTGGACCTGGGCCTGGTGGGCGAGGTGGTGGGCGTGAACCCGGAAGGCATCCTGGACATCCTGGCGGCCGGCCGCATTCCGGTGATTTCCACCGTGGCGCCCGAAATCGCGGACGCAGGAGCGGCCGTCGACGGCCGTGCCCAGGGTGAGACGCACCAGACCACCGGCCAGGTGCTCAACGTCAATGCGGACACCGCTGCCGCCGCGCTGGCCGAAGCACTCGGTGCCTCCAAGCTGGTGATCCTCACGGACGTGGAGGGCCTGTACGCCAACTGGCCGGACCGCTCTTCGCTGATTTCCTCGCTCAAGGCTTCCGACCTGCGTGAACTGCTGCCCACCCTGGAGTCCGGCATGATCCCCAAGATGGAAGCGTGCCTGAAGGCCGTGGACGGCGGAGTTGAACGTGCCCACATCGTGGACGGGCGCCTGCCGCACTCCATGCTGCTGGAAACCTTCACCACCGCCGGCATCGGCACCCAGGTTGTTCCGGACGAGGAGGCCAACGCATGAACCGCACTGTCGACGTCAACCCCGCCGCCGGCGCCGAAGCCGCGCTGATCACCGGCAACGGCAGCGGAGCGGACTGGCTGGCCCGCTATTCCGGCTCCCTGATGGGGGTTTTCGGCACCCCGCAGCGCGTCCTGGTCCGGGGCGCCGGTTGCCTGGTGTGGGACGCCGACGGCAAGGAATACCTGGACCTGCTGGGCGGCATCGCCGTTAACGCGCTGGGCCACGCCCACCCGTTCGTGACCTCGGTCATCTGCAGCCAGCTGGCCACCCTGGGGCACGTCTCCAACTTCTTCACCAGCCCCACCCAGATTGCCCTGGCCGAGAAGCTGCTGGCCCTGGCCAAGGCGCCCGCCGGGTCCAAGGTGTTCTTCACCAACTCCGGCACCGAAGCCAACGAAGCCGCCTTCAAACTGGCCCGCCGCAACTCGGGGGCCGCGGCAGGGGAGGCTCCGCGGCGGACCAGGATCATTGCGCTCGAGGGTGCCTTCCACGGCCGGACCATGGGGGCGCTTGCACTGACGGCCAAGGAAGCGTACCGGACCCCGTTCGAGCCGCTGCCCGGCGGCGTGGTCCACATTCCGTTTGGTGACATCGCAGCCCTGGAAGCGGCGGTGGATGACACCGTTGCTGCCGTCTTCCTCGAACCCATCCAGGGCGAGGCCGGGGTACGGCCGTTGCCGGCCGGCTACCTCCAGGCGGCCCGCGCCGCCACCACCAAAGCGGGCGCCCTGCTGATCCTCGATGAGGTCCAGACCGGCATCGGACGTACCGGCAAGTGGTTCGCCAGCGAAGACGCCGGCATCGTTCCGGACGCCATCACCCTGGCCAAGGGATTGGGCGGCGGTTTCCCCGTCGGTGCGCTGATCACCCTGGGCGAGGCGCCGTCGTCGTTGTTGTCCGCCGGCCAGCACGGCACCACGTTTGGCGGGAACCCGGTGGCCACCGCAGCCGCCCTCGCAACGCTGCACGCGCTGGAGAACCAGCAGGTGCTGGCCAACGCGGCAGCGGTGGGGGAGCACCTGCGGTCCGGGCTGCGCGCCATTCCCGGCGTCACCGAGGTCCGCGGCGAAGGCCTGCTGATCGGCTTCGACCTGGACGCCGACGTCGCACCCGCGGTGGTGCAGGCAGGCCTCAACGCCGGCTTCATCGTCAACAGCCCCGGCCCGCGGACTCTCCGCCTGGCCCCGCCACTGATCCTCACCGAGGCCCAGTCCGACAGCTTCCTCGCCGCTTTCCCCGCCATCCTTCAAACCGCTAAGGACGCCCAGTGACCCCCTCATCCACCCGGCACTTCCTCAAGGACACGGACCTCAGCCCCGCAGAACAGGCGGAAGTCCTGGACCTGGCTGCGCGCATGAAAGCGGCACCGTACAGCGTCCAGCCATTTGCCGCACCAGGAAACGGGCGCAAGACCGTGGCCGTCATTTTCGACAAGACCTCCACCCGGACCCGCGTCTCCTTCGCCACCGGCATTGCGGACATGGGCGGCAACGCGCTGATCGTCAACCCGGGCGAGGCGCAGATCGGCCACAAGGAGTCCGTGGAGGACACCGCGAAGGTCCTGGAACGCATGGTCTCCACCATCGTGTGGCGCACCGGCGCGCATGCCGGCCTGGTGGCCATGGCGGAAAACTCCCGCGTTCCCGTCATCAACGCGCTGTGCGACGACTACCACCCGTGCCAGCTGCTGGCGGACCTGCTGGCCGTCAAGGAGCACAAGGGTGAACTCAGGGGTCTCACCATGAGCTATCTGGGCGACGCTGCCAACAACATGGCCAACTCCTACCTGCTCGCCGGCGTCACCGCGGGCATGCACGTCCGGATCGCGGGTCCGGAGGGGTACCTGCCGGCCGCGGACGTCGTTGCCGAAGCTGAGGAACGCGCCGCCGAGACCGGCGGTTCCGTACTCATCACCACCGACGCGGCCAAAGTCCTGCAGGGTGCCGACGTGGTAGCCACCGATACCTGGGTGTCCATGGGCCAGGAAGCCGAAAAGGAAGCCCGGCTGCAGCTGTTCCGGGAGTACGCCGTGACTGAGGAGGCCATGGCACTCGCCGCGGATGACGCCGTCGTGCTTCACTGCCTGCCCGCCTACCGCGGCTACGAAATCTCCGCCGGCGTGATCGACGGTCCGCAGTCCATCGTCTGGGACGAGGCCGAAAACCGGTTGCACGCGCAGAAGGCGCTCATGGCGTGGCTGATGCACCGCTCCGGCCTGGCCTTCGTGGACGGCCTCGCGCCGGTCGAGGGCACCGGGGAGAGCACGTTCTAGTGTCCGCCCAGCCCACCGCTGCAGGCTCCAGCCCGGCCACCAAGACAGCCCGCCAGGCGCGCATCACCGCGATCCTGACGGGCCAGTCGGTGCGTTCCCAGGCCGAACTGGCGGCCCTGCTCGCGGACGACGGCGTGCAGGTCACCCAGGCGACGCTGTCGCGGGACCTCGTGGAACTCGGCGCCGTTCGGGTCCGCGGGCAGGAGGGCGCGCTGGTCTACGCGGTTCCGGGCGAAGGCGGCGAACGCGCGGCCAAGGCGGGGGTGAGCCAGGAAATCCTGGACGCCCGCCTGGCCCGGCTCTGCAGCGAACTTCTGGTCACCGCCGAAGCGTCGGCAAACCTCGTGGTGCTGCGGACCCCGCCCGGCGCCGCGAACTTCCTCGCCCTGGCGATCGACCACTCGGTCATGCCGTCCATCCTGGGCACCATCGCCGGTGACGACACCGTGCTGCTGGTCTCCCGCGACCCGCTCGGCGGCCCGGACCTTGCCGCCCGCTTCCTGCAACTGGCTGAGGAAGCCGGGCAATAAGCTTGAAGACAATCATCAAAACAACCCCCAACAAGGAGCAACAAAGTGACTGAACGCATTGTGCTGGCCTACTCCGGCGGCCTGGACACCTCCGTCGCCATCGGCTGGATCGGCGAAGCGACCGGGGCAGAGGTCATCGCCGTGGCCGTGGACGTCGGACAGGGCGGCGAATCGCTGGAAACCATCCGCCAGCGTGCCCTCGGCTGCGGCGCCGTGGAGGCGTACGTGGCCGACGCCTCGGACGAGTTCGCCAACGAATACTGCGTCCCCACGCTGAAGGCCAACGCCCTCTACCAGGGCCACTACCCGCTGGTCTCCGCCATCTCCCGCCCGGTGATCGTCAAGCACCTGGTCAAAGCCGCCCGCGAATTCGGCGCCACCACGGTCGCGCACGGCTGCACCGGCAAGGGCAACGACCAGGTCCGCTTCGAGGTGGGCATCCAGACCCTCGGGCCGGACCTGAAATGCATTGCGCCGGTCCGCGACCTCGCCCTCACCCGGGACAAGGCCATCGCCTTCGCCGAGGAAAAGGGCCTGCCCATTGAGACCACCAAGAAGAACCCGTACTCGATCGACCAGAACGTGTGGGGACGCGCCGTCGAGACCGGCTACCTGGAAGATATCTGGAACGCGCCCACCAAGGACATCTACGACTACACCGCCACCCCGGAGTTCCCGCCGGCACCGGATGAGGTCACCATTTCCTTCGAAGCCGGCGTGCCGGTAGCGATCGACGGCGTCAAGGTCACCCCGCTGCAGGCCATCCAGGAACTCAACCGCCGCGCCGGCGCCCAGGGCGTGGGCCGCATCGACGTCGTCGAGGACCGCCTGGTGGGCATCAAGTCCCGCGAAATCTACGAGGCACCGGGCGCCATGGCGCTGATCACCGCCCACAAGCACCTCGAAGACGTCACCATCGAACGCGAGCAGGCCCGCTTCAAGGCCACCGTTGGCCAGCGCTGGGCGGAGCTGGTCTACGACGGCCAGTGGTTCTCCCCGCTGAAGCGCTCCCTGGACGCGTTCATCGAGGACACGCAGAAGTACGTCTCAGGCGACATCCGCATGGTCCTCCACGGCGGCCAGGCCATCGTCAACGGACGCCGCTCCGAGACCTCGCTGTACGACTTCGACCTCGCCACCTACGACACCGGCGACACCTTCGACCAGTCCATGGCCCGGGGCTTCATTGAACTGTGGGGCATGTCAGCCAAGGTTGCCTCCGGCCGCGACATCCGCGTCGCAGGGAAGTAGCCCGCGTGGCTGACGCAAAGTCTGAAGCTACCAACACCGGCGCACTGTGGGGCGGCCGGTTCGCCGGCGGCCCCGCTGACGCCCTTGCAGCCCTGAGCAAGTCCACGCACTTCGACTGGCGGCTGGCCCGCTACGACATCGCCGGCTCCAAGGCGCACGCCCGCGTGCTGCACAAGGCCGGCCTGCTGGACGGCGCTGAGCTGGAAGGCATGCTCGCCGCGCTCAAGCAGCTGGACGAGGACGTGGCCTCCGGCACCTACCTGCCGGCGGAGTCCGACGAGGATGTGCACGGTTCCCTGGAGCGTGGCCTGATAGAGCGCGCGGGCGCCCAGCTGGGCGGCAAGCTCCGTGCCGGCAGGTCCCGCAACGACCAGGTGGCCACGCTGGGCCGGATGTTCCTGCGTGACCACGCCCGGATCATTGCCCGTGGCGTGCTGGACACGGTGGACGCGCTGGTGGCACAGGCCAGGGCGCACCACGGGGTGGCCATGCCCGGCCGTACCCACCTCCAGCACGCCCAGCCGGTACTGCTCAGCCACCACTTGCTGGCCCACGCCTGGGCGCTGCTGCGCGACGTGCAGCGGCTGCAGGACTGGGACAGGCGCGCAGGTGTTTCGCCATACGGTTCCGGCGCCCTGGCCGGCTCCTCGCTGGGCCTGGACCCGGAGGCGGTGGCCGCGGACCTGGGCTTCTACTCCGCGGTGCACAACTCGATCGATGGCACCGCGTCCCGCGACGTCTTCGCCGAGTTCGCCTGGGTGTGTTCCATGATCGGCGTGGACCTGTCCCGGATCTCCGAGGAAGTCATCTTCTGGGCCACCAAGGAGTTCTCCTTCGTCACCCTGCATGATTCGTACTCCACTGGATCGTCCATCATGCCGCAGAAGAAGAACCCGGACGTGGCGGAACTTGCACGCGGCAAGGCAGGGCGCCTGATCGGCAACCTGACCGGGCTGCTCGCCACCCTCAAGGGCCTGCCGCTGGCGTACAACCGCGACCTGCAGGAGGACAAGGAACCGGTCTTCGACGCGGCGGACACCCTGGAGCTCCTGCTTCCGGCGGTCTCCGGCATGATCGCTACCCTGAAGTTCAACACCGAACGGATGGAGTCGCTGGCACCGCAGGGCTTCGCGCTGGCCACGGACATCGCCGAGTGGCTGGTCCGGCAGGGCGTGCCGTTCCGGGAGGCGCATGAACTTTCCGGGGCTGCGGTCAAGCAGGCCGAATCCCGCGGCGTGGAGCTGTGGGACCTGACGGATGAGGAGTACGCCGCCATCTCGGGGCACCTGACGCCCGAGGTCCGCACGGTCCTGTCCACGGAGGGCTCGCTCAACAGCCGCAACTCCCAGGGCGGAACGGCACCGGCCGCCGTCGAACGCCAGCTCGTGGCGCTGGAAAGCGAGCTGGAGACGGCCCGCACCTACGCCGCCTAACCCCCCCCGACGCTCTCTCACTTAATGCGGCTTTTGGGGCAACGCTCTCTCACTTTCTTCAGGAAAATGAGAGAGCGTTGGTGTTTTTCAGGCATTAAGTGAGAGAGCGTCCGGGTATGTGGACGTCCGGGTACGCGGACGACGGCGGCTGGCTGGCTTCGCGGGCCAGCAGGCTCTCTTTGATGGCGAGCCCCCAGCGGAATCCGCCCAGCGAACCATCCGTCCGGATCACCCGGTGGCACGGCACGAACAGTGCTGCAGCGTTGAAGGCGCACGCACTTGCGGCCGCGCGCACGGCCTTTGGGTTTCCAGCCAGCGCGGCGTACTCGGTGTACGTGACCGGGGACCCGGGCCGGACTTCCCGCAGCACATTCCACGCGTGGGCACGGAACGGACCCGACTGTTGCCGGACCGGAACTGCCATGGCCGGCGCAGGGTCCCCGCTGTAGAAGGCCTCCACAGCGGGCGAAATCCCGTCCATCCGGCCGACCTCTTCCACGGAGTCCGGCCGCAGCGCGGGATGGATCTGGCCGGTCAGTTCCTCCAACCGTGCGGTCCACCCGGATGCAAGGACCACCCCGTCGTGTGCCAGAACCGTGAACGGCCCGTCGGGTGTGAACATTTCCAGCAGTTGGGCTCTCATTTCATGACTTTCAGGTCGGCGGGCCGGTGCCCGGTGGATGGTGCGGCGGCTGCCCGCCAGAGGTGCATGGTGGCGTAGGAACGCCAAGGACTGGTCTCGCGGAAATCCGGACTCAGGACGCCGCCGGCATTAATGCCGCTGCCATTAGTGCCGCCGGTCAGCGCGCGGATCCCGTTGCGTACCGCCGCGTCGTTGGCCAGGAAGATGTCAGGCGCGCCGAGGACCCGCATGGCCACGTAGCCCACCGTCCAGGGTCCCACCCCCGGCAGCGGCAGGAGGGAGGCTTCGAGCCCCGGCACGTCGCTGCCGTAGCCAAAGTCCAGCTCCCCCGAAGCCATGACTGAGGCCGTGTGCAGGAGTGCGTCAATCCTGCGCTGCGGACCGGCCAGGAGGTGCCCGGCGCCGGCAACCTGCGCCGGCGTGGGGAACAGCCGCTCCAGCCCGTCCCCGGCTGCGGTGCTGGGACTGCCGGCGACAGACAAGCGGGTGAGGGCGGTGCGGGCAGCAGCGACCGTGACCTGCTGACCCGCCATCGCCCGGACCAGCAGTTCCTGCGGGTCCACGGCTCCGGGCATGCGCATGCCGGGCGCGGCGGCCACGGAGGTGGCCAGCCTGGGATCAGCACGGAGGGTGCCGTCGATCGCTTCGGGGTCTGCGTCCAGGTCGAAGAGCCTGCGCACCCGGCTCAGCAGCGCCGGCAGGTCGCGCAGGTCCACCGCGCCCACAGTGAGGGTCAGCGGCCTGGTCCGGGAGCCGGCGTCGTAGTCGACTCGGAACCTGGCATCCCCGTGCTGCAGCCGCAGCGTGCGTGCGTAGGAGCGTGCCGTCCCTGCCTCGACGCCGGGAATGGCGCGCGCCGCCAGGAAGGAGAAGATTCCGGGGTCGAAGGGGTGCCTGTACGGGAGTGTGAGCGTGAGGGCGGTGGTCCCGCCGGCCGGCCGGTGCGGCCGGGCAGCGAGGCGAAGCGCGCCGGGGGTCATGGCAAAGACCGCCAGCATGGTTTCGTTGAACTGCCGCACGCTGCTGAAACCGGCCGCAAACGCGACGTCGGCCAGCTTCATGGACGTGGACACCAGCAGTGTTCGTGCGGTCTGGGCGCGGCCGGCCCGGGCCAGCGATAAAGGGCCGGCGCCGAGTTCCTGGGTGAGGATCCGGTTAAGCTGCCGTGCGGAGTAGCCCAGCCGTGCGGCAAGCCCCGCCACTCCGTCCCGGTTCACCACACCGTCGTTGATCAGGCGCATGGCGCGTCCGGCGACGTCCTGGCGTTGGTTCCACGCCGGGGTGCCGGGGACCGCTTCGGGGAGGCACCGCTTGCAGGCCCGGTAGCCGGCGTCGTGCGCCGCCGCGGACGTCTCGTAGAAGGTGACGTTCTCCGCTTTGGGGGTCCGCGCCGGGCACGACGGGCGGCAGTAGATGCCCGTGGTCCGCACGGCAGTGTAGAACTGTCCGTCGAAGCGGGTATCCCGGGCGTCGATGGCCCGGTAGCGCTGCCAGAAATCCATGCCTCCATCCTGCCAGCCCGCGGAGGCTGCACCTAGCGGAAATCGGACACGGCTCCGAAGGGCGAAGTGCTGCCGTCCTCGATAGAGTCTGCCCATGAGTGACCAGTTGCCTACAGACCCGGAAGACCTGCGCCGGATGCTGTCCGGAGATGCCCGCGACCTTGCCCCGCTGCTGCTCGGCGCCGT
Organism: Pseudarthrobacter sp. NPDC092424; assembly: GCF_044754925.1. Lineage (NCBI taxonomy): Bacteria > Bacillati > Actinomycetota > Actinomycetes > Micrococcales > Micrococcaceae > Pseudarthrobacter > Pseudarthrobacter sp. NPDC092424. Next base: position 4,653 of record NZ_JBIVQC010000004.1, on the reverse strand, counting down.
CCTGACGCATGAATCACGCGAAGGTCCGGTGTCCGTCCGGCTGACCGAGGTGGAGGCGTACCTGGGGCCGGAGGATTCGCTTCATCCGGACCCAGGCTCCCACACGTACCGCGGCCCCACACCGCGCAACGCCCCCATGTTCGGTCCGGCCGGTCACCTCTACGTTTACTTCACGTACGGAATGCACCACTGCACCAACATCGTGTGCGGGCCTCCGGGCACAGCCTCGGCCCTGCTGCTGCGGGCCGGTGAAATCGTAGACGGCCTCGAGCTGGCCAGGAAGCGCCGGCACACGTCCAGGACCGCCGCGGATCTTGCCAGCGGCCCCGCGCGGCTCGCCAAGGCGCTGGGGCTTACGACGGCGGACAGCGGCCGGGATGCCCTGGCGCCCCCTTTCGCGCTGGTGCTTCCGCCCCGCGCGGCTGAGGCGGTCAGTTCCGGACCGCGGGTGGGGGTATCCGGCGCGGGAGGGTCGGAGCAGTACGCATGGCGGTACTGGATCACGGGCGATCCCACCGTGTCCCGGTACAAGGCCGCCAAAGCCCGCCCGGTGAAGGTCAGACCGAACACGTTTGGCGACCGTTAACGGAAATGGTTGTAGAATGATAGGTCTGTCTTTTGCGATAGGGGAACGTTAATGCTCGACGCGGATTTGGCCCACGAACGGGAGTACGTGGCCGGCCTGTATGCCCGGCTTGAAGAGCTCCGCGAGGAAAAACGCCGGCAGCTCGCGCAGGTCCGCCGGGCCGGAGCCGTGGGCACCATGCAGAATGTTTCCGAACGTGACGCGTTCGCAGCCCTCTACGAGGACCGCCTGGCGCAGTTGGACGCCGTGGATGACCGGCTGGTGTTCGGCCGTCTGGACCTGGACTCGGGGGAAGCGCAGTACATCGGCCGTATCGGCCTGTCCACCGAGGACCTGCAGCGGCTCATGGTGGACTGGCGCGCGCCGGAAGCCGGCCACTTCTACCAGGCCACCGCTTTTGACCGCCAGGGCGTGCGGCGCCGCCGGCACCTGATCCTGCAGGGCCGCGAGGTCAAGGCCATTGAGGACGACGTCCTGGACGCCTCCATGCTCGCGGACAACGAATCGCTCCAGGGCGAAGGTGCCCTGCTGGCGGCGCTGAACTCGAAGCGGACCGGCCGCATGTCCGACATCGTCAGCACCATCCAGTCCGAACAGGACCGGATCATCCGCTCCTCCATCTCCGGCGCCCTCGTGGTGCAGGGCGGGCCGGGTACCGGCAAGACCGCCGTGGCGCTGCACCGTGCCGCCTACCTCCTCTACACCCACCGGGACCGGCTCAAGAGCGCAGGTGTCCTGCTGGTGGGCCCGTCGTCGTCGTTCATGAAATACATCGAGCGGGTGCTGCCCTCGCTGGGCGAAACGGGCGTCGTGATGGCCAGCCTTGGCCGGCTCATGCCGGGCATCCAGGCGGTCCCGGAACCGGAAGCCGCCGTTGCCGCCATCAAGGGACGCCTGGACATGGCCACCGTGGTGGCCAACGCCGTCTCCAACCGGCAGCGGGTCCCGGCCGCGAACCAGATCCTGGAGGTGGACGGCCGCAAGCTGGTGCTGACCCCGCGCCAGGTGCGCCGCGCCCGTGAACGCGCCCGTTCCACCGGAAAGCCGTACAACGAGGCCAGGGTGACCTTCGTGAAGATCCTGTTGCGTGAGCTGACCGAACAGCTGACGGACATGGTCGAGGCCGGGAACATCGGCAACAACGCGGACCGCTCCTATCTGGCTGAGGATGTCCGCACCGCCCGGGACGTGCGGATCGCGCTGAACCTCTGCTGGATGCCCATGACGCCGGAGAAGCTGATTTCCGAGCTGTTCAGCAAGCCCGCCGTACTGGAGTTCTGCACCCCGCACATGTCTCCCGGCGAACGGAAACTGCTGCTGCGGCCGGCGGACGCCCGCTGGACCGAATCCGACGTCCCGCTGCTGGACGAGGCAGCCGAACTGCTCGGCGAACTCGACCCGGCGGCCGGCCGCGGCCTGGCCCAGCAGGAGCACGACCGCGCCCGGGACCTGGCCAACGCAAAGCAGACCCTGGTCAACATGGAAACGGCCGGCGTCGATGCGCTGATGACGGCTGAGGACCTGATGGAGCAGAACCAGGAGCGTGAGGCCAGGCTTACCGCGGCCGAGCGGGCCACCACGGACCGGACCTGGGCGTTCGGGCACATCGTGGTGGACGAGGCCCAGGAGCTGTCCCCGATGCAGTGGCGGCTGCTGGTGCGCCGGTGCCCGCTGAAGTCCTTCACCATCGTGGGTGACATTGCCCAAACCAGCTCCGTGGCCGGCGCCAACTCGTGGCAGGGCGCGCTGGCGCCCATGTTCGGGGAACGCTGGCAGCTGGAGGAGCTGACCGTCAACTACCGCACGCCCACACAAATCGCCGAGGCCGCGGTGCGGATGGCCAACGCGGCCGGCCTGGTGGTGTCGGCGCCCAAGGCGGTCCGGGAGGGCCGCTGGGCACCGGTCGTGGACCAGGTGGAGCCGGGTGCGCTGGTGGACCGCCTGGTGGAGGTACTGCCGGAGGAGCTTGCAGCGCTAGACGGCGGCCTGCTTGCGGTGATTGCCGACGGCCCCCTTCTCGCTGAAGCTGCTTCAGCCCTGCGCGCCTCCTACGGCCGGCGCATCGGCAACGGTGCGGGCAGCTATGAGCAGGACATTGTGGTGATCAGCCCACGGGAGGCCAAGGGCCTGGAGTTCGACGGCGTGGTGATCCTGGAGCCTGCCATGATGCTCAACCATGAGCACGGCAAGGTGGGGGACCTGTACGTCGCCATGACCCGTGCCACGCAGCGCCTGCGGTTGATCGCCGGCCGGCCGGTCCCTGCCGGCATCGTCCGCTGATATCGGGGGCGGTACGCTGCGCTGATGGGGCCGCCGGCAATCCTGCTAACTTAGAAGGCGTGCCAGAACTAAGCAGCCTCGAATCGCAGCAGAACGACCCGACCTTTGCCAATATCTGGCAGGAGCTGAAGTGGCGTGGACTGGTCCATGTCTCCACCGACGAAGAGGAGCTGGAAAAGCTCCTCGCCGGTGAACCGGTTACGTATTATTGCGGCTTCGACCCCACCGCTCCGAGCCTGCACCTGGGCAACCTGGTCCAGCTGCTCCTGATGCGCCGGCTCCAACTGGCGGGGCACCGGCCCCTCGGCCTGGTGGGCGGTTCCACCGGCATGATCGGCGATCCGCGTCCGACGGCGGAGCGCACATTGAACACCAAGGACACCGTTGCTGAGTGGGTTGGGTACCTCCAGGCCCAGGTCCGCCGTTTCCTCAGCTTCGAGGGCGGCAATGCCGCCCGGATGGTCAACAACCTGGACTGGACCGCGCCGCTAAGCGCGATCGACTTCCTGCGCGAGGTGGGCAAGCACTACCGCGTCGGAACCATGCTCCGCAAGGACGCCGTGGCCTCGCGCCTGAGCTCGGATGAGGGCATCAGCTATACCGAGTTCAGCTACCAGATCCTGCAAGGCATGGACTACCTAGAGTTGTACCGCGAATACGGCTGTGTCCTGCAGACCGGCGGCTCTGACCAGTGGGGCAACCTCACCAGCGGCACGGAACTGATCCGCAAGGTGGAAGGCAAGAGCGTCCACGCGCTGGGAACCCCGCTCATCACCAATTCGGACGGCACCAAGTTCGGCAAGAGCGAGGGCAATGCGATCTGGCTCGATGCCGGCATGTGCAGCCCGTACGCCTTCTACCAGTTCTGGCTGAACACGGCCGACGCTGACGTGGTGGACCGGCTGAAGGTCTTCACCTTTCTCTCGCGCGCCGAGATCGAGGAAATCGCGGCCGCCGTGGCGGAGCGCCCGTTTGCCCGTGAGGGCCAGCGGAAGCTTGCCTTCGAAGTGACTTCGCTGGTCCATGGTGTCGCGGCTACGGAAAAGGTCATCGCCGCCTCCGCCGCCCTGTTCGGCAATGGCGACCTCTCCGCATTGGACAAGCAGACCCTGCAGGCAGCCACCTCCGAACTTCCTTCCGCGACGGTCCAGGTGGACGCCCTCGGAATCATCGACTTGCTCGTCGCCTCCGGCTTGTCGGACAGCAAGTCCGCAGCCCGGCGCACTGTGGGGGAGGGTGGTGCCTACGTGAATAACGAGAAGGTGCTGGACCCCGAGGCCGTTATTTCGGAGTCCGAACTGCTCCATGGGCAGTACCTCCTGCTCCGCCGGGGCAAGAAGAACCTTGCCACTGTCGAGGTCCTCGTTCCCTAGGCCGGCAGCCTGCCGGCCCGCCCGATGCACGCCCCTCCGAAGCCGATTTGCACGGCCGCGGAGGGGCGTGTATTGTTTTCTGAGTCGCCGCCGCTGAGCGGTGACAAACCCCCAACAAATGAGAAGCGATTCTTGGCCGTGCAGGGCACGGATTGAAGAATTCTTCGACATTTTGCTGGGCGGATTCATCTCGACCGGGTGAATTCCGGGAAAACAACCGGATTTGCAAAAGCGAATGAAGATGAAATAAGATAAAAACATCGCAGCGAAGAAATACGAAGCGGAATTCATTGAATGAATTGCTTCGGGAATATTCGAATGTGTCTGTTGTTTGAGAACTCAATAGTGTGCCAAGTTTATTGATACCGATTTTTTATGAATTGGTTGGATTTGCTGTGCCGCCACCCCGTGGTG
>NZ_JBIVQC010000003.1:0-449989 GCF_044754925.1 Pseudarthrobacter sp. NPDC092424 | reverse complement strand
GGGCCGCGAAATCCCCGAACACCTCGCCCACATCGCCGAAGGCATCCAGGACTCCGGCACCACCCGCCAGGAAGCCGCCAGCCTCCTGGCCCGCTGACACCACAACGCGGCAGGAGGGCGGAACTAGAATTGGGGGATGCCCACCCCCAAGGCCCTGCGGCCGTTTGCCCACCGTGAATACCGGGTCCTGACCGCGGCTTTGGCCATCTCGATTTTCGGCTCGGGCATGTGGGCCGTGGCCATGGTCTACGAGGTGATCCACCTGGGCGGCGGCCCGCTGGAACTGTCCACGGTGGCGGCCGCCGGCAGCGTTGGCCTGGTGGCGTTCGTGCTGGCCGGCGGGATCGCGGCGGACCGGGTTCCGCAGCGCCGGCTCATTATCGCGGTGGAGGGGACCAACCTGGGGGTCATCGCCGCCGTGAGCGGACTGGCTATGGCCGGGCTGCTGCAGGTCTGGCATCTGGCACTCGGCGCGTTCGTGCTGGGCGTGGGCGCGGCCTTCTTCTTTCCGGCCTACTCCGCCATCCTGCCGCGCATCCTTCCGCCCGGCGACCTCCTGGCCGCGAACGGGCTGGAAGGGACCATGCGCCCGGTGCTGCAGCAGGCTGCCGGCCCGGCGGTGGCGGGCATCGTGGTGGCGGCACTGTCGCCGTCGCACGCGGTGACAGCGGTGGCTGTGTGCCACCTGGCGGCGTTCATCGTGCTGAATTTCCTGGGCCGGCACGCCCTGGCGGCGCCCCGAACGGAGGAGGGCACTGAGGCCGCGTCGAAATCCACCTTCGTCCAGAACCTCCGCGAGGGCGTCGCGTACACAGTCCGCACGCCCTGGCTCCTCTGGACGCTGCTCTGGGCCTGCATTTCGGTGCTGTTCCTGATCGGCCCCATCGAAGTGCTGATTCCCTTCGTGGTGCGCGACCAGCTGGGCGGCGACTCCCGCATGTTCGGCTTTCTGCTCGCCGTCCTCGGAGCGGGCTCGGCGCTCGGCTCGCTCCTCACCGCATCGCTGCCGCTCCCCCGCCGCTACCTCACGGTGATGATGGCGGCGTGGGGCGCGGGCACCCTGCCGCTGGCCGCCGTCGGAATCATGGACAGCTTCTGGGCCGTTGCCGCGGCACTGTTCGTCTTCGGCGCCACCGGCAGCGTGGGCATGGTCATCTGGGGCACCCTGCTGCAGCGGCGCGTGCCGCCGCAGCTGCTGGGCCGGGTGTCCAGCCTGGACTTTTTCGTCTCACTCGCGCTCATGCCGGTGTCCATGGCGCTGGCCGGCCCCGCCGCCGAGGTGCTGCCCATCTGGCTGATTTTCCTGGTGGCCGGGGGCGTAGGCCCGGTCATGGCGATCGTCGCGGTGGCCGCCGCCCGGATGCCGGACGATGAACTCGCGCACCCCCTTGTCCAGGCCGCCGGGATGGAAAGCACGACGGCGGTGGGAGACTGACGCAAGCGGCGCCAGCTCCCGCTCCCCGGCGGTCAGCCGCGGCCGCGCACTACGGGAATGCTCGACGTCGGCAGCTGGCTCGGGAAGACTGTCGCCTCGGGCACACTGACCGGGTCCAGCGCCACCTTCACCGGCGCGGAGCCCACGGTGAGCAGCTGCGCCCGTACGTCCACCTCGAGCGGTTCGCCCTCCTGGACCACCAGGGTGAGGGAACCGGCGTCGAGCGTTACCCGGAGGAGCCTGCCGCGGATCCGGAGGTGGAATGACAGGCCGTCCCACGAGGCCGGAAGGCGCGGGTCAAAGAACGGCACCGGACCCTGGTCGCGCAGGCCAGCAAAGCCGCAGACCAGCGAGCTCCACACGCCGCCGGTGGAGGCGATGTGCACACCGTCGATCGTGTTCCCGTGCGTGTCATCGAGGTCGATGAATGCGGCGTTCGTGAAGTGTGCCAGCGCTTCGCGCGAATAGCCCACCTCGGCGGCCATGATGCCCTGCACGCAGGCGGACAGTGTGGAGTCGCCGGTGGTGATGGGATCGTAGAAATCGAAGGCGCGCTGCTTCTCCTCCGCGGTGAAGTCCTGCCACTGCAGGAACATCGCCAGCACCGTGTCGGCCTGCTTCAGGACCTGGTGGCGGTAGATGACCAGGGGGTGGAAGTGCAGCAGCAGCGGATACTTCGAGCGCGGGGTGTCCCAGTCCCACCCTTCGAGCGTCATGAAGTCGTTGTCCTGCGAGTACACCTGCATGCGGTCGTCGAAGGGCAGGTGCATCCGGTCCGCGGCAGCCTGCCAGAGCTGGCGCTCCTCCTGGGTGATGCCCGCGTGCTCCAGGGCCGCGGCGGCGCGAAGGTTAAAGCGGGCCATGACATTGGTGTAGAGGTTGTCGTTGACCACGGCCGTGTACTCGTCCGGGCCGGTAACCCCGTGGATGTGGAAGAGCCCGTCCTTGCCGAAGAAGCCCAGGGAGACCCACATGCGGGCGGTTTCGATCAGGAGCTCCGCGCCCATCCCGGTCCGGAACGCAATGTCTTCGGTGGCCCAGAGGTAGCGGTTGGTGGCGAACGCAATCGCCGCGGCGATGTGGAACTGGGCGGTGCCGGCAGCGTAGTAGGCGCTGGCCTCCAGCCCGTTGATGGTGCGCCACGGGAACAGTGCGCCGTCAACGCTCAGTTCCTTGGCGCGGACCCGCGCCTCGGGAAGCATTCCGTGACGGAACTCAAGGACCTGGCGGGCGCCGTCGGGATTGGTGTACGTGAGGTAGGGCAGGAGATAGACCTCCTGGTCCCAGAAGTAGTGGCCCTCGTAGCCGGAACCCGTGACGCCCTTGGCCGGGATGCCGGCCACGTCTGCCCGGGCTGTTGCCTGTGCCAACTGGAACAGGTTCCAGCGGATGGCCTGCTGGAGCCCCGGCTGGCCGTCCACCTCGATGTCAGAGGTCGCCCAATAGGCGCCGTAGTGCGCCGCGCTCTCGGCAAAAACGTCCAGGACGGGGAGCAGGCCGGCCTCGGCGGCTTCGGCTGCATCCGTGGGGTCATCGTGCGCATCGAAAACGGCCGCGTAGCCGACGCTCTTCTCCAGCCGGAACGGTTCCTCCGCGGTGACGGCCAGGACGTAGCGGACGTTGCTGTCGTCCTGGTCCACCTTCGTCTCAAACGGCTGGTGGCCCGCGGACGTCCAGTGGTCCACGGCCACCCCGACGCGCTGCCCGGAGGCGGCGGTCTGCCAGGAGAGCCGCAGGGAACCGTCGCCGCCGTCGAGCCGCACCGGCTGGAGCACCCGCCCTGCGTGCCGGCCGGAACGGCGGGGATCATGCTCGGAGTGGTCCTCCACAGGCTGGTCCTGGCGGTTAATGACCGAGGATGTCACGTCCAGCGACACCAGCCGGTCCGTGTCCACGTCCAGGGAAATGCCCAGGCTTCCGCGCGAGCGGTAGCCCACAGCCCGGCGTTCGGTGGTGGTCACGGTAGCCCCGGACCGGCACAGCCAGGTGACGCGGCATTCGTAGACGCCGGTGGAAAAGTCGACGGAGCGGCGGTAATCCAGCACCTCGGACTCGGCCAGGCTAAGCGCCTCGCCGTCCACCACGATGGTGAAGTTGTTCGCATCGGGGACATAGATGATGCGCTGGCCGGTCCGGGCGAAGCCGAAGGCGTTTTCGGCGTGCTTGATGTCCCAGGTCTCGTGCAGTCCGTTGATGAACGTCCCGGGCAGCTCCGCATCGGCCGGGGTCCAGTGGGCCCCGCGGATGCCAAGATGACCGTTGCCCAGGGCAAAGAGGGTTTCCAGGGTGCCGGCGCTTCCTGGTTCGTGCCGTGTTTCCACGAGCTGCCAGGGGGTGTCGGGGAACCTTTCGCGGTCCGCGGTGATGAGTGCCATGGTGTTGGGGTCCTTTGGCGGTCGGCTGTGCTGCCGGTTCGTGGCCGGGCAAGTATTCGGGGTGGTGCCGGGGTGGTGCCGGGGTGCGGCGGTTCGGGGCTGTGGCGTCTTGGGGGGAGGGCGCCGCTGCGGATCTAGGGAACGAGTTCCTGCAGGTCGTTGACCACCAGCGTGGCTCCGGCGTCGAGCAGGACCTGCCGGCCGGCGCCGCGGTCCACGCCGATGACCGAGTGGAACGACCCCGCACGGCCGGCCTGGACACCGGAAACGGCGTCTTCCACCACAACGCATTCCTTGCCGGGCAGCCCCAGCAGCCGGGCGGCGTACTCATAGGTGGCGGGGTCCGGCTTGCCGGGGAGGCCTTCGCGGGCTGCGACCACGCCGTCAACCACCACGGGGAAATGGTGGCTCAGGCCGGCGGCCTCGAGGACCGCCGGGGCGTTCCGGGAGGAGGAGACGACGGCGACTTTCAGTCCGCGGGCCAGCGCGGCTTCCAGGAATCGTACCGATCCTTCGAACGGCTCGACTCCGGCGCTGACGATCTCGTTGAAGACCGCGTTCTTCCGGTTTCCCAGACCCTGCACGGTGGCATTGGCCGGGTCGTCGTCCAGGGGTCCCTCCGGGAGCGTGATCCCGCGCGAGGCGAGGAAGTCACGCACACCGTCGAACCGGGGCTTGCCGTCGATGTGGTCGAAGTAGTCGCTTTCGCTGTAGGCCCGGGCTTCCGGGTGTGCGGCAAGGTACCCCTCGAAGAGTTCCTGCCAGGCCTTTTCGTGCACGGTGGCGGTGGGGGTGAGTACGCCATCGAGGTCGAAGAGGATGCCGGAGGCGCCGGTCCAGGCGGGGGCATCGGTTGCATTGTGTTCAGTCATCAGCAGTGCAGTGTCCTTAGTCCCCCGGTCGATTAGCCGCGGTCGCGGCCGAAGTAGAGTGTAAGCGCTTACAAATTTGGCTGGCAACTGTTTTTTCCCCACCTTCAGCCCGGGACGTAGTGGCGGAGGAATGCGGACACGTCCGCCATCTCCCGTTTGGACATCGCATGGCCCATTCCGGGGTAGGTCCGCGCGGTCAGCTGGGTGTGCGCTTCCAGCCATTCGGCCGTGTAATGAACGGCGTCCGGGTTGATCACCATATCGGCTTTGTCCCGGCCCCAGAAGAACGGCGGCCTGGCCTCAAACGAATCGGTCAAGGCGAGGAGCTCATTGTTGAGCACGAAACCGGACAGTCCCACCACCGCCCGGTAGTCCGCGGGGTGCAGGCGCAGGAGGGTGCTCGCCATGGCCATTCCCTGCGAATAGCCCAGCAGGCTCACGCTGCTGTGCCCGCCCCGGAAGGATTCCACCCAGGCGTGCACGGCGTTGCTGACGCGGACCACGTCCGCGAAATCGTTGGCCAGGAAGTAGTCCAGGAGGAACCAGCCGTAGTGGTCTCCCACCGGCATCGGGGCACGGAGCGCCGCGCAGGTGAACCCCGCGGGGAGGTAATCGAAGAGCCGGACCATGCTCGATTCGTCCGTGCCGTAGCCGTGCATCATCACCAGCAGAGGTGTTCCTGCCCGCTGGTGTTCGGGGCGTGACCACACCACAGTTTCCATGGGGCCATACTAGCGAGGCCGCCCTGACCTGGCCCTTCCGTGCCGGCGCGGGTCATTGAATCAGCCCGAGGGGCGCGGTACCGTGACGCTTGCAGGCAGAATTCGACACACCGGCAGTAACACCTACTGGCTCCGCCGCCGCGGACACGAAGGAGTACGTCATGAGAATCGGTTCCTCAATTTTCCTCATCGCCCTGGGCGCCATCCTCGCTTGGGCTGTAGCCCCGGGACTGATCCCCTTTATTGACCAGGTCCTCGTCGGCTACATCCTGATGGTTGTGGGTGTGATCGGGCTGGTCGTGTCCCTGGTTCTGGCCTCGCCCGGACGCAGCCGCCGGGTCAGCGAAACCAGGTCGGTGGTGGATCCGGCCACCGGCGAGCGCATCACCCGCAACGAAAGCCGCGACGGCGAACTCTAGCCCCGGAACAGCGACCCCGCGAAGCCGGGCCGGACCAACGCAATGGTCCGGCCCGGCTCCCGCCTTTTAAAGGCCCGTTCGCTTCCCCGCCTGTCGGACTTCTGCCGCTTCGCTTTTCGGGAGCAACGGCCGGCTGGCGGGAGAAAAGTAACAACCACTCCTCCATTTGGTTTCGTGTTGGTTTCCGTTGACAAACCAACAGATTCAAAGATAAAGTCAAGTATCTCAACATCATGTGATGCGAGTCACCACGCCGGAACTACGCAATGGAGGGTATGTGTTTGCCGAGGAGCGCCAGCAGAAGATTGCCGACCTGGTGGCCGGCAACGGCAGGGTCAGCGTCACCCTGCTGGCCGAGCGCTTCAGCATCACCACCGAAACCGTCCGCCGGGACCTCGCCGCGCTGGAGAGCGCCGGCACCGTCCGCCGCGTCCACGGCGGCGCCGTAGCCCCTGACCGGTTCAGCACCACCGAGGAGAGCGTCACGGCCCGCGCCATCCAGCGTCCCGACCAGAAGGTCCGCATCGCCGAAGCCGCGCTGGCCCTGGTTCCCCGCAACTCACACGCCAGTATCCTGCTCGACGGCGGAACCACCACCGAAGTACTGGCCGGCCTGCTGGCCAGGCGCGCCGCCGTCGTACCTTCCGAAGGGCGCCTTCCCGAAGCCCGGCCTGCCGATGGCGCCGAGCTGGTGGCCATCACCCACGCCGTCCCGATCGCCGCAAAGCTGTCCGCTGTCCCCGGGATCGCACTGCAGATCCTGGGCGGCCGGGTCCGCGGCCTGACGCAGGTCGCGGTGGGGCACGGGACGGTGGAAGCCGCGGCCCGTATCCGCCCGGACATCGCGTTCGTGGGCACCAACGGCGTGCACGCCACCTTCGGCCTGAGCACCCCGGACGCCGAAGAAGCCGCCGTCAAGGCCGCTTTCGTCCACTCGGCCCGCCGCATCGTGGTGCTGGCCGATTCCTCCAAGCTGGACGCGGAAACCCTGGTCCAGTTCGCCTCCCTGAAAGACCTGGATACCTTGATTACAGACAGCGAACCTGGCCCCGAACTCGCGGCCGCCCTGGATGAGGCCGGCGTTGACGTGGTGATCGCATGATCGTCACTTTCACGGCCAACCCCAGCCTGGACCGCACGGTGGCGCTCCCCGGCCCGCTGGAGCGCGGCGAAGTGCAGCGGGCCGTCTCCGTCAGCCAGGAATCCGGCGGCAAAGGCGTCAACGTCTCCCGCGCGCTGGTGGCCTCCGGCCTGGACTCCGTGGCCGTGCTGCCCGGCGCGGACGGCGATCCGGTCCTGGCCGGGCTGCGCGAACAGGCCGTCCCCTTCGTCTCCCTGCCCATCGCCGAACCGCTCCGCACCAACGTAGCGCTCACCGAGCCGGGCGGCGTGACCACCAAGATCAACGAACCCGGGCCCGCGCTGGACGAAAGCCAGCAGGAAGCCCTGATCACGCTGCTGCTGGAACGCTCCCGCGGCGCCCGCTGGGTGGTCCTGGCAGGCTCGCTCCCGCCCGGATTCCCCGCGGATTTCTATGCCACCGTGACGCGCCGCCTGCGTTCCACGGACGACGGCGCGGCCCCACTCGTTGCCGTCGACTCGTCCGGGCAGCCACTCGCCGCAGCCGTTTCCGGCGGTGCGGCCGGCATGCCGGACCTCCTGAAGCCCAATGCCGAAGAACTGGCGGAACTGGCTGCTGCAGCAGGCTTCGCCCCGGCCACCGCTGACCAGCTCGAAGCGGATCCGGAGGCAGCCGCCCAGGCCGCCGCCGCCGTCGTGCGTTCCGGTGTGGGTGCTGTGCTGGCAACTCTCGGATCCAAGGGAGCTGTCCTTGTAACGGCCGACGGCGCGTGGCTGGCCACGCATCCGCCGGTCGCCGCCGTGAGCACGGTGGGCGCGGGCGACTCCGCGCTGGCCGGCTACCTGCTCGCCCACGGCCGGGGTGCCGCCCCGGCTGATTGCCTCCGACAGGCGGTGGCCCACGGTGCCGCCGCCGCTTCCCTGCCCGGATCCACTGTTCCGGCAGTCAACCAAACCACCCCGGATGCCGTAACCATCACGGCCCTTCGAAAGGATTGACAGTGACCCAGCTCATCACCACGGAACTGGTCGAGCTCGACCAGAACCTGGGCAATGCACCTGAGACGGTGATCCGGCACCTGGCAAGCAAGGTTGCTGCCGCCGGACGCGCGTCCGAAGTTGAAGGCCTCTTCGCGGACGCCTACGCCCGTGAACAGAAAACCGCCACAGGCATCCCCGGCGGCATTGCCATTCCGCACTGCCGGTCCGCGGCCGTCACCGAGCCCGCCCTGGCCATGGCCCGCCTGAACCCGAAGGTGGACTTCGGGGCCAAGGACGGCCCCGCCGACCTGGTGTTCTTCATCGCGGCCCCGGACGGAGCGGACCAGGAACACCTGAAGCTGCTCTCGAAGCTGGCCCGTTCGCTTATCAAGAAGGACTTCACGGCCGCGCTGCGTGCCGCGTCTTCCGAGGAAGAGATCGTGGCGCTGGTGGATGGCGCCCTGGCCGACAAGCCGGCCACGCACGCAGCCGCCGCCCCGGTTGACGCCGCACCTGCCCCCATTACCGACGGCGGCGCCCCTACCCCCACCGCTGCAGCACCCAAGCGCCTCGTAGCAGTCACCGCATGCCCCACCGGCATCGCCCACACCTACATGGCAGCCGACTCGCTCGTGGCAGCAGCCCGGGAAGCCGGCGTGGACCTGCAGGTGGAGACGCAGGGTTCCTCCGGCGCCAAGCCGTTGGACCCGGCCGTCATCGCCGCCGCGGACGCCGTGATCTTCGCAGTGGACGTGGACGTGCGCGGCAAGGAGCGCTTCGCCGGCAAGCCCGTCATCAACGCACCCGTGAAGCGCGGCATCGACGAACCCGCCAAGATGGTCCAGGAAGCCCTCGCGGCCGCCACGGACCCGCACGCCCGCCGGGTCCCGCACTTCGGCGCCGAGGAACAGGCGGAACGTGCAGCCAGCGAGAAGGGCGAGCACATCGGCCAGAAGCTCAAGCGTGCGCTCCTCACCGGCGTCAGCTACATGATTCCGTTCGTTGCCGGCGGTGGCCTGCTCATCGCCCTGGGCTTCCTGCTGGGCGGCTACGACATCACGGACGTCGCGGACAAGGTGGTAGTGGAGAACAGCTTCGGCAACCTCCCTGAAGGCGGCCTTGCTGCGTATCTGGGCGCGGTGTTCTTCAAGATAGGTGCGCTGTCCATGGGCTTCCTGGTCCCGGCCCTGGCAGGCTACATCGCCTACGCCATCGCCGACCGTCCCGGCATCGCCCCGGGCTTCGTTGCCGGCGCCGTTGCCGGATTCATGGGCGCCGGCTTCCTGGGCGGCATCGTGGGCGGCCTGCTGGCCGGCTACGTCGCCCACCTGATCGGGACCTGGCAGGTACCGCGCTGGCTGCGTGGCCTGATGCCCGTGGTGATCATCCCGCTGCTGGCCTCCATCGTGGCTTCCGGCCTGATGTTCCTGGTGCTCGGTGGGCCCATAGCGGGCATCACCGCAGGCCTCAACGGCTGGCTGTCCGGCATGACCGGAGCCTCTGCCATCATCCTGGGAGTCATCCTGGGCCTCATGATGTGCTTCGACCTGGGCGGCCCCGTGAACAAGGTGGCCTACGCCTTCGCCGTTGCCGGCCTCAGCGCGGGCAGCGCGGACAACCAGGCCCCGTGGCAGATCATGGCCGCGGTTATGGCTGCAGGCATGGTTCCGCCACTGGCCATGGCACTGGCCACCGTGCTGGACCGCAAGCTCTTCAGCCTGGCCGAGCGCGAGAACGGCAAGGCAGCCTGGCTGCTGGGCGCGTCCTTCATCTCCGAAGGCGCCATCCCGTTCGCTGCTGCCGACCCGCTGCGCGTCCTTCCCGCCAGCATGCTGGGCGGCGCCCTGACCGGAGCGCTGAGCATGGCGTTCGGTGTCACGTCGCAGGCACCCCACGGCGGCATCTTCGTGTTCTTCGCCATCGAGAGCTTCCTGATGTTCGTGGTCTCGATCGTCGCCGGAACGATTGTGACGGCTCTGGCAGTGATCGCGCTCAAGCGCTGGGCCGCCCCGAAGAGCACTGCTACGGTGGAAACCGTTCCCGCGACGGTCTGACCCCGCAGCACCCCCCAATCCCAACGGCCCCCACGCACCACAGGGGCCGCTAGCCAAAGGAGCAAGAATGCCAGAACGCACCGCAACAGTCGCCAGCCGGGTTGGCCTGCACGCCCGCCCTGCCGCGATCTTCGCCGAGGCAGCCGGAGAGTTCGACCTGGACATCACGATCGCCCGCGAAGGCGAGCCCGCTGACGAGGCCATGGACGCTGCCAGCATCCTGTCCCTCATGAGCCTGGGTGCCGCCCACGGCGACGTGGTGGTCCTCCGCGCCGAGGGCGAGGGCGCGGACGGCGCCCTGGACCGCCTGGTCCAGATCCTGGAAACGGACCACGACGCCGAGTAGCGGCGCCGGTGCGCCAGCGCACCTGACCCGGCGGCCGCCGTCGGACGTTTTTCCGGTGATTTTCCCCGGAAGAAGCGCCCGACGGCGGCTTCCGCGGTTTATGCGCCCCCGCTCAGCGGGCCTTCTTCGCGGTGAGAAGCAGGTACTCCCATTCCATCTGGAAAGGGGTGTCCCCATGGGCGTCACCAAAGGCCTCGGCCAGATCGGTGAGGGCCTGGTCCAGCGCCTTGACCTTGTCCGCCTCACCGGCCAGGTTCTTGTAGACGGCGATGGTGGGACCGTAGTGCGACTTGAAATAACGGACGAAGTCCTCCGGGCCGGGGAAGCTGCGGACGGCGAGCTGCCGTCGGCGGGCATGCACATCTGTGACCCGGTTCCCCAGCAGCGACCGGACATGTTCTTCGTTCCCCCAGAGCGGCGGCGGCTGGGCACCAGGCGGGGGCGGCGGGGCGAACGGCTTCATGGCCGTGAACATTTGCCCCACGAAGCTTTCCGGCGTCCAGTTCAGCAGGCCGATGGTGCCGCCGGGCGCACACACGCGGACCAGTTCGTCCGCAGCGTCCTGGTGGTGCGGGGCGAACATGACGCCCACGCAGGAGATCACGGCGTCGAAAGCGCCTGCATCGAACGGGAGGGCTTCCGCGTCCGCTTCCACCCACTCGACGCTGACGCCGCGTCCGGCAGCCTGCCGACGGCCGGCCTCGAACAGCTCGGGGGTGAGGTCCGAGGCGACCACACGCGCGCCCAGCATGGCCGCCGGGATGGCGGCGTTCCCCGCCCCGGCAGCCACGTCCAGGACACGCTGGCGTGCCCTGATGCCGCAGGCTTCCACCAGGACGGCGCCGAGTTCGCTGACCAGCTCGCCGGCGAGTGCCGGGTAGTCTCCCGAGGCCCACATGGCCCGGTGCTTCTGCTTGAGCGCACGGTCCGCTTCCGCCGCCTGCTCCGCCTGGTCCGTGTCCTTGGTGTGGCTCATCCCGGATCCTCTCCCGCGGAGGGCACCTCCGCGGACTCGATGCGACTCATTGTGGACGCGTGCCGTCGGACTGTAAAGGTTCGGTGCCGGAAAGGTCCTTGAATCGCCTCCGGCCCGCGCATAGCGTGGGAAGATCAGCAGCTGCGAACCGAGGAGGGCGCCATGCCGGCAAAGAAGAACCCCAGCCTGAAGGACCCCGGGCTGTACGAGGAACTGCGCGAGGACGGCGCGTCCAAGCAAAAGGCCGCCCGGATCTCCAACGCGGCAGCGAAGAGCGGCCGCTCCGCCGTAGGGCACAAGGGCGGCAAGTCCGGCAGCTACGAGGACTGGACCGTTCCCCAGCTGAAGGCAAAGGCCAAGGACATCGGACTCACCGGCTACTCAAAGAAGAAGAAGGGCGAGCTCATCTCCGCCCTGCGAAACTCCTGAGCACCTCAGGCGCCCTTGGACGCCCGCTTGCCCGGAGACTTGGCCGTGGACTTCGACGCCGTACTCTTCGAGGCGCTGGTCTTCGAGGCGCTGGTTTTCGGGGCGCTTGCCCTGGCTGTGCTGCTCTTGGCCGCACCGGCCTGGGCAGCGGCGGCTCCCTTGCCCTCCGAAGCCTTGGCCCGGGAAGTGCGCCGCGCGGGAGCCTTGCCGTCCCCGCCTTCGTGCGCGCCGTCGTCGTCCGCTTCCGCGCCATCGGAGCCCGTACCGGACTCTGCGCCGCGCTTCCGGTCGAGGCTCCGCTTGAGGGCCTCCATCAGGTCGATGACCTCGCCCTTGCCGCCCTCGCCTGCGTCCGCGCCGAAGGTCTCCTCGGTATCCAGCGACTCGCCCTGCTCCAGCTTGGCCTCGATGAGCTGGCGCAGCTGGACCTGGTACTCGTCCGTGAAGGACGCGGGTTCGAAGTCGGCCGCCATGGACTCCACAAGTGCCGCGGACATTTCGCGCTCCTGGGCGGAAATCCGGATGGACGTGTCCAGCGCGGGGAAGTCCACCTCCCGCACCTCGTCCGGCCAGAGGAGCGACTGCAGGACCAGGACGTCGTCCTTGATGCGCAGCGCGCCCAACCGGGTCTTTTCCCGCAGCGCGAACTGCACGATGGCCACCCTGTCCGTGTCCTCGAGGGCTTTGCGCAGCAGCACGTAGGCCTTGGGCGACTTGGAATCCGGCTCCAGGTAGTAGCTCTTCTCGAACATCATCGGCTCGAGCTGCTCCGACGGGACGAACTGGACCACTTCGATTTCGTGGCTGTTCTCCGCCGGAATGGACTTGAGCTCATCCTTGGAGAGCACCACGGTGCGGCCGTCTTCCTCATACGCCTTTTCGATGTCGGAGTAGTCGATGACCTGGCTGCAGACCTCGCAACGCCGCTGGTAACGGATGCGTCCGCCGTCGGCGTTGTGGACCTGGTGCAGACTGATGTCATGATCCTCAGTGGCGCTGTAGACCTTGACGGGCACGTTGACCAGCCCAAACGCGATGGCACCTTTCCAGATGGCTCTCATCCCTCAAGTGAACATCACACCGGGCCGGAGGTGAAGCCCCATGGCCGGCAGTAAGGAGCGTGTCCGTGTCGCCGGACGGGAGTTGACCCTCACCAACCTGGACAAGATCATCTATCCGGAGACCGGCACCACCAAGGCGGACGTCCTGGCCTACTACGCGGCCGTGGCCCATGTCCTGATCCCGGCGGCGGCCAACCGCCCGGCCACCCGGAAGCGCTGGGTCAACGGGGTGGGCACGGCGGACAAGCCGGGGGAGGTCTTCTTCCAAAAGGACCTGGAGGACTCGGCCCCCGGCTGGCTGCCCCGGGCCGAGATCACCCACAAGGAACGGACCATCACCTACCCGCTGGTCAACGATCCGGCCACGCTGGCCTGGTTCGGGCAGATCAACTCGCTCGAAATCCACGTGCCGCAGTGGCAGGTGGATTCCCACGGCAACGCGCTGAACCCGGACCGGCTGGTGCTGGACCTGGACCCCGGCCAGGGCGCCGGGCTGGCCGAATGCCGCGAGGTTGCGCTCCTTGCCCGGGCCATCCTGCAGGACGTGGGGCTGGACCCGGTCCCCGTAACGAGCGGCAGCAAGGGCATCCACCTGTACGCGGCGCTGGACCGAACCCAGACCTCGGAGCAGATTTCGGCGTTCGCCAAGGAATTGGCCCGGGCCCTGGAAGCGGACCACCCGGACCTGGCCGTCAGCGACATGAAGAAGACGCTCCGCACCGGCAAGGTCCTGGTGGACTGGAGCCAGAACAGTGCCGCCAAGACCACGGTGGTCCCCTACTCGCTCCGCGGCCGGCCCACTCCCCTGGTCGCAGCACCGCGGACCTGGCGGGAGATCGGTTCAGCCAGCCTGAAGCACCTCGACTACCGCGAAGTGATGCGGCGGGTGCGGGACGGCAAGGACCCGTTCGCCGCCGTCGTCAACGCCTCGGGAGGCACCCCGGACGCTGACGGCGCGTCCCGTGACTCCAACCCACGGCTCGCCAAATACCGCAGCATGCGGGACCCCGCCGCCACGCCTGAGCCGTTCACCGGAGCGGGCGGCAGCGGGGATTCCTTCGTGATCCAGGAACACCACGCCAGCCGGCTGCACTACGACTTCCGGCTGGAGCACGACGGCGTACTGGTCTCCTGGGCGCTGCCCAAAGGCGTCCCCGAGACCGGCGGCCGGAACCACCTGGCGGTGCAGACGGAGGACCACCCGCTCGACTACGCCACGTTTGAAGGGACCATTCCCAAAGGCGAGTACGGTGCCGGCGAGGTGACCATCTGGGACCACGGCACCTACGAGCTGCACAAATGGATCAACGGCAAGGAGGTCATCGCCACCCTCACCGGTTCCGAGGGCGGCGGCCTGGGCGGGACCAGGAAGTTCGCGCTGATCCACACCGGCCGGGGGAAGGGCGGGGACGCGGAGGGACAGTGGCTCATCCACCTGATGGACCAGGAGCAGAAGGGCGGACGACGGCGGCCTGCGGCTGGGGCGGGCGGCCCCCGCCAGGACGCGGCGCCGCGGGACGGCGCGGCGGCAGCCTCCCGGGCTCAGGAGGAAGGGCCCCGGGCGGCGGCCCCCTCAGGTGGGGAACCCGCCGTCGACCCCTTGGACTTCCGCCCGATGATGGCCACGTCCGGCGACACCGCGGACCTGCAGGGCAGCGACTGGCGGTACGAACTGAAGTGGGACGGTGTGCGCGCGGTCCTGGTGGCGGACCGGGACCGGATCCGGATCTTCAGCCGCAACGGCAACGACGTCACCCGCACCTACCCCGAACTGGCGGACCGGAAGTGCTGGCCGGAGCAGCCGTTCGTGGCCGACGGCGAGATCATCGCGCCGGGCCCCGGCGGCCGTCCCGACTTCGGCCTGCTGCAGGGGCGGATGAAGCTGACCCGGCCCGCCGACGTCGCCAAGGCGCAGGCGGCCGTCCCCGTGCGGTTGCTCCTTTTCGACCTGCTGTACGACGGCGGCACGGACCTTCGCCGTCTCGGCTTCAGCAAGCGCCGGGCCCGGCTGGAGGAGTTCTTCGGCTCGGCCGCGTTCGGCCAGGGCTGTCCGGTGGAACTGTCCCCGGTTCTCCCCGACAAGGTGGAACATATCCTGGAGAGCGCGAGGGAACTGGGGCTCGAGGGCGTGATGGCCAAGCGGACGGACAGCCGCTACGTCAGCGGACAGCGGACGCGCACCTGGATCAAACTCAAGGTGGAGCAGACGCAGGAAGTGGTGGTGGGCGGCTGGCGGCCAGGGAAGGGCGGACGCCAGGACACCGTGGGTTCACTGCTGGTAGGGATTCCCGACGGCGACAAACTCCAGTACGTGGGCAGGGTGGGCAGCGGGTTCAGTACCCGGGAACTGGCGGAACTCCGGCAGACCGTGGACCGGCTGGCCCGGAAGACGTCCCCTTTCCAGGACGTCCCCCGGCCCGATTCCGCGGACGCGCACTGGATCACGCCGCAGCTGGTGGGCGAGGTGGCCTACAGCGAATGGACCGGGCCCGGTCGGCTGCGGCACCCCGTGTGGCGGGGCTGGCGGCTGGATAAGGGCGCGGACGAGGTGGTCCGGGAGGGCTGAGCCGCCGCGTTTTCGACCCGCATATTCCCTGGCGACGCGCAGATTCCCTGGCGCACCGGATATTCAGTGGGCGCCAGGGAATCTGCGCGTCGATTTCATTTTTGGGTGTCGGCAGCCTACGAGGAATGCGGCATCTGCGGCCTGCTGGTGCGGTGGACCGCCGTCACAGCGGCCTCGTGGCCCATGCGGCCGTGCCCGGCGCCCCGTTCCTTGGGGTGCCGGCGCTTGCCTTTGCCGTCAGGCCAGGAGTTTTGCTGCGGAGCACCGCCGAAACGTACGGGCGCCGGCCCGGGCATGTCCGGGACGTTCATTGCCGCTGCCAGGTGGTCCGCCACCTCGGGTGCAAGCGAAGGTTCGTGGTGAGCCATTGTTCTTCCTTTCCGCCGTTGTGAAATGGAATCTTTCCCCGGAAACGGGGCAGGCCTGGAGGAACATCCGGCGGCAGGCGCGGGCCTCGCCGAACCAGGAGTCCCATGGATCAACGATAGGCACGCCGTGCGCGTCTGGGAACCCCCGGGAGGGCTGCGAAGCCCAGGGTTTTATTCCTTCTTTCCGGGCCAGCGAAGGCAGGCTGCGCCGAGGACGACGCAGGACATCCAAAGCGCCCCGCTTGGCCCGACCGGAGCGGCCAGCAGCCCGGCCGCGGCCGGCAGCGTGACCTGTCCTATCCGGTTTCCCAGCAGGCGAAGGGCAAGCGCCGCGCCCCGTGAGGCCGGTGGAACCGCCTGGGTTACGAGGGACATCGTGATGGGCTGGCCCAGCCCCAGGAAGAACCCGCCGAGCGCCAGCAGGATCCCTGCAATCCATGGACGTTCAAAAAGCCAAGGCACCAAAGCGAGCGCGGTTCCGGCTCCGGCAAGGCTGGCCAGGACCAGCCCCGGACGGCTCCAATGGGCCACGAGCAGCGGCAGCAGCAGGCGCGATGCGATGGAGGCGGCCGCCCTCGTGGCAAGGAGGACGCCGACCACTGTGGGAGAGACGCCGGTGGACTCGCCCAGTAGCGGGAGGAAAGCGACCAGGATATCCGTGGTGGCAAGGAGTGCCAGGCTCGCCACCATGTTGGTCTTCACCGTCGGGTAGCGCAGCAGTGAGGCAATGGAGGCCGGCCGGGCCCCTGGCGCCTCCGTTTTTGGCCCGCCTGCGGCACCGCCGGCGGCGGTTCCGAGGGCGAAGGGGACAGCAAGGACGGCAATGATGCCGGCGATGATCAGGGCGGCGTTGGAGTCCGCGAGGCGGACCCCGGCCGGGGCTCCTCCGGCATCGCCCATGGCAAGGCCGGCGAGCAGTGGCCCAACCATTTGTCCCACGGCAAAGGACGCGGTGAACCAGCCAAAGGCAGCGTCCATCCGGTCCAGGGAAACGAAACGGGCAATGGCCGACTGGCCGGCAATGGTGAAGAAGAGATGCCCAAGCCCAAGCACCGCGCTGGCCGCGGCAACAAGGAGAAGCGACGAGGACGTGAAGAGCACGAACGGGCCGGCGGCAAGCAGCAGGGTACCTGCGGCCACCATCCCGCGGAGGGAATTTCGCCGGTCGGACACCCTGCCCAGCGATATTGCCGCGGCCACGGGGACCAGCGCATACGACGCCGACGTCAGGCCCACTGACAGAGAGTCACCGCCAAGGGCCAGGACTTTATAGGAGATCAGCGGGCGGGCAAGGTTCAGGGCGATCTGGCAGAGGACGGCAGCTGCTATCAGCATCCACAGCCACCGCTGCGATCGCGATCGGTTCTTGCTCAAGGGTCCCCCGTCGTTGCCTGCGCCCGCGCTACTTGAAGTCGCCGCTGCTTTCTTTCGCCACTTCCAGGAGCGTTGCCTGGAAGGCGATTTCGGCCGCAGCCCGTACCCGGTCGTGCCGGTGGGCCAGGAGCACCCGCCGGGAGGGTGCGCTGCTGCCCAAAGACACGATGCTGACGCCCGGGTGCTTGTTCACAACGGCCGTCCGCGGGGCCAGCGCAATACCGAGCCCCACACTGACCATGGCCTGCGCTTCCTGGTAGTCGTTCGCGTGGAAGGAAATCCGCGGTTCGAACCCTGCCATGTGCGCACTTCTGTGCAGCACTTCGACGACGGGGTGGTCCTGCTCCCGGACGATCCATTCTTCGTGCGCCAGGTCCGCCATGTCCACCTGCTTGCGGCGGGCAAGCCTGTGTTCCTTGCCCACGATGAGCGCGGTGGAATCCTCGAACACGGTGGTCAGCGCGAAATTGTCCGGACTGAGCCGGTTCCACTCATAGTCCCACAGCAGCGACATGCCTACCTGGCCGTTTTCAAGCATCTCGATCAGGTCATCGAACCGGCTGCTACGGACGTGCAGTTCGATGGCCGGGTACTGGGCTTTGAATCTGCTGATCACCAGGGGCAGGAATGATCCGCCAAGGGTGGGGAAGGTTCCCAGGGTGAGGCTGCCGCGGTTGAGCCCTGCGATTTCGGCGAGGTCTGCCTCGGCTGCTGCCATTTGCCGCAGTATCCGGCGGGCATGGGCCGTCAGGACATGGCCGGCATCGGTGGGAACCATTCCCCGGGCCTGGCGCTGCAGCAGGGGCTGTCCGACTTCCGCTTCCAGCCGGCGCAGTTGCTGGGAAACCCCGGAGGGTGAGTAGATATGCTTCTCTGCTGCCGCCGTGATCGAGCCGAGCTCCACGACATCGAGCAAGAGCTCGAGCCTTCTAATGTTGAGCATCCGCGGTCCGCCTTTGAAGTGTTGATTAACCCGGCCTAACGATTCTATACATAGTCTTCACGATCGGCCCGAAATCCCACGCTCCGGTCAGGCGCGCGGGCCATGAAAACTCCGAAAGCACCGCCCGATGCTCCGTTGCCGAGTAGTAAATGAAGTAAAACTGCACGTCTATGCATTTTTTCGTGATTGTAATTCATACATGACCGGCCTCACACTGGGTTAGGCCATGAGGCCGGTGGCCTGGAAAACAGGCCAGAGAAAGGTGTTGAAAGCGATCATGTTCAAGATTCCGGCTACGTGGATGCGCGGAGGAACCAGCAAGTGCTGGGTGTTCGAATGGGACCATCTGCAGGTTCCCGGCAAGACCGTGGATGAGGTGCTCCTCCGCCTCTTCGGGAGCCCTGACCACCGCCAGATCGACGGCGTGGGGGGCGGCACGTCCACCACCAGCAAGGCGGTCATCCTGTCCCGCTCCATCAGTGCTGAGGCAGACGTGGACTACACCTTCGCACAGGTGGGCGTTGATGAGCAGAAGGTGGACTGGGCCAGCAACTGCGGAAACTGCTCCGCAGTGGTGGCGCCTTACGCGATTGAGCGGGGGTGGGTCGCCGCCGGTGCGGACAGCACGTCGGTCCGGACGCTGAACACCAACACCAACCAGCTCATCCTGCAAAAGGTGGACACCCCCCAGGGGGAACTGCTGTACCCCGGCACGCAACTGATCCCCGGGGTCCCCTTCCCCGGCATGGCAGTGGGAATGGGGTTCTTCGACCCTGCAGGACGGACCACCGGCAAGCTCTTTCCCACCGGGGAGCCGGTGGACAAACTGGACTTCGCCGGCAGGCAGGTGGCGGTCACGCTCATCGATGCAGGAGCTCCGCTGGTCATCGTGGAAGCCGAAGCCGTAGGGCTGACCGGTCATGAGACGGCAGCGGACATCGACACCAGGGAGGACCTGCTGGTGCATCTCGATGACCTTCGGCGGGGTGCCGCCGTGCAGATGGGCCTTGCCGCCAGCCGCGCCACGGCCGAACGCGCCATTCCCAAGCTGGCGCTGGTAGCAAGGGCCGGGGAGGCGGACGAGGCCGACGTCGTGGTCCGGATGCTTTCCATGGGCCGCCTGCACCCCGCCCTTGCAATCACCGGCAGCGTGGCACTGACCATGGCGGCGCAGCACACCGGAACGGTGCTGGCCGGCCTGATTTCCACCGACGTCTCAGCAGGAGTCACCATGCGGACCCCCGCCGGCCTGGTGCAGACCTGGTCGGAAACCATCGACGGCGCCACGGTGGTGGGCGCACTGCGAAGCGCCCGCAGGATCGCGGACGCCGAGCTCATCCTCCCGGACACCTGGTAGCCCCACTAAACAGGCCACCCCAAATCCGCCGCGGCTCCCCGCGCAGGCGGCTTACAATCAAAGGACATCCTCAATGACGAGTCAGAAAACATACGTGGAACCCCCCGGTCCGTCATATGACACCCCCACCGCCGAGCAACCGGAACCTCCGAAGCACTCCCGGCGAACCATACTGGCCGTAGTTGCCTCCTTCGCCGCGCTCGGCGTCGCCACCACCGTGGTGGGCGGCGGCCTGCTGAACCCGCCCTCCAGCACCGAAGACGGCAACTTCAGCGGCGAGACCCTGGAATTCCTCATCCCCCTCGCTTCCGGCGGCGGAACAGACACCTGGGCGCGGTTCATCGGCACCGAACTGACCCACTACATCCCCGGCAGCCCGGGATTTGCCCCCGTCAACGAGCCCGGCGGCGAGGGTATCTCCGGCACCAACAAATTTGCCCGCTCGGCAAAGACGGACGGCACGGAAATACTCGTAGGGACCGCCTCCACGGTGGTGCCCTGGGTCCTGGGCCGCTCCGCCGTACGGTACTCCTTCGAGGACCTCAAGCCCCTAGTGGTGAACGGCACCGGCGGCGTCATCTATGCCCGGACCGAAGCCGGCGTGAACGGCGTCGAGGACCTGGTCGACCGGGATAAGCCCCTCGAATTTGGTGGCATCAGCGCCACCGGGCTGGACATCACCACCCTGGTCGCTTTCGACCTGCTCGAGGCAGAGGTGACCTCCACGTTCGGTTTCGAAGGCCGGGGGCCTGTGAACCTGGCGCTCCAGCGGGGCGAAATCGACCTGGACTACCAGACCACTTCCGCCTACGGTTCGGCCGTCAAGGGCATCGCCGAGGAAGGCAAGGCGACGGTACTGATGTCCTTCGGCCAACTCGACGAGTCCGGCGAAGTCATCCGCGACCCCAATTTTCCCGATGTCCCCACCGTTCCGGAGGCCTACGAACGCCTCTACGGCAAGAAGCCATCGGGCGAGAAGTTCGAGGCCTACAAGACCCTGCTTGGCCTCACCTATACCTACCAGAAAGGTCTTTGGGTACCGCAGGAGACGCCGGAAAAGGCCGTCACCCTGCTGCGGGAGTCCAGCGAAAAGCTGGGTGCCGACAAGGACTTCCAAGATAAGGCCGCCAAAGTTCTCGGCGGCTACCCGCTCGTGGCCGACGCCGGCATGGCCGATCGCGTCAGGGACGCCTACACCGTCAGCAGCTCCGTCAGGTCCTATGTCAAGGAACTGCTCGAGAGCAAATACGACATCCACGTTGAATAAGGACAATCATGCTTGATTCCGCTATGGCAGCGCTGGCGTCACTCGCTGACCCTTCCCTGCTCCTCATGCTCCTGATCGGCGTTGTGGCCGGTCTGGTCATGGGCCTCATTCCCGGCCTGGGCGGCACCGGCGCCGTCGCCATCCTCCTTCCCATTACCTTCGGCATGGAACCACCCCAGGCGCTGGCACTCCTCATCGGCGCCCTCGCCGTCGTCCACACGTCCGACACCGTCTCGGCCGTGCTGCTCGGCGCGCCGGGCTCGGCCTCCGCAAGCGTCACCATGCTTGACGGCTACTCCATGGCGAAAAAGGGCGAGGCCGCCCGGGCCCTGACGCTCGCTTTCCTGTCGTCCATGGCCGGCGGCATCATCGGTGCCATCGGCCTGACGCTCGCCATTCCCCTCGCCCGGCCGCTCGTGCTTTCCTTTGCCAGCCCCGAACTGTTCATGCTGACGGTCCTGGGCGTTGCACTCGCGGCAGTCCTGTCCCGCGGGAACATCATCAAGGGCGTTTCGGCCGGCCTCCTCGGTCTTATCCTCGGCATGGTGGGCACCTCGCCCACCACGGCCGAGGAGCGCTTCACTTTCGGCAGCCTCTTCCTTGGTGACGGCCTGTCCCTCGTGGCTGTGGCCCTGGGCATCTTCGGCCTGGCGGAAATCGCGTCGCGGGCAAGCCAGCGGCGCGGACAGAAGCAGAACATCAGCCTCGGCGGCGGCTGGGGCAAAGGCATCCGCGAATGGCTGTCCCACTGGACGCAGGTAATCCGTGGAGCATTGATCGGGATATGGGCGGGCGTGCTGCCCGGCGTCGGCGCCACAGCGGGAACCTGGCTCGCGTACGGGCAGGCCGTGGCAACGGCAAAGGACAAGCGCAAGTTCGGCAAGGGCGACCCCCGCGGCATCGTGGGCCCGGAAAGCGCCAACAACTCAGTGGAAGCCGGGGACCTCATTCCGACGCTGCTCTTCGGCATCCCCGGCGGCGTTCCCTCAGCCATGCTTTTGGGCATGCTCCTGACCTATGGCATCCAGCCTGGCCCGTCCATCATCACGGAGCACCTGGACCTGATGTACCTCATCGTGTGGTCCTTCGCCATCGCGTCCATCCTTGGCGCCCTGTTCTGCTTCCTCAGCGTCAAGCAGCTCGCCAGGCTCACGAAGGTTCCCTTCGCCGTCCTCGCGGCCGGCCTGGTTGCCGTCATGCTGCTCGGGTCCTTCCAGGAGGGCGGCCAGCTGGGCGACCTCTGGGTCATGATCATCCTCGGCGTCTTCGGCTGGCTGCTGAAGTCCACCGGCTTCCCCCGGGCCCCGTTCCTGATCGGCTTCGTCCTGGCCATTCCGCTGGAGCGCTACTACTTCCTCACGGACAGCCTCTACAACGGCCTGGACTGGATGGCCCGCCCGGGCGTGCTGGTCTTCCTCGCGATCCTGGTCCTGCCCATGATCTGGGCGTTCATCAAGTTCATCCGGGCCCGCCGCAACACCAACCTCGACGACGGCCACCGCGACGAACGTCCCGAAGAGGACGAGAGCCCGCTGAAGAACTCCACCTGGTCGCTTGCCGCGGCAGGCATCTTCGCCACGGCATTCGCCGCAGCCCTCATCGCGTCGGCATCGTTCTCACCGGAAGCGCGGCTGGTCCCCCAGCTGGTCAGCATCGGCGGCCTGGTGTTCTCGGGCATCCTGCTCGCCACGGAAATCAGGACCCGGTTCCGCGGACGGACCGCGGGTGCGGGATGGACGCTTGATGCCGGCTTCGCCCTGAAGACGTTCCTGTGGATGACCGGGTTCCTGGCCCTCACCGCAGCATTCGGCTACCTCGTGGCGGTGACCATATTCATCCCCGCGTTCCTGCTGGTCGTCGCCAGGGCAAGGCTCAAGGTGGCCGTCATCTACACCCTGGCCCTCTACGCCGTGCTGCTGGTATTGCCCTCCCTGCTGCCGATCGACCTGCCGCAGGGCTGGCTCAATACCCTCGTCTAGCCCCAGCCCACCCGCACCACATACCGGAGAGAAGCCCAACATGACGGTTCTCGTTGCTTACCAGCCCTCCCTCGAAGGCCGTGAGGCCCTGACCACGGGCATAGCCGAAGCGCTGCTTAGGAAAACTGACCTGCTCATCGTGAACGTGGGCCGCGGCCACCACGACCTGGAACCGGCGGAAGTGCAGCAGCTGGAATCCCAGCTGACGGCAGCGGGGCTGACGCTCACGCTTGAGTCTTCGGTCCTGTCCGACCCCGGCGATGCCGTGATCCAAATCGCGCAGGATCGGAAGGTGGACATGATTGTGGTTGGCCTCCGCCACCGCTCGATGGTGGGCAAGCTCATCCTCGGCAGCACCGTCCAGCGCATCCTGCTTGACGCCACGTGCCCCGTGCTCGCGGTACGCCCCGACAGGCTGTAGGGGCACCCGGCCGGACCCAGGCTGCCGGTCCTTCCGGCGGGCGTGCATCCCTCCCCGCATTCCATCGCAACAGGCAGCCCGAAGGACGGGCGCGGCGGAGGGGCAGCCACGCAGCAGGAGGCAGGTGGTCCATCTGGACCACCTGCCTCCATCAGCGTTCCCAGCCGGCGTCCGACGGCGGCAATCGCCTCCCCTCCCGGCGCAGCCAAAGCGGTGTCGCCCGTCACATTCAGCGCTGGTTTGGGCGCTTAGGTGCGCTGGGGAGGGGCGGACAAGGAAAAATTTAGGTAACGATCCGCCGTGACCTGCCGCATCCCAGTGCTGGCGCGGGAAAGGCCGCGGTGCCCCGCGCCGCCGTCGGCCGCCAAACAGCCCAAAAACACCCGATCCTACGGCACCCGGACCGAAAAAGGCTGGGAATTCCCGTAAAATTGAAGGCCTGCCCGGAGCGGGGCAGCTACAAGTCGCAAGCAAATGACCTCCACAGGAGTCGCCCAAATGCCCATAGACCGAAGCAACACCGACTCTTCCGCAGGCATCACCAACGCCTCCGGAACCAACCCAGCCACACCCCCTGGTACGCAGGTGAACGCGGGCCCGGCCGGCCCCCGGAAGCCCAAGATCCTGGGCCGGCGACGGCTCAAGGAATCCGATGTGAACGTCGTGGACCAGCCCATGCTGAAGAAAGCCCTGGGCGGAACCATCGTGGGCAACACGATGGAATGGTACGACGTAGGCGTGTTCGGCTACCTGATCACCACCATGGGCCCGGTCTTCCTGCCCGAATCGGACCCCACCACCCAGACCCTGTTCCTCCTGGGAACCTTCGCCGCCACCTTCATTGCCCGTCCCCTGGGCGGCGTGGTCTTCGGCTGGATGGGCGACAAGATGGGCCGGCAGAAGATCCTTGCCGCCACGCTGATGCTGATGGCCGCGAGCACCTTCGCCATCGGCCTGCTGCCCGGTTACGCCCAGATCGGTCTCTGGGCAGCAGCCCTGCTGGTCCTGCTGAAGATCGTGCAGGGTTTCTCCACCGGCGGTGAATACGCCGGCGCCACCACGTTCGTGAGCGAATACGCTCCGGACAAGCGCCGCGGTTTCTTCGCCAGCTTCCTTGACCTGGGAAGCTACCTTGGCTTCGCGATCGGCGCAGCCCTCGTTTCAGTGCTCCAGCTGACGCTGGGGCAGGCCGTCATGGAGGACTGGGGCTGGCGCATTCCGTTCCTGATTGCCGGCCCGCTGGGGATCATCGCCATCTACTTCCGTAGCCGGATTGAAGAGTCCCCGCAGTTCCAGGCCACCCTGGACGCGCAGGAGGACCTGGCCAAGCACGCCGCTGCCTCCGAGGACGCCGCGGCCAAGGGCCCGATAGGAATCGTCAAGGCCTACTGGCGCTCCATCATCGTGGCCATGATCCTGGTGGCCGCCGCGAACACGGCCGGCTACGCCCTCACCTCCTACATGCCCACGTACCTCACCGAGTCCAAGGGCTACGATCCCGTGCACGGCACGCTGCTGACCATCCCCGTGCTGGTTGTCATGAGCCTGTGCATCCCGCTGACCGGCAAGCTCTCCGACCGGATCGGCCGCCGGCCCGTTCTCTGGATCGGCGCGGTCAGCACCGTCCTGCTCGCCATTCCGGCGTTCCTGCTCATCGGCATCGGCGAGATCTGGTCCACCCTGGCAGGCCTCGGCCTGATCGCCTTCCCCGTGACCTTCTACGTGGCAAACCTGGCCTCGGCATTGCCGGCCCAGTTCCCCACCTCAAGCCGGTACGGCGCCATGGGCATCGCGTACAACTTCTCGGTGGCCATCTTCGGCGGCACCACGCCGTTCATCGTGGCCGCCCTGATCAGCGCCACGGGCAACGACATGATGCCCGCGTATTACCTGATGGCTACTTCCCTGATCGGTGCCGTGGCCATTTACTTCCTGAAGGAATCGGCCCAGCGTCCGCTGCCGGGCTCCATGCCCAGCGTGGACAGCCAGGCGGAGGCACGCGAACTGGTTGCCACGCAGGACGAGAACCCGCTGATCGACCTGGACGAACTGCCGTTCGAAACCCAGGACATCACGGACTCCTCCGGATCCGGAAAGCTCCCCGCCCGGGTGTAGCCCCCGGCTCCCGGCCAGGGCACTTCTTTCAGCCCGCGCTCACGAGGCCCGTCCAGCACTTCCCGACCAGGGAACGTGCGGGGCGGGCCTTAGCCGTCTTCAGGCGACACAGGATGCCGCAGCCGCCAGGCGTTCGCGGAATATTTCAAAGCATATGAAGTGCGTGATGGACCACGCCGGCCGCTACGTGCCGGCCGTGGGAGCGGCCGGGACCGCCGGGGTGTTCAGCGGCAGCGGCCACCGTGTTCACCACCCGCCACTATGGGTCTGCGATGGTGTCGTTCACGCCGGTGATGCTGCTCATCTCCCAGCTTTCCGCGTTCATAAACCCGGGCGTGCTGATCCTGGAACGCGGGGTGGAGACCCTGGTGGGTGCGCTGGTGGGCATCGCCGCCGTTGTAGCGGTCCGCCGGAGCGGGGTCGCGCACGCTCCCCGGCTTATTGGGCGGCGCTGACCTGTTTGGGCCGGCGCGGCGGGCCCGCCATTAGCCTGGCGGGCGCCACCCGGGCCAGCGCGGCCACGATCTTGTACCGGCGGGTGGGGATGGACAAGGCCTTCCCGCGTTCATTGTCCGCCAGGCCTTCCCGGACCACGCGTTCAGCCTGCAGCCAGGCCCAGGACGGCGCCACCGACTTGTCCATCCCCATCCGGTCGTGGAATTCGGTGTGCGTGAAACCCGGGCACACGGCCGTCACCCGCACCCCGCCCGCACGATAGGCCAGGTTCGCCCATCGGCTGAAACTCACCAGCCACGCCTTTGCCGCCGAATAGGTCCCTCGCGGCAGGAACGCGGCGATGCTCGCCACATTCACGATCCGGCCCGCACCCCGCTCCAGCATGCCCGGCAGGACGGCGCGCGTCAGCACCAGGGCCGCCTCGGTGTGCAGCCGCAGGTGCTGCACTTCCTCCTCGGCCGGATTGTTTTCGAACTGGCGCAACAGGCCGGTCCCCGCGTTGTTGACCAGGACCCCCACCGGCCGCAGCGGATCGGAGAGGCGTCCGACGACGGCGGCCAGGCCGCCGTCGTCCGTCAAGTCCGCGGGAAGCACCTCAGCCGTGGTTCCGTACCGCCGTTCCAGTTCCGCCGCAACCTCTTCGAGGCGCGCGCGGTCCCGCGCGACGAGCACCAGCCGGTGGCCCCGGGCGGCGAGCTGGCGGGCGAACTCGGCTCCCAGGCCGGCGCTGGCTCCGGTGATGAGGGCGGTCTCGGGTGCGGCGGAGGTCATACTGCCAGCCTAGCCAACGCTTCAGGCGCCGGGCCGGAACCGGGCCAGGGGGTTCGCCAGCCGCCCGGCCTTCTGCAGCCCGCCGGAGGGGTCGGCCAGATCCAGCATGTTCTGGTTGTTGCGCAGCTGGAGCCGGTTGAGGCAGGAGAGCTCGAAGTCAGCGGCGAACAGGTCGTGACGGGCGAACTGGTCCGCGAGCTCCGGGTGCTGCGCCTGGTAGTCGGCCACCGCCGCGGCCGCCGTCCGCCAGAATTCCTCCTGCGGAAGCGTCCCGGCCTCGTCCAGGAGGGCCGCGAGGAAGCGGAAGATGCAGTCGAAGATGTCGGTGAAGACGGCCAGGACCTTCTCCCCGTCGGGGATGTCGGCCTTGATCCGGGCCACTTCCTCCGGAAGGTCCAGCCGGTCCCCCATCGCCACGATTTCCTCGGCGATGTCCTTCATGATGGCCCTGACCGGTACCCCGTTTTCGAGGACCAGGATGACGTTTTCGCCGTGCGGCATGAAGGCGAGCTCGTACTTGGCCACGCAGTGCACCAGCGGCACCAGGTACGCCTCGAAGTAGCGCCGCAGCCAGGCGTCCGGCGCGAGGCCGGACCGTCCGATCAGTGCGGAAACCATCGGTTTGCCGGCCGCGTCGACGTGCAGGAGGGACGCCATGGTGGCCAGCTGCTGGCCCTCCTCCAGCACGGGCAGCGGGCTCTCGCGCCACAGCGCGGACAGCATCTTCCGGTAGGGCGAACCGGACGCCGACCCTGCCTCGTAGGTGCCGTTGTGGTAGCCGATCGCGGCGACCTCGGCGATCATGGTGAAGCCTCGCGACTGCAGTGCGGCATCCGCCTCGATGAGCTTGCGCAGCCAGTCGTTGATGGCGGGCGTGGCCTTCATGTACTGCGGGGAAAGGCCGCGCATGAAGCCCATGTTCAGCACGGACATGGCGGTCTTGACGTAGTGCCGGTCCGGTGCACCGGTGTTGAAGAACGTCCGGATGGACTGCTGCGCCTGGTAGGTGTCCGTCCCGGTGCCCAGGTGCACGATCAGCTGCCGGGCGATCTCCGCCGCGAATGTCACCGTGAGCTTGTTCTCCCACTGCCAGGGGTGCACGGGCATGAAGAAGTACTGGTCCGGGTCCAGCCCTTCCAGCTGCAGGTGGGCGGTGAACCGGCCCGCCAGCGGCCCGAGTTCAGCGTCCAGGTGGGCCCGGTAGTCCAGCCCGGCGCTGGTGGTGAACACGGCCCGGCTGCGGTGTACGGCGATCCATTCGAGCTGCACCGGAGCGCCGGTTTCCGGGGCGAACGCGAGGTAGTCGCTGATGCCGAAGCCCAGCCGGCCATTGTTGGCCACGAAGCACGGGTGGCCCTCCGTCATGCTGCGTTCGATGGTCTGGAAGTCCGCGGCAGGATCCTGCCCGCCGGTGACGCCGGCGGCAAGTTCCGCGGCGGACGGCTGCCCGGCCCACTGCTTGTAGGCGTGGCTGGACAGGGTGCTGCTGACCTCTTCGAGGTAGACCGGCAGCATCTGGATATTGATTCCGAGGGTTTCGTGGAAGGCCGTGATGAACTCCAGGACGTCCAGCGGCGCCTCGGTGCCGTCCCGGAAATGTTGGATGGAACCTGCGTCGATGGACCAGTGGTCCAGTTCGAGGAGCCGTGCGCGGAACCGGTATTCGTGGCTGCCTTGGGCCACGCGGTAGGTGCCGTCCGCGGCAGGTTCCGGGGTGAGGATGCGTTCGTGTGAAAACTCGGCGAGCGCCTTGCGCAGCAGGTGCCGGTTGGCGCGGGCCCAGCGGTCGGCCGTGAGGTGGGAGGCCTGCGTCAGGGTTGCGGGGACGGGTTCGAGGTGGATGGTCACAGTGCGGCTCCCTGGAGGTTGGTTTCGGAGTCGGGCTTGGGGGAATGGGCTGCGCGGGCGGCGTGGAAATCCGTGCGGGTGCAGAAGCTGAGCAGGGCTTCCTTGTCCGGGAGGGCGACGGTCCCGGCTGGCCGGAAGCCGAACCGGGCGTTGAGGGCGTGGATCCTGGTATTCCGAATGTCCGGTTCCACCACCACGCGCTCCACGTCCGGCCGGTCGAACAGCCGGCTGAGGACGGCGTCCATCACCCCGGCCGTGTACCCCGGTTTTGGAGCGGACGACGGCGGCGCCACCAGCAGGTGCATCCCCACGTCACCGGGATTCACCGGATAGAGGGAGGCCAGCGGCGAGGACCCCGGAAGGTATTCCTCCGTGAGGAAGGCGGGGACGCCGTCGTCGAGCCCCAGAAGCGCGTGGTGGTGGCCGCTCGCCTGGATCGCGGAGTACTCTGCCGCGACATCGGCGACTGACGCGGACTCCATGCCCCAGAACGAGGCGTAGGGCTGCGTGACCCAGCTGTGGAGCAGGGGTGCGTCGGCTTCTGCGTCCAGGCAACGGAAAGTGAACCTCATGCGGGCACCTCCTCTGCCGCAGGTACACCGGCGGGAATGCCTGCCGTGGCGCCGAACTGCTGGAACGCGATGCTCCGCTCCACCGGGTAGACCTCGCGCCCGGTGATTTCGCGCAGGATGCAGGAGTTGCGGTAGGCGCCCATGCCCAGGTCCGGGGTGACGAATCCGTGGGTGTGGAGCTCGGCGTTCTGGACGAAGATCTCGCCCGGCACCACACCGGTGCCGTAGTTGCGGTCCACGGCGAAGCGGCCTGCGCTGTCCCGGGCAATGCGGTCCTGGATTCCGGCCAGGAACGCCGGTTCGCGGTAGCCGTAGCCGGTGGCCAGGACCACGGCCTCGCTCTCCAGGGTGTAGGCGGTTCCCTGTTCGCCGTGGTGCAGCTGGAGAGTGTGGGTCCCTGCGGCGGCATCCCAGCGGGCGCCGGTGAGGGCCGAGTGAGTCAGCAGCTGCGTGTCCACCAGGCCCGAGAGGCTGCGGGTGTAGAGGAGGTCGTAAATGGCGTTGATCAGGTCCGAGTTGATGCCCTTGTAGAGGTTTTTCTGGCTCCTGATCAGGTCATCGCGCTGGCCCCGCGGCAGGCCGTGGAAGTAGTCCACGTACTCGGGCGAGGTCATTTCGAGGGTCAGTTTGGTGTATTCCAGGGGGAAGAAGCGGCCGGAGCGGGTCACCCAGTTCAGCCGGTAGCCGTGGGCCTCCGCCTCCTGGAGCAGTTCGTAATACACCTCGGCCGCGCTCTGGCCGCTGCCCAGGACGGTAATGCTGCGCCGCTGCTGGAGTTCCGCCTTCCTGGCCAGGTAGTCCGAGTTGTGGAGGACCAGTCCCCCGCGGCCCGCGGCGGAGTCGGCCAGGATCCCTTCCGCGGCCTGCGGGACGTACGGGCTGGTGCCGGTGCCCAGCACCAGCCGCCGCGCCCTGAGCACCTCCGGCCCGGCCGGGCCCTGGACTGACAGGTGGTACACGCCGTCGTCATACGCCGTTTCCAGCACGTCCGTGCTAAAACGCACGGAGGACAGCTGGCCGGCCACCCACTGGCAGTACTGGTTGTATTCGGCGCGGAGGGGGTAGAAGTCCTCGCGGATGTAGAAGCGGTAGAGCCGGCCGGTCTGCTTGAGGAAGTTCAGGAAGGAGTAGGGCGAGGTGGGGTCGGCCATGGTCACCAGGTCCGCCATGAACGGGACCTGCAGGTGCGCCGGCTCCAGCATCATGCCCGGATGCCAGTCGAAGGACGGGCTGCGGTCCAGGAAGAGGCCGTCCAGTCCGTCCATGGGTTCCGCGAGCGCGGCAAGGCCCAGGTTGAAGGGTCCGACGCCGATCGCGGCGAAGTCGTAGATCCTGCCGCTGTTGGAAGTGCTGATGCTCATGCCGCCGCCTCCGCGAGGAGCTCCGCGCCGGTGGTGCGCAGGAGGGTGATGATGCCGCCGATGTCCTCCAGGGTGGCCTCGGCGTTGAGGAGAGTGAATTTGAGGTAGTGGCGCCCCTGAACCTTGGTGCCGGCCACCACTGCCTGGCCGGAGGCGAACACGGCGGCCCGGATGGCGGGGTTAAGCGCGTCGGCGGCGTCCTCGGTGATGTGTTCGCCGGAGCCGGTCCGCGGCCGGTAGCGGAACACCAGGGTGCTCAGCTGGGGTGCGGCGGCGAGCTCGAAGTCATCGTCGGCCTCGAGGAGGCAGCCGACGCGCGCGGCGAGGTCGATCGCTTCGTCGAAGAGGGCCCCCACGGCGTCCGCGCCCATGATCCGGAGGGTCAACCAGAGCTTCAGGGCGTCGAAGCGGCGGGTGGTCTGGATGCTCTTGTCCACCTGGTTGGGGATGTCCGCCAGGGCCGCGCTTTCGGGGTTGAGGTAGTCGGCGTAGTAGGTGATGTGGCGGAGCATGGCGGATTCGCGGACCAGGAGGGCGCTCGAGCTGACGGGCTGGAAGAACGTTTTGTGGAAGTCCACGGTGACGGAATCCGCCAGGCCGGACCCGTCCAGCAGGTGGCGGTAGCGGCCGGAGACCATGAGGCCGCCGCCGTAGGCTGCATCAATGTGGAACCAGGCGCCGTAGGCGCGGGCCAGCGCGGCGAGCTCTGCGAGCGGGTCAACCACGCCGAAGTCGGTGGTTCCGGCGGTGGCGACGACCGCCATGGCGGTGAGGCCGGCGTCGTGCGCTTCCGCCATTGCCGCGGCGAGCGCGGCCGGGTCCATCCTGCGGTCAGCCGTGCACGGGACGGTGATGACGGCGTCGAATCCGAGTCCCAGCATGGACGCCGACTTCTGGATGCTGAAGTGGCTGTCCTCGGAGGTGAAGATGCGGAGGGTGTCCAGCAGCGCCGGGAGCCGGTGGCTGCTGCGGGCGGGGTCGCGGCGGAGGCCTGCCACGGCGTGGTTGCGTGCGATGAGCAGGGCCTGCAGGTTGGACTGGCTGCCGCCGGACGTGAACACGCCGTCCGCGTTCGCGCCCAGGTGCAGGCGTTCGGCGGTCCAGTCGATGAGGCGGCGTTCAATCATGGTGGCACCGGCACTCTGGTCCCACGTGTCCAGCGACGAGTTCACGGCGGAGAGCACCGCTTCGCCCACCAGCGCGGGAATCACCACGGGGCAGTTGAGGTGCGCGGCGTATTTGGCGTCGTGGAAGTAGACGGCGTCGCGGAGGTACACCTCCTCCAGCTCCTGCAGTGCCGCGGCGGTGTCCGGCAGCGGCGCGTCCAGGTCGACAGCCGCTACGCGCGCCTTCATTTGGGAAGGACCGACGCCGGTGAACGGCTGCGCGGTCCGCTCCAGCTTGGTGGCAACGGCGTTGACCCCCTGCAGCACCTGCGCCACGTAGCGGGGCGAGTTGCGCGCATTGAAGAGGTGGTTGGTGGCACCGAGCGCCAGTTCCACGCGGGAGCCGAAGTCTTTGGCGGGGTTTTGGGGGCGGGTGTTCCGGGGGCTGGGGCCTTTAGGGCTGGTGGCTTCGGTGCTGGGACGCACGCGGCCGTGTGGGTCGTCCACGGGCGGTTCGTCGAGGCGGGGCATCAGCGGCACAGGTCTTCCTTTGCTCAAGGGCAGGGTGGCATAGGTAAGCCTTACTTAGGGAACCCTTTTAAGCAAACTTTTGTGAGCTATTTCCGTTGCGGTGCGTAATTCCGGGATTTTTGCCGGTTCTCCCGGCGTCATTGACTCGCTGGATCGGCAACTTTACGGCAGAATATGCCCACCTGATGGCGGGTTGCAGGTCAGGTGATTGCTGTGGCGTTGGCGGGCGACCCCGTACCGCCGGTGATGTTCAGAGGCTTGATGCTGACGAAGGAATCCCAGTTGCCGCTGGACCTCATATGCCGTGCCAGCGGGCCGAGTTTCCAGAGTTCGCCGAGAGGCACGCCCAGTTTGGCCAAGAGATCCTGGTGCATCATTCCGTGGTCGTTGGGCGCGGAGTTCCGGAACGGGCTGTACGCGATGGCGGGAAGGCATTCGACGGCGAAGTTGTCAGCAGCGATGACGGCGAACCTGCTGTCCCACGCCCACGCGAGGAATTCCCGGGACTGGGCCACTCCCGTTGCCTTCCGGCTGTCCCGGATCCGCTGTTTCTCCCCGGGAGCCAGGGCGAGGAACCATTCGCACCAGCCGGTGTGCAGCATCAGGATGTCGCCCGGCCTGGGGATGAGGGACTGGGCTGCCAGGGCTTCCTGAATCGGCTCCAGGCCGAGGGGTTCGCCCTCCGCGTGGTTGATGGGCTCACCGACGCCCTCCCGGTATCCGGCCAGGTCCACCAGGATCCCCCGGCCGGCGATCGGATGTTCCGCCCACTCCTGCACCCCCAGCTCGGGAGTGCCCTCAACGATCAGGTCATCAGGCGTGCCGTTGTAAAAGCCGACGTCGTCCGCCCTGCGGTGCCGCAGTCCGTCTATCTGGGTGGATCCCTGGAGGTAGTACCCGTCCAGGTAGTCGTCCCGGTGGGCAGGATGTGAGGAGTAGATGGTGTGCCTGGGAGCACCGCGCTTCAGGGACATGCCGGGATCGAATGCATCTGCGGGGTAGTCCAGGCCGAACACGGTACCGGTCCGGATGGAGTCCCTGGCATGCAGGACTATGTCCGGCCCGATGAAGGACGGGGTCCCGCGGCCGGGCTCGGGAAACAGTCCCCACGAGGTGCCTGCAAGCTCTCCGGGCCGCTCCAGGAGTTCGCCGTAACTGGGGTAGGCCGGGGAGTCCTCAATGTCCGTCATCGCGATGTTGTTGCTTCCTGGGCGGCCACGCCTTGTTCATTGCCGTGTTGGTAGGTGAGCAGGAACCCGGCAACCGCGCACACCGAGGCTGCGATGCACATCGGGTCCTTGAAGGTTGTGTTGAAGAACTCCAGCCACTGCCCCTGCCCGGCAGCGAGCGCCACCGCCTGGCCGGCGACGAACATCACTCCGCCCAGGAGCAGGAGCAGGAGCGTGAGGACGAAGACGGCCTGGACGGCGCGCCGGATCTTGTGCATGGTGTGTCCCCTTAGACCGGCAGGACGCCGATGATGATCAGGACGCCGATGCCGAGCAGCGGCAGGGCGTAGTGGGTGAGGAGCCGGGCAAAGGTCTTGATGGGGTCCACGTCGGCGATGCCGCACGCCACGTACAGCGGGGCTCCGCCCGGCGGGACCGCCGCTTCGCAGGAGGAGAAGACCAGGACGGCGACGGCAGCCGTGGTTGCCGGCACGCCGGCTGCCACCAGTGCGGCCACTCCTACCGTTCCGACGGCAGCCATGGTGGCCGTCGCGGACAGCGGTGCGGCGACGGCGATGACGATCAGCCCGATCAGGATGGCCAGAAGCCACAGCGGCAGGCTCATCCCGTTCAGCAGCTCCGTCATCTGCTTGGGCAGCCCGGTGGCAGCCAGGGCGTTGGCGCCGGCGAAGGCGAACACCACGGTCACCCCCACGATCCCGAAGCGCGGCGCGGAGTCCTGCAGCAGCGCCCACCACTTCCGGCCATCCCCGGGCAGGTTCTTCCGGCCCAGCAGGAGGCCTGTGATGATCAGGACCACTGGAATCCACACAATCACGCTGACTGCCTTGGTCACGTCGCCGCCGGTCCAGCCGGAAAGAGCCTTGGCGATGGCACCGGAGGTGATGACCAGCGGAATAGCCACCACAACGAAGAGCAGCAGCGGGGTCCAGCCGCGGCCAAACGCTGCCCGGACGGACAGCCGGTGCGACGCATCGAGGGCAGCCATGCCGCTCTTGCGGACCAGCAGCCAGGTGACGATCAGCCGGTGCAGGAAGCACCACAGGCCGCCGAACAGCAGCGGCAGGACCAGCGCATTGACGTCCAGGAGGGGCCCGACGGTGGCCGACCCGACCAGCACGAACATCGAGGCACTGAACGGAAACGTGATGCCCATTCCCGCATTCCCGGCCACCAGTGTGGCAGCTGCGGGCTTGTCCAGCTTGGATTTTTCCATCCAGGGTATGGTGACCGAGCCAACCGTGGCGGCGATGGCGGCCTGGTTGTGCACCACGCTGCCCAGCCCCGCTGACGCCACGGTAGACACCCAGGCCGGGCCGCCCTTGACTCCGCCGATCACTGAATTCAGCAGGTCGATCAGCCGGTCCAGCACGCCGGTTCTGTCCAGCAGGTACCCCATGAAAACGAACGCCATGGTGGCAAAGACAATCTCGTCGGTAATGGCCCCATACAGCGCCTCCCATCCCATTTGGGCGGCCGCGGAGCCAGTGAACGGGAGCACCACCAGGAAGCCGAGGATCATGGCCTCGCCGACGCTGCGCTTGATCACGGTTGTCCAGACCAGGATCGCGGCAAGGTAGGCCCCGAGTGCCCAGATGCCGATCATGCGCCTGCTCCTGACGTTCTGTTGGATGTCATGTGGTTGGTACTTCCCTGCTCATTGATTCTGCCGCGCCGTAGGGTCAGCGCAACACCGCAGCCGGTTGTGCTTCGGCGATGCGGGCGTGGGCGGCCGCGGAAGCTGTCGTCATTTCCGCCGGAACGCCGAGTTCGGAGAGATAGTGGGCAGTGTCCTGCATTTCCCGGGAGCGGCGCAGCGCGTGCTTGCTGGTGCCGGTGAGGAACCTGTCGATGACCGCCTGGCCGTCACCGGCGAGCTGCCTGGCGATCTGGCCGCGGATCCAGTCCTCCAGCCCCGCGGCCTTGCCTGCGGTGACGGCTTCGACCACCACTGCTGCCAGGCCCTTCATCAGGACACTGCGCAGAAGCTTGTGGGCCATGGCGGCGCCCGGCTCACCTTCGGCGATTTCGACGTCGACACCGAGCGGGCGCAGCAGGCCGGCGACGGCCTGGGCGCCGGGGCCGCTGACCATGAGGGGGGTCTTCTCCCCCAGCGCGGCAACGGGTCCAAGGATGGCGACGTCGGCGAACTCGGCCTTGCCGGGAAGCCGGCCGAGTTCCTGCATGACAGAGGGAGAAGAGGAAGTGAAGTCCGCATAGCAGCTTCCGGTCGCCAGGACCGGCAGGCATTCCTGGGCAACGGCCCGGGCTGCCGCCGCGCCGGTCATCACCAGGACGATGTCGGCGCCCCGGCATGCTTCGGCGGCGGTGGCGGCGCGGGTGACGCCTGACGGAGTGGCGGGGGCAACGGGATCGTAGCCGGTGACGGCGTGTCCGGCCGCGGTAAGGGCTGCGGCATAGGTTGCTCCGGCCTCGCCGAGGCCGATGACGGTGCAGGCAGTCATGGAGTCTTCTCTTTCGTGGTTAGGAGCGGGCTGCAACAATTGCTTGCCGGCGGTTGGTTTCGTCTGCGAACACGGCTTCCGCGGCTTCCGCGACGGCGGCTGCCTGATCCCGGGGGACGACCACCACGCCGTCGGAGTCGCCGATGATGACGTCGCCCGGCAGGACGGGGACGCCGCCGAAGGCGATGGCAGTTCCCAGCCGGAAGGGCCCGTTCTTATAGGGACCGGCGGGCGTGGTGGCCCGGGCGAAGACCGGCATACCAATTTCGGCCAGGGCCTCGGCATCGCGGGCCGCCCCGTCAAGGGCGAATCCGGCGATGCCGAGGTTGATGGCGCGCTCCCCGATCAGTTCACCAAGGAGGGCGCGGGACTCATCGGCCCCGCCGGCTACGACGATGACATCCCCCGGCTGAGCCAGGCGCAGGGCCTGGTGGATGCCCTGGTTGTCGCCGGGCCGGGTCCAGACGGTGAAGGCCGGCCCGGCGATTTTCGCTCCTGGCCAGATGGCCTGGATTGCCGAATGGGCGACGCCAAGGCGGTCCACGGCGTCCCCGATGTTGGCAGCCGGCAGTTTGGCGAGCCGTTCAATGACATCCCTGTCGGGGCGGGGGAAGTCGGCGTCGATGGTCTCAGGGGCGGGCGTTGTCATGGTGCGTTCTTTCGGTGGGGCGCGGCAAGGGTTAGTCGGTCTTTTGAACCAGCGGGAGGACCTTCTTGAAGTCCCCTTCCTGGGCGGCCCAGAACTGCTGGTAGTCATCGCCGTTGAGGTAGCTGGTCTGCAGGCCCAGGTCCTCCATCTTCTTGACGACGGCCGGGTCCTGGATGGCCTTCTGCAGTGCGGCTTCCAGCTTTTCGGCCACCTCGTCCGGCAGCCCGGCCGGGCGGAGTATCCGCGTGCCGTTCCTGCTATCAGGTCATGGCCCGATTCCTTGAACGTGGGTACGTCCGGCAGGGAGGGTGCCCGCTCTTCGGACATGACCCCCAGGACGCGTGCTTTGCCCTGCTTGGTAAGGTCGGTGACGTCGCTGACGTTGGCCACGAGGATATCCACGTGCCTGCCAAGGAACGCAGTGGTGGCCTGGGATGCGCCTTCAGAGAAGTGGACCGGGGCGAACTCGGAGCCCGTAGCTTCCTGGATTTGGGTCAAGGCGAAGTGCTCGCCGGTCTGCAGGCCGGTGGTGGAAGCGGTCATGGACTTGGGCTTGGCTTTGGCCGCGTCCAGAAGGTCTTTCAAAGTCTGGTACGGGCTGTCCGGCTGAACGGCGATCACGGTGGGGTCGATGACCTGCCGGCCGAGGGGCTGGAAGCTGTCCCGGGTGTACTTTGCGCCACGGCTGGGATCCAGCGGCGAGACGACCACGGACGGGGAACCGGTGGCCCCGATGGTGTAGCCGTCGGGATTGGCGCTGGTGAGCTGGGTGTAGCCAATCTGTCCGCCGGCTCCGGGCTTGTTGATGACTTCCACGTTGGTGCCGAGTTCCTTCTCCAGGACGGGCTGGATCAGCCGGGCTGCCGTGTCCACGGCGCCGCCGGAGGAGAACGCGACGATGAGTTCGATGGACTTTCCCTTTTTCGGAAAGCCGTCGGCGGCGGAAGTGTTCGGGGAACCTGCATTGGCGCCGCAACCGGTGACTGCGATCAGGGTTGCTGCTGCGAACGCAGCTGCGATACGGGGGCGGATGGTCATGGTACTTCTCCTTTGAAGGTGCGGGTTTCTTGGGGTAGGGGGTGGATTAGGTTTCTGGGTCTTCGCTCAGCGCCTTGGGCTTGCGGAGTCTGAGCAGCGGGCTGAAGACGATGAGGAGTCCGAGGCCGATGAGGACTGCGGAGATGGGGCGGTTAAGGAAGATGCTGAAGTCACCCTGGGAGATCTCGAGCGATTCCCGCAGTGAACGTTCCATGAGGGGTCCGAGGACCAACGTGAGCACCATCGGGGCGAGGGGGATGTCCAGGTGCCGCAGTGCGAGTCCTAGAAGGCCGAAGCCGATCATGACGAAGACGTCAAAGACACTGAAGTTGATCGTGTAGGCACCAATGACCATGAAGAGCAGGATCAGGGCGGTCAGGATTGAATACGGTACCCGGAGGATGGAGGTCCACAGCCCGACCAACGGCACGTTCAGCAGCAGCAGCATCAGGTTTCCGATGAACAGGCTGGCAATGATCGCCCACGCGATGTCCGAGTTTTCCGTGAACAGGGTCGGGCCCGGGGTGAGGCCCTGCTGGAGGAAGGCTCCCATGAGGACAGCGATAGTTGGGGATGCCGGGATGCCGAGTGTGAACAGCGGGATCAGTGCAGCGTTCGCGTGGGAATTGTTGGCCGTTTCGGGCCCTGCGACGCCTTCGATGGCGCCCTTGCCCAGCTCGTTGCGGTGGCGGGAGAACTTCTTCTCGGCGCCGTAGGCCAGCAGGGAGGACACGGAGCCGGTCATGCCGGGAATGAGGCCCAGGCCGAAGCCGATGCCGGTGCCGCGGGCCATGGCCGGAGCGCTCCGGCGCCATTCCTTGCCCGTGGGGAGCAGCGAAACGAGGTTCGGGGCATGGACAGCGGGCGTCGGGGTTCCTTTTCGGTAGGAAAGAAGTTCCGAGAGCCCGAAGACACCAACGATCACGGCCACGAAGCTAACGCCGTCAAGGAGCCGGTCCATCCCGAAGGTGAAGCGCGGGGCGCCTGCAACAGGGTCAATGCCCACCATGGAAATCAGCAGGCCCAGGGCACCGGAGATCACGGCCTTGACCATCGATTTGCCCGCGAGAGCAACGAGCAGGGAGATTCCCACCACCATTAGGGCGAAGAACTCAGGAGGTCCGACGAGCAGGCCCAGCTCGCCAAGCGGTTTGGCTGCGGCGACGAGGCCGACAGTCGCGATCGTTCCACCGACGAAGGACCCGACCGCGGCGATGGTCAGGGCAGCACCTGCTTTGCCCATTTTGGTCATGGCATAGCCATCTATGGTGGTGATCGCCGACGCAGCTTCACCGGGAGTGTTCAGAAGCACGCTGGTGATCGTTCCGCCGTAGGCGGTGCCGTAGAAGATGGCACACAGCATGATGATCGCGCCGGTGGCGTCCATGTTCAGCGTCAGGGGGATCAATAGGGCGACGCCGGCGACCGGGCCGATGCCGGGCAGTACGCCGATGAATGTGCCCAAAAGGCAGCCAGCGAAGGCGAACAGGAGGTTCTGCCAGGTCATGGCAGCGGCAAAACCGCCGAGCAGTTCGTTGAAAATGTCCACGCCTAGAGTCCGATCGTGTTCAGCAGGGGGAAGGCAGAGACCGGCAGCGCGACGTTCAGTCCGTAGTTGAAGGCGTAGAAGGCGCCGACACTTCCGGCCAGGGCGATGATGAGCGAGGAAACCCACGATCTGCGGCTGCGAAGTTTCAGGTGGTACATCAGGAAGAGGAACATGCTCAACTGGAACCCGAGCAGATCCATGACGGATGCCAGGATTGCCAGGCTCAGGACAACTGCGATCACCAGTCCCCTGTCCACGCCTGCTGGCGCCTCACTCGGATGGCGCAGTTCCTGGACCAGCCAGCTAGCCGCCATCAGGGCAAGCACCGCACCCATGGCGAAGGGAAACAATCCCGGACCCGGCCCGAGGGAAGTCCACAGGCCAAGGCCTACAGAGCTCATCAGGACGTAAATCCCAACTGCCGTGAAAGCGCCGATGCCCACCAGGACTGACGGTGCGACTCTGGCCGCGCGCTGCGGTGCCCTCATCACTGACTCCGTTGTCATGAGTTCCTTCTTAGTTTCGACTCGTCCTTCCATACAATGGAAGAGAATTACATGCATAGAAATTGTGACAGCAGACACAACCCACTGTCAAGCGCAAGGAAATTACATAGAATGAAAGAATGACGACAGGACCTAAGAACCCAGAGGCATCGGCGGAAGAAGGGCCGAAGGCCTCCAACATGCGGTCCTTGTCCAGGGCGCTGGAGGTCTTCGCTGAACTCCAGCGTGCCGAGAGGCCGCAGCGGCTCAGTGATCTGGCCCGGGCTTGCGGCATGAGCCTGCCCACCACACTGCGCATCCTCCGTGTGCTCCAGGACTTCGGCATGGTCAGCCAGACGGACAAGTCCTACCGGGTTGGCCCCGCCGTCCTGCCCGCGGCCAGGAGCTACCTGGAAAACGATCCCCTTGTCGTCTCCTCACGCCCAATCCTGCAGCAACTGGCGACCCAGACCGGGCTCACGGCCTCCCTGTACACCCGGCTTGGCTACGAAAGAATTCTGGTGGCCCGCGTGGATGGCGAGGCACCCCTTAGGTATGACCTTCCGCTGGGCAAGCGGCTGCCGCTCACGCTCGGGGCAGCGGGCAAGATACTCCTTGCCTCCGCGTCCGCGGAGGAACTTCAGCAAGTAGCGGCCGCGGCCATAGCTGCAGGGCAAGAGGATGAATCGTTCACGGCCGACGTGTTGCGGTCCCGCCTCCCCGAGCCGGGTTCTGATTTCGCATACTCGGCTGATGAGCGTGCCACAGGCGTGCATTCCGTAGCCGTTGCCTTATCCAACAGGACGGAACTGCCCACAGAATCCATCTCGCTGACCAGTCCCGTTGAGGCTGCGAGTGAGGCCACGCTTCGGGCTGGGGTCCCGGAACTAAGGCGTGCCGCCGGCAGGTTGTCGGAACTGCTGGAAGGCTCGGTTTATTAACAGCGTCTTCCACGTAGAAGGGCCATTCTGTGTAGTCCGGCGAACGAGCGG
The DNA here is from genome assembly GCF_044754925.1 of Pseudarthrobacter sp. NPDC092424. Taxonomy (NCBI): domain Bacteria; kingdom Bacillati; phylum Actinomycetota; class Actinomycetes; order Micrococcales; family Micrococcaceae; genus Pseudarthrobacter; species Pseudarthrobacter sp. NPDC092424. Next base: position 409,836 of record NZ_JBIVQC010000003.1, on the reverse strand, counting down.
TCCCGGCCAGGATCGGTACGGCAATCCGGCTGCGGGGCGTTACCGTTCGGGCCAATCGACGCACTGCTCATAGCCCTCGTGCTGCCGGAGGTACCCGGAGATGAACGGGCAATGCGGAATGATCCGTTTACCCGATGCCACCACGTCATCCAGGGCAAAATGGGCCAGCACTTTCGCCAGGCCGCGGCCCTCGAACCCTTCGGTGGTTTCGGTGTGGGTGAAGTCGATGTGGCCGGGAAGGTCGCGGAAGAAGGTCTTCACCGCCACCTGTCCGTCTACGCTCAGTTCGTACCGGTGCCGTGCGTCATTGCGGGCAAGGGACACACCGGCGGCAAAACGGTCGTCAGTGGACATCATGTTCTCGGTCATGGTTCGACACTGGCACTACTTCACGCCGCTGGCAATGCCTCCCCTGCCACGCCGCCGCTTCCGGTGCGCATCCCGGGCGGCCCGCGGGCGGCCCCTCCTGCCCGGTGCGTGCCGGTCGCGCAGCATCAACAGGGCCAGGGCAAAGCAGACCGCCCCGACTCCCAGCAATTCAAGCGTCAGCCCGGTCAGCGCTCCTGCCGCGGCAGGGAAGAAAACCACGACGGCGGCCCCCGCCGCACCGGCCGGCCGGAAGCCCGTGGCGGGAGACGCCGTCGTACGCTGCTCAAGGTGGCCAAACGCAGCGAGGACCGGCAGCAAGAGGAGCACCAGCGCCAGCAGCACTACAGGGCGCGCCCACCACCACTCTGCCGTGCCGGCGGCGGGCTTGGGGAACGGCGTAAGGAGAAGCAGCCCGGACATCGCTCCGAGCAGGGGCAGGTGCCACAGGTACACCGTGAGGGACCTGCTGCCGGTCACCAGCAACATCCGCCGGACGCGCGGCGCCGATCCGGCGGCGGTGAGGGCGGGGCGGGCCAACTGCATCAGGGACGCCTGCGAGATGCCCAGCAATAACAGGGTCAGGTTGGGCGGATTCAGGTTGACCAGCATGTTGTTCGAGTAGATCCCAAGCGCCGTGACCACGCCCATGACAAGGTTCGCCGCCAATGCAATCACGGCCAGGGCCGGCCGCGGGAGCCGGGCGGCGTGGCCGTCCGCGGTAAGGAACCCCAGTTGCTGGACCGCCCACCACAGGAACAGCAGGTTGAGGTAGGCCAGCTGCGGCATGCTCCCGCGGAAACTGTCCACCGCCACCACCAAAGTGGCGAGCCCCAGGAAAGTCAGCCAGGGACTGCGGGAGTGCAGGGCGGACAGGAGGGGGATGTTCAGCTGCGCGGCGAGGTAGGCAGCCAGGAACCACAGGGGCATGGCACCGCCGGAGGCCAGCAGCTGCACCACCTGCGGGTGTACGCCCAGCAGCCCGGCCAGCCAAAAGCCCAGGAACATCGCGGCCAGCACGGCGACCGCGGGGCGGAGGAAACGGCGGAGGCGGCCGCGCACAAAGTCGGCCGCCGTGCCGCCGCGGGCCACCAGCCGTCGCCACGACTGCAGCCCGGTGATGCCGCCGGTCACGAAAAACAGCGGCATCACCATAAACACCCAGATGACCGGTTCAAACCAGTCCTGGTCCCCAAGCGTGTTTTGCGTGGTGACGGTGCCGTCCGGATGCAGGACCGGGCTGACCATCATGGCGTGCCCCACCACCACCAGCGCCAAACAGATGCAGCGGACAAGGTCGATCGCCGGATCACGGACAGGCTCCGTTCCGGGCTGCACGCTTGGCTCCGCGGGGCCGATGCCGCTCACAGCACCATTGTGCGCCCGTCCCAGGCGTTTTTGTCCCCGTCGAGGGTATGAGCGCGTTTTAAGGTCTCTACCTGGACAAAAACGCCAAGGCCGCGGCAGCGAACGAACCCGCCGACCGGTTCCAGTGGCCCAGCAGCGCCTGGAGGTTCTCGCCGTCGGCCCGCTGCGCCGGAAGCTGCTCCTGCAGCGTTGCCAGCACGCCGGTACGCAGTTCGGTGTTGAAGTTGACCTTGCCCACATTCATCGCGGCGGCCTTCACCAGCTCCTCCGGCGGGATGCCCGAGGCGCCGTGCAGCACCAGCGGCAGCCGCGTGCGCACCGCAATGTCCTGCAGCACGTCCCAGCGCAGCTGCGGCTCGCCCTTGTACCGGCCGTGCACGTTGCCCACGGCCACGGCCAGCAGCTCCGCGCCGGAACGCGAGACAAAGTCCTCCACCTGCGCCGAATCGGTCAGGCCCGTAACCTCCACGCCTGCCTGGCCGGGTTCAAAAGCGCGGTCCTCGTCGCCTGCCAGCCCGCCCAGTTCAGCTTCAAGTACGACGGCGGGACCCAGCAGGGCACGCGCCGCACGGACCAGCGCAATATTGTCCTCATACGGCAGTGACGAGCCGTCCGCGAGGACCGCGTCCGCGCCGGCGGCCACGGCATCGGCCATGACGCGCAGGTCGGTGGCGTGGTCCAGCTGGACGGAGACCGGAACGGAAGCAGAATCTGCCAGGCCACGGAGGGCAGCGATGAGGCGCAGCCCGTTGGGTGTGGCCGCGGTCTTCGGGGCCACCAGCAGGATCACGCCTTTGCCGGAGTCCTCGGCGGCGGCCACCACGGCCAGCGCGGTGGTGAAGTCATAGCAGGTGAAGGCCGGGACGGCGGAGCCCTGCTGCAGGGCGGAGGTGACGAGGTGGTCGAGTCGGGTTCGCATCAGAAAATGTTCCTCGGTGGGGGGTCAGGAAGTTCGTTTGGCGGGGGCGACGACCTTGATGACTGCCGAGTCATCTGCGGCGGCGAGGCCCTGGGCCTGGCCCAGCAGGTACAGCTGCTCGGCGGCTGCGGCAACGGGGGCTGCCAGGCCGGCCGCGCGGGTGGCCTTGCCGACTATGCCCATGTCCTTGACGAAGATGTCCAGGCGGGAGAGCACCTCGGCGCCGTCCTCGCTGTAGGCCTCAAGGATGCGTGGACCGCGGTTGGACAGCATGAACGAACCTGCGGCGCCGGCTTCGAGGGCGGCGAGCGTCCTGGCCTGGTCCAGTCCCAGCGCGTCGGCGAGGGCCATGGCCTCGGCGGCGGCGGCGATGTGGACGCCGCAGAGGAGCTGGTTGACGGTCTTGAGCGCCTGGCCGTCGCCGGGGTTGTCGCCCACCACGGTCAGGGTGGAGGCCAGCAGTTCCAGGGCGGGGGCTGCTTTTTCGCGGGCTGCCGGGGAGGCGCCGACGACGATCAGCAGGTCGCCTTCGCCGGCGCGCTTGGGCCCGCCGGACAGCGGAGCGTCCACCAGTTCCACGCCGTATTCGGCAAGCTTTTCCACCGTGGCGGGGATGGCGTCAGTGCCCACGGTGCTGCTGAGGATGACGACGGCACCCGCCTCCAGAACGGGGGCCACGCCGTTCCCGCCGAAGAGGACGTCGTTGAGCTGCTCGCCGTTGCGGACGGCCAGCAGGACTGCGTCGGCGCCCTTGGCGGCTTCGCGGGCCGAGGCGAAGGTGGCGATGCCGGCTTCTTCGGCGAGCCTGAGCCGTGCTTCGGCGACGTCGAAACCGTGGACGGTCAGCCGACTCGCCAGGCGGGTCGCCATGGGCAGTCCCATGGCGCCGAGGCCCAGGACGCTGACGGTGTAATCGCTGGTCATGGTGTGTTCCTTCAGGATTGGAAAGTGCTGCTCAGCTTGCGCGTGACCTGGGCCAGGGACTCGTCGTCGCCCACATTCCCGGCGAACACCACGTACGGGATGCCCTTGGCGGGTCCGTCCACCGGTTCCCACAGGCTCACGATCCCGGGCAGCATGGGCCCGCGGACAATGGCACGGCGGATCTCCAGGCCGTGCGCTGCCACGTCGGAGGACGTGATGCCGCCCTTGGCGATGACGAACCGCGGCGGGAAGGTCTTCAGGGTGCGGTTCACAACGCTGACGACGGCGGCAGACACCGTGCGCGCAATCCGCAGGCTTTCGGCCGGGTTATCCGCCTTGATGAGCAGGCGGCTGGTGTGGACGATAACGTCGCCTCCGCGCAGGGCCTCGACGACCGAGTCCACCGTGCGGGCAAGGTAGGCGTCGGCTTGTTCCTCGGTCCCGGCGGCGAGGAGCTTTTCGACGTCGATTTCAATGATGCGGGCCGCACTGTGCTGGTCCGTGAGGACCTTCAGCTGGCGGGTGGTGACGCCCACGTGGGATCCCACCACGATCAGGCCGCCGGCCCTGGACGGGTTGTGGCCGGCATAGGCTTCCTCGCCGGTGAGCTCGGGCCGGATCTCCTGGCCAATGCGGGCGCGGCCGAACGGCGGACCCACGCGGTAGAGGAGTTTCTTGCCGCGGCGTTCTGCCTCTTCAAGGCCCAGCGCCAGGGCACGGAGGTCGTTTTCGGTGACGATGTCCGCCACGATCGGGGTGGAGTCCTTGGCGTCATCGATGGCGTCCGCGATGGCGCTGGCGGACACTTTGGGGTCGCCGTCGGCGCCGTCCGAGGCGGCTCCGGCCCGGATGACGCCCAGGTCCAGGACGATTACGGACTCCGCGGCGAACCGGCCTTGGGACTTCTCCTCCACGTATTTGGCGATCTCGGAGTTGGCGAAGCCGAACGTCGCGTCGCGGGCGAATTCGGTTTCCCCCACGGGGGTCAGGGTTCCTGCCGCCTCGCCGGTGCCGCGCATGTAGTGGACGCCGCCGATGGTGACCCGCCCGGCGTCGGGAAAGGCCGGGACCATGACCACGCCCTCGGTCGATTCTCCGCTGGCCTCGGCTACCGTGGCCGCGATGACGTCCGGCTCAAGCGGGAAGTGCCCGCGGAGGGTGGAGTCACTGCGGCTCACGAACCCCAGCTTCAGTCCGGAACCCGCGGATCCGTCCGGAGTGCCGGCGGCGAGGGCATTACGGACCACTTCCCGGTTCCGGGCTGCGGCTTCGGCCGGGTCCAGGCTGCGGGTGTTCGTGAGGACGTAGACGGCGGGGCCGCAGCCGCTCTCCGCGATGTGGGCGAAGGCCCATTCGAAGTCAGCCACTTCCCAGCTGGTGAGCACGGGAAGGTCAGCAACGGATTGGGTGCCGGTGGGGTCGTCGTCGAGCACTACCAGGACCCTGGGAGACTCGGCACCGGAGGCGGCAACGGCACTGGCCACCAGGGACGCGGGAATCCTGACCTCTGCCGGGTAGCCGGCGAGGATGTCTGCTTCAAGGGTCACAGTTCACTCCATTGTGGCGGTTTCGGGAAAGCATTATCTGTAAGATGTCTGACATCTTGCATCGGCTGCTAGTGTGGCATACGGCATAAACCGGCGCAAGCAGACCTTCCCTGACATCCGGGGGCGCGCAGGCACGATTGGGGCGGCATGACAAGGAAATCCCTGGTGGGCGTGGTGGCCGACGATCTGCTGGACCGCATCATCCAGGGCGAATTCCCGCCCGGCGCCACCGTCCCGGGCGAGCACGAGCTCAGCGCCCGCCACGAGGTCAGCCGAATGACCGTCCGGGAAGCGATGAAAACGCTCCAGGCGCAGCGGATCCTCAGCGTGGAGCGCGGCCGCGGCACCTTCGTCAATCCGCTCAACCGCTGGAGTTCCCTTGAGGCGGTGCTGCGTGCGGCGTCCGAAGGCAAGAACGACGCCGACGCCGCAATCCAGCTCATTGAACTGCGCCGCATGCTGGAAACCGGCGCCTGTGAGCTGGCCGCCGCCCGTATAACAGCAGATGAAACCGGACAGCTCTTCGCCTGCGTGGAGACGATGAGGCAGGCCCACAGCGTCAACGACGTCGCCGCATTCGTGGCGGCGGACCTGGCATTCCACAACCTGATCCTGCAGGCGTCCGGAAACGTCTTCGTGTCCGTTCTGTTCGAGCCGCTGCACCGGGTCCTGGAGAAGCGCCGCACCGAAACGTCCGCGGTACCCGCTATCCAGGAGCATGCCATAGGGCATCACCAGGCCATCGCCGACGCACTGAAGTCCCGCGACGCAGCCCGGGCCCGCGAAGCCATGGACGCCCACATGCAGCAGACCCTGGACGACCTGAAGACACTGGTCCTGGACGGCAGGTAGGCGCACCCGCTCTGGCCAGTGCCCGGAATCGCCACTAGTCTTCAAGGACGCCCGCAACCGGGATCATCGGCAATCACGAGGAGCGAAAGTTGTCCAACCGCACGTACAGCATTTCTGAAATTGTCGGCACGTCGGACCAGGGCGTGGATGACGCCGTCCGCAACGGCATCGCCCAGGCAGCCAAGACGGTCCGGAACCTTGACTGGTTCGAGGTCAAGGAGATCCGCGGGCACCTCGAAGACGGCAAAATTGCCGACTGGCAGGTGACCATCAAGATCGGATTCCGCCTCGACGAAGGCTGATCCCCGCCGCAGCAATCCGGGGCGGGACGCCCTCCCGCCACGCCCCTGACATGGACTTTTCCGCGCGCCGGGTTGGCAAATCGATAGTAAGCATGATTACTATTGAGCCAGAAGGATGAAGTGCTTCCGGAATCCGGGGGCCTCCTTTACTAGGAAGAGGAACGAAAAATGGGATTTATTGCATTTCTGATTCTCGGACTTATTGCTGGTGCCATCGCCAAGGCGATCCTGCCGGGTAGGCAGGGTGGCGGCTGGCTGATCACGCTCGTCCTGGGCGTCGTGGGAGCACTCCTCGGCGGCTGGATCGGCGGCATGATCTTCGGCAGCGGACTGCAGGAGTTCTTCTCCCTGCAGACGTGGCTGCTGGCCATCGGCGGCGCACTTATCGTGCTGTTGGTGTACGGCATGATCACCAAGCGCAGCGCGCGCGGATAACTGACGCGCACGCCAGGAAACCGGCCTGGGGGACACAATCCCCGGGCCGGTTTTCTTTACCCCGGCCATACCGGCCCGGACCGCAAAACCTCTCACGGAACAGGAGTTCAACGTGAAAAACAAGCTTCTTTTGGGCGTGGGAATCGCCACCGGCTACGTCTTGGGATCCCGCTCGGGACGCGCCGCATATGACAAGCTCAAGGCCCGTGCGGCCGGCATCTGGGACAGCCCGCCGGTGCAGGAGAAGGTCACCTCGGCCACCGACGCAATCAAGGAAAAGGCACCCGTCATGGCGGACCAGCTGACCGAGGCTGCCCGGCGCGCCGGAACGGTCCTGGGATCCGCGATGCACCGCGATGACTCCTCGGTAAAATCGGGCACCGGCACCGATGGGGACCATATCCCCGCCCACAGCACGCACCCCGAAACCACCAACCTGGGAACCTCCGCTGAGGACGGCGCCAAGCCGTAGCGGAACCAGCACCCATTGCGCAGGGCCCCGGTGTGACAACGGGGATGCGCGCGCCTGTGCTACAACTGAACTGCCTTGCTGGCCGTCGCGATCCTTGGGGGACGCGGCGGCCAGCGACGTGTGCGGAGCATTCCGCAAGAAGCGTCAGCGCCGCGGCGAGGCGGTGAGCACCACGTTCTTGCCCCACGGGTCCTGGGTGTAACAACTGATCAGGACCACCCGGTTGGGCGCCACGCTCCAAATGTCGCTGTCCTTGAGGGTGTTCTTGTCGTAGGTGGTGACCGAATCCACCACGTAGCCCAGCACGCCCTTCGCCGTGGTCACGGTAACCGGCTTGCCCACCAGCCCGGTGTCACTGAGGCGGTTGAACGGGGCGTCGCCGCCGTCCAGGCTGTGCCCCGCGATGTACGTCGTGTTCACTGAACCGCGGCCGGGCACGCCGTAGTTGGTCAGCCAGTAGGCCTCCAGCGTGAGCGGCGGGACCAGCAATCCGGACGCGAACTGGTCCTCGCTGACGGTCAGCGGCAGGACCCTGACGTCGAAGTCGGCGGCCTTGATGGACACGCGGGTAGGCGCGGCGGCCGCCGGGCCGGCGGCCTTTCGCACCGTTGCCGGAGACGGAAGTCCCGCCGACGGAGTCGCCGCGGACGGCGCAGAAGAATGTCCGGCGCCGGTGCTGCCGCCGTCGCGCGCGGAACCTGCGGCGGGGTTCCCGAAGAGTCCGTCCGCGGGCGCCAGGAAGAGGGCTGCGGCAAGGCCTGCCACGCCCAGTCCGGACACGGCAAACCAGCGCCGGCGGATGGGCCGGCGCCGGTTGTCCGTGGTCCGTGATTGCACTGCGGGCTGTTACTTGCGGGCCGATTCCAGGCGGCGCATCCGGAGGGCGACACCCGAGGGCACGGCAATGCCGGCGGCGAGAAGACCTGCCAGGAGCGCCAGGCCGGGGTGCGTTGCCGGTTCCGCTTCAACCGCGGTCTGGACGTTGAGGCCCTTGTTGACCACCGGCGTGGCGGCCGGAACGACAGCCGGGGTGTCCGAACCAATGGCTTCCGGGTTGCAGGCTGCCAGGAAGGCGTCAAACAGCGCCATCAGGTTGGCCGCGGACTCTTCGTCCAGCGAGAGTATGCCCAGGGCTGCCTCAAATTCAGCGACCGCAGCGTCGTAGGCTTCCTCGGCGGCGAGGATCTCCGGGGTGCTGACCGCTGCCTCGTAAGCAGCGGTCAGGTCGTCCACCAGTTGCGCGGCCGCAGTCTCGGCAGCAACAGCTTCGTCCCGGGCCGTTTCGGCTTCAGCGATGGCGTCGGCGTCGCCGGAACCCTGCGCCGCAGCCAATGCCGCTTCGGCTTCCACGGTGGCGGCCGAAGCCGCCTCAAGGTCTGCTTCCGCGGCCTCGAGCTCAGCCAGGGGACCGGCTTCGGCGGCATCCAGCAGGTCAAAATACTTGGCCTCTGCAGCGGCAGCGGCCTCGGCGGCAGCCTCAAGCTGGGCAACACTTTCCTCGGTGATGCCGGCCGCTGCCAGGGCGGCCTCGAACTGGGTGGAAGCCTGCAGGCAGGCTGCGTCGCCCGGTGCCGCGCTTGCGGCCGGGGCTCCGAGGAAGAGCCCGCCGGCCAGAAGAGCTGCCGAAGAACCGGCAGCGACCCATTTGGATACAGCAGTCATAACGTGAAAGTCCCCCTAGGACACGAAGCGACCGCCGGGCCAGCCCCGGCGGTTTCAGCGCGCCGCAGGGCATCCCGGATGCGCTCTGTACCAAGGAGGTTCGCCGGAGAAGCATTGGGGAGGTCCCTGCTGCTGATCGTCCGGATTGGAGAGGCGGGCCTGAGCCTGTGTGCCGCCCGAAAGACCGCTGTGAAACCTAAAAATACAAGGTAAAGGTGATCCAGGCAACGCGGTGCGTCGGATCCGGCCCAACAACGGCCCTGCATTGGGCCACATCTGACCCCGCGTTGCTTTAAGCGTGGAGGGAGCGGTCCACTGCAGCCAGCAGCGCGTTGAACCGGGGATTGGCCGGGAGGTCGTCCAGCAGGACCGGTTGCCCGTCCGGCCCGCCCAGCGGCACCTGCCAGTTCGGGTAAACCTCCCCGGTGGTGCCGGGCTGGTTCTGCACCCGCCGCTCCCCCACGGCGTCCACCAGCGCCACGCCCAGAAGGGCCGACGGGGTCTGGCTCAGCAGGAGGTGGAGCGCCTCGATGGTGCGTTCCTCCGAAGCTTCTCCCGCCAGGTAGCCGCGCTCCCGGAGCAGGGCGAACATCTTCTCCAGCGACGCCTCGTGTTCGGCGCGTTCTTCCTCCTCGGACCGTTCCAGGAGGCCCAGCCGGCTGCGGAGGCCAACGTGGTCCCCGGCGAGGTAACCCGCGGTGGGCGGGAGGTCGTGGGTGTTGACGCTCGCGAGCGCCTGCGTCCGGTACTTTTCAGGCGCAAGGGGAGCGTCGCCGTCGTACTCGAACCAGAGGATGGACGTGCCCAGGATGCCGCGCGCAGCGAGGTAATCCCGCACCCACGGTTCGAAGGTGCCCAGGTCCTCGCCGATCACCACGGCACCGGCACGGTGCGCCTCAAGGGCGAGGATGCCGATCAGCGCCTCATGGTCGTAGCGGACGTAGGCGCCGTCGCCGGGCGCGTTGCCAGAGGGGATCCACCAGAGCCGGAACAGACCCAGGATGTGGTCCACCCGGATGCCGCCGGCGTGCCGCAGCACCGTGGCAAGCATGTTGCGGAACGGCAGGTAGCCCGCTTCGGCAAGGCGCGCCGGGTGCCACGGCGGCTGGCCCCAGTCCTGTCCCTGCTGGTTGTACATGTCCGGCGGGGCGCCGACGCTGGTCCCCGGCGCCAGCACATTGCGGAGCGTCCAGGCGTCGGCGCTGCTGTGGTCCACCCCCACGGCGAGGTCGTGCACCACGCCCAGCCGCATTCCTGCCCGGAGGGCAGCCCGCTGCGCATCCTCCAGCTGCTCATCGCAGATCCACTGCAGCCAGCGGTGGAACCCGATGCGGTCGGCCAGCTTTTCCCGGAGCGTTTCGGCTTCCCTGCTGCCCAAGGCAAAACCGGGATCTGTCCACCGCGGATCATCGGCCGGAATATCCTCACGGATGGCGGACCAGAGGGCAAAGTCCTCCAGCCCCTGCCCGGACACGCGGCAGAACGCGTCAAAGGCGGCCTGCCGTGCCGGGGGCCGCCGGGCGTGGTAGAGCATCTCCAGGGCCTGGAGCTTGGCGGCATACACGGCGTCCCGTTCCAGCCGTCCGCCCTCCCGGTTTAACGCCGCCACCTCTTCGCGGAGCTTCTCCACCGCAGCCCGGCGGCGCGGCTTCAGGTAGGCGAGCTCCGGGATGTCTTCGATGCGGATGTAGAGCGGGTTGAAGAACCTGCGCGTCGACGGCGAGTAGGGCGAGGGCTGGACCGGCGGAACGGGCTCGGCGGCGTGCAGCGGGTTGACCAGAACGTAGTCGGCGCCGCGGGTGCCGCTGATCGCGGCCAGGTCCGCCAGGTCTGAAAAGTCGCCGATGCCCCAAGAGCGCCGGGACCGGACCGAGTACAGCTGGGTTGCCAGTCCCCAACCCCGGCGTTCCTCCAGCTGCCGTGCCGTGCCCAGCCGCGCGGGCGTAACCACCAGGGTGGCTGTGGCCGTTGCGCCGCCGGCTTCAGCGCACAGCGCATGCCATCCCAGCGGAAGGTCCTGCGGCAGTGCGAAGTTGGCCCGCCCGGTAGGCACCCCGTCAACGTGCATCGGCGCCAGGCGCGCCTTCTGTCGGACGGCCTCGCGGCTGCCGGAGCCGTCCTCAAGCATTACGGTCAGGCTCACCGGTGCGCCGTCGGGGGCGTGGACCGGCACCAGCGCCGGCTCGCCTTCCTGGATGACGACGGCGGGAGGCAGCATCCGACGCCACGGCGCCAGTTCCGCTTCCGTGAGCGCCGCGCGGATCTGTTCATCCGTTCCGGCTTCGACACCGAGTGCAGCGAGCACCTTGATGAGGGTGCCTTCGGCCACGGAGTGCGGCAGACCGTCCCAGCCCTGGAACGAGGTTTCCACGCCGTGGGCATCCGCCAGCTGCTGGAGCAGGTGGAGGTCAGGCTGTTGTTTGAGCTGCTGGTCTGAAGCCGTCATGCGTGTCCGCCTCGCGTGGTGTGGTGGGCCCGAACTTACAGTGCTGCCTGTTGCACCGGGCGCTTGCACCCCGTGCACAACCGTTGGTTCAGATTATTGCAGGGCGGCGTCCGGACGGAAGCCGCGCCCCCTTAGGGGTCGAAGTGCGTGTTGACCGTCCCGGCGCTGACCCTGCCCAGGATCTCGGCGGCCAGTACCCGCAGTTTCTGGTTGCGGTGGGAGGAGGCCTTGGTCAGCAGCGCCATCGCTTCCTCCTGCGAACAGCGGTTCTGGGCCATGATGATGCCGCAGGCCAGGTCGATCGTGGTGCGGTTCTGCAGGGCAGCGGTGAGGTCGTCGGCGAGGTTCTGGGCGTCAGAAATTTTCAGGGCCAGCCGAAGTGCCCTCCCGGCCAGGCCGGCAAAACTCTCGGCGCGTTTAATGATGTCTTCGGAGAAGGTTCCGGGCTCGGCGGCGAAAAAGTTCAGCGCCGCGGCGTGGTTCTCGTCCAGGGGCAGGGGCACACCCAGCACGGCCTGGCAGCCGTGCTCGGCCAGCACCCTTTGGTACTCAGGCCACCGGTTGTCCGTGGCGACGTCCGCCAGCAGCACCGGTTTCATGGCCTCCATGGCGGTGAGGCAGGGACCTTGCCCGAGCACCTGCTCCAGCCGGTCCAGTTCCCTGGCGCGGTCGCTGCTGCCGGCCACGGTGGCGCTGCGCTTGCGCCGCCGGAGGGTCACGCCGCATTCGATGGCATTGCCCGCCGTCTGGGTCAACGTGCCGGCGGCGACAATCGACAGTTCCCCCAGGAAATCGTTCACGTTGCTGCTGCCGATGATGAGGTCATGCAGCTGCAGGAACTGGTCGTGTGTTCCGGAGGTGTCCATCCCTCAATATAAGCCCATCCGCCTTAGGGGGCTGCGCTACGACGAGCTGGGCTGAACCGCTTCCACCTGCCCAGGGGAGGAACGCGGCTGCCCGTCACGGGTGGCCGGCAGCACGGCAGTGCGTTCCCTCGCCGGGGTGAGGATGAACAGGCTGCCAAGCACGACGGCGGCGCCAAGCCACGCGGGTGCCGGAAGCCGCTCCCCCACCACCAGCACCGCCAGGACAGCGGCCACCACCGTCTCGAGGAGGGAGATGCTGGTGGCGGTACTGGCCCCGGTCCGCGCCAGTCCCCAGCCGAAGAGGACGTAGCCGGCAAACATTGGCACCACGGCCATGTAGGCGCCCACCGAGAAGTTTGTCCAGGACGCCAGGAGCGGTGCACCGGTCAGGACCAGCACCGGCATCAGCAGGATGCCTCCCAAACCAAAGACCGACCCCATGGCGGCCCTCGAGGAGATGCCCCGACCGATCAGGCGGTGCGCCGCCGATGAGTAAACCGCGTAGGTGGCGCCGGCCAGCAGGCCCAGGGCGATTCCCGCCGTCGTGCCCCACTGGCTGGGGGGATCCCCGGCTGTGGCCGGGGCGTGTCCGGCGAAGGACAGCAGTGCGGCGCCGCAGATGCCCAGGGCCGCGCCGGCGGTCCAGCGCCTGGTGAGGGGTCTCCGGTCGGCGAACCGTTCGATCAGGGCCGCCGCAACAGGGGCCGAACCGATGGACACCACAGTTCCCACGGCCACGCCGGACAGGCGCATCGAGCTGTAGAAAGCCAGCGGGTAGACGGCGACGGCCGCGGCGCCCAGGCCTACGAGCCGCCACTGGCTGCGGAGTCGGAGCCGGTGTGCCGCAATGGCGCTGGCCGCGTACAGGGCCTGCAGCAGTCCTCCCACTCCCATGGCCGCAGCGCCGATGGCCAGCGGGCTTACCGCCGGCGCGAAGCTAGCCGCGGTACCCGTGGTGCCCCAAAGGATCGAAGCCCCCACGACGAACAGGGCACCCCAGAGGGCGGCCCTGGCGTGCTGGCTCCGGCCCGCCCGGGCTGCCGCGTCGCGGCCCGTCACAGGGCGGCCAGGATCTCGACGGCGATGCCCCGCGCGTCCCGCAGCCGGGCGTCGTCCCCTTCGAGGCCGGCACGCGACACCGACCCCTCGAGAAGGAACGACAGGTGCCGGGCAACCCCGGGGGCACGCTCCTCCGCTCCGGGCAGCAGCTCACGCACATGCGTGGCCAGCAGTTCCTCCACTTCCTCCTTGTGCCGCCGGACGGCGGCCCGGCCTGCATCCCCCGCCGGGAGTTCGGCAGCCGCGTTGAGCAGCCCGCAGCCACGGAAGCCGTGCGCGTAGGCGCCATGGGCGTGGTCGGCATAGGCATCGAAAACGGCGAGGACCCGCTCCCGCGGGTTGGCGGCGGCAGAGGCGCGTGCGTTGTACAGGTCCAGCCATTCCGCGTGCCGGGCCTCGAGGTAGGCCGCCACCAGCTCGGCTTTGGACGCAAAGTTGTTGTACAAACTCTTCTTGGCCACACCGGCCCGGGCGGTGATGGTATCGATGCCGGTGCCCGCCACCCCGTGCGCATAGAACAGCTGTGCTGCCGCGTCGAGCAGCAGCTCGCGGGCGGGCCTGCGGGACGGCGCATGGGTGTCCGGCACGGTGCGGCAACTCCTTGGAAATCGGGTAGGTAGACCAGTCTACCTACCCGATGCCACGGCCGCCACATGCCGGGAATATTTCAGGCACCGCTCGGGTTTTCGATCTGTTCAGGTAATCTGCTCACCACCAGCCGAACAGGAGAAGCAGCCATGTCAGTTGACTACGACGCTCCGCGGGCCACGCCCGGGGAAGAGCCGGCCAACGACCTCGAGGGGCTGAAGACCGACAAGGCGGGGCGCCGCGAGGCCGTTCCGGACGTTGACGAAACGGACCTCGCGGACAGCTTCGAACTGCCCGGCGCGGACCTCTCCCAGGAGGAACTCCAGATCCAGGTGGTTCCGGTCCAGTCCGATGAATTCACCTGCATGTCCTGCTTCCTGGTCCACCACCGCAGCCAGCTGGCGCGGGAGAAGGACGGGAAAAAGTACTGCAAGGAATGCGAGTCCTGACGGTTCGGGCTGCCGCCCGCTGAGCGGTTCCTGCTCGGAAGACGGGTGGCCTAGCGGGATGTGTACGCTGCGAACCGGTACATGAACGCTGCCATAACGTCCCGCGATACGGCCAAGGTGGGCCGGTAGGACTTCGTTCCGTCAGGTTCCGACCACCCACCGCTAATCCGTGCCGCCGCCAGCCAGGAAATCTCCTTATAGAAGACCCGCTTCACGGAGACATCGGAGAACGGCGAAACCGCGGGCGGGGTGAAAGCTGGGCTCCCCGCAAGCCGGTACATGAACGCAGCCATCACATCCCGGGACACCGCCAGCGTGGGGCGGTAGGTCCGGGTTCCGTTTGGCCCGGCCCAGCCCCTGCTGACTCCCGTGCTGGCCAGCCAGGAAATCTCCTTATAGAAGTCGTGCCCCACCGAAACGTCCGTGAAAGGGGAAACCCTGGGCGGGGTGAAAGCGGGGCTTCCTGCCAGCCGGTACATGAACGCAGCCATAACGTCCCGCGATACCGCCAGTGCGGGACGGTAGGTCCGGGTTCCACCGGCACCGGCCCAGCCGTTGCTGATACCCCTGGCGGACATCCAGTGGATCTCAGAGGCAAAAACCCTGGTGAACCCGATGTCAATGAACGGGCGGACGCGGACCGCCGGGGAAGTGCTGGACGCCGCGGCATATCCCGGCTTGGAGCCCGTCACCACCACCCGCAGGTCCTGCAGGGTGTCCAGGCGGCTGGTCTTGTAGGTACGTCCGGTTGCCATCGGAATGGGGTTTCCGCCACGCGTCCACTGGTACGCGAACGCGTCCGGCGCCGGAACCCAGGTGCCCTCACTCGCCGTCAGGGTCAGGCCCACGGCGGCGTCGCCCTGCACCACGGCCGATCCCGGAGCCAACTCCGGAGCCGGGGGTGCCGCCGGCGGCCCGGGCAGGGCGGCCAGGGCGGCGGTGGCGTCCAGCAAGCCGGCGCCGCAGCCGTTCACGTCGCATTTTTGGGGCAACGCACGCGCGCTGCCCATGAGTGTTTTCTCCACCTGTTCAGGCGCCAGGGTGCCGTCGGCTGCCAGCAGGAGCGCAGCCACGCCGGCCACGTGCGGGGCCGCCATCGAGGTTCCCTGCATGTACACATAGGTCTCCTGCGCCGGGGTGGTGGTTCCGGTATTCAAGGTGGACGCGATGCCGTTCTTAACACCGGTGGCCATATAGCCTCCCGGTGCGCTGATATCCACGGCCGGGCCGTAGTTGGAGTAGGGAGCCCGGGCGCCGTCCCGCCCGGTGGAACCGACGGTGATAACGCGGTCGCAGTTTGCCGGCGTGGAGTCTGCTGCGGGCCTCCCGTCGTTGCCGGCAGCCACTACCACCACAGCCCCTTTGGCCGCCGCGAAGTTCAGGCTGTTCTGGAATGTAGCGCTGCATTCGGCGATCGCGCCCACGCTGAGGTTGACCACCCGAGCCGGCGTCGCGTTCGGTGGAATGCCGGGCACCGCACCTCCCACAGCCCAGATGACGGCGTCGGAGATATCGCTCATGTACCCGCCGCAGGCCCCCATGGCCCGCAGCGGCTGGATCTTGGCACCATGGGCAATGCCGGCCACGCCTTTGCTGTTGTTCGTGGCCGCACCGATGATGCCCGCCACGTGCGTCCCATGCCATGACGACTTCTCCGAGCCGCACCAGTCACCCTCGTCCTGGGGGTTGGAGTCCCGGCCACCGCCATCGCGGGACATTGAGTCATCCGTGATGAAGTCGTAGCCGGGAACGACATTCGCCTGAAGATCCGAATGGGGCGTCATGCCGCTGTCCACCACGGCCACAATCTGCCCCGCCCCGGTGGAGCGCTCCCACGCCCCGGGAACCCGGATTCCGCCAGGCTCTTCGAAGAGGTTCCACTGGAGTTCATAGTAGGAGTCGTTGGGCGCTGCCGCGGCGGGCCGCAGGAAGGTATCGACTTCCGCGTATTCGACGCCGGGGGAAGCTCCCAGGCTTTCCGCCACCCGCCGGGCATCCTGGGCCGTGAGCCGCTTGCCCGCCGTGGCCACCGCAAGGCTGCGGCTGTCCCCGCGCACCTCCTGTAGCGGGACCCCGAGCCGGCGGCCCACGGCGTCGTAGGCCTGGGTCCGAAGCAACTGCCCTTTCGGCGAAGGCGCTGCAGAGTCCTTGAACTTGACCACGAACCGGGTTTCCGGGCTGTCCGCGGCAGATCCCTGGCCGGTGTGGACGGTGGGGTCGTCTGCTATCGGCGCCGGGCGGTCCTGCGCCCGGGCGGGAACGCCGGCCAGCGTGGACACGACAAGCAAAGCCGGCAGCATCAGGGCGGCGTATACGGTGCGGCGGACGGGCTGGGGCATAAGCGGAACCCTTCACGTTGGCGGCCATGACAAGTGGTCACAAACGTATCGCAGCCGCGGGAGACCTATTACTTACATTGTGCTGGGCTGCACTGACCTTGTAAATATGGTCGGCGCCTGCTCCGGGACGGAACCGGGCCTGTTGCCGCTTCCGTCCCGCGATGGGCAGGGGAGCACTCCCTAATGGATTTCCAGCGTGGTTTCCACGGGTACCGGATTCGCCAGGCAGTCGCGCACAGGGGACGTTTCCTGCACGTAACGGCACAACGCCTGAAGCTGCTCGGCCGTGGCGTTCGGGCTTGCCACCCGGGCCTTCGCCCGGATCGCAGTGAAGCCAGGCCGGGGCCCTTCCAATCCGAGGAACGGCCCCACATCGAGGTCGCCCTCCATCTCAAAGGCCAGGTCGGTCAGCTCGATCCCCTGGGCCGCGGCATTGGCCGCGTAGCCCACCGCGTAGCAGAAGCCCAAAGCCTGGAGCAGGAGTTCTACTGCATTGGGACCACGATTGTTGCCCAGGAGCACCGGAGGCTCGTCCCCCGCAAGCTCAAAGGCCTCGGCGCGGCCCGTGTCGGGCTGTCCCGCTTGCGTAAAGCCCTGGATGTGCCCCGTATTGTAGGTGCCGCCGCGCCAGGTAGTGGCGGCTTTGAAGGTGAAGCTCCCCAGCCCCGGTTCCGATTTAATGGCGTCGATGGTTGCCATCAGCCCGTCGACGTCGATGCCATTGCGGGCGGTCGTTGCATTAGTCATGGCCTTTTCCCTCCTTCTGGACCGGCCGGCACGGTCGGACCTTAATATTCAAGCGATAGCTTGAATATTTGAATTCGACACCCGGACGCGGTATCTTGTCAAGCATCTACTTGAATAAGACTGGAAGAGGTGCCCGTGGGAAACAGGGAAGCAAAGGACGCACTGTTTGACGCGTTCGCTTCAGTGGCCAAGGTGCTGGGCAGCGGCCGCCGGGCGGAGATCGTGGACGTACTGGCCCAGGGCGAACGTGCCGTGGACGAACTCGCTGCGGAGATCGGCCAGAGCGTGGCAAACACGTCCCAGCACCTCCAGCAGCTCCTGCGCTCCGGACTGGTTCTGACCCGGCGTGAAGGCACCAGGATTTTCTACCGGCTGAGCAGCCCCGCGGTGGCGGAACTCTGGAGCTCAGTCCGGCGGGTGGCGGAAGAGCATGTCGCGGAACTGGCCCGCCTGGCCGATTCCTATCTGGGCGACCGCGCCGCGCTCGACACCCTGACACAGCTGGAACTGAATGAACGCATGGAGGCGGGGGACGTCGTCGTCGTCGATGTCCGGCCGGAACCCGAATTCCGTGCCGGGCACATCAGCGGTGCCGTCTCCATCCCGCTCAAGGAACTGGAATCGCGCCTTCAGGACCTTCCCGCGGGGCAGACGGTGGTGGCGTACTGCCGCGGTCCGTACTGCGTCTTCGCCGATGACGCAGTACGGCTGCTGCGCGCCCGGGACATCCCTGCCGCGCGTTTGGAGGCCGGGTACCCCGAGTGGGCGGCAGCCCGCCTGCCCGTTGACCGGGGAGCGTCCGGCGATGTCGAAGGGTAGCCCGGCGGCAGCGCTGGGGCTGCGGCAAAACCTTGCCCAATTCATGCTGCTGGTGGCAGTCAACGCCATGGTGGGGGGAACGCTCGGCCAGGAGCGGACGGTGCTGCCGCTGCTGGCAGGGCAGGTCTTCGGCCTGGACCTCTACACCGGCGCACTGACCTACATCCTTGCCTTCGGCCTGGCGAAGGCAGCCACGAACTACTTCGCCGGCACCCTCTCCGACAAGTACGGACGCAAACCCGTCCTCATTGCCGGCTGGCTCATCGCGCTGCCGGTCCCGCTGATGCTGATCGCAGCCCCCACCTGGGCTTGGATCGTCGCCGCGAACGTGGTGCTGGGCATCAGCCAGGGCCTGACCTGGTCCACCACCATCGTGATGAAAATGGATTTGGTGGGGCCGGCCAGGCGCGGGCTGGCCATGGGCCTGAACGAGGCCGCCGGGTACCTGGGCGTTGCCGGTGCTGCCCTGGGGACCGGGTACGTGGCTGCGCAGTACGGGCTGAGGCCTGCGCCCTTCCTGCTGGGCGCAGCGTTCATCGCCGTGGGCCTGGGACTGTCCGTCTTCACCGTCCGGGAGACCCGCGGGCATGCCATGGCCGAGGCCGCCGGACACGTGGACAGCCATGCCGGGGCCCACGCACACCTCAGCAACCGGGAGATCTTCTCCCTGACGAGTTTCCATGACCGTTCGCTGTCCTCGGTGAGCCAGGCCGGGCTGGTCAACAACCTCAACGACGGCCTGGCCTGGGGACTCTTTCCCGTCCTGTTCGCGGGAGCCGGGCTGGGAGTGGACCGGATCGGCATCCTGGCCGCGGCCTACCCCGCGGTATGGGGTGCCGGACAGCTGCTCACGGGTGCGCTCTCCGACAAGGTTGGCCGCAAGCCCCTGATCGTTGGCGGCATGCTTCTCCAGGCCGTCGCGCTTGCCCTGACAGGGCTGGGGGGTGACTTTGGCACGTGGCTGGCCGCAGCCATCCTCCTGGGCGCGGGGACGGCCATGGTCTACCCCACCCTCCTGGCAGCGATCGGCGACGTCGCCCATCCCCACTGGCGCGCCCGTTCCGTGGGCATCTACCGGCTATGGCGCGACGGCGGATTCGCCGTGGGGGCGCTTCTTTCCGGCCTGCTCGCGGATGCGTACGGCATCCCTGCGGCAATTATCGCCGTCGCCGTCCTTACTGCCGCCTCCGGAGTCCTGGTGGCGTTCCGGATGCGAAGCAATGACCACGTCCCCGTCGCGCCGGAAGAACCGCCGTCGACACAGCCGCGGCACCGGGTGTAGCTTTTTGCCTCCAGGGTCTTTTTGTGGAAGCCGGCCCGCCGCAGTGCCGGCCGTACCGGGAGGTAGCCATGCGCAAGATCGCCAAATTCCTGCTCGTTCCAGTGATGTTTTTCTTTATGGTCGCCGGCGCGCAGCCCGCGTCAGCGCTGACCTATCCCAAGAGCATGGCGGCTCTGGGTGATTCCATTTCGCAGGCCGCGGACGTTTGCTGCTGGTACGGGGACCACCCCGCGCAGTCATGGTCCACGGGCAACAACCAGTACGACGGCATCCGCAGCCACTATGAGCGGCTGCTGCCGCTGCGTCCGGCCATCGCCGGCAAGAACTACAACAACTCCCGCAGCGGCGCCAAGGCCTCGGACCTGCCGGGCCAGGCCAAGGCAGCCGCAGCGCAGAAGGCGGAGTACGTCACCATCCTGATCGGTGCCAACGACCTCTGCACGTCCACTGCGGGAGGAATGACTGACCCGGGCAGCTTCGAAGAATCCATCCGGACCTCCCTGGCAACGCTGGACCAGATACGGCCCAGGCCCCAGGTGTTCGTCAGCAGCATCCCGAATATCCACCACCTGTGGTCGGTCCTGAAGGACAGTTCGGTGGCGCAATGGGTCTGGTCCACGGCCAAGGTCTGCCAGTCCATGCTGTCCACCGCCAATACCGACGCCGACCGGCAGCTGGTGGTGGACCGTGAACTGGCATTCAACGCTTCCCTTGCCCGGGTTTGCCAGGAATACCGGCACATGTGCCGCCACGACGGCGGCGCGGTGTACAACTACCCGTTCGCGGCAGGCGACGTCAGCGTCCTGGACTATTTCCACCCCAGCCTCCGGGGCCAGGCAGCCCTGGCGGAAGTTACGTGGAAGGCGGCCGGGTGGTCCTGACCGGCTGACGCGTGGGCTCGCGGCGCTGATGCGCGGCAGTCTAGGCTCCGGCCGGCGCCCCGACAGTAGGCTGGCAGGCCTCGAAATCCGTGAGGACCTTTACCTTGCCGGCAGAAGCGGAGCCCGGGTCAAAGGTGTAGCCGATCCATTCCCTGGCCAGGCGGCGGGCCAGTTCAATGCCCACCACCCGCTGGCCCATGGTCAGGACCTGGCAGTCGTTGGAGAGGACCGACCGCTCCACTGAGAAGGAGTCATGGGCGGCGGTGGCCCGGATGCCTTCCACCTTGTTCGCAGCGATCGCCACGCCAATCCCTGTGCCGCAGAAGAGGATTGCACGGTCGGCGCGTCCGTCACGGATCATCTCTCCGGCGGCAATCCCCACGTAGGGATAGGGCCGGGTAAAGTCGTCCGGCGCGTCGGAGCGGTTGACGCCGATGTCGATGACCTCAACCACCCGGGGGTCCTGCCGGAGGTCTTCGAGCACCCGGTCCTTGTAATCCACGCCCGCCTCGTCCGAGCCCACAATCAGCCGCAGTCCCATCGCTTTTCCTTCCGTAGCCATTACTTTGCCTCCACCGGGTCTGCCGCCGTGGCGGCGGCTGTGAAATGGGGTCCCATGACGGTGAAGATCATCGCCAGGGAGGTTGCGCCGGGGTCAGGGGTGCCCAGGCTCTTCCCGGCCAGCGGCCTGGCACGTCCCTTCAGTGGAAGGAGCCCGGCGGTGGCCTCCGCAGCGGCTGTGGCGGCGCTTGCGGCACCTGTCCAGGCCTCGCCCGGCTCCTGCCCGTCCGCAATGAGGCGCGCGAAGTTGTCCGCGAAGGGCAACAGCGCGTCAACCATGGTCTTGTCTCCAATGTCGGCCTTGCCCAGTTGGACAATGCGGTGCGCAAAAGCGGTCACGGCGCCCGCCAGGCCGGACCCGTCCGGCCTAGCCGTGTTTCCAACGCACTCGCCGAACGCCCGCAGCCCGGCGCCCCACAGGACCCCCGAGGTGCCGCCGGCCTTGTCCGCCCAGGCGTCCCCTGCGGCCGAGAGCACGTCCCCGGCACCGGCACCCGCCTCAAGCGCGGCCGCTGCGGCGTCGGCGGCCGCGTCCACGCCCCGGACCATGCCGCGCCCGTGGTCCCCGTCGCCGGCGATTGCGTCCATCCGGCCCAGCCGTTCCTCCGCGCCATGGAGGAGGGTGCGGGCCGCCCGGATCGCCGCAACGCACGCAGCCGCATAGTCCCGGGAGGCATCCGTGGCGGCAAACTCAGCAGCGGAGGTTCCGCCGTCGGACGTTTCCTCACGTGTGATTGCCCCGTCCGGCTCAGTGGCGGTCCCGCGGCGATAGGCCGGTGTCTCCGCCGGAGCAATCCATAATGGCTCCAGTTCATCGTCCAGCCAGGTGACGGTCAGCGAGACGCCCGCCATGTCCAGGCTCGTGACCAGCTCGCCTGCCTCGGGCATCACCAGCGTGTAGCCTGCGGCGCGCAGCAGCGGAGCCACGGTGCCCCAAAGGACAAACAGTTCCTCATGCTTGGTGGAGCCGAGCCCATTGAGGATGACCGCGATCCGCTGCCCGGCGCCGGGCGGGGTTTCGGCGAGAACCCGTGACACCAGTTCCTGGCCCAGTTCCCTGGCGGAGGGCAGGCCGGTGTCGTGGAGGCCGGGCTCGCCGTGGATGCCCAGGCCCAGCCCCATTTGCCCCTCAGGGAGGGTGAACAGGGGCGCCTGGGCGCCCGGGAAGGTGCAGCCGGCGAAGGCGCTGCCGATGGTCCGCGTCCGGTCATTGGCCTTGCGGCCCAGGCGGACAACCTCGGACAGTTCCGCACCGGCCTCGGCAGCCGCGCCCATTACCTTGAAGACCGTGAAGTCACCGGCTATGCCGCGGCGTTTGGCAATGTCCGACGGCGGTGCGCTGGCTATATCGTCGGTGACCAGCACGTTCTCCACGGCAATGCCTTCCGCGGCCAGTCTGTCGCTGGCCATGCCGAAGTTCATGACGTCACCGGCGTAGTTGCCGTAGGTGAAGACGACGCCGGCGCCGGACTCCGCTGCCTTGGCCACCGAGTAGGCCTGCTGGGCGGAGGGGGATGTGAAGATGTTGCCCACCACGGCGCCGTCAGCGAAGCCGGGCCCGATCAGTCCGGCGAAGGCCGGGTAGTGCCCGGAGCCGCCGCCGGCGAGGACCACAACCTTGGGCTGGGCGGGCCGGTGCCGGCGGACGGCGCCGCCGGGGACCTGGCGCACCAGATCAGAGTGCAGGTCGCAAAAGCCCGCCAGGGCTTCCTCGGCGAATTCCGAGGGGTCATTGAAAATTTTCGTCATGGTGGGGTCTCTGCCGTGCTCTCAGTCTTCGGAGTGGAGGTGGGCTGGTGGCGCTTAGGGCCTTAGTGGAGGTGGCTTCCGCCGTTGATGTCGATGGTGGTGCCGGTGAGGTAGGCGGAGTCCTCGGAGGAGAGGAAGGTGATGACGGCTGCAACCTCTTCGGTGGTGGCGTTGCGGCCCAGCGGGATGCCGGCGTTGATGGCGGCTTCCTGTTCCTCGGTGCTGCCCACGCGGATGTTGGTGTCCACCGCGCCCGGGGTGATGGCGTTGACGGTGACGCCGGTGGTGCCCAGTTCGCGGGCCAGGGCCTTGGTGAAGCCGAGGATGGCAGCCTTCGCGGCGGAATAGGGAACCTTGCCGAAGACGCCGCCGCCGCGCTGGGCGGAGACGGAGGACATATTGACGATGCGGCCCCAGCCGTTGTCGATCATGCCCGGCAGGAAGGCCTTGGTGACCAGGTAGGTGCCGGTGGCGTTGACGTCCATGACCTTGTGCCACAGTTCGAGGGTGGTCTCCAGGAACGGCACGGGCGAGGTGATGCCGGCGATGTTCGCCAGTGCCCCGACGGGCGGCAGGTTGCCTGCGGCGACTTCGGCGGCGACGGCGGCCTGGGCCGCGGTGACGGAGGCTTCGTTGGCGACGTCGATCTCGTGGCCGAAGGCGGGGACGTTGAATTCGTTGCCGATCTCGGCGGCCACCTTGGCCGACTTCTCGCCGTCGAGGTCCAGGATTACGATGCCCCAACCGTCACGGGCGTAGCGGCGGGCGGTGGTGAGGCCGATGCCCCGGTCCGAGGTTGCGCCGGTGAGGACGGCGGTGCGCTGGATGGTGCTCATGGTGGTACTCCTTGTGGCTGGTGGTGGGAAGGGTTTTGTCTTAGAGGAGGTCGGTGATGAAGCTGGCGGCCTTTGCGGCAGCCGCCGGGCGTTCGTCATCGGTGACGTCCCGCGTCTCGAGTTCGAGGGAGTAGTGGCCGGTGTACCCGTCCGCGGCGAGCCGCTTGAGGCCCCCGGCGAAATCGGCTGCGCCGTTGCCGATGCTGAGGTTGATGTTCCCCGGCACGGCGTCGCGCAGGTGGACGTGGCTGATGCGGCCGCGGTGCCGGTCAACGTAATCGTGCACGTCCTCGCCTGCGGCCGTGATTTGGCTGAAGTCCATGACGATCCCGACCCCGGATCCCGCCAGCCGATCGGCCAGCCGTCCGGCGCGTTCCAGGTTCCAGCAGAACCGCAGGAAGTGCAGCGACTCGGTCCAAAGTTCGACGCCGAACTCCGCCGCGCGCTTGCCGGCGGCCGTGAGCTGGGCAGCAATCAGGTCCAGATCCTCGTCTTCGCTGCGGACCGGTACGTGGTCGAGAGCGCCGCACGGCAGGACCAGGGCCGTGGCCCCGGTATTCGCGGTGAGGGTGAGGAGGGCGTCAAGGTGCCTTGACCGCGCCGCCTGGGCTTCGGCGTCGAGCACTGCGTTGAGGTCCCCGACGTCGCCGTTCACGGATCGAACCCTGAGGCCGGAGGCCGCCACTTCGGCAGAGACAGCGGTTACCGCCGCCGCGTCCAGGTTGTATGGGACGTGGTTGCACACGCCGGGCAGGGCGCCGAGATCGATCTCCTCGAAGCCCAAGTCCCTCATGGTGCCCAGGGCGAAGCCCAGTTCCTGGTGGCGGAAGCTGATGGAAGAGCACCCGAGTCGGGAATGGAACATCGTTGATCCTCTGGTCGGCACTGGCGGTAGTGATGGAAACCACAGTAGGCTCGTTAACTGTCAACAGTCAACTCTAGACATTAACTGTTGACAGTCAGCATGAGGTGGCTCACACTTGGAGCTATCATTTGTTAACAGTCGACAGCGGCGGACTTCCCCCGGCCGCTTTTCGAAAGGGAAACCACCATGAGCAAAGATGCTCTGAACATGCGCGGTCCGGTCCACGGCACCAAGGACGCCAAGCGCGTCGCCGTCGGGTCCGGCGTGGGTGCTGTGATCGAGACGTACGACTTCATCGGTTTCGGCACCGCTGCTGCGCTGTACTTCGGAACGGCCTTCTTCCCCACCGGCGACCCCGTTACGGGTACGCTGGCCGCCTTCGCGACGCTGGGTGTCGGCTTCGCCGCCCGTCCGCTGGGCGGCATCATCGGCGGACACCTGGGAGACAAAGTGGGCCGCAAACCCGTCCTGGTGGCCTCGCTGATCCTGATGGGCGTAGCGACTTTCCTGATTGGCCTGTTGCCCACCTACGAGCAGGTGGGGCTGCTGGCTCCGGCGCTGCTGGTCTTCGTCCGCATTGTCCAGGGCCTGGCTTTCGGCGCCGAGTGGGGCGGCGCCATCCTGATGAGCTACGAACACGCACCGTGGAAAGCCAAGGGAAAGTACACCGGCATCGTCCAGGCCGGCTTCCCGGTGGGCCTGCTGCTGGCCAACCTGGTGTTCCTGGTCAGCGTGAACCTGGGCGGCGAGCTCGCTTGGCGCGTTCCCTTCCTGGCGAGCATCGTGCTGGTGGTGGTCGGCCTGATCATCCGCTCCAAGGTGCCCGAATCCCCCGTCTTTGACGAGGTCAAGGACAGCGGCGACATCGTTAAGTCGCCCATCGTCGAGGTCATCAAGACCGATTGGCGCAACATTGTCCGCGGTATCGGCCTGCGCGTGGCAGAGACTGCCGGCTACGCCGTGTCCATCACCTACATGATTTCCTACCTGCACACCGAGAAGCTGGCGGACAAGACCGAGACGCTCATCGCCCTCTGCATCGCGTCCTTCATCGGCATCTTTGCCACCGCCGCCTGGGCCCGCCTGACCGACAAGGTCGGCCGCCGCCCCCTTTACATCTGGTCCTGCACCTTCGCGGTACTCTTTGCAGTGCCGATGTTCGTGATGGTCAACACCGGCCTGTTCATCGCCATCATCGCCACGATTGCCATCTCCTACGCCGTCTGCCAGAACTCGCTCGCCGGAGCCCAGGGCGCGTGGTTCCCGGAGCTCTTCCAGGCCAAGACACGCGCTTCCGGCGCCAGCCTGGCCTACCAGATCTCGGCAATGGTCTCCGGTTTCACCCCGTTCGTGACCACCCTGCTGTTCGTGAGCTTCGGCTGGATGGGCCCGGCCATGCTGTTCGGCCTCTATGCCGCAGTGGGGCTGTGGGCCGCCGTTGCCACCCGCGAAACCTGGGGCAAGCGCGAACGCGAACTGGCCGATGAGGCCACCAAAAGCACGCCCAACACGGTAAGCGTCTAATGACGGTCGCGCACGAAACGAAGAGGGAGCAGGCAATGCCTCCAGAGACACTCCAGGGACGCGCCGCCGTGAGCGGAGCAGCCGTGGCGCAGGACCGCGTGGAGACAGTCAGCGCAGCCGCATACCGGATCCGGCACCACGCCCTGAACATGGGCGAGGTGCAGGGCCAGGGCTACGTGGGCCAGGCCCTGGGCGCTGCGGACATGCTCGCCGCCATCTATGGCGATCAGCTCCGCTTCCGGGCAGAAGACCCGCACTGGGAGGCCCGGGACCGGTTCCTGCTCTCCACCGGGCACTACGCCATCGGCCACTACGCCGCCCTCGCCGAGGCCGGGATCGTCCCGGTCGGAGAACTCGAGACCTATGGCTCTGACGATTCCCGCCTGCCGATGTCCGGGATGTCCACGTACACCCCGGGCATGGAAATCTCCGGCGGATCCCTGGGCCACGGGCTGACCATCGCCGTCGGCATGGCCCTCGGCCTGCGCTACCAGGGTTCCAGCGCCCGGGTGTTCAACTTCCTCTCCGATGGTGAGCTGGACGAAGGCTCCACCTGGGAAGCCGCCATGGGCGCGCACCACCACCAGCTGGGCAACCTCACTGCCATGGTGGACATCAACGCCCTGCAGGCAGACGGAAAAACGGACACGGTGCTCCGCACCGAACCGGTCACCGAGAAATGGGAATCCTTCGGCTGGTACACCCAGCGGGTGGACGGAAACGACGTCGGCGCGCTGCTGGCAGCGTTCGACAACGCAGCCCGCCAGGCCGCCGCCGTCGGACGCCCTTCCGTGATCCTGTGCGACACGAAGGTGGGCCGCGGGGTGCCGCTGCTGGAGAACCGCGAGAAGGCGCATTTCATGCGCATCGAAGAACACGAATGGCAGACCTGCCGTGAGCAGCTCACCGCCGGATACGAAGGAAAGGGCGCCCGATGAGCACCACCACTGAGGCTCCCGACACCGCAGCAGCAGCCGCCAGGCCGAAGCTAAAGACCTCGGCGATGATCGCCTCCTTCGCCGACCCCGGCCAGAAGACCGCGCCTGCGCCGTTCGGGCACGCACTGGTTAAGGCTGCGCAGGAGAACGACAGGATCGTGGGCCTGACGGCTGACCTGGGCAAGTACACGGACATGCACATCTTCGCCAAGGCCTTCCCGGAGCGGTTCTTCCAGATGGGCATGGCCGAGCAGCTGCTCTTCGGCGCAGCCGCCGGCCTGGCCGAAACCGGGCTGGTGCCGTTCGCGTCCACCTACGCCGTATTCGCCGCCCGCAGGGCCTATGACTTCCTGTGCCTGGACGCGGCGGAGCCGAACTTGAACGTCAACATCGTGGGTGGCCTGCCCGGCCTGACCACGGGGTACGGCCCCAGCCACCAGGCCACCGAGGACATGGCGATCTTCCGCGGCATGCCCAACCTGACCATCGTGGACCCCTGCGACTCGGTGGACATCGAGCAGGCCGTGCCGCAGCTCGCAGCCTCGGAGGGGCCCACCTACCTGCGGCTGCTGCGCGGCAACGTTCCCACCGTCCTGGATGAATACGGCTACACGTTCGAGCTCGGCAAGGCCAAGGTGCTGCGCGGCGGCAACGACGTCGTGTTCATCTCCTCCGGGCTGATGACCATGCGTGCCCTCCAGGCAGCCAAGGCGCTGGCGGCACACAAGGTGGATGTCGCCGTCGTGCACACCCCCACCATCAAGCCGTTCGACGCCGAAACCGCCCTCAAGGAGATCAACACGGACCGGCTCGCCGTCACCCTGGAAAACCACTCCGTGGTGGGCGGACTGTTCGAAACCGTCGCCTCCGCCGTGGTCACAGCAGGGCTCGGCAAGCGCGTGGTGCCGGTGGCGCTGCCGGACCAGTTCCTCGACGCCGGGGCTCTGCCCACCCTGCACGACCGCTACGGCCTGGCCGTGGACCGCATCGTGGCAAAGGTCCTGGCCGAACTCAGCTAGGACCTTGTCACCCGGGAGAGCACGGCCCCGGCCGGGGCCGTGCTTTCTGCCGTACTATCGAGTTACCGACTGTAAACAGTCGACTTACAACATTGAGGGACAAGCCATGGCCGGACTGACCGCCCCGCTGCTGGGACTGGAAAAGAAAAGCCTGCGCGAGCAGGCGCTCTCGGCGCTGAGGACCGCCATCACCAGTGGTGAACTGGAGCCGGGGCGGCACCTGGTGGAAACCGAGCTGTCCGAAATGCTTCAGATCAGCCGCGGTACCCTGCGTGAGGCACTGCGCCAGCTCGAGCAGGAGGGCCTGCTTTCCGCCGGGCCCCGCGGACGGCTCTCCGTCCGGCACCTGGACGAAAAGGAAATCCGGGACATCTACGCCGTGCGCGCGGCACTCGAATCCCTTGCTGCCCGGACGCTTTGTGAACTGCCGGACCGGCAGCAGGTCACTACCTCGCTGCACAACGCCATAGATGCAATGAGCGCGGCCGCCAGCGGAACCCTGGAGGAACGGATCGAGTCGGATCTTGAGTTCCACCGCACCCTGTGCCGGCTCACCGGAAACGAGACGCTGCTGCACTCCTGGGAGTCCCTGGAAGGCTCCATCCGGATGTCGATCATGTTCGCAGGGCTCGAAAAGGGTGTCAGCAACATGAGCGTGGACCGGCACAAGGACATCGTCGCAGCCATCGACACCGGTGACGCGCACCTGGCCCGGAAGACCATCCTGGAACACATGGACACCGCTGCCGCCAACCTGGTCGCCTGACGCGATAGCGCGCCACGTCGGAACCGCGACGGCGGCGCTTACGCAAGTGCCGCCGTCGCGCGTTCTCCTAGGCGTCCCGCAGCCTCGCCAGGATTTCGTCGTTGGACTGCACCGGCTGGCGGTAGGTGGTGGACAGGATGCGGAGCATGTCCGCGGCGTCCTGGTTGTCCTCTGAGGCCATCGCGTCCCTGGCGTAGGTGACGCGGATGTTATGCGCGAAGGCGTCGGCGCCTGTTTGCGCGATGCAGTTATGCGTTGAGATGCCGGCGAGCACCACTTCCTCGGCACCCCAGTTCCGCAGCCTGGCCAGGAGGTCGGTGCCCACGAAGGCGCTGTCCCGGGTCTTAGTAAGCTGCGGCAGCCCGTCCTTGGCGAGGCCCGGCACCGCTTCCGCTTGCCTGGTGCCGCGGAAAATGAAGCCCTGGTCGTCGTCGAGCATGTTCAGCGTCCAGGTGGACTTGTCCCGCTCATGCTCCGTCCCCACGAGCAGCGCCCTGT
The DNA here is from genome assembly GCF_044754925.1 of Pseudarthrobacter sp. NPDC092424. Lineage (NCBI taxonomy): Bacteria > Bacillati > Actinomycetota > Actinomycetes > Micrococcales > Micrococcaceae > Pseudarthrobacter > Pseudarthrobacter sp. NPDC092424. Next base: position 380,757 of record NZ_JBIVQC010000003.1, on the reverse strand, counting down.
GGCCGCTCGCCGTGAAGCCCTCCAGGAGGGCATTGCAGGAGGCCACGAGCCGTTCCTGCTGCGCGGCCAGTTCGGGCGCCTCAAAGTACGCGTTCTGCATGTCGATCACCAGCAGTGCAATCATGGAAACCTACTTCGCTGCCTTGGCGGCCGCCTTGGCTGCCTGTTTGGACGCGCGCACCTTGGCCAGGGATTCGGGGTCCACGATGTCCGCCACTGAAAGGTACGCTCCTTCCTCGCCGTAGTGGCCGGCCGCCTCACGCCAGCCCGCGGCCCGCAGCCCGCGCTGCTTGCCCAGGAGCGCCAGGAAGATTTTCGCTTTCTGCTCGCCGAAACCGGGGAGTGCCTTCAGCCGGCGCAGCACCTCCTGCCCGTCCGGGTTGCCCTCGGTCCATATCGCCTTGGTGTCTCCACCCCACTCGGTGTGCACGGTGTCCGCGAGCGCCTGGACCCGTGCGGCCATGGATCCGGGGAAGCGGTGGACGGCGGGGCGTTCCTTGAAGAGCTCAACGAAAGCCTCCGGATCGTGCGCCGCGATGGTCTCCGGATCCATGGAACCGAGCCGTGCCCTGATCTTTTCCGGCCCGGCAAACGCGGATTCCATGGTCACCTGCTGGTCCAACAGCATTCCGGTCAACAGAGCGAAGTCGTCTTCGCTGAGCAGCTTGTCCGCGGCGGGGTCGCCTGTGATGTGCAGTTCCATGCGCCCATCCTGCCACTCCCCCGCCCTCCCTCGGAGTTTTTTGTCCGGATCGAGGGCCTTTCCGGGCGGTTTGACGCCTCTGAATGGAGAAGAACCCGTTGGGGAGCAGTGAAACCAAGTACTGCCCCCGCCAAAAAACGAGTACTGCGTACGCGTTACCGGCCACCCTCCCCGGGGCTAAGTTTTTCCTCACAGACATGGGGGTCTGGTTCGCAGCACTTGACTCATGAGGGGGGTGGGGCTGGCGATGCACACACGGCACGCAGCAGGTTTCCCGGGGCACCAGCCCCGGGTACTAAGCGGGGCCGGCGATGAGGAGGCCTTTGAGACCGAGGCCTCTCCCCCAGCCGTCGCCGGCCCCCTCCTTTTGGATACTGCCACCGGCCCCGAAAGCGTTGCGGCATCCCTGGTCCGGTTGGCTGCGGCGGCAGCTGCGGTCATGGCGGCGAACATCCGCGTCCCGGTGGAGTGCGGCCTGGTGGTCCTGCAGCCCAGCCGCCCCGCGCAAATCCTTGGAACTTCCGCGGCCGCGGCCCGCCTCCTGGAATGGGAACTGGCCGCACAGCAGGGCCCGGCCAGTGCGGTGCTCTCCGGAGGCCACCCCGTGGCTGCCCTCCAGGGGAACGGAGACCTCCGCTGGCCGCAGTATGCGGTACAAATGTACGACGCCGGACTGGCCAGTTCGCTTGCTGTCCGGCTTCGGCTGGACTGCTGCAGGGAGTGGCAGGACACCCGGGCGGCCCTCACCTTCAACTCGCGCAACCCGCGAGGGCTGGCGCTGGAGGTCATCGCCGCCGCCCGCTTCCTCGCCGTGCCGGCGGCCCGGGGACTGGAGGGTGTCCTCGACGGGGCTGTGCGGGCCTGAGCCACTGCCCCGGGAACGCAAAATCCCCGGCTCCCTGCAACGGCAGGAAACCGGGGACCTGTCCACTCTTTGAAAGAGTGGGCCCTGTGGGGCTCGAACCCACGACCCACGGATTAAAAGTCCGATGCTCTACCAACTGAGCTAAAGGCCCCAGCCGGGCAAACACTGCCGCCCGGCCCATTCCATTCTGGACGTTAATACTCTAACGCATGCTTCCGGCGCGTTCGCACCGGGGCGGGCGCCGTCGTCGTACGCTTGCGCCAGGCGCAGAAGCGCGCCCATGGTGCGCGGCCGGATGCTCGATTTCCACCGCGGCACAGGAGTAGCGTGGGGGCATGAGCGAGCAACCAGGATCCAGTCCGTATGGCGGCGCGAACCGGCACCACAAGCCCAAGCCGTTTGCCCCGGTTGACTTCGAGCCTTTCGCGGGCGGGGCGGATCCCGCCCGGGTCTCGGAAGCCGCCCACCTCGCCGCGCAGGCCCTGGTCCGCCACGGCCGGGACAGCGACGATCCTGTGGTCACCGAGCGCCTGGTGAAGCTCGCGGACGAGCAGGGGCTGGAGGCGATAGCGGAAATGTGGGCAGAAAGTCCGGCCCGCTCGCTGCCCGGAGCCCTGTGGCGGCTGTACGCACTGCGCGCCGCCACCGTCCGCGATCCGGAGCGCATCTCGGTCTACTTCCGCGCCGGAAAGGACACGGCGCAGGTTTCCAACGTGGTGGCCGGCGCTGCCGAGCCGCCCGGGGCGGACGAGATGACAGCGATGGCGGACGCCATCCTTTCAGGGGCGTTCGACGGCGAATTCGACGTCGCGCTGGAACGTTCCGCCGCGTTTTGCCGCGTCATCGCCCTCGGCCAGGCGACACTCGCCGATGGTGCCGAGCACGCCAATGAGGCCCACGCCAGCAAGCTCACCCGCAGCTCCCACCAATTGGTGAAGACGGCGGAGGACCTGGAGCACGCCGCCAACGCGTGGCGCCTGGGTGAGCTGGACTGAACCAGCGGCACCACCCCGCTGCCCCCAATTGTCAAGATTGACTTGGGCCAGGCATCGTAGAACACTGAAACTGGTGCCGAACCGCGAAACCCCCGGGCTTCAACAATTAGCCGCCTAGAGCGGCCTACCGCCGAGAGGCGTATCCGGTTCGGCACCATTTTTGCGCCCGTTTTCATGGCCTGCCGGTAGAGTAAGCGCGTGAAGCTGCGCCTTTTCCCCCAGGAGCCCGCCGGGCTGAACCTTCTCTCCCAGATGGCACAGCAGATCGTGCTGGCCGCCGGCACGCTCGCGGAGATCCTGGGCGTCCCGGCAGCGGAGCAGGGCCGGCTGGTGGAGGACATGCACAACCACGAGGCCAAGTCCGCTGAACTGAACTTCGCTCTTCTCACCCATATGCGCACCAGCTTCGTGAACCCGCTCCCCCGCGAGGACATGTACGCCCTGTCCCGCTACCTGAACGAAGCCATGGAAAAGATGGACGCAGCCGCCGAGCTGGTGGGCCTGTACAAGCTGGAGCGGCTGCCCAGGCGCGCCGCCGAACAGCTGGAGATCATCAGCCGGCAGGCCGAGCTCACCGTTGACGCCATGCGCCGCCTGGACAACCTGGACGATCTTGAGGACTACTGGATCGAAATCCTCCGTCTCGCCAAGCGGGCCGAACGGACGCACCGGCTGTGGGTCGCGGACATGATCAACGACATGAAGTGGGCGCAGTACTCCCGCAACCGCGACATTGCCAACCAGCTGGTGGAGGTCACCAAGGACATGCGGCGGATCGCCGTCCAGGTAGGCAGCATCATCGTCAAGGAATCGTGAGGTGGCTCCGGTCATATTCGGCGTGGTGGTCCTGCTGGCCGCCGGATTCGCTTTCCTGAACGGGTTCCGCGACGCGTCCACGTCCGTGGCACTGGCCGTCCGCACCCGGGCACTGACCCCCAGCGTCGCTGTCCTGCTGGCCGCCTTTTTCAACTTCGTGGGCGCCCTGCTAAGCGCCGGCCTTGCCGTGGCCATCAGCCGGACCTGGATCAGCCTGCCGGGCGGGACGGACGGGCTCACCATCCTTGCCGCGGGACTGGCCAGTGCCTGCGGCTGGGGAATCCTGATGTGGTGGCGCGGAATTCCGGCCTCCTCGACGCACGCGCTGGTGGGCGGGCTGGCCGGCGCCGCCCTGGCGAGCCTCGTCGTGGGCGGCCCGGGGGTGGCCGGGGTCAACCAGTCCCTCCTGCTTCAGGTGGTGCTGCCCCTGCTGTTGTCCCCGCTGATCGCATACAGCGGCGCCTTCCTGCTGGTCTACCCCGCCACCTGGAGTGCCCGCTACACGCAGCCGTCCGTTGTCAACCAGCGGTTCCGGCGCAGCCAGGCTGTGGCGGCGGGTGCAGTGGCATTCGGGCACGGCCTGCAGGACGGGCAACGGATCAGCGCGGTGCTGCTGCTGGCGCTGCTCGCCGCCGGCTATGACGACGGCGGCGGCATCCCCGTGTGGGTGGCCGTCCTGACCGCTGTGCTCATCAGCACCGGGACGCTGTTTGGCGGCTGGCGCATCTCCCACACAGTGGGCTACAAGATCACCCGGATCGACCCGCTGCGGGGCTCCGTGGCGCAGATCCACAGCGCGCTCCTGCTGCTCCTGGGGGCTGTGGTGTTCCATTGGCCGCTGTCCAGTACGCACACCGTGACCGCTGCGGCCCTGGGAGCGGGTGAAAACCAGCATTTCTCCGTCACCAGCCGGAAGCTTGTGTTCCGCATCGTCGCCCTCTGGGTGCTGACGCCGCTGGCTACGGCCGCGCTGGCGTTCGTCCTGGCTTTGGCGCTCTCTCCGCTGCCGTCCGCGCTGCCATGACGTGCTGCCCTTGGGCGGGCCGGCCGTAGCGGCGGCCGGGCCCATTTCCCCTATACACCCGGACCCTATACACGCGGACGGCGGTGGCGTACATTCAAAAGTGCGTCCCGGCGGCCGCGCTGCCGGGTACGTGCGTCCGGGCCGCGTGCTGGGCCCGGAGCCGCGCCGCTGCAGCCACCGGCGGTACTGATGCACTTGGCGGAAAAGAGCAGGCGCCTTGTCCAACTCCGATCCCCGGCACCCCATGCCCCGCCCCAGGGAACTTCGGTGCGAGTCCTGCGGGACCGAACACCGGCTCACCATCCATGCGATCACCGCCATGGAAACAGGCAACAGCGAACTCGTCACCGTTTCCTACACCTGCGCGGACTGCCAGAGGTTCCAGGAACATCCGGCCTACGCCTCTGACGTGACCGCCGCCCTCCACCAGGTCCGCTGGATGGCCCGGGTGGTTCTCTTCGGCGACGATTACGTGCACTGCGGCTTCCCGATGGAGGAGGCCGAACTTGAGGTCGAGCGGCTCTGCTACCGGAGCAGTGCCACCGGCGGCGGACTCAACACCCTGTCACTGCCGGTCCGGGTGCTGCGCTGCCACTGCGGCTTCCAACTGGAAATCCCGGGATAGCGGCTTTTTATCCGAAGCGGCCGGAGACGTAGTCCTCGGTGGCCTTCTGGGTGGGGTTGCTGAAGATGGTGTGGGTGTCCCCCACCTCGATCAGCTTGCCGGGCTTGCCGGTGCCTGCGATGTTGAAGAACGCGGTGCGGTCCGAGACGCGTGCCGCCTGCTGCATGTTGTGCGTCACGATGACCACGGTGTACTGGTCCTTGAGCTCATTGATGAGGTCCTCAATGGCAAGGGTGGAGATGGGGTCCAGGGCGGAGCAGGGCTCGTCCATCAGGATGACCTGCGGCTCCACGGCGATGGCGCGGGCGATGCAGAGGCGCTGCTGCTGGCCGCCGGACAAACCGGAGCCGGGCTTCTCCAGCCGGTCCTTGACCTCGTTCCAAAGGTTGGCGCCCTTGAGGGAGCGCTCCACCAGGACATCAGCCTCGCCCTTGGAAATCTTCTTGTTGTTCAGCTTTACGCCGGCCAGGACGTTGTCCCGGATGGACATGGTGGGGAACGGGTTGGGCCGCTGGAACACCATGCCGATCTGCGAACGCACCGTCACGGGGTCAACGCCGGGACCGTAGAGGTTGTCGCCGTCCAGCAGGACGTCGCCTTCCACGCGGGCACCCGGGATGACCTCGTGCATGCGGTTCAGGGTCCGCAGGAAGGTGGACTTGCCGCAGCCGGACGGGCCGATGAAGGCGGTCACCGACTTGGCCTCGATGTTGATGGTCACGTCTTCCACGGCAAGGAAGTCGCCGTAGTACACGTTCAGGTCCTTGACGTCGATGCGCTTAGACATGGTGTTCCTTCACTAACTGGGTATGAATTGAAGTTTAGGAGCCGGCCCGGAGGAGTGGAAGGGCCGGCGTCCGGGGAACGGAGCGGAACTGCTGGTCAGCGGCCGGTCTTCGGTGCGAATACCCGTGCGATCAGCCGCGCGCCGAGGTTCAGGACCATCACCAGGACGATCAGCACCAGGGCCGCGCCCCACGCACGCTGGTTGGAGGGGTCCGGGTTGGCCGGCGAGGTGGGGTTGAGGATCTGGGTGTAGATGAAGGTGGGCAGGGACGCCATCCAGCCGCCGAACACGTTCGAGTTGATGCTGGTGGCGAATCCTGCGGTCACCAGGATGGGTGCCGTCTCGCCGATCACACGGGCGATCGCCAGGGTGACGCCGGAGGCGATACCGGAGATCGCCGTCGGAATAACCACCTTGAGGATGGTCCGCCACTTGCGGACGCCGAGTGCGTAGGCGGCCTCGCGCAGTTCGTTCGGGACGATCTTCAGCATTTCCTCGCTGGAGCGCACCACCACGGGGATCATCAGGACGGAAAGCGCGACGGCGGCGACCGCACCGGTCTTGGTGCCCGGGCCCACCACCGCGAAGAAGAACGCGGCGGCGAAGAGGCCGGCCACGATGGAGGGGATGCCGGTCATGACATCCACAAAGAACGTGATGGCCCGTGCCAGCCGGCCCTCGTTCCCGTATTCCACCAGGTAGATGGCGGTGAGCAGGCCCACCGGAACGGAGATCACGGTGGCCAGCAGGGTGATCTGCACGGTGCCCAGGAGCGCGTGGTAGATGCCGCCCAGGACCGGACTCCCGTTCTCCACTGCCTTGTTGTCGTAGACACCGGTGACTCCGTTCATGGAGTTGGTCAGGAAGCCTGGAGTCACGAGGCCCGGGATGCCGTTGACCAGGACAGTCCAGATCACGGAAACCAGCGGAAGCAGCGCGATCAGGAAGGAGCCCACCACCAGGCAGGTGGCCAGTTTGTCCTTGGCCTTGCGGGATCCTTCCACTGCTGCGCTCCAGGACACCAGGCCCACGGCGAACAGGATGGCCGAGACGATGCCCCAGCCGAAGACATTGAAGCCCACCAGCGCCATGATGGCTGCGCCGGCGATCAGGGCTGCGGCCAGCACCGCGTAGGGAGCATATTTCGGCAGCTGGCCCTTGGTCAGGGCGGAGCGCTTGCTGCGCACGGGGGTAAGCGTGGAGGTCATTTAGTTGGCTCCCGAGAATTCTTTGTGCCGGCTGATGATCCAGCGCGCGACCATGTTCACGGCCAGGGTGATGATGAACAGGACCAGGCCGGCGGCAATGAGGGTGCTGACCTTCATTCCGCTCGCCTCCGGGAAGTTAAGCGCGATTTCCGCGGCGATGGTCTGGTTGCCGGACTGGATCAGGCTGGCTGTGAGGGCGCCGGAGGACAGCACCAGCGCCACGGCCATCGTCTCACCCAGAGCGCGGCCCAGGCCGAGCATGACCGCGCTGATGATGCCGGGGCGGGCGAACGGAAGGACGGACATCTTGATCATTTCCCACCGGGTGGCGCCGAGCGCCAGGGCGGCCTCCTCGTGCAGTTTGGGGGTCTGCAGGAAGATTTCACGGGAGAGCGAGGTGATGATGGGAAGGACCATGACGGAGAGCACGATGCCGGCGGTAAGGATCGTCTTGCCGGTTGCGGAGGCCGGTCCCTGGAAGATGGGCAGCCAGCCCATGTTCGCCGCCAGCCAGTTGTAAGCCGGGGAAATTTCCTTTGCCAGGAACGCCGCGCCCCACGCGCCGTAGATCACGGACGGGATGGCAGCCAGCAGGTCCACCACGTAGCCCAGGCCTGCGGCGAGGCCGCGCGGGGCGAAGTGGGAGATGAAGAGCGCAACGCCGATCGCGATGGGGGTGGCGATCACCAGGGCGATGGCGGCTGCAATGAGCGTGCCGATGACGATTGGCCAGATGTAGGCGAAGAATCCTTCACCGCCGCCAATCTCCTCGGCCGGCGCGGTCAGTGCCGGGATGGCCTGGACCACCAGGAAAAGTGCGACGCCGAAGAGGACGGCAAGGATGAGGCAGCCGGCGGCCAGTGCTGCGCCCGAAAAGACTTTGTCCCCGGCGCGGCCGGCGCCCTGGGTGCTGGTCAGGGTTGTGGCGGTCATTCGACGGCCCTTCCATCGTGGAGGTACTGAAACGTGGGGGTGCGGCTTCAATGCCAAGTTCCCCGCACTGCCTCACGGCTGTGCGGGGAACCCGGTTCTAGTGCGGTAATTAGGACTTTACCTTGATGGACTCGATAGCCTTGACAGCCTTCTCGGCCAGCTCGGCGGAGAGCGGGGCGGACTTGGCGGAATCGGCTGCCGCCTGCTGGCCCTCTTCGGACACTACGTAGTTCTCGAAGGCCTTGACCAGGTCAACGGTCTCCTGGTCAGCGTAGGTGGAGCAAACCACGTGGAAGGAGACCAGGACGATCGGGTAGGCACCCTCGGCAGTGGTCTTCCGGTCCAGCTTGATGGAGAGGTCGTTCGCCGAACGGCCTTCCACGGGCTTGCCGGCGTCAACGGCCTTGGCAGCCGCCTCGGCGGAGATGGTCGTGAAGGACTCGCCCACCTTGATCTGGGCAACGCCCAGCTTGCCGCTCACGGCGGAGTCGTCAGCGTAGGTGACGGCGCCGGGGGTGTCGGTGACGGCCTTGACCACACCGGAGGTGCCCTTTGCGTTCTCGCCCTTCAGGCTGGACGGCCATTCGCCATCAGCCTTGTCCGTCCATGCCTCGGGGGCAACGGCAGCAAGGTAGTCGGTGAAGTTCTTGGTGGTTCCGGAGTCGTCGGAACGGTGCACCGCGGTGATCTTGAGGTCCGGCAGGGTGGTGCCTTCGTTCAGGGCAGCGATGGCGGGGTCGTTCCACTTGGCGATCTCGCCGCGGAAGATCTTGGCCGTGGTCGCAGCGTCAAGCTTGAGTTCCTTGACCTCCGGCAGGTTGTACGCAACGGCGATCGGGGAAACATAGACGGGGATGTTCAGGGCGCCGTCCGGGCCGCAGACCTTCTTGGAGTCTTCGTACTCGTCGTCCTTCAGGTAGGCGTCGGAGCCGCCGAACTGGGCGGAGCCGTCCAGGAGGGCCTTGCGGCCTGCGCCGGAACCATCCGGGGAGTACTGCACAGTGGCGCCGGGGTTGGCGGCCGCGAACTCGGTCTTCCAGGCGTCCATGGCTGCGCCCTGGGCGGAAGAGCCGATGCCGGTGAGGGTGCCGGTTACCTTGGCGCCACCGGACGCCTGGTCGCCGCCGGGGTTGGTGCCCGTGGCGTTGTCTGAACCGCATGCCGTAAGCGCGAGTGCGCCGGCTGCGATAACAGCGATAGCCGCGTGGCGGCCGAAGCGGAGTGCCTTCACAGATGTACCCCTTCCAGGGTTATTCAGGTGCGGGACAGGACTGGAGGGGCCCTGTTGCGCGATGCGTACGTTTTGTACCTCGAAAAAACTTATGGGCCCCAGGTAACGGGATTGGCCGTCCAAGGTGAACGGAAGGTGAACGCGCAGACCACATTAGTTTACAAATGCCGGGTCGCCGTTGCGCAGATCACATTTCAGGCCGTATGGGCGGCCACGAAATAGACTGGGGCCCATGGCGCCCTCGGCAGGACTCTCAGCAGGCAGGCGGTTCCTGCGCGGCCGTGTCCAGACCGGGCTTATCCGGAGCCGGAATTCCTTGGTTCCAGCCGTCCAGATGACGGTCTGCGCGGTGGGAGCATACGCCTTTGCCGAGTACGTGCTCGGTCACTCCGGCCCGCTGTTCGCCGCCACCTCCTCGCTGATCGCCCTCGGGTTCTCCCGTGAACCGCGGCTTCGGCGTGTCGTGGAGGTGGGCCTTGGCTGCACCATCGGCATCGCCGTGGGTGACCTGCTGCTCCACTGGCTGGGCGGCGGAATCTGGCAGGCCGCCGTCGTGCTTCTTTTCTCGATCCTGCTGGCCCGCTTCCTGGACAGCGGCACGATCTTCACTACGCAGCTGGGGCTGCAGTCCCTCCTGGTGGTGCTGCTGCCGGCCCCCGACGGCGGGCCGTTCACGCGCAGTATAGACGCCGTGGTGGGCGGGCTGTTCGCCCTGCTGGTGACCATCCTGATTCCGAAGGATCCACGCCGCGAACCCCGCAGGGACGTCCGGAAGCTGCTCCACGAGCTGGCTGAGGTGCTGCGCGAATGCGGGACGGCCTTGGTCAACAGCGATTCCACCCAGGCGTGGCATGCGCTGATCCGCGGCCGGAACTGCCAGCCCCTGGTTGACGCGATGCGCCAGTCGCTGCGCTCGTCCGGCGAGGTGGCCACCCTGGCGCCCGCGTACCGGAGGCACCGCGAGGAGCTGGAGCGGCTCACGGAATCGCTTGATTTCATCGACCTGGCGCTGCGGAACAGCCGGGTGTTCGCGCGGCGGCTCACGAGTGCCATCAACCACGCCGCCCTCACGGATGCTGCCACCGAGAACATCGCAGAGGTTCTGCAGGACACCGCTGCCGCGATTGACGAGCTTTCGCTGGGCCTGGCGGAAACGCACGACGGCGTTCGGCGCGCCCACCTGCGCACCGCCCGGCAGGAACTCAGCGAGATCGCCCTGCGGCTGCATCCCAAGCTGCTGGAAGTGGAGCGGCTGGAGGGCGAGACCGTGGTGATGCTGTACCGGCCGCTGATGGTGGACCTCCTGGAGGCCACCGGGATGGACGCGCAGGAAGCTCGGGACGTGCTTCCGGCGCTGTGACGGTGCTCAGCCCTGGGTATCGGCTGCTTGCTGGAGCCTCAGGTCATCGGCCATGCGTGCCACGTGCAGGGTCAGGTAGGTGACCTCGTCCTCGGTCAAAGGCTGGCTCAGCCGCAGCTCCAGCACGGCTTGCAGCTTCAGGGCGGTCCCGTAGGCGTCCGGGTAGGCAGTGCGGATGGCGGAACCAAGGCCGGTGGCCCCTTCGGCCAGCTGCCTGCCGGTGTGGGCACGGACGAAGAAATACCGCAGATGTGTGATGAACCGGGCGGCGTTCACGGTTTCCCTGTCGAACGCCCGCCCGTAGGCCTGCTCCAGGACCTCGAACAGCTGCGCGAAAACCCCGGTCATCTGGTACGTGTAGGAAAGGTCTCCGCTGGCAAAACCCGCGTTGACCAGATGCAGGGCCACCGCCACCGCCTCATCGCGCGGCAGCGGCTCCTCAAGCCTGCTGTTGACGAAATCCACGATCTGCTGGGCCATCCGTAGCTCGTCCGGGTAGAGATGGGCCACCTCGGCGCGGAGGGGGTATTCGATCAACAGGCCTTGGCGCAGCCGCTTGATGGCGAAGCTGAGGTGGTCCGCGAGCGCCACGACGGTAGTGGAGTTCAACGGCGCCGCCATCCCGCCGCGGGCGATCTCCAGCGCCTGGTCCGCGAGCATCAGGTGTTCCGGCGGGATGGCGGCCACCAGCGCACCGAAGTTGTCCGCGTTGCGGCCGTCTTCCGGGACGAAGACCCGGACCACCTTGGCCCGGTCCACCTCCTGCCCCGGCTTCGCCTGGAAACCCAGGCCGCGGCCGGTGAGGATGACCTCTCCCCTGCCGTCCGCGTCCCGGGCGAGGACGACGTTGTTATTAAAGACGCGAAGCACCTCCACGCCGTCCTCCTTTCGTTCCTAACCCGGCAGCCGTCGTCGTGCGCTGCCGGGTGCCGCTAGTTCAGGCTGGCGCCATTGGTGGCAATGACTTCCTTGTACCACCCGTAGGACTTTTTGGGGTAGCGGGCAAGGGTGCCGGTGCCGTCATCGTTGCGGTCCACGTAGATGAAGCCGTAGCGCTTGCTCATCTGGGCCGTCGAAGCGCTCACCACATCGATGCAGCCCCAGGAGGTGTAGCCCATCAGCCGGACGCCGTCGGCCACCGCCTCGCGCGCTTGCACAAGATGGTCGTTGAGGTAGGCGATCCGGTAGTCGTCAACCACCGTTTTCGTCCCGTCCACCTCCACAAGCTGGTCTTTGGCGCCCATGCCGTTCTCCACGATGAACAGCGGCTTCTGCCAGCGGTCCCAGTAGTCGTTCAGGGCCACGCGCAGACCCTGCGGATCGATCTGCCAGCCCCATTCGGAGGCCTTGAGCGTGGGGTTGGGCACTCCGCCCATAATGTTGCCGGGGCCCTTGCCCTTCCTGGCGGGGTCAGCAGTTTCGCAGATGCTCATGTAGTAACTGAAGGAGACGAAGTCCACGGTGTTTTTGAGGTCTTCGCGGTCCTGCGCGGTGATCTCCAGTTCAATGCCGTTGTCCCGGAAGTAGCGCAGCAGGTAGCCCGGGTACTCGCCGCGGCAGTGGATGTCGCCGAACGCGTAGCTGTCCTGGGCTGTGTGCATGGCAGCCACAACGTCGGCGGGATCCGGGGTGAGCGGGTAGACCGGCAGGGCGATGATCATGCAGCCCACCTGCGCGCCGGGCATGAGCTCGTGGGCCAGTCTGGTCGCCCGGGCCGACGCCACCAGCTCGTGGTGGATCGCCTGGTAGAGGTCCTGCTTGGTGAGCTGCTCCTTGGGCGTGGGGATTCCGCCGGAGAGGAACGGTTCATGAATCACCGAATTGATCTCGTTGAACGTGAGCCAGTACTTCACCCGGCTGCCGAAGTGCTCAAACAGGGTGCGGCAGTAGCGCTCGTAGAAGCCGATCAGTTCGCGGTTGGTCCACCCGTCGTACTTCCGGGCAAGGTGCAGCGGGGTCTCGTAGTGGCTGATGGTCACCAGCGGTTCGATGCCGTGCTTCTCCAGCTCGTCCAGAACGCGGGAGTAGAAGGCCAGGCCTTCGGCGTTGGGGGTTTCCTCATCGCCCAGGGGGAAGATGCGGCTCCAGGCAATGGAGAACCGGAACACTTTGAACCCCATCCCGGCGAAGAGCGCAATGTCCTCCGCATAGCGGTGGTAGAAATCGATCGCCACCTGCTTGAGGTTGTCCGGCGTCGGCCCCTCGGTGGGGGCCTCCGTGATGCCCTTGGGCATGACGTCCTGGATCGACAGGCCCTTGCCGTCCTCGTTGTAGGCGCCTTCGAGCTGGTTGGCGGCTGTGGCGCCGCCCCACAGGAATCCGTCAGGGAAAGTGGTGGTCACAGTTGTTCCTTTGTCAGTCGGGGTTGGCTGGATGTGACGGCATCAGGGCCGGACGCTGATGGCGGCCTGGCCCTGCGCCAGGGTGCCGCCGGGCAGTGACGCCCCATCCACGGGTGTCACGCTGGCAAGTTGGGCGGTGTTGGTGACCATCACCAGAGTGGTGGTGTCGTAGCCGGCTTCGGCCACCAGGTCCAGGTCCACGACGGCGAGAAGGTCGCCCGCCCGGACCTGGTCGCCGCGGACCACGGCTGCTTCGAAGCCACGCCCCTGGAGCTGCACGGTATCGATTCCGATGTGGACCAGGACCTCCACGCCATCGTCGGATTTGATGCCGAAGGCGTGGCCGGTCTTCATGGCGGCCTTGATGGTTCCGGTGATGGGTGAACAGATGCGGCCGTCCGCAGGGACGATGCCCAGGCCACTGCCCATGGCGCCGGAGGAGAACACTTTGTCCTGGACCTCCGCCAGTGCCACAGCCTGACCGGACACGGGAGCCAGGAGCTCCAAGGTGCCGGCCGTACCGGCGGACGCGGCGGGTCCGGCCGCGCCGGTGGCCGGCTGAACCGGGACGGGCGAACCTGCCTCCAGCGGGTCCGCGGCGGACCCGGGAAGGGGCGCGCCGGCGTCGTCCGCGGCTTCCAGCTCACGCGGGCCGAAGAAGAAGGTGAGGGTGAAGGCAATGGCGACGGCGAGGCCGGTACCCAGCAGCTGGAGGCCGAAGTTGCCCACGGTGCTGAAAGCCGGCAGGCCAAGGAGTGACGGGAATACGAAGGAGCTGGCGCCGCTGCCGCCGACCGCCGCGATGGCGCCACCGACGATGCCGCCCGCAATGCCGAAGTAGAACGGCTTCTTCAGCGGCAGGTTGACGCCGTAGATGGCCGGTTCGGTGATGCCGGCGAGGAAGCCGGAGAGTGCTGCAGGTCCCGCCACGGTACGGCGGGCCTTGTTGCGGGTGCGGAGCATGACGGCAAGGGTGGCCGCGGCCTGGCCGAGGACTGCCGCCAGCAGCGGGCCCATCATGAGCGAGTAGCCCTGCGTGGACATTTCACTGAGCATGCCGGGGACCAGACCCCAGTGCAGTCCGAAGAGGACGAAGACCTGCCAGAAGCCGCCCATGATGGCGCCGGCGAGCCAGGGCACGTAGGTGAAGGCGGCGTTGATCCCGGCGGAAAGGCCCTGTGCGGCAAAGGTGGTGACTGGGCCCACCGTCATCAGGACCAGTGGAACCATGACCAGGAGCGTGAGCAGCGGCGTGGTGAAGTTCCGGATGGCTGACGGAAGGACACCTGTCAGGAAGCGCTCAAGGTAACCCTGCAGCCATACGGCCACGATGATAGGCAGCACCGAACTGGTGTAGTTCATCATCACCACCGGAATGCCGGCGAAGCTGACCGGTGCGCCCGCGCCGGCCAACGCCACGATGCTTGGGTAGACCAGGGCTGCAGCGATGGCCATGGACGTGAACTGGTTGGTCTTGAACCGTTTGGCAGCCGTGACAGCCAGGAACACCGGCAGGAAGTAGAAGAGGGCGTCAGCGGTGGCTGCCAGGATCACGTTGGTCTGGGATTCCGGTGCCAGCCAGCCCAGCTGGGTGGCCAGGCTGAGGAACGCCTTGAGCAGGCCCGCCGCCGCCAGCGGCCAGATGACTGGCGAGAAGATGGACGAGATGAGGTCGATGAAGCGGTTGAAGAGGTTGCCTTGCGGCGCCGTCTCCGCTTCGGCGGGGGTGCCGTCCGTGACTTTGGTGATCCTGCCAAGCTCAGCGTAGACCGTAGGAACGTTATCTCCGATCACGACCTGATATTGGCCGCCGGCCTTCATCACGGTGATCACTCCGGGCAGCTTTTCCACGGCTGCGGTGTCTGCCTTTGCCTCGTCGCGCAGCTTGAGCCGGAGCCGGGTGGCGCAGTGGGTGGCGCCGGCAATGTTACTTTCGCCGCCAACCCCCGCCACGATGTCGCCGGCCAGTGACCGGTAGTCCACAGTTGCCATGTCAGACCTCTCTGTCTATTTTTGGGCACAAAAAAAGACCCGAGACGCACGTGCTGTGCTTCTCAGGTCTTGCCTCTTACGAGTAACAATCCTGTAGGCGAAATTGCCTTCGACGTTGAACTATAGCGGTGATTCAGGTCACGCGCAACGTCCCAGGTTGAGCCGGGTCGGTTGGCAGGCCGCCGGCTGCTTGTCGGTCGCCGCCGCTAGGGTTGAACGCATGGCAACAAAGACTTCCCGGGCCTCCAAGGCGCCCGCCTACAAATGCGCCGAATGCGGCTGGACCACGGTCAAGTGGGTTGGCCGCTGCGGCGAGTGCCAGGCCTGGGGCACCGTGGAGGAAACCGGAACCGCCGTAGCACGTACGACGGCGGCCGCCACCGTTGCGGAGCCCGCCCGCCGCATCGCTGAGGTAGACGCCACTACGGCGGCTTTCCTGCCCACGGGCGTGGACGAACTGGACCGCGTCCTCGGCGGCGGGCTGGTGCCGGGGGCCGTGATCCTGCTGGCCGGTGAGCCCGGCGTCGGAAAATCGACGCTGCTGCTTGATGTCGCCGCGAAGTTCGCACGCACCGCGCAGGACGTCCTGTACGTGACCGGCGAGGAATCCGCCGCGCAGGTGAAGCTGCGCGCGGAGCGAATCGACGCCGTCGCCGAATCCCTCTACCTCTCCGCGGAAACGGACCTCGGCCAGGCGCTGGGACAGGTGGAGAAGGTGGAGCCGCGGCTCCTCATCGTCGATTCCGTCCAGACCCTCAGCAGCGCGGACGTGGACGGCAGCGCCGGCGGAGTCTCGCAGGTGAGGGAAGTGGCCGCCTCCCTCATCGCCGCGGCCAAGCGCCGCAACATGACCACCCTGCTGGTGGGCCACGTGACCAAGGACGGCTCCATCGCAGGCCCGCGCCTGCTGGAGCACCTGGTGGACGTGGTGTGCCAGTTCGAGGGCGAAAGGCACTCCCGGCTCCGGCTGCTGCGTGCCGTGAAAAACCGCTACGGGCCAACCGATGACGTGGGCTGCTTCGACCTGAACGAGAACGGCATCGAAGGGCTGGCGGACCCCAGCGGACTGTTTGTCAGCCGCACCAAGGACCCGGTTTCCGGCACGTGCATCACGGTGACCATGGAGGGCCGGAGACCTCTGCTGGCAGAGGTGCAGTCGCTCCTGGCCGAAAGCCCCAACTCGCAACCCCGCCGTGCCACCAGCGGCCTGGACGGCTCGCGGGTGTCCATGCTGCTGGCCGTGCTCCAGCAGCGGGCCGGGACCCTGCTGCACAAGGACGATTCCTACGTGGCCACCGTGGGGGGAGTGAAGCTCAGCGAGCCCGCGACGGACCTCGCCGTTGCCCTGGCGGTGGCCTCCGCCAAGGCGCGGAAACCGCTGCCGGTCCGCCTGATCGCCTTCGGGGAGGTGGGGTTGGCTGGTGAGGTCCGGCCCGTCCCCGGGATCAACCAGCGGATCCAGGAAGCCCATCGGCTCGGTTTCACCCACGCCGTGGTTCCCGCCAGCCATACCGGCCCGGGACCCATCCCGGCAGGGTTTTCCGTCCGGGAAGTGGAGCACCTGACCGAGGCGCTCAGCCTGCTGATCGGCTAGCCGATGGGGCGGGGGTCGGCATCTTCCTGATGGGAATTTTCCTGGTGGGAATTGAACAGCCACCCGGCCACATCGCTGCGCAGCACCAACAACGGGCCGCCGGTGGGGCTGACGTTTCCGGTGGGCACGTAATAGCCGCGGCCCGATCCGGGCCCGCCCGCCGCCTGATCCAGCGCATCGACGAGGTGGCGGGGCAGGTGTCCCTGCGGTCCCAGCACGCGAAGTTCATCCAGTTCTTCCGGCGTCAGCCGTCCCAAAACCTCAGCAATGTTGGCCATGACGGGTGTCCCTTCGAGCTAAGTGCCTGAAGGATTACCCTAGAGCAGGGCTGTGAACTGCAGGTTAACTTCTGCGGCCATTTTGAAGTCGTCCGGCCTGAATTCGTCGCTGGAACCAGGAAGGGGCCGGAATGCCTGTCCGAAGTGCCGGAATCCTGCTGTACCGGCGTCGAACCGACGCCGTGCTTGAGGTGTGGATCGCGCACATGGGCGGCCCGTTCTGGGCCGGGAAGGACGAGCGTGCATGGTCCGTTCCCAAGGGTGAATACCTGGAGGATGAAGACCCGCTCGTTGCCGCGCTGCGCGAGTTCCACGAAGAGATGGGAACTCCCGCTCCCGCCACCGAATACACCCACCTCGGCGACTTCCGCCAACCGTCGGGCAAAGTAATTACTGTTTTCGCCGCCGAGGCAGCGTTTGACCCGGAGGCGATCCGCAGCAACACGTTCCCCCTCGAGTGGCCCAGGGGTTCCGGCCGGGTCCAGGACTTCCCGGAAATTGACGACGCCCGGTGGTTCCCCGCACAGGACGCCCGCCTGAAGCTGGTCAAGGGCCAGGTCCCGATCCTCCACGCGCTGGTGGCGCACCTCGGCGCCCTACCGGGTGCCTGACGCGGCGGCTATTCGCCGCCGACCACCAGGGCGACGCTGTGCCCGCCGAAGCCGAACGCGTTCACCAGGCCGGTGCGCGGGCTGTCCGCAGGCAGCGCCCGGACGTGTTCCGCCACGACGTTGAGTTCCACTTCGGTGTCCTGCGCCTGCAGGTTCAGCGTGCCCGGCAGCCGGCCCTCGCGGAGTGCCTCCAGGACCACAACTGCTGCCAGCGCCCCGGCGCCGCCCAGCAGGTGGCCGGTGTGGCCCTTGGTGGAGGTGACCGGCACGTCGGGCCCGAAGATGGCGTTGATCGCCAGCCCCTCCAGCCGGTCCCCCACAGGCGTGGAGGTGGCATGCGCGTGGATGAATCCGATGTCAGCCGGTTGCAGGCCGGCAGAATCCAGTGCCTTCTGCATGACGCGGCGCTGCATCACGGGGTCGGCGGCGACGATGTCGTTCGCGTCGGAAGTCACCGCACCTCCTGCCACGGCACCCAGGACGGCGGCTCCCCGGGCGCGTGCATGGGCCTCGCTCTCGAGCACCACGATCCCTGCCCCTTCGGCCAGCACGAAACCGTCGCGGCCGCCGTCGAACGGGCGCGATGCCCGGGAAGGATCGCCGGTGCGGCCCGAAAGCGCCCGAATCTGGGAGAAACCGGTGATCACCAGGTCGTTCACGGACGCGTCCACCCCGCCGGCAATCACGACGTCGGCCGCACCGGAGCGGATCATCTCGGCTCCCTGGACAATCGCCTCTGCCCCGGAGGCGCAGGCGCTGACAGGGGTCCGGGCGCCGCCCTTGGCGCCGAGGTCGATGGACACCCAGGCGGCGGGGCCGTTGACCATCAGGCGGGTCAGTGTGTGCGGGGAAACCTTGCGCGGGCCCGAGGCCGCGAGCACGCGGTCCTGCTCGAGGGTGGAGCCCAGGCCGCCGTACGCGGAGCCGATGACCACAGCGAACCGTTCCGGATCGACCTCGGGCGCACCGGCCCGCGCCCACGCCTCGCGGGCGGCGACCAGCGCAAGCTGCCCGCACCGGTCCATCCGCTTCATCTCGCGGGTGCTGAGCCGCTCCGAAAGGTCGGTGGTGACCCGGCCGGCTATCCTGACCGGAAGCTGCTCCGCCCAGTCCTCGTCCAGCGCGGCGATCCCGGAGGTGCCGGAGATGAGTCCTGCCCAGGTTTCGGCAACGGTGGAACCCACCGGGTTGATGGTGCCGGAGCCGGTAACCACCGCACGGGGCTGTGATGCGTTCAAGGTGCCCTACTTCGCGGGGTTGTGGGTGCCGATGGGCACCAGGGTGAGGTCGGGGTGGTTCTTTTCGATCCGGCGCAGCGCCCACACGTCGGTGAAGAGGGCGAGGTATTCGCCGTCGGACCGCAAGAGAACCTCAGCGCCGGGCACGTTCGCCAGCGCAGGCATGGCATCCGCCGTCGTAATCCTGGCAAGGGAGTAGGACAAGCGCTCCAGGCGCATGGGCGCGCTGAAGTCGTGCGCCATGCGGTCCTCCACCACCTCGAACTGCATGGGTCCGACGGCGGCGAGCACCGGCGCCTGGTCGCCGCGGAGGTCGGAGCGGAGCAGCTGGATGACGCCCTCATGCTCGAGCTGCTCGATGCCGCGGCGGAACTGCTTGAACTTGCTGGGGTCCTTGGAGCGGGCCACCTGGAAGTGCTCGGGTGCGAAGAGCGGGATGGCCGGATACTCGACGGGTTCCTCAAGGAAGAGGCTGTCACCCACGCGCAGGGAGGAAGCGTTGACCAGCCCGACGACGTCGCCCGGGTACGCCTCGTCGATGACCTCGCGTTCGCGGCCGAACACCTGCTGGGCGTATTTGGTGGCGAAGGACTTGCCGGTGCGGGTCTGGGTGACCACCATGCCGCGCTCGAACACGCCGGAGCAGACGCGGATGAAGGCGACGTGGTCCCGGTGTGCCTTGTTCATGCCGGCCTGGACCTTGAAGACGAAGCCGGAGAAGGGAGATTCGACGGGCCGCGGGGCGCCGTCCACGTCCGGGCGGGGTGCCGCCGGCGGGGCGAAGTCCACCAGCGCGTCCAGCAGTTCCTTGACGCCGAAGTTGAGTGCCGCGGAGCTGAACAGGATGGGGGTGGCCTGGCCGGCGTGGAAGGCCTCGACGTCGAACTCAAGGTTGGACTCGATGACCAGCCCGGCCTCGTCCACGGCGTCGGACCAGTTGCTGCCCTGGTCCGCCGCGGCTTCCTCCGGGGAGAAGTACTCGGTGATCGCGATCTGCGCACCGGCATTGTTGCGCTGGAAGCGGGCGAAGCGGTCGTTGCGGAGGTCCCACACGCCGCGGAAGTCGCCGGAAATGCCGACGGCCCAGGTGAGCGGCATGGGCTGCAGGCCGGTGCGCTCGGTGATCTCGTCCATCAGGGCAAGCGCATCCAGGCCGGGGCGGTCCCACTTGTTGATGACCGTAATGATGGGCAGGTTGCGCTGCTTGCAGACCTCGAACAGTTTCATGGTCTGGGTTTCCAGGCCCTTGGCAGCATCCACCAGCATCACGGCGCAGTCCACGGCCGCCAGCACCCGGTAAGTGTCCTCGGAGAAGTCGGCGTGGCCGGGGGTGTCCAGCAGGTTGATGACTGTGTCCCGGTAGGAGAACTGCAGCGCCGCGGAGCTGATGGAGATGCCGCGGTCCTTCTCCATCTGCATCCAGTCCGAAACGGTTTCCTTGCGGTTGGCCTTGCCGCTGGAGGCACCGGCAGTGCCGATCACCTTCGCATGCAGGGCGAGCGCTTCCGTCAGGGTGGACTTGCCGGCGTCGGGGTGCGAGATGACAGCAAAGGTCCTGCGGCGGCCGGCCTCTTTGTGAATCGCATTGATCCGGGCTGGGGTCAGGACATCTTGGGACACGGTGCTACCTTCGCTGCGGTTGGGGCTGCCCGGGCAACGGAGCGCCATTCATGGCGCTGCGCTCCGGGGCACTGCGGCCGCGGGGCTTTCAAACCTACGGCCGGGGATACAGGCTGCCGAACAGCCAAGCATCCAGTTTATCGCAGGGTCACGAACCACGACGGCGGGACGGCGCCTCACCGGTGCGGCATACCGGTGAAGCGACGTCCTGCGGAAATCCTCGCCTATTCCTTTGTCATTCCTGCCCCTCTTGGCCATCCGGGGGCGCGACGTTTCACTTAGCCTTAAAAGGCACAGGGAAAAGTCCCGCTGCCGCCCCCTGACCGGGGACTCGAACACCGCACGCAACCCTGAAAGCTCCCGCCATGATTCCTCTCGTCAACACGGTCGCGGGCTTTGCCGGGGGTGAGGCCGGGGGCAGGGGCGTGCGCCTGGATTCCTTGACGAGCCTGAGGTTCTTTGCCGCGGCAGCCGTGGCGCTAATGCACGCGTCCGGCCTCTACGATGTCCCTATCCTGAATCTCGGCTTTATCGGTGTGAGTTTCTTCTTTGTACTGTCCGGCTTCGTCCTCACGTGGGCAGGAGCGGCCGACGACGGTCCTGGAACCTTCCTCCGGAACCGCATTGCCAAGCTCTTTCCTCTAAGTGCAGCGACGCTCGCCGTCGCTGCACTTATTCCGGTGGCACGGAATTCGAGTGGGGCGTCCTTCCTTCACAGCCTGCTCCTTCTCCAGGCGTGGTGGCCCTCGTCGGCTCCGTCGTTCAACCCCGTCGCGTGGTCCCTGTCAGCCGAAGCATTCTTCTACCTCCTCCTGCCGCCACTTTTGGCAAGGATGCGTCGGTTCAACAGCCGCGAACTGTTGGGCACCATCGTCTTCCTGAGCCTGCTGCAACCCGCAGTAGGAACTGCGTTCCAGTTCATTCTGGGGACGGAGATCAATGCCTGGGCGGCGCAATTTTTCACCTACAACTTTCCGCCCTACCGGCTTCCCGAGTTCGTGATTGGGGTGGCCTTGGCATTGCTCCTCAAGTCGGGCTATGTCCCTGCCCACCGGATCCAGCTGCTGGTTGCTGGCCTCGCCACGGCAGGGCTCATGCTTACGGTCCTGGCAGCCAATGTGTATGTGGGCCTCTGGTGGGTTTGCCAATCGCTCATGCTGCCCGCCATCGTTGCCCTGATCTGGTCGGCTGCCCGGCGGGAGCTCTCCGGTACCAGCCGCCTGCTAACGTCACCGCCCCTGGTAAGGCTCGGAGAGCTCTCTTTCGCCTTTTATATGGTCCATTACCTCGTCCTGGGGACGGTCGGACTTCTCGTTGGCCGGGGGGCGCAGGGGCTGCCCTGGCCGCTCGCCCTGCCTGCATTGATCTGCGCGGCGGGCATCGCATGGCTTGCTCACCGATACATCGAAGAACCCTGTGAGCGCGCACTGCGCGATAATCCTCCCCGGCTGGCTGAGCCAACGGCGGAACCGCAGCGAAATGGACGTGCCGCAGCCCGCCGTCGAACGCGTTCCTGAGGGGGTTTCCAAGGCGGCCCGATGAGGCACTTTGGGGCTTGAACATGCGGAATGCGGGCACTCTTACCTCTATCATGGAGCTTGCGGGAATCAGAGCACTTTTGAATCCTGCCGGCGGAGCACCCAAGCCGGCATTCCTGCGGGCGGCGGTCCGCACCTTTGAAGGGAAAACCTATGGCGCGGAGCCCCGAAGAATCGCTCAAGGCGACTCTGGGCAGGGTGGCACCCGGAACCCCCCTGCGTGACGGTCTGGAGCGCATCCTGCGGGGCCGGACCGGCGCGCTGATCGTGCTCGGCTCTGACCGGACCATCGATTCCATCTGTTCCGGCGGGTTCGACATCGGGATTGATTTCTCCCCCACGCGGCTGCGCGAACTGGCCAAAATGGACGGCGCCATCATCTGCGACAAGGACGCGGGCAACATCCTGCGGGCCGCCGTGCAGCTGGTGCCGGATTCGAGCATCGAGACGCATGAGTCCGGCACCCGCCACCGGACCGCCGAACGCGTGGCCATCCAGACCGGGGTTCCGGTGATTTCGGTCAGCCAGTCCATGCAGATCATCGCCCTCTACGTGAACGGGCTGCGCCACGTCCTGGAGGGCTCCGAGAAGGTCCTGGCCCGCGCCAACCAGGCCCTGGCCACGCTGGAACGCTACCGGTCCCGGCTGGACCAGGTCACCAGCTCCCTCTCCGCCCTGGAAATCGAGGCGATGGTCACCGTCCGCGACGTCGCGGTAACCCTGCAGCGGCAGGAAATGGTGCGGCGGATTTCGGAGGAGATCTCCCAATACGTCCTGGAACTTGGCGAGGACGGACGGCTGCTGTCCCTCCAGCTCGACGAACTGACCGCCGGGCGGGGTCCGGGCAGCGACGTGGTGATCCGCGACTACGCCGGACCTGACGCCACACCGGAGGACATCGAGGCCGCGGTCAATGCCCTGATGAACCTGGGCCCCACCGAGCTGATCGACCTGGGCAAGATCTCGGGCATCATCGGATTCGCCGGCGGGGTGGAAACGCTCGATGCTGTGGTCCAGCCGCGCGGCTACCGGCTGCTCTCGGGCCTCAAGGCCGTGCCGAAGGCGGTGGCCGACCGCCTGGTGGACCACTTTGGCGGGCTCCAGTTCCTGATGGCAGCCACCATCGACGACCTCATGACGGTGGACGGCATCGGCGACCAGCGCGCCCGGACGGTCCGCGAGGGCCTGAGCCGGATGGCCGAGGCGAGCCTGCTGGACCGGTTCCTGTAAACCCCGTCGAGGGTCAGTGCAGCTGGAAGACAGCCTTGGGGCTGGTCTTGGCGCCGAGCTTCGCCGTGAACACGTAGTACGCGCCGCCGGCGCCCGGCTTCGCATCGATCGCCCGGCAGCCTTCCACCGTGCGGTTCCGGGACCACGGGAAGTTGGCCGTCTCGCTGGCGCCCGGGGCGATCTCCTTGATCAGGTCCTCGCTCCTGGCCTGGCAGTCGCGTGAGGAGAAGATGCGGTCCTCGCCGCTGGTGACCAGGAATTCCATCTGCGAGGTGCCGATGTTCACCTTGCAGGGAATTTTTCCGCCGTTCGTCACCTTCAGGGTGAGCAGCGGTTTTTCGTCCGGGCCGTATGCAGCCTTATCCGTGGCCGCGGTAACGGTCACCAGCTTCTGGTCGCAGGAAGGCGTGGAAGTGGGAGACGGGGTACCCGCCGGCGAGGACGAAGCCGTGGCTGAAGGCGCTGCCTGGCCGGCCGACGACACCTGTTCACGCCCGTCGAAGACGCCACCGGCAGCCATGCCCCCGGCCACCATCGCGGCAACGGCCAGCAGCACACCGCCGAGGAACAGCCGACGCCGGCGGTAGACCGCGGCGCTCGGCTTCCGTACGGCGGATGCTCCGGACCCCGCCTTGCCCCGTGATGATGAATTGCCTTCCCGTCCCATCCTCCTAGGCTAAAGACTCGCCCCGGGTTCCACCCCCGGACCACGCCGGGGCGGACCATTGCGCTGGTCACAACGGCGGTTCCAAGCCCGGGAAGATCCGTTTCCGGGCGCCCGTGGCGATCCATTACAGTGTTGGAATCGACACTGACACCGCCCTTCCCCGAAACACCGCTGCGCCTGCCGGCACCCCCTCGGCCGCGCCGGCAGGCGGAGCCGCCCCTGGTCCTGACCACCTGGCACGCCTGCATGAGGACATCACCGGCTGGTTTTCCGAGACCGCGCGCGACCTGCCCTGGCGGCACGCATCCTGCTCCCCGTGGGGCGTCCTGGTCAGCGAAATCATGCTGCAGCAGACCCCCGTGGTCCGCGTCCTCCCGGTGTGGCAGGAGTGGCTCCGGCGCTGGCCCACCCCGGCTGCCCTCGCCGTCGAACCTTCCGGCGAAGCGGTCCGGCACTGGGGCCGGCTGGGCTATCCGCGCCGGGCGCTGCGGCTGCACGCGGCAGCGTCCGCAATCGTCTTCGACCACGGCGGCGAAGTGCCCGGAAACTACGCCGAACTGCTCACGCTTCCCGGCGTTGGCAGCTATACAGCGGCTGCCGTAGCCGCCTTCGCCTTTGGCCGCCGGGAAACCGTGGTGGACACCAACATCCGCCGCGTCCACGCCCGGCTGGTTTCCGGAGCGGCGCTTCCCGCTCCTGCCCTTACCGCCGCGGAGATGCGCCTGGCCTCGGCTCTTTTGCCGGACGACGACGGCACCTCCGTGCGGTGGAACGCTGCGGTAATGGAGCTGGGCGCCGTGGTCTGCACCGCCCGCGCGCCAAAGTGCGGCGACTGCCCGGTACGGCACGCGTGTGCGTGGCTTGCGGCAGGTGAGCCGCCGCCGTCGTACGTTCCCAAGGGCCAGGCGTGGCATGGCACCGACCGGCAGGTCCGCGGCGCCGTGATGGCGGTCCTGCGGGTGGCGGAGGTGCCCGTTCCGGCGGAGATGTTCCGGCAGGAACCCGCCGACCTTGGCTTTGCCCCTGCCGGGATCGGGGTGCCGCTGGCCGCCCTCCACCGGCTTAACACGGCCCCGGAACAGCTGGACCGAGCCCTGTCCGGACTCGTCACGGACGGCCTCGCCGAGCTCGACGGCGGCGGCTACCGGCTGCCTGCCTGAGCACCCTCGACGGGCGCCCGCGGCAGCCCTACGCTGAAGGTATGGGCAGGCCAGGGCTGCTGATCGCGTTATTGACGACGGCGGGACTCGCCACCGCGTGCGAGCCTTACGCCCCGCCGTGCCCGGCCATCGCCCAGGCAACCGTGGTTTCCGTGACCGTTGCCGCGAGCTACGCCCCTGATGTCAGGTCCGTTCACCTGAAGGCGTGCCAGGACGGCGACTGCAAGGAAGGGGAGCTGGAGCTTCGCCCCGGCAGCGTCTCCATCGACCAGGGCTGCGATGCCTACGGTGCCTGCTCCGCGACCTCCTCCCCGGATGGCACCAAGGTTGGTTTGCTCATGCTGGATGTCCTGACCGAATCAGCCATCGATGTCACCGCCACCGGCACCGCCACGAACGGCTCCGCGCTGCCGGTGCGCACGCTGACGTTCCTGCCGCGGGCCAACTACCCCTTCGGCGAAAAGTGCGGACGGTTCCTGGACGCGTCGGTGGTCCTGGACCGGGACGGTCTGCGCGCGCTGGGGAGCTGACGGGCGCGGGCAGGACAGTTGGAGGCTAGAAGAGGGCCGGCTGGCTGAAGGGGGCGTTGGTTCCACCTGGGGTGGTGCCGGCACGCCATTCGAAGCCGAGCTCAGCCAGGAGTTCCTCCACGGATATCTGTCCGTCAAGCACTTCGATCTCCGTGGCGTTTTCGAGCTCCAGCCGTTCCATACCAACGAGCCTATTGGCGCCATCCACCGGAACCGGACTGAACACACCGGCGAGGCGCAGATCCGGGCCTATGGTTCGCCGAACCCGGCCTGGACCAGTCCGCCGACGTAGTTGACGGCGCGTTCCGCGTCCTGGCCCCAGGCCTCCACATGCAGCACGGAACCCTGCCCGGCGGACAACGTCATCAGCGCCATGATGGATGCACCGTCCACCCCGTTGACCGTCACCTCCGCATCCAGCGCGGCCAGCCCCCCGGCTATTTTGGCTGCCGGCCGGGCATGCATGCCCGCTTGGTTGATAAGTTCGAAGTCCCCTGTGAAGTCCGGCCCCAGCCCGGACGCGGGCCCGGCCGCAACCGACTGCACCCTGAGATCGTGAGGATGCGATGGCCGCCCGGCCGCTTCGGCAGCGTGTTTCACTGCAAGCATGCCAGCTCCGCCCTGCGCGGCAACAGCCGCAGCCACCAGGCCCTCCACGAGAGGAGCGTCGGCCAGGAGAACGCTCGCCGGCCGGTCCGCGAATTCAAGGGCGGACTCCGCCGTCATTACAGCGGAACCCAGGTCAGCCAGGACTACTGCCTCCCCGTCCTCCGCAAGGCTCCCCAGCGCGGCGAGGACTTTCTCCAGACTGGTGCCGATCCGGCCGTCCGTGGTACCGCCCGCCGGGAGGATGAGGACGTCCGGCGCCATTTGGGCAGCGAGTTCCGCAGCACCGTCGGCGATTTTGTCGCTGTGGGACACCACCACGAGGCTGACCGTCATGCGGCGGCTCTGACGGCGGCGCGGAGGATCAGGGCGCTGGAAACAGCCCCGGGATCCCGGTGCCCTGCGCTTCGCTCGCCAAGATAGCTGGCCCTGCCCTTCCTGGCCACCATGGGGTCGGTGGCCACCGCGCCCGTTTCGGCTGCCTCGGCTGCGGCGGCCAGGACGGCCAGCGGGTCGGCTGTGGCATCAGCGGCCACCTCCTGGGCCGCTTCAACGGCCGGCGTCCAGGCGTCCACCATGGTCTTGTCACCGGGCTCTGCCTTCCCCCTCGCCACGATCCCGTCGCGCGCAGCGGTAAGGGCAAGCGCCCATCCAGCCGGGTCGATCTCCGCAGAATCGCCGAGGGCGGCGGCGGCGCGAAGGAACGCCGTGCCGTAGAGGGGTCCCGCTGCACCGCCCACCGTAGACATGAGGGTCATGGCGGTGAGCTTCAATGCGGCCCCCGGCGTTTCCGGCGGCGCCCCCGCCAGCTTGCCCATAACGGCCTGAAAGCCACGGTCCATGTTTTCGCCATGGTCCGAGTCCCCGATGGCGCGGTCCAGCTCAATGAGCTCCACCCGGTGATCGGACATCGCTTGGGCGCACAGCGCCAGCCATTTGAGTGTCCAGTTCAGATCCAGCACCGCAGTCAGATTCCCCACCGCAGAGCCGCCGTGTGCACGGGGGCATCCCACAATTCAGTGAGTTCATCGTCCAGGCGCAGCACGGAGATCGAACAGCCCTGCATTTCCAGGGCGGTAATGTAATTGCCCACCAGCGAACGCTCCAGGGTGGCGCCCCGGTCCGCAATGACCTGGGCCGCCCGCCGGTAGACAATGTAGAGCTCGCTCAACGGCGTCCCGCCCATCCCGTTAACGAACAGGAGGACCCGGTCCCCCGCGGTGATTCCGAGGTCCGAAAGAACCGGCTCGAGCAGGCGGTCCGTGATGCCGTCGGCGCTTTCCATTGGGATCCTGTGCCTGCCGGGTTCGCCGTGGATGCCTATGCCGATCTCGATTTCATCCTCGTTGAGGTCGAAGCCGGGCGATCCGGAATGGGGAACGGTGCACGCGGAGAGCGCGACTCCCATGGTCCGGACGTTGGCGTTGACGCGCTCACCGATGGCGGCCACGGAGTCCAGGTCGTCGCCCCGTTCCGCGGCCGCACCTGCGATCTTCTCCACCAGGACGGTTCCGCCCACGCCCCGGCGTCCAGCTGTGTACAGCGAGTCCTCCACGGCAACGTCATCGTTCACCAGGACGGTCCTGACGCTCACACCCTCGGCTTCGGCGAGTTCGGCTGCCGTCTCGAAGTTCAGTACGTCGCCGGTGTAGTTCTTCACCACATGCACGACGCCGGCCCCGGCGTTCACAGCGAGGGTCGCCGGAAGGATCTGGTCCGGCGTGGGCGAGGTGAACACCGCCCCCGGCACGGCGGCGTCCAGCATTCCCCTTCCAACGTAGCCGGCGTGCAAGGGTTCATGGCCGCTGCCGCCGCCGGACACGAGACCCACCTTGCCCGCCACCGGCGCATCCTTGCGGGTGACGAAGAGGGGTTCCATATTGGCAGAAACAATGCCCGCATAGGCCAGGCCGAAGCCTGCCACGGATTCGGCCACCACCGAACGGGGGTCATTAATGAGTTTCTTCACGGTCTGACTCCTGGCCTATGGTTCCTGGAGGGTTACCCTTCGACCCTAATCACGGGAACGCGAAAGGGACAGCCCCCAATGACTGTCCCTTTTCGCGGGCCCCCCATCGCGGCCAAGGACAGTTTATCCAGCGAGTCGAATAACACAAGTCAAGCGTCACAGAACCCGGATCATGCGGGTGTTTCCCAACGTGTTCGGCTTTACCCGGGCCAGATCCAGGAACTCGGCCACACCTTCGTCATGTGAACGCAGCAGCTCCGAATACACCTCGGGGTCGACGGCCGACTGGTCCGCCATCACCGTGAAACCGTGCCGCGTGAAGAAGTCCACCTCGAACGTGAGGCAGAAAACGCGGCTGACGCCCAAGGACCGGGCCTCGTCCAGCAGGCTCTCCACCAGGACGTGCCCCACACCCTTGCCCCGCCAGTCCGGCGACGCTGCAAGGGTGCGCACCTCGGCCAGGTCCTCCCACATGACGTGCAGGGCACCGCAGCCGATCACGTCGCCGTCGGCCGATTCCGCGATCCGGAACTCCTGGAGGCTCTCGTAATACGCCACCGTTTCCTTGGCCATCAGGATCCGCTGGTCGGCCAGCGGCGCAACCAGCTTCTTGATGGCGGACACGTCGCTGGTGCGGGCAGGCCGGATGTGGAACGAGTCAGTCACAGGCCCATCCTAGTTCGCCGCCTGGCCGCGGGCCCCACAAGCCGGAAGCCCCGCCGCTCCTTGCGGAGAGACGGGGCTTCGGTTGGCGCCGGTTAGACGCTCGGAGCGATTTCCGGGATGCGCGGCTTGGCGTTGCCGGCGAACGTGAACTTGGCGTCGTCGCCTTCGCCTTCCACGTCCACCACCACGATGTCGCCGGGGTGGAGCTCGCCGAACAGGATCTTCTCGGAGAGCTGGTCCTCGATCTCGCGCTGGATGGTGCGCCGCAGCGGCCGGGCACCCATGGCGGGGTCGTAGCCGCGGGTGGCCAGGAGCACCTTGGCGTCCTTGGTGAGCTCGATGCCCATGTCCTTGTCCTTGAGGCGCTTCTCCAGGCGGGTGACGAACAGGTCCACGATCTCGATGATCTCGTCCTGGGTCAGCTGCGGGAACACCACGACGTCATCCACACGGTTCAGGAACTCGGGGCGGAAGTGCTGCTTGAGCTCCTCCGTCACGCGGGCCCGCATGCGGTTGTAGCCGGTCTGGGTGTCGGTGCCGGACTGGAAGCCGGTGGCAACACTCTTGGAGATGTCCCGGGTACCCAGGTTGGTGGTCATGATGATCACGGTGTTCTTGAAGTCCACCACGCGGCCCTGGGAGTCGGTCAGACGGCCGTCCTCAAGGATCTGCAGCAGCGAGTTGAAGAGGTCCGCGTGGGCCTTTTCCACTTCGTCGAACAGCACCACGGAGAACGGACGGCGCCGGACCTTCTCAGTCAGCTGGCCGCCTTCCTCGTAGCCCACGTAGCCCGGAGGGGCGCCGAAGAGCCGCGAGACGGTGTGCTTCTCGGAGTACTCGGACATGTCCAGCGTGATGAGGGCGTCCTCTTCGCCGAACAGGAACTCCGCGAGGGCCTTGGCCAGTTCGGTCTTGCCGACGCCGGTAGGGCCGGCGAAGATGAACGAGCCGCCCGGACGCTTGGGGTCCTTGAGCCCTGCCCGGGTACGGCGGATGGCCTGGGACAGTGCCTTGATGGCCTCGTTCTGGCCCACCACGCGCTTGTGCAGTTCGTCTTCCATCTTCAGCAGGCGCGAGGACTCTTCCTCGGTCAGCTTGAATACCGGGATGCCCGTGGAGTTGGCCAGCACCTCGGCGATGAGGTCCTCATCCACCTCGGAGATGTCATCCATGCCGCCGGACTTCCAGAGGCGTTCCTTCTCGGAACGCTCCGCGATCATCTTCTGCTCCTTGTCGCGGAGCGCGGCGGCGCCTTCGAAGTCCTGCGCGTCGATGGCGGATTCCTTCTCCATCTTCAGCTTGGCGATCCGCTCGTCCATGGCCTTCAGCTCCGGCGGAGCGGTCATGCGGCGGATGCGCAGGCGGGCGCCGGCCTCGTCGATCAGGTCGATCGCCTTATCCGGCAGGAAGCGGTCCGAGATGTAACGCTCCGCGAGGCTGGCAGCGGAGGCCAGGGCGCCGTCGGTAATGGTGACGCGGTGGTGTGCCTCGTAGCGGTCCCGCAGGCCCTTCAGGATCTCGATGGCGTGCGCCACGGAGGGTTCCTTGACCTGGATCGGCTGGAAGCGGCGCTCCAGCGCAGCGTCCTTCTCGATGTGCTTGCGGTATTCGTCCAGTGTGGTGGCGCCGATGGTCTGCAGCTCGCCCCTGGCCAGCATGGGCTTGAGGATGGAGGCTGCGTCGATGGCGCCTTCGGCGGCACCTGCGCCGACGAGGGTGTGGATCTCATCGATGAACAGGATGATGTCGCCGCGGGTCCGGATCTCCTTGAGGACCTTCTTCAGGCGCTCTTCGAAGTCACCGCGGTAACGCGACCCTGCCACCAGGGACCCGAGGTCCAGGGTGTAGAGCTGCTTGTCCTTGATGGTCTCGGGGACGTCGCCGCGGACAATCGCCTGGGCCAGGCCCTCGACGACGGCGGTCTTGCCGACGCCCGGCTCGCCGATCAGGACGGGGTTGTTCTTGGTGCGGCGGGAGAGGACCTGCATGACGCGTTCCATCTCGTGCTCGCGTCCGATGACGGGGTCGAGCTTGTTCTCGCGTGCAGCCTGGGTGAGGTTGCGGCCAAACTGGTCAAGGACCACGGACCCGGCGGGAGTGCCCTCGGCCTGTCCCTGGCCGACGCCTGCGCCTGTGGTCTCCTTGCCCTGGTAGCCGGAGAGCAGCTGGATGACCTGCTGGCGGACCCGGTTCAGGTCTGCGCCGAGCTTGACCAGCACCTGGGCGGCAACACCTTCACCCTCGCGGATGAGGCCCAGCAGGATGTGCTCCGTGCCGATGTAGTTGTGGCCCAGCTGCAGTGCCTCGCGCAGCGAGAGCTCCAGCACCTTCTTGGCGCGGGGGGTGAAGGGGATGTGGCCGGAAGGGGCCTGCTGGCCCTGCCCGATGATCTCCTGCACCTGCTCGCGAACGCCGTCGAGCGAAATGCTCAAGGACTCCAGAGCCTTGGCGGCAACACCTTCACCCTCGTGGATCAGACCCAAGAGGATGTGTTCGGTACCGATGTAATTGTGGTTCAGCATGCGTGCCTCTTCTTGGGCAAGCACAACTACGCGACGGGCACGGTCCGTAAATCGCTCAAACATTTCGCCACACTCCTAGCTACGACGTACTTTGATGCTACGTGGCAGGCCCCAAGTTGGGGAGCGTGTTCGCCACAGGGGAAACCCGGGGCGTGAGGGGCCCCGGCGAAGGCCCCGGCAGCGTCCGGCGCTGATCCGGCACACGGCCCCCTTCGGCAGGCAACGGCCAACACAAAATAAACCCGGGCCGGACAAGCGTAAAAATCCGGGCGCGGCCCGATTTCTGAAAAAGCGAAAGCCCCGCCGCCGCCGAAACCGGCGGGGCGGGGCTTATCGTTTGAAGCGCTTTACCGCAACTGCAGACGAGTCCTAGGAATTTGCCTTTTGGTAGGCTTCCTGGATTTCGGCTTGAATTCGGCCCCGGCTGTTAACGGTGTAACCGTTATCCCGGGCCCACTGCCGGATCTGCGCAGACTCATTGCCGCGTCCCCCCGACGGCGCTTTAGTCCGGGCAGCCCGGCCGCTGGAGCTCTTCCGTCCGGCCGCTACATAGCGTTCCAGGGCAGAGCGGAGTTCAGCAGCATTGGCAGCCGATAGGTCAATGTCGTAGTTCGTCCCGTCAAGGCCGAACCGGACATTCTCATCTGCGGGTCCCCCATCCAGATCGTCCACAAGGACGATGTTTACTTTCTGTGCCATTAAAGGCCTTCCTCTTTGAAAGGTGGTTTTTTCAGAAAAGCAGGATGTTTCCGATAAAAGTATGACCCTTTTTATGGCAACGCGTCAAAGCGGCTAATGGCCGGCACGGAATGGAGTCCGCAAACAAATGGACTTACCTATTGGGAATCATCGTCCGGGCGGTTCTCGGGGGAAGCGGACCGGGCTTCTGCTTCTTTCTGGGCTTTGGCCTCTGCCTGCCGTTCGGCCTTGTCCGCGTTAAAGATCGACTTCATGGCAAACCAGAACAGCAGGCCCACCACGATCGAGGGAAGAAGGACGGCTACGTATTCCACGGTCAGTGGCCTTCAGGCTTCAGCAGGGGGAAAAGGATGGTTTCGCGGATGCCGGCGCCAGTGAACAACATCACCAGGCGGTCGATTCCCAGGCCGATCCCGCCCATGGGCGGCGCACCGTACTCAAGGGCGCGCAGGAAGTCCTCGTCCAGCTGCATCGCTTCGTCGTCACCGGCAGCAGCGTGGCGGGACTGCTCCGTAAGCCGTTCGCGCTGGATCACAGGGTCGATCAGTTCAGAGAACGCCGTGCCGCGCTCCATGCCGCCGATGATCAGGTCCCATGCCTCGATCAGCCGGCCGTCCTCGCGGTGCGGACGGGCCAGCGGCTGCGCGGACGGCGGGTAGTCGTAGACGAAGGTGGGGTTCAGCAGCGTGGGTTCGACAATTTCGCCGAACAGTTCCACTGCGAGCTTCTCCGCGTCCCACTTGGGGTCGACCTTGACGTCGTGCTTTGCCGCAACCTCCCGAAGCGCCTCAAGGGGAGTGTCCGGAGTGATTTCCTGCCCAACGGCGTCGGACAATCCCGGGTAGACGGCCAGCCACTTCCACTCGCCGTCGAGGTTGATCTCCCCCGCCTCCGTCTGGATGGTGCGGCCGGCACCCACGGCGTCCGCGGCGTCGAGGATGATCTCCTTGATGCGCTCCGCCATGACGAACTGGTCCGCCCAGGCCTCGTAGCACTCGAGGGTGGTGAACTCGGGGCTGTGCGTGGAGTCAACGCCCTCATTGCGGAATACGCGGCCCATGTCGTAGACGCGGTCGATGCCGCCCACCACGGCCCGCTTCAGGTACAGCTCGGTGGCGATGCGCAGGGTCATCTTCTGGTCGAAGGCGTTCATGTGCGTCTCGAACGGGCGGGCCAGGGCACCGCCGTGGACCAGGTTCAGGATGGGGGTTTCAACCTCCACGTAGCAGTGGCGGAAGAGCGTCTCGCGGATGGAGCGGGTAATGGCGGCACGGGTGTAGACCATTTCGCGGGCTTCGTCGCGGACCATCAGGTCCACATAGCGTTGGCGTACCCGGGTCTCCTCGTTCAGGTCAGCGTGCAGCACGGGCAGCGGGCGGAGCGCCTTGGAGGCCATGGACCAGGACTCGGCCATGACGGACAGCTCGCCGCGGCGTGAGGAAATCACCTCGCCCTTGATGAACACGTGGTCACCGAGGTCAACCAGGGCCTTCCAGTCGGCGAGCGCTTCCTCGCCCACGTTGGCCAGGCTGAGCATGGCCTGGAGGCGGGTTCCCTTGCCGTCGGTGCCGCCCTCCTGGAGGGTCGCGAAGCAAAGCTTGCCGGTGTTGCGGATGAACACCACGCGGCCGGTGACGCCAACGATGTCGCCGGTGGTGTCGTCCGCCTCGAGGTGGGCGTACTTTTCCCGGATTTCGGCGAGCGAGTGCGTCCGCTCCACACCCACCGGGTAGGCCTCCGTGCCGCGCTCGATCAGTTTGGCGCGCTTCTCCATGCGGATCCGCATCTGCTCGCTGGCATCGAGGGGCTCGGGGGCGTTCTTGGGGGCGGGGGTGTTTTGGGAAGTCACAATCCCCAAGTTTACCGGGAGTTGGACAGCCCGGCTTCGCGGCTGCTGCGGCGGCGCCTGCCTAGGATGGGGTGGTGAAAGAACAGGTACTTCCAACGCACGACGGCGGCCGGCTGGCTTTGTACAGCTACGGCACCGAAGATGCGCCGGGAGACCGCCGGGTGCTGCTGATCGGCGGGGCTTTCCTCACCGCCCTGATCTATCGGCCCTTTTCCGTGGCCCTGGCGAAAGGCCTCGGCGACGGGTGGGCCGTTGACGTGTATGACCGCCGCGGGCGCGGAAGCTCGTCGGAACAGCCCGCGGACTACTGCATGGGCACCGAGATCGCCGATGTCCGCACGGTCATGGACGCCACCGGCGCCAGGAACATCCTGGGCCACAGCCTCGGCGGCTCCGTGGCATTGAACGCGGTCCAGGAATTCACCGGCACCCACTACGTACCGGACAAGCTCGCGGTCTACGACGCCGCGGTGAACATCGACGGCAACATCGACACTGCCTGGCTGGACGGGTTCGAGGAGGCCGTCAACGAGGGCCGGGTGGGCCACGCCCTGGCGCACATGAAGAAAGCAACGTCCCCGGGGTCGGCCCTCGCCCGCATCCCCGAACCCGTCCTTGCCGGGCTGATGGCGCTGCTCTCACGGACCAAGGTCAACAGGATGTTCCGTGAGGTGATGCCCAGCGGGGTGGGTGAGCTCCGGGCGGCCTACGACGAGGTGGACAATGCCCGGGATTTCAGCGTCCTCCCGGCCAACACCCACTTCATGGCCGGAGGAAAGAGCCCTGCCTATTACAGGGCAACTGCGGAGCGGCTGCACGCGGCCGTGCCCGGCAGCACGTACCAGCTCTCCCCCAAGTGCTTCCACGGTTCCATTCCCGCCGCCGTGGGGGAGCTGGTGGCCGACATCTCCGGGTATTTCAAGGGCTGAGTCCAGCCGGCCAGTACGGATACTGCCCGCGCCCGGCTTGCTCCGCTAGGCTCAGGGAATGACGCGCGAGAACATCAGGACCCCCGACGGCGGCACTCTGGAGCTCTTCTCCACCGGACTGGACCTGTCCCCGGCCGGATCGGGAGTGGTCATTGTCCCGCCCTCCATGGTCACTGCAGCCGATTACACGAAATTCGCCCAAAAGCTGAGCGCTGCGCTGGGCCGTCCGGTGCACACGTTCAACCGCCGCGGCCGCGGCACCTCATCGCCGCAGCCTGAGGACTACACCCTCGACGTGGACATCCGGGACCTCGATACGGTGATGAAACACACCTCCAGCACGGATGTCTTTGGCCACAGCTTCGGCGGCGCCGTGGCCCTCCACGCAGCGCGGACCCTCCCGGTGGAGCGGCTCGCGGTCTACGACCCCGCGGTTTCCGTGAACCACAGCGTCAAGGCAGACTGGACCGCCGAATATGAGCGCGCCGCAGCCGCCGGGGATGACGACCGCGCCCTGGCCGTCCTGAAACGCGGCCTGGAGGCCGGCGGATCCTTCTCCTCCCGGATGCCGCTGTCCATGCTGACCCTGGCCAACAAGCTGACCGCGGCAACGCCGATGGGCAAGCAGCAGCGCGAACTGATGCGCACGGGCGTCCGCGAGATCAAGGCCATCATCGCCGCGGACATGCCCGCCGAACCCTTCCTGGAACTGCCGCTGGAAACGCTGATCGTGGTGGGCGAGAAGAGCCCGGCCTACTTTGGCGTGGCATGCGGCCAGATCCACGACGTCCTGTCCGGTTCCAGCTACACCATCCTGCCGGGTATGGGCCATGACGATGTCCTCAAGGCCCCGGACCGGCTGATCAAGGAATTGAGCGACTTCTACTCCGGCTGACCCGGGGTCTTGCGCATCATCGCGGAAAGCACGACGGCGGCAACGGCTATGAGGGTCGCCGCCAGGAAGGCGGCGCTCATCCCGGCGACGAGGCCCGCCGTCGTACTTACCACCGCGAAAATGGACACGAGCAGCGCCGTGCCGGCGGCGCCCGCCACCTGCTGGGTGGTGCTCATGATGGCGGACCCGTGCGAGTACAGGTGCGGGGGCAGCGGATTCAGGCCGGTGGTGAAGGCGGGCGTGAACAACAGCGCCAGGCCGAAGCTCAGGCCCACGTGCAGTGCAATGATCCACCACACCGGCGTGCCGGCGTCGAGCCTGGAGAACTGGAAGAGGCTCAGGACCAGGAGGACCGAACCGGTGACGGTGAGCGGGAGCGGGCCCACCTTGTCGAAGAGGCGGCCGATGACCGGGCCCAGCAGGCCCATGGCGAGCCCGCCCGGGAGCAGCGAAAGGCCCGTCTCCAGCGAGCCCAGGCCGCGGATCTCCTGCAGGTAGAGCGGCAGCAGGATCACTCCCCCGAACAGGGACATCATGGCAACGACCATAAGCAGGACGGAGACGGTGAACATCCGGAATTTGAAGGCTCGGAGATCCAGCAGCGGGGCCTGGGACTTCTGCAGCCGGACCTGACGGAGGATGAAGACTGCGAGGCTTGCCACGCCGATGGCGAGGGCTGCGATGGGGACCGCGCCCGGGCCGGCCTGCCCGCCGTGCCCGCCGCCAATCTGGCTCAGGCCGTAGACCAGGCCGCCGAACGCGGGAACGGTGAGGAGCACCGAAAGGAAGTCCAGCCTGGCCTTTTCAGCTTCCCCCACGTTGGTGAGGTATTTGGCGCCGATGGCCAGCGCGGCGAGGGCAACCGGCAGCACGAAAACGAACATGAACCGCCAGGTGAAGTGCTCCAGGATGAGGCCGGAGACGGTGGGACCCATAGCGGGTGCCACGGAGATGGCAATGCTGACGTTGCCCATGACGGCGCCGCGCCTTGCCACCGGGACCAGGGTGAGGATGGTGGTCATCAGCAGCGGCAGCATGATGGCCGTGCCGCCGGCCTGGATGATCCGGGCCAGCAAAAGCACCTCGAAGCCTGGCGCCGCCGCGGCCAGTGCGGTGCCGCCGGTGAAGAGGCCCAAGGCCAGCATGAAAACGGCCCGGGTGGTGAGGCTTTGCAGGATGAAACCGGTGGTGGGAATGACCACTGCCATGGTGAGCATGAACCCGGTGGCCAGCCACTGCACGGTGGGGGCGTCCACGCCCAGGTCCACCATGAGCCGCTGCAGGGCCACGTTCATGATGGTTTCGTTGAGGATCACCACGAATGTCGCCACCAGCAGCGTGGCGATGACCGTCACCGATTCACGGGACATTTTCGCCGGTGCGGGCGGCTGCGCTTCAGCAGCCTGGACGGGTTTGCCGAAGGCGTTTGAAGAGACTTCTGTAGACATGGGTGTTCCCTCAGGGAGTAATGAGTGGGGCACGCGATCGGCGTCGCTGCAGATTCCAACACTCTACCGGCAGGAGTCATTCCTCCATCCGGACTTTTCTTTACCCCTGAGGGAACACCTGGCCCTGCGCCTGCAGGCCAGACTGCCTTTTAGGCGGTCTGGCCGGCGTGCGTGCCTTCCGCGATTTCCTCCAGCAGCTTGCTGTTAAACGCAGGCAGGTCGTCCGGGTTGCGGCTTGTGACCAGGCCCTGGTCAACCACCACCTCCTGGTCCGACCAGTTGGCTCCCGCGTTCTTCAGGTCCGTCTGGAGCGTGTGGTAGGAGGTGACGTTGCGTCCGCGGATCACTCCGGCATCAATCAGCAGCCAGGGACCGTGGCAGATGGACGCGACCGGCTTGTGCTGTTCAAAGAAGGCCCGGGCGAAAGCCTGCGCGGCCCCGTCCACCCGGAGGTGATCGGCATTAACGACGCCGCCGGGGAGGACGAGTGCATCGAAGTCGCCCGCGTTTGCCTCGCCAACGGTGATGTCGACGTCGAATGTGTCGCCTTCGGCGGTGCCGTTGAAGCCCTGGAGCCGTCCGGGCTTCAGCGCCACCAGGGTGGGCTCGCCGCCGGCATCCTTCACGGCCTGCCAGGGGCTGGTCAGCTCAACCTGTTCCACGCCGTCCGTCAGCAGGAACGCGACCTTCTTGCCTGCAATGCTGTGTTCTGACATGGTTCCTCCTTGGCTTGTAGACTCGTGTGCCTGACACGACCCAGCCTAGGAAAGCCCCAACTGATAAGCAAGCTGATTACTTTACGGAACCCGCCGTCAGCCCGCCCACAATGAACTTCTGCAGGTAAAGGAACAGCAGGAGCACAGGCAGGGCACCGATGGGCCGCGGCTGACGGGCGCCGGCAACGACGGCCGCCGGGCGCAGTGAAACAAGTCACAACTGTAAGCGATTCCAAACTATGCGTCCACATCCAGATTTGCTTTAGCGGATTCCTCGTCATACTTAATTGGAAGCCGTTCCATTTCATGTCTTTAACCCCTTAGGATGACCGGATGACAAACACGCTCGCCCCCGCCGCGGCCGGTCTTTCCGCCGCGCAGCTGGTCCCCGTCCACCCCGCCGACGAAGGCTCCGAGTGGTGGCGGTCCTCGGTGATTTACCAGGTGTATCCACGCTCATTCCGCGACCTGAACGGCGACGGCGAGGGTGACCTGCCCGGTATCACCGCCGAACTGCACCACCTCGCGGACCTGGGAGTGGACGCTGTGTGGCTGTCGCCGTTCTACGTCTCGCCGCAGCGCGACGGCGGCTACGATGTGGCCGATTACTGCGACGTGGACCCAATGTTCGGCACCCTGCCGGACTTCGACGCGCTGGTGGCGGGGGCTGACTCGCTCGGCGTCAAGGTGATCATCGACCTGGTTCCCAACCACTGTTCCTCGGACCACGCACTGTTCCAGGCGGCCCTCGCGGCCGGTCCCGGCAGCCCCGAGCGCGGGATGTTCGTGTTCCGCGACGGACGCGGGGAACACGGCGAGCTGCCGCCGAACAACTGGCAGTCGCACTTCGGCGGACCGGCCTGGACCCGCATCGAGGAACCCACCGGCGAACCCGGCCAGTGGTACGTGCACCTGTTCGACTCCTCCCAGCCGGACTTCAACTGGGACAACCCGGCCGTGCATGACGAGTTCAAGCGGATCCTGCGGTTCTGGCTCAGCCGCGGCGTGGCGGGCTTCAGGGTGGACGTGGCGCACGCCCTGATCAAGGCGCAGGGGCTCCCGGACTGGCACGGGCGGCCCGACGGCGTCAGCACCGAAGAGCACCCCGGCCACCTCGCGCCGATGTTCGGTCAGCCCGAGATCCACGACATCTACCGCGAGTGGCGCAAGGTGCTGGCGGAGTTCGACGGCGAGCGCATCCTCTGCGCCGAAGCGAGCATCGACCCGCTGTCCCGGCTGACCAACTGGGTGCTGCCGGACCAGATGCACCAGGCGTTCAACTTCGCATACCTCGGCACGCCGTGGGACGCGGAGCGGCTGCGGTCGGTGATTGAAAGCTCGCTGCGGATGTTCGATTCCGTGGGCGCTCCCACCACTTGGGTGCTGTCCAACCATGACGTGGTCCGGCACGCTACGCGGTTCGGCATCGTGGAGCCTGCCGCCCGCCCGGGTGACGGCCTGGGCGTGGAGGATCCCCAGCCTGATTCCGGGCTGGGGCTGCGCCGGGCGGCGGCTGCATCCATGCTGATGCTCGCGCTGCCCGGCGGCGTGTACCTGTACCAGGGTGAGGAGCTGGGGCTTCCGGACCACACCACGATGGACCACGCCTTCCGGCAGGACCCCACGTACCGGCGAACCGCGGGTGAGCGGATTGGCCGGGACGGCTGCCGCGTGCCCCTCCCCTGGGAAGCGGCCGCTCCGGCCGCAGGCTTTAACAGCACGGGCTCCTCGTGGCTCCCGCAGCCCGAGGGCTGGGGATCCCTCGCCCGCGACGTACAGGCGGCGGACCCGTCCTCCGTCCTTGCCCTGTACCGCCGCGCCTTGGGGTTGCGCCGCGAACTTGGCCTGGGCGGCGGATCCCTGGACTGGCTGGACGGCGTGGCGGGTCCCGAGTGCATCGCCTTCGTTAATAACGGCGTCCTGGTGATGATGAACATGGGTACCGCGCCGGTCGAAATTCCGGACATGGAGGTCCTCCTGGCCACCGACGGCGAAGAGGCGGCCCAGCGTAAGCTTGGTGCTGCGCAGTGCATCTGGCTGCGCATGTAACCACGGGGAGCAGCAGGGGTCAGTGGCAGGAATAAAGGATGTGGCCCGGCTGGCGGGAGTTTCCCAGGCGACGGCGTCCCGCGCGCTGAGCGGCAAGGGCAGCGTTTCCGAACGGGCAAGGCTGGCCGTGACCGCCGCGGCCCGCGAGCTGGGCTTCGTCATGTCCTATCACGCATCCAGCCTGGCCAGCGGGCGGAGCCATAACATCGGGGTGGTCCTGCCGTTCGTGAACCGCTGGTACTTCTCCACGCTGCTGGAGGGCACCAATTCCGCGCTCATGGATGCCGGCTACGACCTGACGCTCTATGACTTCCAGGGCGACCGGTACCGCGAGTCCGTCCTGGGCGATTTCCTGCTCCGCAAACGGCTGGACGGCGTCATCGCGGTATCCCTGCAGCTCAACGGGCACGAGACGCAGCAGATTCTCTCGGCCGGGATACCCGTGGTGGGGGTCGGCGGGCCGCTTCCCGGGATCCCCACAATCAGGATCGACGACGAGGCGGTGGGGCGGCGGGCCACCGGGCACCTGCTGGGGCTGGGCCACACCCGGGTGGCGCACCTGGGCGGGGAACAGGAGTTTGGCGGGCATTTCAAGATTTCCGGCGGCCGCCGCGCCGGGTACGAGGCAGCGATGGCCGACGCCGGCCTGCCCGTCCGCCCGGCGTGGAACCTGGCCGCGGACTATTCCATGAACGATGCATACCGGCAAGCCAAGCACCTGCTGGCCGATCCCGACGAGCGGCCCACCGCCATTTTCTGCGCTTCTGACGAGATGGCCGCCGGCGCAATGCTCGCGGCGCGGGACCTGGGGCTCCGGATCCCGGCCGATCTGTCCGTGATTGGCGTTGACGGCCACGAGATGGGTGACATCCTGGGCCTGACCACCATGGACCAGCAGGCCCACGCCCAGGGCTCCCGTGCCGTGGAACGCCTGCTGTCCCGGGTGGAAAACGGGACGGGCGCCGCGGGCCCGGCGGATGAAATCATCGAAGCCCGCCTGGTGGTCCGCTCCTCAACCACGGCCCCGCGGACGCACGCTTATTGAGCGGCCGCGGCCAGCGTGCGGTCGATGGCGGCGGGGTCGTACACCTTCCGCATGACGAGCGTGGCAAGCCCCGCGATGGCAGTACGGTCGTGCGGGTCCCCCGCCCCCACCACGAGCCCCTCAGCGATCCGCTCCACAACATCTGCGAAGACACGCCTGCGGACGTTGTCCACCAGGACCGGAAGGGCACCAATCCTGCCGCCCAGGACGAGCCTGTCGGGGTTGATCGTGGTGATGGTCGCGGCGAGCGCCCGGCCCAACACCTCCGCTGCCTGTGTGAGGGCACGCAGGGAACTCTTTCTCCCGTCCAGGGCCGCCTGCCGTATGGCGTCGACGTCGGAGAGGCCTTCGGCGGCGAACCGGTCGGCGATGGCACGCCCTGAACTGTAGGCTGCCAGGCACCCGTTGCGGCCACACCGGCAGCGCGGACCGTCGTCGGTGATCCTGATGTGGCCGATATCGCCGGCCGCGCCGTGGGCTCCGCGGAGGATTTCTCCGTCCACAACGATTCCGCAGCCGATGCCGGTAGCCACTTTGACGTAGACCAGCGTTCCCCGGCCCGAATCCCATTCGCCGAGCGCAGCCGCGCGGGCATCGTTTTCCACCACCAGGGGCACCGGCCACACCTGCGAAACCGCCTCGATGATGGCATCCGGCTGCCAGCCGGGAAGGGTGGTGGGGTGCACCACGCGTCCGCTTGCCACGTCCACGGGAGCTGGAACGCTGACTCCGACGCCCACCAGCACTTCCCCGGTGCCCTGTTCAAGCAGCGCCTGGCCCGCGCCGGTCAGCCGCCCCAGCACCTCCGCGGCAGGGCCGCCGATGTCATGGGTGATGGTGGTGGACCGCAATTCCACGCCGTCCGTGTCCACGACTGCCACTGTTGCGTGGGTCTGGCCCAGCGCCAGGGCAAGGATGACCTTGCCGCGGTTGTCGAAACGGATCTTCCGGGACCGGCGTCCGCCGGTTGCCTCCAGCGCCTCGCCTTCGTAGATCCAGCCGCGCCGCAGGAGGGCCTCGAGGCGTTCGTAAAGGGTGGCGCGGGACATGCCGGTCTCGGACAGCAGTTGCTGTCGCGAAAGTCCGTCCGCCGAACGGATCAGGTTCAGTAGGTGCCCGTGGGACGTTGCGCCGCCCAGGCTGGCAGGTGTTCGTTCGACCGTCACAACATCCTCTTCCGTGCAGGGTTAAGACATACTGTCATCCCGCATGGCGGTATGCAGGCATCCTGCCGCATGGTCACTGGCGCGCGGACCGGACGTCCTGCTCCGACAGGTAGGAGACGCCGAAGACCGGATCGCCGGCCAGTGTCCTGACGTCAGTGATCCCGTGGGCAGCCAGGTGGTCCTTGAACGCTTTGCCCAGTGCCGGCTGGTTCAGTCCGACACCGCCGCCGAGCACCACCGGGCCCGGGTTCATGAGGCGCAGCGCGACCTGCAGCACCTGCTCGGCCAGGCTCTTCGCAGCCCGCTCAACCATCCGCTCACTTGCCGCGTGGCCCCGGTCCGCGCATTCGAAGACCAGCCTGGCCTTCCGGGCCCAGTAGGTCCGGTCCGTATCGCCATGGAAGTGGCGGATCAGGCTTTCAGGTGAGCTGAGGCCGCAGTCCGCAAGCAGCACGCCGGTCAGTTCGTCCACCGGCAGCCGCAGGTCGTAGCGCCGGAGGCTGTGCCGGACGGCTTCACGGCCGAGCCAGTACCCGCTTCCCTCATCGCCCAGAAGGTAGCCCCAGCCGCCGGCACGCACCTCGGTTCCTTGCTCGTCGACTCCCCAGACAGCTGAACCCGTTCCGGCGATGACGGCAATACCCGTGCGCACCTGCGCTGCCGCAAGGATCAGCCGGGTGTCATGAACGATGGTCACCGCTGCATGGGGCGCGTGCGGCGCGATAAGCCGGCGCAGCTCGTCCTTGTCTTCCTCGGTGTCCACGCCGCCCGCCCCGACGTAGACCCGGCCGGCATCGGTGGCACCGAGCGAGCCCAACAGGACCCCCAGGTGGCGGGAAGCGGTTTCGCGGCTCACATTCTGGACGTTGGCGCTGCCCGCGATCCGGTCAGCCATGACGCTGCCGCCGACGATGCGGATGCCGTGCGTTTTGGAGCCTCCGATGTCCAGTCCGATAACGGTCCGGCGCGCGGCGGCACCGGACTCGGGCCGGAGTACGGCCGGACCCGTGCTGCTCATTGCAGGACCCTTTCCGCCACCAAGGAAGTACCCACATTCCGGCCCACGGCAGCCAGCAATGCCGCTGCCCCGGACATGCAGCGGGCCGTGTCGGGCTCCAGGTCGGTGAGGGGGAACGAACCCTGGATTCCCAGGGTGCCCAACTGCTCCGCGGTCAGCGATCCCTGACCGCAGACGGCTATCACCGGAACACCGGCGTCGCGGGCAACAGCCGCGAGTCCGGCCACTGCTTTGCCGCTAAGGGTCTGCAGGTCCAGCGAGCCTTCGCCGGTCACCACAAGGTCCCCGGCACCCAGGGCAGCGACAGTTTCTCCGTAGCCGGTGATCTCCATGACCACGTCGATTCCGGGCTGCCTCGTGGCTCCGAGCACCGCAAGGGCTGCGTAGCCGATGCCCCCGGCGGCACCCGCA
The DNA here is from genome assembly GCF_044754925.1 of Pseudarthrobacter sp. NPDC092424. Classification (NCBI taxonomy): domain Bacteria; kingdom Bacillati; phylum Actinomycetota; class Actinomycetes; order Micrococcales; family Micrococcaceae; genus Pseudarthrobacter; species Pseudarthrobacter sp. NPDC092424. The sequence continues at coordinate 337,422 of NZ_JBIVQC010000003.1, read as the reverse complement.
CCCGGGAAATCGGCCATGCCGGCCAGCACGCCGTGCCCTTCCATCACGCGGACAAGGTGTGCCAGTCCTTCTTCGAGGATCTCCACCTCTTCTGCGCCCGCGCCCTTCTGGGGACCGTAGACCGAAGCCGCGCCGTCGTGCCCCAAAAGGGGGTTGTCGACGTCGGACGCCAGGACGATTTCACAGCCGGCCAGGCGGCGATCCAGTGAGGTGAGGTCCACGGATGCCAGAGTGTCCAACGCACCTCCGCCGTGTGCGACGGCGGTCCCGTCACCTGCGGTGAGGCGGGCGCCGAGGGCCTGCAGGAAGCCCGCCCCGCCATCGGTGGAGGCGCTGCCGCCCACAGCCAGGACGATCCGGCGGGCGCCGGCGTCCAGCGCGGCCACCACCAGTTCCCCCGTGCCGTAACTCGTCGCACCAAGAGGATCAGGAATGCCGCCCGCAAGCTGAAGCAGGCCGGACGCCTGGGCCATCTCGATGACCGCGGTCCCGCCGTCCGGATGGAGCGCGAACCCGGCGGAGACAGGCTGGCCGGACGGGCCGGTGACCGACAAGGTGATGTGCCGGTATCCAGCCCCGACGGCGGCAGCCACGGTGCCGTCGCCACCGTCGGCGATGGGCATCGGGATGACCGTGGCGTCCGGCCGGACCGCGCGGATTCCCTCCGCCACGGCATCACATACTTCGGGCGCGGTCAGGCTTCCCTTGAACTTGTCGCAGGCAATCAGGACCGTGGTCATGTTGCGGCAGGCCGGCCGTCGACGGGTCCGGCGAGCCATTCGAGGGCCGCGGCGGCAGTCCACGCCTGGGCCAGGCTGCCAAGGGGCTCGCCCGTGAACGGCTCATAGTATTCGCCGAACTTGAGGTCCGAAAGCTGCTGCAGCGATGTGGTGCGCAGCTTCTCCTCCAGCCCCGCCTGGCCGTCGCGGCCGCAGGCCCACCCCAGCAGGAGGTTCAGGAAAGGCCACACCGGTCCCCGCCAATACGTGCGGGGGCGGAATGCGGCGCTGGCCGGCGACGTGGAGGGCGGCAGCGGGAAGCGAAGCCCCGGAAATCCCATCCACTCAGGGCCCTGGAGCATCTCGCGCTGCCGGGACAGCAGGCCCTGGTCGCCGCCGGCCACCAGCGGGGCGAAGCCCGAGACGGTTTCGGTGGCAATCCACTGTCCTGCCAGGACGTCGAAATCGCGGGCGAGTCCCGTTTCCGGGTCCACGGTCGCTGCGACGCCGGTGCGGAAGCGTTCGGCCAGTTCGCGCAGTTCCTGTGCCTCCTCCCGGCCCAGTTCGTGGGCAAGGTCGGCCAGGACCTCGGTGGAGGCCGCCATGATGGCCGAGAAGAACACGTCGCGGACACGGAAGTCCACGATCTCCTGGACGGCCTGGTCGTCGAAGCGGACGGAGGCCATCTGCTGGACGAGCCACAGGTATTTGGTGTATTCCGAGTCGTCCGGGCGTTCACTGACATCGGCAACGTGGGCGGTGTCCCGCCGGACGAACGGTTCGACGACGCCGGGCCGGATGGCTGCATAGGGCCCGTCCCAGCGGGGTGAATTGTCGAAACCGGATTCCCAGCCGTGGTGAATCTCGATGAGCCCCACCCGGTCCGGGTCGCGGACCTCGGCAAGCCAGCGGTGCCAGGCGAGCCAGCCGTCGAAGGACTCACGTACGAAGGCCTCGGCAGCTGCCTGGTCCGTGCCGCCATTTTCGCGGCCGCGGTCCAGGATGTGCCGCACCGCGATCACGTGGACAGGCGGCTGGCAGATTCCGCTGGTCTTGACGCCCTCGGGGCGGGCTGCTGCACTTGCCGTTCCCCAGCGGTCGAAGCCGGGGAAGTAGTCGGTGTCGTTTGCGCTGAACACGATGTGTGGGATCATGCCCGTTGACCACTGGGCGCCAAGCAGGGTCCGCATCTCGGTGATGGCCCGGGGAACGCTGACCCGTGCCAGTCCGATGGCCACGAAGGCGGCGTCCCAGCTCCACATGTGTGGGTAAAGGTTGGGCGCTGCACTGGTCATGGTGCCGAGGTCGTTGGCGCGGAGCACTTCGATCGCGGCGTCGCGGATCTGTTGCGCGGTCACATTCTGCGGGGACACGGGAGCCTCCAAGGGGCCGGGAAGGGTAGCGGGGGCGATAAGCCGGGGCGGGAGCGGAGAAGCCGAAGCGGAGATTCCGCCGTAAACTTTCGTATAAGCATCAGACAAAAGATGCTGACTGTCAATGCATTCGCGGCGAAGGACGCCTGGGCTGCCCGGTCAATGTAAAGATGTTTAGGCGCAGGGCGCCCCTGCCGGCGCCGTCGAAATCATTGCGAGTAAGGAAGTTTCCCATGGCCGCCGAGTGGCCTGCCGTCGATCCGAGCCGGCCCATTCCTGTCTACGAACAGCTGAAGGCTCACCTCATTCAGCTGATCCTGAGCGGGCGCTACGGGGCCGAGGGGCAGTTGCCCACCGAGTCGGAGCTGTGCACCACCTACGGGCTGAGCAGGACGCCGGTACACCGCGCACTCGCCGCACTCGCAGCAGAAGGAGTGGTGGTCAGGCACCGACGCCGAGGCACGTTCGTGGCTCCGGAATGGCTCGAGAGGCATGCGGGTGTCCGCGAACTGACGGCCGTAGTGCCGGAAGGCCCCTGGGCCAAGCTGATCCGCGCCGAAGCCCCCACCGACGTCGCACTCTCGATGACCGTGGTGCCCCTGGGCGGCCTCCACGACCACCTCACGGAGGCGGTGGCGAGCGGCGAGGCTCCGGACATCGCCCTGGTGGACTCCGTCTGGGTGCCCGAATTTGCCACCGCCGGCTATTTCCGGAGAATCGACGACATCGATTCCGGATGGGCGCGGGACCAGTACCGAAAGCTCTTTGCACAGGTGTTCGTCACCTCCCAGGCCGTGGACGGCGCTTCCGTGGCTGTCCAGCTCGAGGCCGACGTGGCCGGCCTTTGGTTTGACCGCGAGGCCCTGGCCGCTGCCGGTATCGCTCCGCCCGACACCTGGGGTGAGCTGGCAGCCGCCTGCGCCCTGCTCGCCGTGAAGGGCACCCCTTCCCCGCTGGTCCTGCCCGGCGGGCCCGCCGCCGGCGAGGCGGCAACCTATTGCCTCCTGGCCCTCCTTGCCTCGAACGGGGCGCGCATCATCGGGCCGGCAGGAGTCCTGCCGGACCGGGACCGGCTGGTGCAGACCCTGGAGTACCTGCAGGAACTTGTGTTCCAGGGCGCCATCGCGAAGGAGTCAGTCGACTTTGCCCGCGAGCGTCCCGTCCAGCTTCTGGCCTCCGGCCAGGCCGCCTTTGCCCTGGCCGGCAGCTATGAACTGCCCGCGCTTGCCGGGGTGGCCGGCCTGGACCAGGAAAGTGCGTGGCGCCGGTTCGGATTCATCCCGATGCCCGCCGGCCCCTCGGGCAGCCGCGCCAACCTTGCCGGCGGCATGGCCCTGGGCATTTTCAGGCAAGGCAAGCGGCCGGACCTCGCCCTTCATGTGATCCGGGCCCTCCTGTCCTCGGACGCGCAGGCACGCATGGCCCGCTCAACAGGGCAGATACCCACGCGGACCTCGGTGGTTCCACTGGTGGCTGATGACAACTCACTGCTGGGAAAGTCCGCCGCGATGCTCGAAGGAGCCGTGGTCCGCCCGGCCGTGCCGTCCTACGACCGCGTTTCCCAACAGCTGCAGAAGCTGCTGGCAGACATCATCCTGGTGCGGATCAGCCCGGCCGCGGCGAGTGAGTACACCGCCGAACTGATCTCCGCCATCACCGGGCTGCCCGTAGCGGGCAAATAAGCCGACGCGGCACCCCGCGGCACGCCGAAACCCCCATTTTCCCGGCCCGACCTTCTACCCGCCTTGACATCAGCACGTGAGCGACCTCATATTTGTCACTACGCAATGACAAATACCACTGCTTCGACGGAGATACAGATGATCAAGTTACGAGCGCGCCGCGCGGCGGTTGCCGCTTTCGCAACACTCGCCCTCGGCTTCGGCGCCACTGGGTGCGGCGCAGGGTCCGAGACCGCCAAGACCGACGGGCCGCCAAAGGGTGAGATCCGGGTCCTCTCCAACTGGAGCGGACCCGAGGCTGAAGCCTTCGGAGCCATGGTGGAGGGCTTCGAGGCGAAGTACCCCGAAGTCTCCGTGAAGGTGGACAGCGTGCCGTTCGACCAGACGCAGTCGGTCCTGACCCAGCAGTTCGCCGCGGGAAGCCCTCCGGACGCCGCCGTGGCATTGCCCGGCATGGTGCGCCAGCTTTCCAAGCAGGGTCTCCTGATGGAGGTGGACACCCTGTGGGATGAATGGATCAAGAACGGCGAATACAACGATTCCCTGCGCGCAATCGCGGCAGGAGCCGAGGGCAAGACCGAGGCCGTCTACGTCAAGGGCAACGTCAACGGCCTGATCTGGCACACCACCGCCAAGGCCAAGTCACTGGGCCTGACTGCCCCGCCGGCAACCTGGTCGGAGCTTACGGCCACGCTGGACAAGTACAAGGCCACAGGGCAGTCCCCCTTCAGCGTCGGAGCCAAGGACGTCTGGGTTCCCACCCAGTGGATGGACCCGATCCTGCTGAACGTGGCCGGCGAGGAGAAGTTCAACCAGCTGGCACGCGGTGAGATCGGTTGGGACGACGCGGACATCGCCAAGGGCGTCAAGGTGCTGGCGGACATGATCCGCAACTACTGGCCCAAGAACGCCCTCGACACGGGCTTCTCCGACGAGACCTGCGGCTGGGTGACCGGAAAGAACGCGTTCGCCAACAACGGCGCATTCGTCAACGGAATCGTGCCCTCCTGCGACTCGAAGCTCAAGCCGGGCACTGATTACAGCTTCTTCACCCTGCCCGCCTTCGAGGGAACCGAAAAGCCGGCGCAGGCTGTCAGTGGCGACCTCTTTGTCGGAGCCAAGAAGTCCAAGAACCCGGTGGCAACCATGGCATTCCTGGAGTACCTCGGATCCGTTGACGCCCAGACGATCTGGGCGAAGAAGGGCGGCTACATCGCGCCCAACATGAAGGTTCCGGCGAGCGTCTACCCCACGCCCAATGACAAGGCCGCAGCAGAGCTCTGGCCGAAGGACGCCGCAGGCCAGGCCGGCTACGACCTGGATGACTGGATCGGCGGGGAGCTGCAGAGCAAGTACCGCAACGCCCTTGTTGAACTGGTGCGCTCCCAGGATGCCGATGCCTTCATCGAGACCATGAAGACAGCCGACACCCGCTCGAACGGATAATTGTGACTGTCATCCCCAAAGAAGACACGACGAGCGTGCAAAAGGGGGCCGGGGCCTTTCGCAAGAAGGCCCCGGCCGGCCGCCGGCCCGGAAAGCCTGGCCGGTCCGCGCTCACGCCGTACCTTTTTATCGGTCCCATCCTCCTGGTGTTCCTGGGCTTCTACCTGTGGCCCGCGTTCAGCACGGTGACCTCCAGCTTCTTCACCTGGGGCATGCTCAACCCGTGGCAGATCAATGCCCCGGCCGACTGGGAATACGTAGGGATGGAGAACTACGCCTCAACCCTGACCAGCGCCGACTTCTGGAACGCGGCCCTGAACAGCGCCATCTGGCTGGTGGTCTTCCCCGGACTTGTCCTGGCGGTGTCCTTTCCCCTGGCGCTGCTCGTGTGGAATGCCCGCCGGGGCTCCGGAATATTCCGGAGCATCTTCATCCTGCCCATGACCATCTCGCTTTCGGCCGCAGGCATCATCTGGTCCTTCATCTACAACCCGGATCCGAACAAGGGTGTGCTGAATGCGTTCCTGGGGCTCTTCGGCCTGGCGGACGCCTCCTTCACCTTTGGGCCGCTGGGGGTGCACGCCGGCCAGTGGCTCTCCAACCCGGGCGTCCTGCACCTGGGAATGGCCGACATCCGATTCGCCAACCTCTTCGTAATCATTCCGGCGGTATGGGCCTTCGCAGGCTTCGGCGTCATCACGTTCACTGCCGGCCTGACCTCCGTACCCGCGGAACTGCTTGACGCAGCCCGCGTGGACGGCGCAAAGCAGTCCCAGCTGATCCGCCATGTGGTGATCCCCAGCCTCCGCCCGTCCATCGTAGTTGTGGCAGTGGTCAGCGTGATCTTCGCCCTGCGGACGTTCGACATCGTCCTGGTCACCACGGCAGGCGGCCCGGCGAAGGACACCGAAGTGCTTGCCATGCTGCTGTGGCGCCAGGTGTTCCAGTACCTGGACACCCCTCAGGGCGGGCTGGCGGCGGCCATTGCCGTACTTATGTCCGTCTTCATGATTGCCATTTCGCTCCCCTACATCCGCGCAACCCTGAAGGAACAGCAATGAGGCAAAGTAAATGGGCCGTGTTTGCCCTTTACGGCATCCTGACCGTTGCCAGCATCCTGTGGCTGGTGCCCGTTGCCACCGCTGCGATGATATCCATCCTTCCGCTCGACCAGAGCGGCGCCGGCTGGTGGCGCGCCGACTTCTCCACCGCCACGCTGGAGAACTACGGACGGGCCTGGCGGGAGGGACTGTCCACCTACACGTTCAACAGTTTCATCATCTCGATCAGCTCGGTGGCCCTGACGGTGGTCCTGGGAACGTCGGCGGCCTACGCCTTCGCGCGGATGAAGTTCCGCCTCAAGGGACTCCTGTACTTCCTGCTGATCACCACCATGATCGTTCCGGTACAGATCATCCTGATCCCGCTGGTTCCCTGGTTCCGGACCCTCAACCTCAATGAGGGACCGGCGCAGTTCCTTGGCATCGCCCTGGTGCACACTGCCTTCGGCGCCGGCTGGGCACTGTTCATGCTCATCGGGTTCTTCTCCCAGATCCCCGAAGAGATCCTGGAATCCGCACGGATAGACGGCGCGAGCGAATTCGACGCATTCCGCCGGATCGCCCTCCCCCTGGCCGTCCCCGGCATCGTGTCCTTCATCATCATCGACTTCGTCTTTGTCTGGAACGACCTCCTGATGGGCCTCACTCTGCTTGACAGTGACCACCGGCCGCTGACCGTTGGTCTGGCCAACCTCCAGGCCCCCCAGCTGAACCAGGACGACCTGATTTCCTCAGGCTCCATCCTCGCCATCATCCCCCCGCTGCTGCTTTTTGCACTGCTCAACCGCTATTACGTCCGCGGGCTCTACGCCGGCGCAGTGAAAGGTTAGACCCATGAACCCACCATCCGGCCAGAGCGTTCGTGCCGCTATCCTCCAGCTGGAACTGCCCAACGGCGACCTGGACGGTAACCGTGCCGCGTACCGCGATGCCCTGCTCGGCCTGGGCGACGCCGACCTGGTGGTCACCCCGGAACTGTTCATCTCCGGCTATGACCTCAAGATGATCGACGAGATCGGTGCGCAGCTCAGCGAGCCGCTTGACGGCCCTACCGTCGAAATGACCAAGGAAATCGCGGCGGAAAAAGACTTCACCGTCGTCGTTGGCCTACTGGAACGGGGTGAGGACGGCAACCTCTACGACACCGCAGTGACGGTGACACCCGCAGGCGATGCGGTCCCCTACCGCAAGAGCCATCTGTTCCCCACTGAGTTCGACCGGTTCAAGCCCGGCAACGAACTGTTCGTGGTGCCAACCCCGGCAGGCCTCCTCGGACCGCAGATCTGCTTTGAACACGCCTTCCCGGCTATCGCCACCACCCTCGCCATGGAAGGGGCACAGATCATCGTCATCCCTTCAGCCGTGGGGGACGGTTACGATCACCTGCTGACCCTCCGCTCCAGGGCACGGGCTCAGGACAACCAGATCTTCGTGGTCGCTGCCAACCTCAACGGCAACGGCTTCTGCGGCCATTCCCTGATCGCGGACCCGCGCGGGCACGTCCTCGCCTCAGCTGGCCACGGCGACGCCATCCTTCGGGCGGACCTGGACCTGAGCCTTACCGGCCTGGAGCGCCAGCAGGAACGTTCGCTGTCCCTTGCCCGGCCTGAGCTGTACACGTCGAAGCAGAAAACCGGGCGCTGACCCCGCGGAGCCGGCATATTGGATGAGGGCGCCTTCCCCTGAGGGCGCCCTCATCCGTGTCTTGCCGCGAACCCGAACGCTCAGCAGCCGCTACGAACCCAGCGGCTACGAACCCAGCGGCGCGTTGTCGATCAGCCGCACCGGGCCCACCCTCGCCGCGATCAGCGCAAGGGCCTCGCCGCCGAACGGGGTCTCCCGGCAGTTCTCGGCCAGCGGCTCCAGCGTCAGCGGATCCACCACGTCGAAGTAGTCCAGCTCCACCAGCGGCTGGGACTGCACCATGGCCACCGCCGAATCCAGGTCCAGCGGCTCGCGGGCGGCCGCCCGGGCCTCCAGCAGCCGCAGCGCCCGGGAGAGCACCAGCGCGGCGTCGCGCTCGGCGACGGACAGGAAACGGTTTCGGCTGGACAGGGCCAATCCCTCGGCAGACCGGACCGTGGGAACCCCCACGATCTCCACCGGGAAGCTCAGGTCCGCGGCCATCCGGCGCACCAGCGCCAGCTGCTGCGCATCCTTTTGGCCGAAGTACGCGCGGTACGCAGGCAGCCCCGTACCGTCCGGCAGCCCGGCCGCGGGGAGGCCGTAGTGCAGCAGCTTGGCCACCACCGTCAGCGCCCCGTCGAAGTGCCCCGGCCGGGACGCGCCTTCCCACTTCTCGCCCAGCTTTCCGGACGTGACCCGCACCAGCGGCTCACCGCCCGGGTACACCTCCTCCACCGCCGGCGCGAACACCAGGTCCACGCCCTGCGCCTCCAACAGTTCCAGGTCCGCCTCGAGCGTGCGAGGGTACCGGTCCAGGTCCACGGCATCGCCGAACTGCAGCGGGTTCACGAAGATCGTGGCCACCACAACGTCATTCTGTTCGACGGCGGTGCGCGCCAGCGCGGCGTGGCCCTCATGGAGCGCACCCATGGTGGGCACCAGTCCCTGCGAAGCTCCCTTCCGGGAGCCCAGGAGCCGGGCTCCCTGGGCACGGAGGTCTGCCACGGTGGTGGCGAGGCGGATGGGCATCAGTCGTCCTTACCCTCAAGGGCCTGGCGCAGGCCTTTCATCTGATCCGGCTTCAGCAGGGCGCGCCCCTCGGCGCGGCGGGCTGTGGCGCGCGCCATCGCAAGGTACGCCTCGAGGACGTCCCCCTGCCCGCCGCCGTCGTACTCCCGCAAGGCCGCCGCGTGCGCGGCCACCGTTCCCACGTCACCGCGCGCCACCGGCCCGGTGAGCGCGGACTCCCCCGAAGCCAGCGCGTTCTCCAGCGTTGCCCGGAGAAGCGGCCCCAGCATCCGATCCGGCTGCCCGACGCCGACCTCCCGGAGCAGCTGCGACGCCTGCGCCACCAGGGTGACCAGGTGGTTCGAACCGTGCGCCAGGGCCGCGTGGTAAAGGGTGCGGTCCGCTTCGGCAATGGCGACGGGTTCGGCGCCCATCTCCACCACCAGCGCCTGGGCGATCGGAAGCATGGCGGCGTCCGCGGTGACGCCAAAGGTGCAGTCCAGCAGCCGCGTCAGGTCGAGGCTCATTCCCGTAAAGGTCATGGCCGGATGCAATGCCAGCGGCACCGCACCGGCAGCGCGCACCGGGTGCAGCACGCCCACGCCGAACCGGCCGGACGTATGCGCAACCAGCTGGCCGGGCTGCCAGGCGCCCAGCTTGGCGAGCCCGTCCACCAGGTCGGGCAGGGCGTCGTCCGGCACGGCCAGGAGGACCAGCTCCGCGCGTTCCACGATGTCCCGCACGTCCAGCACGGGAACACCCGGGAGCAGCGATTCCGCCCGTTCGCGGCTCGCCTCGGAGACCGCGGAAACCCCGACGACGGCATGTTCCGCCGCCCGCAGGGCCGCACCGAGGACGGCTCCCACTTTTCCGGCACCAATGATTCCGACGCCAAGGCGTCCGGGTTTAGCCATGCTGCGGGCCTTCCTGCAAAGGGTTGAAAGGGGATTTCGGGGGCGCCACCTGCGCCAGCCACTGCTCGGTGGTCTGGCGTTTCCTGGCCAGCCGGGCCCGGGCGGACTGCTGGTCGAACAGCGCGCGCGCCTGGTCAACGCCGGCCTGCACCAGCCGGGGCGCCACCGGCCCCGCGGTGGTGTGCAGCACCAGGTCCGCCACGCGGAACCGCCGCGCCAGGGGGCCCTGCTGCAGGGCGATCGACTGCGTGCGCTGGTGTGGCACCACCACCAGCTCGCGCCACCAGCGGCCGGAGCGGATCAACAGTGCAGTGTCCGTGGCGGTGAAGCCGTTCCGCCGCCAGCCGAACGGCGCAAGGAACCTGGCCCGGCGCGGCGTGGTGACGAAACCGCAGCCGGAATCCAGGCCCGCCAGCCCGGCCCCGAACACCTCCACTGCCCGTGGCGTTCCGGGATCCGGCAGCACCAGCGCGAGCATGGCCAGGACGTGCTCCATCCGCCCCACGGGCAGCAGCGTGGTCCGGGAGGACCCCTCCCCGGCGTTGTCCGCCGCGCCGTAGCCGGCCACGTTCACCTGCATCCGATACCAGCCCAGGGCACGCCACAACGGCGGCTGCACAATCCTCAGCGCCTGGATCCTCCCGGGCGGAAGCGTCTGCGCCTGGGTGTCCAGCAGTCCGTACCGCAGCCTGATTCCATCCGGCGAAACCGCCGCCGTGAAGTTGTAGCCTTTGTTGAAAAGGCGCCAATAACTGGCCCCCAGCCCCAATGCGGCGGGGATGAGATAGAAATAAAAACCCTGGTTTTCAGCCAGCGCGGACAACACCACGGATGCGACGGCACCCAGGATCACCAGGACGCTCTGCTCACTCAGCAGCAACGAACCGGCCAGGCGCGACGGCGGCACGGCCAGCACCGGGTGTTCCGGCGCCTCGGCGGCGGGGCCGGCTTCGCTGTGGCCGCCCGGCTGCGCCCCGGACGCACGGGCCAGGATGGTGGCCCGGAGCTGCCTGGCCTCGGCAATCTTCAGGTAGGACAGCCGCACTGCTGATTCGCCGGCATCGGCCACCTCGAACTTGAGCTCCGCCAGGCCGAAGATCCGGGCCAGCAGGGGTTGTTCGATATCGATCGCCTGGACCCGGTCCAGCCTGGCCTGGCGCTGCTGCCGGAAGATGAAGCCGGTGTTCACCCGGACAAAGCCGCCGGATACCTGGTACCTGGTGAAGTACCAGGTGAGGATGAAGCCGAGCACCGCAAGCAGCAGGACCGTGCCGCCGCCGGCCAGCAGCCACGGCGCCCGGCCCGCGAAACCGTCTTCGAACACCGGGCCGCCCTGCAGCGCGCGCTCCGCGAAGTCCCGGCCAAAGAAGAAGCCGATGGCAGCCAGCGCCAGCCAGCCGCGGATGAAAGGCGACGCGGGATGGACGCGCAGCCACTCGCCGTCGGACGGGTTGTCAGTGGCTCCGCTGCCAGCGGTCACAGCCCTGCCAGCCTGGCTTCGCCGCGGGCGGCGAGCTGCTCCCGCAGGCGCGCTCCTTCTGCGGCGGGAAGACCCGGGATCTGCGCGTTGGTGCCGGGGGCGGCGGTGTGTAGCTTGAGCGTGCACAGGCCCAGCCGGCCTTCCACAGGCCCTACCGCAATGTCCACGTACTGCATCCTGCCGTAGGGCACGGCCAAGGTGCGCTGGAAGAAGATGCCGGAGCGGATCAGAAGGTCGTCGTCGCGTTCCGCGTACCCGATGGCCCGCACCTGGCGCGGGATCAGCAGCAGCTTCCACACCGCCATGGCAACCAGGACAACAGGCACCGCGGCCGCGGCCCACAGTGGAGGCCAGTCCCACCAGCCCAGCAGCACGACCGCCAGCGGCAGTGACAGCAGCAGCACCAGGGCGAGGTTGCCCAGCGTCCACTGCAGGACGCGTACGGTTACGTACTTTGGCGAGACCCGCTGCCAGGTGATGCCCGGCGGATCAATCGCCTCCGTAGGCATAGCCGCCCTCCCCGGTGGTCTCGCCGCGGACATGGCGGCCCGGCTTGCCCTCAAGTCCGGTGGCGTCGCCGTCCTCGGGCGGGATCCTGCAGATCCGCTCCACCACCAGGCCGACGCCGATCATCACCAGGCCGCCGGCGGCCATGGCAAGCGCCAGCCACATGATGCCCTGGTTGGTGTTCAGGCTCCAGATCCGCACCTGGTCCAGGAATATCCCCACGTGCCAGCCCAGGAGCACCGCGCCCGCGTAGGCGCAGGCCTGCGCCAGAATCAGGGTGCGGGCCGCCAGGAGCGGGTCCAGCACCGTTTTCCTGGCTTTGCTCTCCGGCTTGTTGGCGTTGCGCCACCGCAGGATTTTCAGCCCCAGGACCAGGGTAATCACCACGATCACGGCCATAGTGGCCAGCGCGGTGGCGGGCAGGACAGGCGTGGCGAGCCCATAACGGCTGGTCAGTACCGTGGCGGACCACCCGGCCAGGGCAACGATGATGCCGATCAGGATTAGGCGCAGCGGGCTGACCGGCTTCATCGTTGCTCCACCGCTCCCGCCGTGGGAACGCCGTCGAAGTCGCCAAAGCCGTCAAAGGGCGCCAGGTCACCGAAGTCCGGGGCCCGTGCTGCCAGGACGCTGATGCGTTCCCCGTTCAGGGTGGCCGCGGGTTCGATCAGCGACCAGGGATAAAGCACGAACGCGCGCCCGGCGGCCCGCGGATGGGGCAGGGTCAGGACGGGATCGTCGCTGGTGGTGTCGCCGTAGGTGATGATGTCCACGTCCAGCGTCCGCGGGCCCCAGTGCACCTCCCGCACGCGGTGATGCTTGTTTTCCACCGCCTGGCAGTGGGCCAGCAACTCCATTGGGGTCAGGCTGGTTTCCACCGTGACCACCATGTTCAGGAAGTCCGGCTGGCCGGCAGGGCCGCCCACCGCCTTGGTCTGGACCACCGGGGACACCGCGAGCAGGCGCACTTCCGGCGGGTCCACAATGTCCGCAACGGCCGCGGTGAGGGTGTCATTGCGCTCACCCAGGTTGCTCCCCAAAGCCAGGACCGCCTTCACGTACCCGGTGGTCATGGCGCCTCCCCTTGGCCGGGCTGCTTCCGGTGCACGGTCACAGACACATCACCGAACGGAACCTGGATGGGCGCCTGCGGCTTGTGAACGGTGATGTCCACGGCCTGCAGCCGGAAATCCGTCAGCAGGCTCTCGGCGATCCGCACGGCCAGGCCTTCGATCAGGTTCAGCGGTTCGCCCGTGATCCAGTCAGTAATACGCTGCGCCACCTCGCCGTAGTGCGCGGTGTCGCGGACATCGTCGGACTCCGCAGCCTTGGCGAAGTCCAGGTACAGCACTGCGTCCACAACAAAAGGCTGGCCCTCGCGGCGCTCAAAATCAAACACCCCGTGATGCCCGACGGCGGTCACACCGGTCAGCGTAATCCTGTCCATGGGCGCGTTCTTAGCCGGCGGCGCGCGGAGGGGACATGCGCGCGGCGACTTTGACGGCGTCAAGGCTGGGACCGACGTCGTGCACCCGCACGGCCCACGCGCCGCGCGCGGCGGAGACAGCCGTGATGGCCGCCGTGGCGCTGTCGCGTTCCTCCGGGGCGGCAGCCTTGCCGGAGACCGTCAGGAGGGTGCCAAGGAAGCGCTTGCGGGACGCTGCCACCAGGACGCGGTGGCCCATGGCGGCCAGCTGGTCCAGGTTCTGCAGGAGTTCCCAGTTCTGGGCGTCGTTCTTGGCAAAGCCCAGGCCCGGGTCCACGATGAGCTGGTCCGGGCTGACGCCGGCCGCGTACAGCTTGTCGCGGACGCCGGCGAGCTCGGCAGCCACTTCGCCGGCAACATCGGTGTACTCGGCCAGCGAGTTCATGGTGCGGGCATCGCCACGCCGGTGGGTGAGGATATACGGGACCTTCTTCGCGGCCACGAGTTCAACCATTTCCGGTTCGATGGTCAGGCCGGAAACATCGTTGATGATGGCCGCGCCGGCTTCCAGGGCGGCTGCCGCCGTCGAAGCGTGCGTGGTGTCGATGCTGACCAGGGCGCCCGCCTTGACCAGGGCCTCGATGACGGGAATGACGCGGCGCTGTTCCTCTTCGGGGCTGACGTCCTCGGCGCCGGGCCGGGTGGATTCCCCGCCGACGTCGATGATGTCCGCGCCGGCGTAGAACATCCGGAGGCCCGCCGCGATGGCGGTGTCCGCGGTGGCGTGCCTGCCGCCGTCGCTGAAGGAGTCGGGGGTGACGTTCAGGATTCCCATGACCAGGGTGCGGTCCGTGGGCAGGTCTTCGAAGCGCGCTGCCGGGCGCGGTTTACGCAGGATGGGCAGCGGCGAGGTTGCGGGGCCCGTGCCGGGGGCTGCAGCGAGTGAGTCCATGGTCTGATGGTTACCTTCCGAGGATGAGGCTCATGGCTTCGGCACGGGTGGCCGGGTCATGAAGCTGCCCGCGGACCGCGCTGGTGACGGTCTTGGCTCCGGGCTTGCGGATACCGCGCATTGACATGCACATGTGTTCGCATTCCACAACGACGATCGCGCCCCGCGGCTGCAGGTGGCGGACCATCGCCTCGACGATTTCAGTGGTGAGGCGCTCCTGCACCTGCGGGCGGCGGGCATAGATGTCCACCAGCCGGGCCAGCTTGCTCAGCCCGGTGACCTTGCCGTCATGCGAGGGGATGTAGCCCACGTGCGCCACTCCGTGGAAAGGCACCAGGTGGTGCTCGCAGGTGGAATAGAACGGGATGTCCTTGACCAGGACGAGTTCTTCGTGGTCCAGGTCGAACGTTGTTGCCAGGACCTCGGCAGGGTCAAGGTGCAGGCCTGCGAAGACCTCGGCGTACGCTTTGGCCACCCGTCTCGGAGTGTCAACCAGGCCGCCGCGGTCAGGGTCCTCGCCAATGGCCAGGAGGATCTCACGGACGGCAGCCTCGATCCGGGGGCGGTCCACCTTGTGGTGTTTTGCGGGGTGGGATTCGCCCGGCGCCGGGTAGCCGGCGGAGGAGGGAACGTCGTCATCGTCGAAGTGGGTCACAGCAAAAGCTTAGCCGCGATGGGCGTCGGGCCCCGAGTCGGGGATGCCGCCCTCGAAGGGCGCATCCTCCGGAACACCCTGCGCGTGCGGCGGCTGGGCGTCCAGCGGCTCGTCCAGGCGGGCCTTTTTGGCCTCTTCCTGCGCCTCGCGTTCTGCACGCTCCTGGCGGGACTCCACCGGTCCGGCTTCCTGCACGGGCCTGGTCTCCTTGGAAAGCCACACCTCGCGGAAATCGCGCTTGCGGACGTCGGTGAAGATCTCGGCGATCTCGGACTGGTTCAGCGTTTCGCGTTCCAGCAGTTCCAGTGCCAGGCGGTCCAGGACGTCCCGGTTCTCCGTCAGGATGGCGTAGGCCTCGTCATGCGCCTGGTCGATCAGGCGGCGGACTTCCTCATCCACCACGTAGGCGATCTGGTCCGAGTAGTTGCGCTCGTGGCCGGCATCGCGGCCCAGGAACGGCTCGCCACCTCCCTGGCCCAGGCGGACAGCGCCCACGCGTTCGCTCATGCCGTATTCGGTGACCATCTTCCGCGCGGTGCCCGTGGCCTTTTCTATGTCGTTGGATGCACCGGTAGAGGGGTCGTGGAACACGATCTCCTCCGCGACGCGCCCGCCCATCGCGTAGGCCATCTGGTCCAGGAGTTCGTTACGGGTCACGGAGTACTTGTCGTTGTCCGGCACCACCATGGTGTAACCCAGGGCGCGGCCGCGGGGCAGGATGGTGATCTTGGTGACCGGGGCGGAGTTCCGCAGGGCCGCCGCCACCAGGGCGTGACCGCCTTCGTGGTACGCAGTGACCTTGCGTTCGTGTTCCTTCATGACGCGGCTGCGCTTCTGCGGGCCGGCCATGACACGGTCGATGGCTTCGTCCAGCGCCCGGTCATCGATGAGATTGGCGTTGGAGCGGGCGGTGAGCAGCGCGGCCTCGTTCAGCACGTTGGCCAGGTCCGCACCTGTGTAGCCGGGAGTCTTCTTGGCCACGGCCTTGAGGTCCACGCCGGGCGCCATCGGCTTGCCCTTGGCGTGTACCTGCAGGATCTGGTTGCGGCCGATCAGGTCCGGGGCTTCCACGCCGATCTGCCGGTCGAAGCGGCCGGGGCGCAGGAGCGCGGGGTCCAGCACATCCGGGCGGTTCGTGGCGGCGATGAGGATCACGTTGGTCTTGACGTCGAAGCCGTCCATCTCCACCAGGAGCTGGTTCAGGGTCTGCTCGCGTTCGTCGTTGCCGCCGCCGATGCCGGCGCCACGGTGCCGGCCTACGGCGTCGATTTCGTCCACGAAGATAATGGCCGGGGAGTTGGCCTTGGCCTGCTCAAACAGGTCGCGGACGCGGGAGGCGCCCACGCCGACGAACATTTCCACGAAGTCCGAGCCGGAGATGGAGAAGAACGGGACGCCGGCCTCGCCGGCCACGGCGCGGGCCAGCAGCGTCTTGCCGGTGCCGGGAGGGCCATAAAGCAGCACGCCCTTGGGGATCTTGGCGCCAACGGCCTGGAACTTGCCGGGCTCCTGCAGGAATTCCTTGATTTCCTGCAGCTCCTCCACGGCCTCGTCCGAGCCCGCGACGTCCGCGAACGTCACCTGGGGCATGTCCTTGCTGACCATCTTGGCCTTGGACTTGCCGAACTGCATGATTTTGGAGCCGCCGCCCTGCATGCGGGTCATCAGGAACCAGAAGAGCGCACCCAGCAGGAGCACGGGGATCAGGAGGGACAGCAGTCCGGAGAACCAGTTGTTCTCTATGGGCTGGTCGGTGAACCCCTGGTCCGGCTTGGCGTCGCTGACGGCGTCAACCACGGCCTCGGCGCGGGCGTCCACAAAGAAGAACTGGACGTTCTTGCCCTTGTCCTGGCCGTCCACCTCCAGGTTCTCCTTCAGGACCAGGTCAACGCGGTTTTCCCCATCGAAGATCTTGGCCTGCTCAACATCGTTTCCGGCAAGCAGCTCCAGGCCCTTGTCCGTATCAATCCGTGCGGCACCGCCGGGAGCCAGCGTTGCAAAAGCCACCAGGAGCAGGCCGACCACAACGACGATCCAGATGCCCGGGCCCTTGAAGAAGTTCTTAGCTTTCATCTGTTCGGGGCTGGCCCCGTCCCTTCCGGTAGTGCTTCACGGCGAGTACTCTGCGCCCGTGATGGTGCTGCGTCAGCTTCTAGCTATACACCGTCCGCAGTAGATCACGCATGGTTCCGGGCAAAAGTTCCCTGTGGGCGTAGCAGTACGCGGGGATGCCCGCCCTTCGCCGCAGGTGGGAGGCGGATCCCCGGCCGGCGGTACAACCGCGACGTAAAGTTTCCGGTCATCCCTTGACACCCTTTCGAGGCGGTTCTAAGTTTGTGCCAAGTCGTTTTGGCAAAACGATTTGTCAGCAGCTGAAGCATTCTCACCATTTCCGTTCAAGAGAAAGTGAGTCGACAGCGATGTCCACTCGTAAATACATCAGCAGGCTCGCCGTCGGCGGCATCTGCACCGCCGTCGCCCTGTCCGCCTCGGCGTGCGGCGCAGGAGGCCCGGCCGCGTCGTCCCAGACCACCGGCACCGGCACCGTTAATGTCCTCGTCGAGGCCGGCGGCCACGCCGAACTGACGGGCGTGGCCGCGCAGTGCAAGAAGGACGCGGGCGTGGACGTCAACTTCGTCGAGCTGCCCTATGACGGCATGTTCAACCGGCTTTCCAGCGAATTCTCCTCCGGCAACGTCTCCTTCGACGTGGCCGCCCTGGACTCCGTGTGGCTGCCGAGCTTCAAGGACGCCCTCCAGCCCATCGACGAGATCTTCACCGACGAGGCGAAGAAGGACATCTTCCCGGCCCTGGTCAAGGAAGCCAACGTGGACGGGCACTTCGTGGGCCTGCCCGCCTGGACCAACGCTGAAATCATCCTGTACCGCAAGGACCTGTTCGAGGACGAAAAGAACAAGGCCGGCTTCCAGGCCAAGTACGGCTACGAACTGGCTGCCCCCACCACGTGGAAGCAGTACCAGGACATCTCAGAGTTCTTCACCAAGGACGGCATGTACGGCACCGACGTGAAGGGCGGGGTGGAAACCGAATGGCTGGCCCACGTCCTGCAGGCGGGTTCACCCATGGTCCTGGACGGCGACAAGGTGGTCATCGACAACGCCGCGCACAAGGAAGCCCTGGACTTCTACGTTGGCCTCACCAAATATGCTCCCGCCGGTGCCGCCCAGGTCGACTGGGCCGCAGCGCAGAACCTGTTCAACCAAGGCAAAACCGCCATGACCCGGTTCTGGGCCCACGCCTACCGGCAGATCCCCAAGGACTCCCCGGTGGCGGGCAAGGTGGGCGCAGCCCCCATGATCGCCGGATCCGCCGGCGTCGGCGGCGTTCCCGGCCCCTGGTACCTCACCGTGCCGAAGGCCACCAAGAACACCGAGGCCGCCAAGAAGTTCGTGCAGTGCGCCTACGACCACAACAGCATGGGCGTTGAATCCAGCCTGGGCCTGGCCTCCCGCATCTCCGCGTTCGAGAAGTACCAGGACAAGGAAGGCTACGAGAGCTTCGGCCCGCTGATCGAAACCCTCAACGGGGAAGCCACCGCCACCCGCCCGGCCACCGAGAAGTGGCAGCAGATCGTGGACACCGTCCTGGTGCCCATGCTGCAAAAGGCCGTTGCCGGCGGTGACTCCGCCACCCTCCTCGCCGACGCCAAGAAGCAGATCGAGGACCTCCTCAAGTAAGACCCCCGCGGCCGGCACCTGTGTACCGGTGCCGGCCGCGGCCCCAACCAGCGGAAGAGAAAACCGTGCGCATTTCCGATCGCCGCTTCGCATTGTTCCTGATGGCACCAGCAGCGCTGTTCCTGGCAGTATTCGTGGCCTTCCCGCTGTTCCGCCTCGTGGCCGACAGCTTCTTCAAGATCTCCCCCATCGCCGGCGGCCCCCGCGACTTCGTGGGCCTGGACAACTACTTCCGCGCCTTCGCCTCCGAGGCCTTCACGGGCGCGGGCTGGCGAACCCTGGCCTACACCCTGGTGGTGGTGACCCTCGAGTTCGCCCTGGGCCTGGGCATGGCGCTGCTGTTCACCATGCTGGGCCGCAGCTCCCAGATCTGGCGGACCGTGTTCATGTACCCGCTCATGATCGCCCCGATCGTTGCAGGCCTGCTCTGGAAGTTCCTGATGATCGACAACTTCGGCCTCATCGGAACCCTCCTGCACCAGGCCGGCATCCTGGACAACCCCAACCGGATCGGCTGGCTGTCCGACCCGGACATCGTGCTCTTCTCCGTGGCGATCCCGGACATCTGGCTGACCACCTCGTTCATGTGCCTGGTGCTCTTCGCCGGGCTCCAGAACATCCCCGGCGACCTCATCGAAGCCGCACGGCTGGACGGCGCCCGCGCACCGGCCCTGCTGTTCCGGATCATCCTTCCGCTGCTCCGGCCCGTCATCGCAGTGGCGCTGGTGGTGCGCGGCATCGACGCGGCCAGGGCTTTCGACACCATCCTCATCCAAACAAACGGCGGCCCCCAGTCCGCCTCGGAAACCATGAGCCTGCTGATCTACCGGACCATGATCCGCTTCGGCGATCCCGGCCTGGCCAGCGCCATGGGCACCCTCTACCTGCTGGCCATGCTCGCTGTCGCATTCTTTGCGGTGGCCACCATCTGGCGGCCAGGAAAGGACACCTGATGCGCGTCGCTGAACGAACCAAGCACGACGGCGGGTCCCCGGCCAAGCCGGCCGCGGCACCTGCTGCGCCACCCGCCGTCGTCCACCCCCGCAAGCGCCGCAGCGTCAACCGGGAAGGGCTTGAGGCCGGGCGGCGCAGCACCAGGACCCTGCTGTGGATCCTCCTCGCGGCAGCCCTGGTGCTCTATGGCTTCCCGTTCCTGTACCTGCTGTTTACGTCCTTCAAAACCCCGATCGACACCATCGCCGTGCCGCCCACCATCCTGCCGAGGGAGTGGACACTGGAGAACTACGCCAACGCCTTGGGCCGCAGCGGCGTGCCGGCATCGTTCATCAACAGCATCCAGACAGCGGTCATCAGCACGGTGCTGTCCCTGGTCCTGGCGGTTCCCGCCGCCTACGGCATTACCAGGTACAAGACGCTCAGCGGCCGGATCTTCATCATGGCCGCCCTGGTGACGCGCATGGTCCCGCCGGTGGCGATCGGCATTCCGCTGGCCTCCATGATGGGGTCCGTGGGCCTGGCCGATACCCCCATCGCGCTGTCCATCGCGCACACCACCATTTCCCTGCCGCTCTCCATCTGGCTGATGTCCAGCTTCTTCGAAGCCGTCCCGCAGGACCTGGAGGAGGCGGCAACCGTGGACGGGTGCAGCAGGCTCGGCGCCCTCTGGCGGGTGGTCATCCCGGTGGTCTCCGGCGGCATCGCCGTCACGGCGATCTTCGCCTTCCTTGCCTCCTGGAACGAGTTCCTCTTCGCCCTCCTCATGACGGCCATCCGCTCGCAGACAACGCCCGTGGTGATCGCGAACTTCCAGACCCAGTTCGGCCTGGACTGGGGATCCATGACGGCGCTGGCCGCCGTGTACTCCATCCCGGTCATCCTGCTGACCCTCCTGCTGCAGCGCAGGATCGTGGCAGGGATGACGCTCGGCGCCGTCAAGGGCTAGGCCGGCAGCAACGAGTAGCCTACTGGTAACCCCCAGGGGCATCACAAACCATAAGGACGTGGGAGACAGATGAGCAACAAGAACATCGGCATCAAGGACGTGGCCGTCGCCGCCGGCGTTTCGGTGACCACCGTCTCCCACGTGCTCAACGAGGTTTCCTACGCCCGGATCAGCCCCGAAACCAGGGACAAGGTCAAGTCCGCCGCCGAGCAGCTCGGCTACGGTCCCAACCGCCTGGCCCAGGCCCTGCGCACGCAGCGGACCGGCATGCTGGGGCTGGTGAGCGAGGATATTGCCACCACGCCCCACGCCGGCCGCATCATTTTGGGCGCCGACGAGGCCGCCAAAGCCCGGGGGTACGGCCTCATGATCATCAACACCTCCGGGTCGGCGAGCCTGGAATCCCGGCGGGCGGACGTCGAGGCCCTGCTGGAACGCCGGGTGGACGGCATCCTCTACGCCACCATGTACCACCGCAACGTGGAGCTGCCGGACAACCTGGGCAGCGTGCC
Source organism: Pseudarthrobacter sp. NPDC092424 (assembly GCF_044754925.1). Classification (NCBI taxonomy): domain Bacteria; kingdom Bacillati; phylum Actinomycetota; class Actinomycetes; order Micrococcales; family Micrococcaceae; genus Pseudarthrobacter; species Pseudarthrobacter sp. NPDC092424. Next base: position 316,460 of record NZ_JBIVQC010000003.1, on the reverse strand, counting down.
CTCCGTCCTGGTGGACTCGGTGGCCAGCGGCGGAAACATCACAGCCGTGATCCCGGACGAAGACGGCGGTGCGCGTGCCGCCGTGGGTGCGCTACTCGAAGCAGGCCACACCCGTGTGGGCTTCATCAACAACACCGATGATGTCCCCGCAACCCGCCAGCGGCTCCAGGCCTTCCGGGCCATGCTGACCGAAGCAGGGCTCGACGGCGGGGCGGCACCCGTCGAATCCGCAGTCTCCGAAGTGCACGGCGGCTATGAGGCGGCCCGGCGGATCCTCGCACGCGGGGACCGGGCCGATACGCCTACGGCATTGTTCTGCTACAACGACCGGATGGCGATGGGAGCCTACCGCGCCGCCGCCGAGCTGGGACTCAGCATCCCGGATGACCTTTCAGTGGTCGGCTTCGATGACCAGGAGCTGATCGCCGCGAACCTCCACCCGGGCCTCACCACCGTGGCCCTGCCCCATTACGAGATGGGTGCCTGGGCCACCGAGCACCTGATTGACGCCGTCGAAGGGAAGACAGACCTGACCCTCATGGCACTTCACCCGACCATCCTGGGCTGTCCGCTGGTGCGCCGTGACTCCATCGCGGCCCCCCGGCCCTAGCACCCAGCCCCTTCCACTTTCCAAGAGGACCGCACCAAACATGTCCACTTTCCTTGATGCCGCACGCCCGGAAACACCTCCGGCCGAGACCGCCAGGTTCCGTCCTGCCATCCACTTCACTGCCCGGAACACCTGGCTGAACGACCCCAACGGCCTGGTCTTCCACGACGGGCTCTACCACCTCTTCTTCCAGAACAACCCCTACGGCAACGTGTGGGGCAACATGTCCTGGGGCCACGCCACCTCCCGGGACCTGCTCCACTGGACCGAACACCCCGTCGCCATTGCCTGCGACGAAAGCGAGGACATCTTCTCCGGTTCCGTGGTGGTGGACCACGGAAACACGTCCGGCTTCAGCACCGCGGACGCACCTGCCCTCGTGGCCATCTACACCAGCGCCTACAAGGCCGCCTCCGAACACCACGGCACGCAGGCGCAGTCCCTGGCCTACAGCACCGACGCGGGCATGACGTGGCACAAGTACGGCGGCAACCCTGTCCTCGCCCGGAACTCCGCGCACTTCCGCGATCCCAAAGTCTTCCGCTACGAGGGCGGGCAGGGCACCTGCTGGATTATGGTGGCGGTCGAAGCGCAGCACCAGAAGGTGGTCTTCTACCGTTCGGACGACCTCAAGACCTGGGACTTCCTCAGCGACTTCGGCCCCATGAACGCGGACCAGGGCGAATGGGAATGCCCCGACCTCTTTCCCCTGGCCGTTGACGGGGACCCGGACAACGTCAAATGGGTATTGATCGTCAACGTCAACCCGGGCGCTGTAGCGGGAGGCTCCGGGGGCCAGTACTTCGTGGGCCAGTTCGACGGCACGCGGTTCGTCCCGGACGCCTCCTCAGTTGCCGCGCCGGCCGGGGTGAGCGCCCTGGGTGACCCCGCGGCTGCCGCTGCCGCCCTGCAGCAATGCCTGTGGCTGGACTGGGGACGCGACTGCTACGCCTCCGTCTCTTTCAGCAACGTCCCCGAGGGCCGGCGCATCATGATCGGCTGGATGAACAACTGGGACTACGCCAACCAGCTGCCCACGGCCCCCTGGCGGTCCTCCATGACGCTCGCCCGCGAAGTGCGCCTCACCGCAGCCGACGGCTCCGCCCGGCTGGTCCAGCAGCCCGTACTGGGCGGAAATTCTTTGACCGGAGAGCAGCCCGCTTCCAAAAAACTGATGCACGCGGACAATCTTGGCCTGCAGGACTCCGCACTGCGGCTGCCGGACGCAGAACGCGGCAGCGCCCAAGTCATCAAGGCGGAGATCCTCCCTGGAAACGCCAGGCGTATTGAGTTCCGGCTCTTCGCGAGCGCTGACGGCAGCGAGGGCACCATCCTTCGCTTCGAGCCGGACGGTTCCCGGCTGGTCCTTGACCGTAGGCAGTCGGGAGAAAGCCGCTTCCACGCGAAGTTCGCGTCGGTGGAGTCAGCCCCGCTGGCAATCGAGGACGGCGTGCTCAGGTTGCAGATCGTCGTCGACCATTGCTCGGTGGAAGTCTTCGCGCAGGGCGGCACGGCACTCCTGACAGACCTCGTCTTCCCCGGTACCGAAGCGCGGGAGAACTGGCTGTCCGCCGCCGGAGGCCCTGCGACAATACTCCAGCTCACCGTCTCCGCACTGTCCTGAACACCACGAAGCAAGGGAAGCCATGCACAACAGCAACCGCTACGACGTCACCACCTGGCCCGTGGGAAACCCGGCCAGGGACGTAGGTGAAGTGATCAACAGCATCATCGCCGACATCAAGGAACGACAGACTGCCAGCGATATGGACAACGGCGGAAAGCCGGGGGCGGTAATCTACATACCGCCGGGCGACTACCACCTCCGCACGCAGGTGCTCATCGACGTCAGCTACCTTCGGATCGAGGGCTCGGGACACGGCTTTACGTCATCGAGCATCCGGTTCAACGTTCCGGAGGAAGAATGGCCTGACCTGCATGAGCTGTGGCCGGGCGGGAGCCGGATCATCGTCGATATTCCCTCCGCGGAGGACGGTGCGGAAGCCCGGGGCGCCGCCTTCTACATCGAGCGGACCGGGAATCCGCGGATCAGCTCGGTGGAGTTCGCCAACTTCTGCATCGACGGGCTGCACTTCGCTGCGGACGGTTCAGGAATGCATCCGGAAAACACCTACGTCAACGGCAAGACAGGCATCTACGTGGCCAGCGCCAACGACTCATTCCGGATCACCGGCATGGGCTTCGTGTACCTGGAAAACGCCCTCACTGTCTACCACGCAGACGCGCTGTCCATCCATGGCAACTTCATCGCCGAATGCGGCAGTTGCATCGAACTGCGCGGATGGGGACAGGCATCCAAGATCACCGACAACCTGGTTGGAGCCGGCTTCAAGGGACACTCGATCCATGCCGAGAACCACGGCGGGCTCCTGGTCACCGCGAACAACATTTTCCCGCGCGGCTCAAGCAGCGTCCACCTGTCCGGCGTCCGGCGGTCCAGCGTCACCAACAACCGCCTGCACTCGTTCTACCCCGGGATGGTGGTGCTGGCCGGGGACAGCTCGGAAAACCTCGTGGCCACCAACCACTTCCTGCGTGATCTTGAGCCCTGGACGCCCTTCCTGGGCGTGGACAACGGCCTGGACGACCTCACCGGCCTGCTCTGCGTCAGCGGGAACAACAACTCGGTGATCGGCAACCACTTCTCCGAGGCCATCGACTCTCAAAGCATCCGTCCGGCAGGAGCAACGCCGGTCATCATCCGGCTGGCGGCCGGGACAGGCAACTTCGTGTCCAGCAACCACGTGGTTGCCGTGGACGTCCGCGCCACGTCCGGCGACTCGTGCTATTCGGCCCAGGTGGATGCCCTGCTGGCCACCGAGTCCTCTGTCAGCCTGGCCGTTACCACCGTCATGGTGGATTCCGGCTCGGCCCGGAATACGATCCTTGATTCCGGAACTGACGGGCAGGTCGTCGCGGACCGTGCTGTCAACGCCGTCCGGGCGACACCCGCGTTTGGAGCCCAGGTGCCGGGTGCCGGGGCCCCGGCACCAAGCGTCCCGCGGGAATTTTACTCGTAGACGTGCGGAGCCAGGGTGCCCACGAAGTCCAGGTTGCGGTACTTTTCGGCGTAGTCCAGGCCGTAGCCCACCACGAACTCGTTGGGGATGTCGTAGCCCACGTACTTAACGTCGATTTCCACCTTGGCTGCCGTGGGCTTGCGGAAGGCGGTGCAGATTTCCACGGACGCGGTGCCGCGGGATTCCAGATTGGTCTTGAGCCAGGAGAGCGTGAGGCCGGAGTCGATGATGTCCTCGACGATCAGGACGTCCTTGCCCATCAGGTCGGTGTCCAGGTCCTTGAGGATGCGGACAACTCCCGAGGACTGGGTGCCGGAACCGTAGGAGGACACAGCCATCCAGTCCATCGACACGTGGCTGTGCAGGGCACGTGCCAGGTCGGCCATGACCATCACCGCACCCTTGAGCACGCCCACAATGAGCAGTTCGCGGCCTTCGTAGTCCTTGTCGATCTGGGCAGCGAGTTCTGCAATCCGCTGCTGGATCTGTTCCTTGGTGTAGAGAACGTGCTTGAGGTCTGCCTGGACGTCGTTAGAATCCACCAATGGCTCCTGTGTAGATGCGGGGTGTGCGACTATTTTCGGGGCGGTTTTTGAGGCCGGAATACTAGCTTCCCACAGCGCGCGCCCCCGCGGGGAACGGCGGCAGCCGCAGCATGCCCGTCCGGCGCCGGCGCCGCCTCCAACTCGGCCAGCGACAACCGGTACACGCTGACCCCGCCGGGAAGCTCCACGGGACCTGCCGAACCCTGCCGCCGCAACAGCGCCTCCGCCGCCAAAAGGCGCTGGTAGCCGGGCTGCTGCCCGCCGACGTCGGCCGCTGCCCTGGCGATTACGCGAAACCGGATGGCGGGGGCCAGCGCCCGCAGCAGGTCCTCCGGGAGGCTCACCTCCCGCCCGTTCCGGGCCGCCAGTGACGCAAAAGTGGTTTCGGCCACATCGTCCAGATAGTCGGCGTCAAGCTGGAGGATGGACGCCGTCCGGGCGAGCGATTCTGCCACACCCGGACCGAGCTTTTCCTCCAGGTGCGGCAGGACCTCCACGCGGGTCCTGGAACGGGCAAAAGAGGGGTCCAGGTTGGTGGGGTCGTGCCAGGGCTCGAGTTCCTCCACCGCGCAGATCTCCTCGGTGTCCGCCCTGCGCAGGCCCAGGAACGGGCGCAGCAGCTTGCCGCGCGCCGGCCTCATCCCGGCCAACGAGCGGGTGCCCGACCCCCGCGCCAGGCCCAGGAGCACCTGTTCTGCCTGGTCGTCAAGGGTGTGGCCCAGCAGGATGGCGGAGGCGCCCTGCTCCTCCGCCGCCGCATTGAGGGCCGCATGCCGGGCGTCCCGGGCCGCCGCTTCGGGCCCCGAGCCGGTGGCCGCCACGGACACGGTGCGGACTTCCACGGGCGCCAGTCCCAGCTCCTCGAGGACCTGCGCGGTCCGGGCGGCAACCTGCGCCGAGTCGTCCTGCAGCTGGTGGTCCACCACGACGGCGCCCACGGTGACAGGATGCCCGTCTACGTGCCCGCGGCGGGCAAAATAGGCCGCGACGGCGGCGAGCGCCAGCGAGTCCGGCCCGCCGCTGCAGGCGACGACAAGGTGTGCCGGATATCCCGCCTGCGCAAGGGCGTTCTGCACCATCTTGCGCGCGGTGCCGACGACCGGCGCCAGCCGGCCGGGCCGCCGTCGTCCGCTCTTGTGGATCTGTCCGTTTGGCCCGCCGGGGGAAAGCTCAGGCAATTAGAGGCCCATCCGCTCAAGCCAGAGCTTGGCGTCGTGGATTTCCGGCTCAGTGGGGAGATGGTCCGCGGACTCCCAGACCCTGTTGAAGCCCTCCATCCCGGCGACGTCCACCACGGCACGGACAAACCGGGCACCGTCCGAGTACTGCCGCATCTTGGCGTCGAGTCCCAGGAGGCTCCGGATGAACTTTTCGATGATGCCGCGGTCCTTGCCGCGGGCGTTGAAGCGCTGCCGGATGGTCTTCACGGACGGCACGATGCTGGCGTCCACCGCATCCATGACCACGTTGGCGTGCCCCTCCAGCAGGCTCATCACGGCGGTCAGGTGCGAGATCGCCGCCTTCTCCTCCGGGTCCTGCAGCAGGTCCAGGATGGCGCCGCGGCCGGGGGTGTCCCCCGACGCGGACCGGTCCTTCAGCGAACGGGCGGCTGCGGTGGCACGTTCCATCAGGGAGTCCACGTTGCCCAGGAGGTGTTCGCTGAGCTCCTCGATCTGGTCCAGCATGTGGTCCCGAAGCCACGGCGCGGCGGCGAACTGCACCCGGTGGGTCTGTTCATGCAGGCACACCCACAGCCGGAAGTCCTCCGGGGTGACGTTGAGCTCCCGTTCCACCGCCACGATGTTCGGGGCAACCAGCAGGAGCCGTCCGCCGGCCGGGGCATGGGAGTTTTCGGCGAGCGCGGAGAACGGATCGTACTGGCCCAGGACCTTGCTGGACAGGAACGCCAGGATAGCGCCGAGCTGGCTGCCGGTAATGGCGCCGCTGACGCTGGCCGCGGACGGGCTTACGGTGCCGCGGCGGTTTGCCAGCATCTTCTCCATTGCCGGCCGGAGCATGACGGCAAAGCTCTGCGTGTTGGCCTTGGACCAGGACGCGCGGTCCACGATCAGCACGGACGAATCCCGCAGGTCCCGGGCTGCTTCCAGCCCGGTGATGTGGTGGACGTGGCCCACTGATTCATCGGCCAGCCGGCGCAGGCCCGCCACCGCCTCGCCGATCTCTGCCTTGCCCAGCACGGGCCCGGCAGGGGCAAGCCTGGCGGCTGCCGAGGCCGCAAGGTCCCAGTTGATCAGCGTCTGTGCCGGGTTGGATAAGGTCTGGCCTGACGACTCACGCTCAGTGGACTCCATAGCTCCCATCAGAACACAGCATCGGCCCTTCCCGCACGAACAATCCCCGCCCGGGCTGCCGTTGCCGGCACCGCCCATGCGGTCAACCTAGCGGCAACCGCAGGCCGCGAGCGCCGTGGCGGCGCGGTCCAGTGCAATCCTGTTCCCGGCGGCGCCCGGCGTCAGTCCGTTGCCGATGAACGAGAAAACCAACAGCCGCCCGTCCGCGTCCACCACGTAGCCGCTCAGCGCCAGCACCGTATTCAGCGTTCCCGTCTTCGCACGGACCAGGCCGGCGCCATACGCGGTGGAATCGTCGCCGTACCGGGTATCCAGCGTCCCGGTGAGGCCAGCCACGGGGAAGCCGTCCAACGCGGCGCGAAGCCTCGGGTCCGTACCCGAGGTGATGGCGCGGACCACCTCAGCAACCTGCCGCGGCGTCACCTGGTTGCCCATGGCCAGGCCGGACACGTCCGCCAGGTTCATGCTGTCGGTCGGGATCCCGGCTTCCCCCACCTGCGTGCGGACCGCTGCGGTGGCGGCGTCGTGGCTTCCGGCGAGACCGCCCTCCACTGCCGTCATCCTGCCCAGCGCCTCCGCCAGGTAGTTGTCGGAAGTCCGCAGCATCCAGCCCACCTGCTCGGCAACGGTGGCGGATTCCACCTGCGCCAAGGTTGCCTGCCCTTCCGGCGCCCCGGCCGCCTGGGCAGGAACGCGTGCGACGCCGGGGGCCACAGCCAGTCCCGCGGCCTTGCCTTTGGCACGCAGCAGGTCCGCGAAGGAGCCGGCAGCGGTCAGGGCGGCGTCCTTGGGGCGGGGACCGGTGAGGACGGCGGGGTCGTACCGGCCCGAGTTCAGGGCTACCGGGTAGATGGGTGCCACCTCGCCGGCCTCGACGTCGCCGGTATCCCAGGCGGGGTTCAGGGCAGGGCCGGTGAACAGTGAGTCGTCCAGCAGGACGGCAATCTTCCCGGCGGCACCCGAGGCCCGCAGCGACTCCACCGTCTGTTCCGCCAGCGTGGCGAGCCCGGCCTGCCCCATGACAGTTTCCGGCCGGGAACTGCCGGCACCCAGGAGGACGTCGCCGCCGCCCACCAGGACCACCTGGCCCGGTCCGGGCCCGGCCACCACGCTGGTGGCGAACCGCCGCTCCGGACCCAGCGACCGCAAGGCCGCGACCGCGGTGAGGAGTTTCATGTTCGAAGCCGGCACCCTGTTGGCCGAACCGCCCAGGTCAAAGAGGACCCGGCCCGTGAGCGCATCCTGGACGAACCCCGTGAAATTGCCGCCGCCGTCGGGCTTTAGCAAAGGGTCAATCTGCGCGCGGACGGCTGCGGCGGCCGGAAGCGGTGCGGACGCCTCGAGGGCCGCGAGGCCGGTGCGGGCGGTGAGCGTGGAGGGGGCCTGGTGCCAGGCCGGCACAGGCGGCGCGGCCTCCGGCGCCGGGCCTGTGAAACCGGGCGCCAGTTGGGCGGCAGCGGGTGCCAGGAGGGCGATCAGGAGAACCAGCAGCAGGGCCGTTGGCCAGGCCCTGCGAAGGACGGCGGGGATGCCTCCGCGGGGCCGGCGGCCGCGGTCATGCCGCAGTTCCCGGCCGGTTGTTTTGGTCATGCTGGTGCTGGTCCTCAGTCCTGAAATATCCCCACAAGTTCCTGATTCCAGGGCCTCTCGCTATATCCTCAATAATAGTCGGCGGCACGGACACTCCCTTCTGGCAGGCGTCACGGTGCCGCGAACCCCCCGCAACTGCCGAGGAGCATTCCATGAAGCACGACGTGACCATCGAGATCCCCAAGGGATCCCGCGTCAAGTACGAAGTCGACCACGAGACCGGCCGCGTCCGCCTGGACCGCGTCCTCTTCACCTCGATGCAGTACCCCACCCACTACGGGTACTTCGAGAACACCCTGGGCGAGGACGGCGACCCGCTGGACGCGCTGGTGCTGCTGCAGGACTTCGACCTGCACCCGGGCGTCATCGTCGAGTCCCGCCCCATCGGCGTTTTCAACATGACGGACGACGGCGGCGGAGACGCCAAGATCCTCTGCGTCCCGGTGGATGCCCGCTTCGACCACATCCAGGAAGTCAGCGACGTCAACGAGTTCCTGATCAAGGAAATCGAGCACTTCTTCACCCGCTACAAGGACCTGGAGCCGGGCAAGTGGGTCAAGGCCGAGGGCTGGGGCGACCGCGCCGCCGCCGAGGCAGAGCTGGAGGCCTCCATCAAGCGTTACGTGCCCACCGGCCACTAGGTTCACCGCAGATCCCCGCCTGCCGGACAAAATCCCCACTTGATGCAAGGGGGAACGGGCCGGGAGGCGGGGATTTCTGCTGTCCGGCACCCAGGAAACTATGGAATCGTGGACCTGTGAGTTCCGAGCCAGTCCTGACTTCCCAGCTGTTGTTCCACCCGCCGTGCGGCGCCGTTGAGGGCCGGCGGGACGGGGACGTCATCCGCGCAACGGGGATCCCCTACGCCACGGCGGCCCGCTTCCGGCCGCCGTCGCCGGCAGCGGACTGGACTTCCGTGTACGCGGCGACCTCCCCTGCGCCGGCCTGCCCGCAGGGTCCGGTCCCTTTCCTCGACGACGTCCTTGGCACCAGGTACGGCGAGCTTCCGGGCAGCGAGGACTGCCAGAACCTTTCCATCACCATGCCCGGCGACCTTGCTGCCGGGGAACGGCTGCCGGTCATGGTGTGGATCCACGGCGGTTCCTACACCACTGGCTCCGGGGATCTGGCCATCTTCGACCCCGCCCGGCTGGTGGCCGAGAACCGGGTCATCGTGGTGTCCGTGACCTACCGGCTGGGGCTGTTCGGCTTCCTGGCCACGCATGGCGGGCGCCCCGGGAACCTGGGACTGCTGGACCAGCTCGAGGCATTTCGCTGGGTCCGGCGGAACATTGCCGCTTTCGGCGGGAACCCTGGCCGCGTCACCGCATTCGGACAGTCCGCCGGGGGCGACGCGATAGCCCACCTGATGGCCACGCCGGAGGCACCGAAGCTGTTCCAGCGGGCCATCATCCAAAGCGCTCCGCTCGGCATTGCCCGGGGCCGCGCCAAGATGAACCACGCCATGGGCATCGCCGCCGATGCCGTCACCGACGACACGCCGGCCATGGACGTGGTGGCCCGCGAAGCCGAGGTTGCCCAGGTGGCGCGGAAGTTCGGAATGCTGGCGGCAATGCCCTTCGGCACCCAGTACGGTCACGCGCCACTGCCGGAAGAGAAGGACATCGAGGCTGCCTGGAACCGTTCCGCCCCGGGCATTGACGTGCTGATTGGGCATACTTCTGAAGAAGCCCGGCTGTTCCTGCCGCGGAACCGGCTGTTGATGCGGGTGCAGGGCGTTCCCGTAGTGGGAGCCGCGGCGGTGCGCGCTGTGGACTGGCTGGTCACGGAAACGGTGTACGGCCGGGCTACGCGCAGGTTCGCCCGGCGGCACGTGCGGGCCGGCGGACGGGCACACCGCTACATCCTGCACTGGCACGCCCCGGGGAACATTTTCGGCGCGGCGCACACCATCGATCTCCCGCTGCTCCTGGGCACCCGGAAGACATGGGACGGCGTAGGGCTGATTGCCGGCGCCGGGTGGGAAGAAGTGGACGGGACCGGCCGGCAGCTGCGTGCGCTGTGGGCCGGGTTCGCGAGCGGCGCGGAGCTTCCGCAGTCCGGCGGCATCGAAGGTGCGCTCGAGTTCGAGGCCGCCTAACCCCTCAAGTTTTTCGTCCACTTACAAGGCTAGTAAGTGGACAAAAACTCCTAGAAGGGCAGGGACCAGTCGCGGATCTCGTCCGGGTCCTCACCGTGGGTGCGGGTGTGCTGGCGCGCCCGGTTCCGCCGGTCCTGGAGCTCCTGCCGCAGGAGGGCGCGCCTGGCAGCCATGCCGGGCACCCTGTCAATGGCGTCAATGGCCAGCTGGAACCGGTCGATCCCGTTGAGCATGGCCATGTCGAACGGCGTGGTGGTGGTCCCTTCCTCCTTGTACCCGCGCACGTGCAGCCCGTCCTGGTTGGTGCGGCGGTAGGCCAGCCGGTGGATCAGCGCCGCGTAACCGTGATAAGCGAAGATGATCGGCTTGTCCGTGGTGAAAATCCCGTCGAAGTCGCGGGCGCTCAGCCCGTGCGGATGCTCGCTGGAGTCCTGCAGCCGCATCAGGTCCACCACGTTCACCACGCGCACCTTCAGCTCCGGTGCGCCCTCCCGCAGCAGCGCAGCCGCGGCCACGGTCTCCACTGTGGGCACGTCGCCCGCGCAGGCAAGGACGACGTCGGGCTCCTCCCCTGCGACTTCGGAGCCGGCAAACGTCCAGATCCCCAGCCCCCGGCGGCAGTGCTGCGCGGCTTCGGCAGGCCCCAGCCACGTAGGCGAGGGCTGCTTGCCGCTGACCACGATGTTCACGTAGTCCGTGGACGCAAGGCAGTGCTCCATCACGCACAGCAGCGTGTTCGCGTCCGGCGGCAGGTACACCCGGATGACTTCGGCCTTCTTGTTCACGGCGTGGTCGATGAACCCGGGGTCCTGGTGCGAGAACCCGTTGTGGTCCTGCTGCCAAACGTGCGAGGACAGCAGGTAGTTCAGCGACGGCACCGGCATCCGCCAGGGCAGCTGCCGGTGCACCTTCAGCCACTTGGCGTGCTGGTTGAACATTGAATCCACGATGTGGATGAACGCCTCGTAGCAGTTGAAGACGCCGTGCCGCCCCGTCAGCAGGTACCCCTCCAGCCACCCCTGGCACAGATGCTCACTAAGCACCTCCATGACCCGGCCGGACCGCGCGAGGTGCTCGTCGCCGTCGTCAATCCTGTACTGCCACACCTTGTCGGTGGCCTCATAAACGTCCTGGAGCCGGTTGGACGCGGTCTCATCCGGCCCGAACAGCCTGAAATTCGCCATGTTCCGCGCAATGACGTCCCGCATCCACCCGCCCAACGTAATCATGGGGCTGACGCGCTCGGTCCCGGGCCGCGAAACCGCGACGGCGTGGTCCCGGTATGCGGGCAGCTTCAGCGCCTGCCGCAGGACTCCGCCATTAGCGTGCGGGGTGGCGCTCATCCGCAGGTCGCCCCCGGGGGCGGCAAGGGCGACGTCGGTGCGGAGCCGGCCGCCGCCGTCGAACAGTTCCCCGGGCCGGTAGGACCGCAGCCATTCCTCCAGCTGCCGCAGGTGCTCCTCGTCGGTCCGCACCTCCGACAACGGGACCTGGTGGCTGCGCCAGGTGCCCTCCACCTGCAGGCCGTCCACCATGCGCGGGCCGGTCCAGCCCTTAGGCGAGCGCAGCACGATCATCGGCCAGCGCCGCGCGCCCTCCCCGTCGGCGGAACCCTTCCGGTGGGCGTCCTGGATGGCACTGATGTCTGCCATGCAGTGATCCAGCACGTCGGCGAAGTCGCGGTGCGCCTTCTCCGTGGCGTCCGGGTCTTCCACGTCCACGAAGTACGGCTCGTGCCCGTACCCGCGCAGCAGCTGCTCCAGCTGGGTCCGGGGCATGCGCGCCAGGACGGTGGGGTTGGCGATTTTGTACCCGTTCAGGTGCAGGATGGGCAGCACGGCCCCGTCCGCCACCGGGTCCAGGAAGGTGTGCGAGTGCCAGCTGGCCGCCAGCGGGCCGGTCTCCGCCTCGCCGTCACCGATCACGACGGCGGCCACCAGGCCGGGATTGTCCAGCACCGCCCCGTACGCGTGGGCCAGCGAATAGCCCAGTTCGCCGCCCTCGCTGATGGATCCGGGCGTCTCCGGGGCGGCGTGGCTGGGAATTCCACCGGGATAGGAGAACTGCCGGAACAGCTCCGCCAGACCTTCCTCGTCCCGGCCGACGTGCCCGTAGATCTCCGAGTAGGTGCCCTCCAGCCAGGCGTTGGCGACGACGGCGGGACCCCCATGGCCCGGACCTGCCACGAAGAGCATCGCGGCTGAGTCGCGGCGGATGATGCGGTTAAGGTGGGCGTAAACGAAGTTCAGGCCGGGGGTGGTGCCCCAGTGGCCCAGCAGGCGGGACTTGGTGTGCTCCGGCTGGAGCGGTTCACGAAGCAGGGGGTTGGCGCGGAGGTAGATCTGCCCCACCGAAAGGTAGTTGGCCGCGCGCCACCAGCGGTCCACGAGTTCCAGTTCGTCCTGCCCCATGCTGCCGGCCATAACCATCCTCACGTTGCGTCCGCCTCTGTCGGCGGCACTCCCCCATCGCACCAGATGCCAAGGTCAGGGGCAACCCTGCTTGCCTTCCTTTGCCTGCCTGCAGGTAGTCTTTGGTGCAATGTTCACCTTGACCATCAACCAGACGGACAGCAGGCGCGACGGCGACCTCGTCCCCCAGCTGTTGAAGGACCTGCGGCACATTCCGGCGCGCCTGGACTTCGACCGCTCCGTCGAGGATGAGGTCCAGGGAATTGTGGACTGCCCGCACCAGGCGGTGGACGCAGCACTGATCGCCCTGCGCTGTGGGTCCTGGTACGTGGGAATCGGCGTCGGCCCGGTAAATGAGCCGCTGCCCAACCTGATCCGGGACGCCACGGGACACGGCCTGGTGTATGCCCGCCGTGCCGTGGACCGGCTGCGCAGCACCCGGGAACGGATTCCGGTGGCCGTTGAAGGCCCGCTGGCGGACATCTCCCACGAGGCCGAGGCCGTGCTTCGCCTGCTGGGCCACATCGTCCACGACCGGTCCACGGCCGAATGGCGGGTCCTGGACCTGCTGACTCCGGGGGTCCGCGGGCAGCAAAAGGCCGTGGCGCAGGAGTTGGGCATCACCACACAGGCCGTCAGCAAGGCCCTGGCCCGGGCGCAGTGGCATGAGGAGCACGCGGCACGGCCCGCAGCGGCACGGCTGCTGGGACTGATCCTGGAAGTCCGCTAAAGCAGCCCGGCTAGCTTCCGGTGGTTGCCAGCACCGGTTCGCCGTTGAAGTATTCCAGCCGCCAGCCCTCGATTTTGTGGTGGTGCGCCAGGTTGAGCACCGCGTTGTCCACGCTGGCCAGCGTTCGGCCGGTGGCCCGGCTGAGGCTCACGCGGAGCAGCGTTCCGTGCGTAACCACCAGGAGGCGCCTGCCGCGGAACTCCTCCGCCAGCTCCTCCAGCGCACCCAGGCCGCGCGCCGCGGCGTCGTCCTCGCTTTCGGCGCCCCGGAACCCGCCGGGCACTCGGAGCGCCTCCAGCTCGGGGCCTGCCTGCATGCCCTCGGCCGGACCGAAGCTGCGCTCCGTCAGCTCCGGAACGCGCCGCGCCACGGTGAGCCCCAGGCCTTCCGCGATCAGGTCCGCCGTCTCTGCCGCGCGGCTCAGCGGTGACGAGACGACGGCGTCCCAGCGGTACGGCGCAAGGGTGGCGACGGCGTCGCGCGCCTGCCCGCGCCCGACGTCGTTCAGGGGAATGTCCGTCGATCCCTGCAGCCGCCGTTCGGCGTTCCAGTCGGTCTGGCCGTGGCGGATGAGGGCGAAGGTGGTGAGGGTCATGGCTAACATTCTGCCCTGCGCGGGCCGTGGACTACGAAGCGGAGTCCGCCTCCGTTTCCTCTTCGGGCGCGGCGTCCTTCAGTACCAGGGCCGTGCCGCCGTAGGCGGGAAGTTCCAGGAAGAAGCTGTGCAGGTCATCCACCTGGCCCACCTGTTCCCCGGTGAAGAGGTCATGGACCGTGGATCCCGGCACCAGGTGCGCGGACTGGATGCTGCCGGAGATGTCCTGCCCGGAGAAGTTCAGCACCGTGGCCTGGAGCGTGCCGTCCTGGAGCTGGTTGACCAGAACCAGGAGGGCGCGGTTGGACACGTCCGGCACGTCCAGCAGCGTGCTCGTGGCCACCCCGGACTGCTCCCGCACGGCCAGGATCTTCTGCAGGCGCCGGGCAAAGGAGTCCGGGTTGCCGAGCTGTTCGGGCACCGGACCGTACAGGCTGCGCGCGCGGGGCATGCCGGCGGAGGACGCCTCGGCCTCGGGGCTGGTGCCCATGAGGTCGTGGGCACCACGGTTGATCCACCGGGTGTCGCCCTGGGCGGTGAGCTCGCGGACCTTTTCCCGGTCCAGCGCCGTGATGCCGGTGAGGTCCCAGCCGGACAGCGCGAAAACACCGGGCTGGAGCGCGTTATACATGGACAGCAGGATGTGGATGTCCATCACCTGGGTTTCCTGCTCCGGGCTCAGGGCGTCCGGGTCCTCGATGCCCAGGGCCGCCATGATGAAGCTGACAGTGGTGCAGGCAATCCCGTTGGTGGTGAACAGCGCGTTGTATGGCGTGGCTTCCCCGGTGAGGCGCTCCCGCAGGGTCTGCTGGACGTGCTCGGCCACCTCGGCGCCGGTGAGTTCCTCGCCGTGTAGTTCGAACACGTCATCCTTGTGCCCGGCGGCGAAGTGCACCAGTTCGTAGGTGAGCTCGTCGTGGTTCTGCAGGGCATGCACCAGCGAGGCCTGGTCCACGCCGATTTCCATGGACAGTTTCAGTGTGAGGCGGAGGAACTCAGTGTCCGCGGTGACCAGGGCGAAGTGGTACGCGGGCCGGGTGATGAAGTCGTACGAGAGGTCCGGGCCGCTCTCGGAGGTGGCCTTGATGTCGTCAATGGTCAGGTTCAGTTCCTGGAAGGAGAACCCGCCCACCTTGCGGATCATGGACCCGATCAGCTGGTTTGCCGCCTCGGACAGCGGGTGGCCCTCGGACCAGCCCGGCTCCTCCTCGGCGCTCTTCTCCACGCCCAGGAACCCGTTGGCGTCCAGCCGCAGCGCACCGGTTCCCAGGTCCAGCAGGGAATGCAGTGCGTCACCGACCACCAGGCGCATGCCGGCGAACGTGGGGTCCAGCCAGTTTATGGAGGGCTGGCCTGCCTTGAAGTAGTGCAGGTAGACCCAGCGCCGGGTCTTTCCGTCCGTGCCCACGATGGGCCGGGTGGCGCTCCAGTTGGTTTCCTTGACCCCGGGCTCGTAGAAGATCACCCGCTGCAGCCGGCCGATGATGTAGCCCGCCTTCTGCAGGGCTTTCTCCGCCTCGGGGCTGATGTTCACCGAGTCCTGGCCCTCGGGCACGTCCGGCAGCAGGTTCCAGTCCTCCTGCGGGATGTCGATCATGTGGTAGATCCCCGGGTAGTCCCGGAAGTTCATCTCGGCAAGCCGGAAGTCTGCGCCCTTGCCCGTGTGGCCGGGCACAATATCGTCAATCACCGTGCCCTCGTGGTCCGCCGCCACCTCGCACATGCGCCGGAACTCGTCCTCGGTGCCGAACACGGGATCGATTGCCATGCTGATCCGGTCGAAGTGCCCGTCCACGCTGGGGGTCTGCGCCCAGCCCTGGATGCCGCCGGCCAGCTTGACCGGTCCGGTGTGCAGGCCGCGGATGCCGATCTCGCGGAACGCCTCCCACAGCTCCGGGTCCCCCAGCGCCGCCAGGAAGGACTGCCCGGGGCGGGTGATGAAGGACAGCGGGTAGGCGGTGAACCAGACGGGCGCGCGCTCGACGGCGGCCCTCGGATTGGGGTGCGCGTAGGAGTTCTGCCACATGCTGGCCTGGCCGGAGAGCTGCCGGGCCATCACGTTCGCGTCGCCCAGCATGGCCTGGTTCCGCAGCCATTCCACGTAGGCGGCGTTGCGGCCGTCGAATTCCAGCGAAGGCCGGTCGGCAAAGAATTGGCGGCGGCGCGCCACCGGCCGCAGTGCCTTGGGGCGGGCCGGATAGAACTGCTCGTCGTACGTGATATCCCCGGCCTCGGCCGCTGCCGGCTCCAGTCCGCCGGGCTCAACGGCAATGCTTTCGATCGAAAGGTCTTCTTCGGAACTTGATTGCCGCACAGACGTCTCCTTCGCAGGGTGTTCCGCCTTCCGGCGCAACCTCCCGGGTGTGTTGTTCAAGTGGTCCCGTACCCCGGCATCGCCGAAGTACTCGCACCGATCTTTCCCAACGTATGGGGATTGCCTGCATCTATCAAGCGTCCGCGCCCCGGGGCGCCGGCTGCCGTACCCCGACGCTAGACGAGGCTGCGCAGCACGTGGGCGGCGCCGTCGTCGTACACGGAGTGGGTGACCTCGTCAGCGGCGGCGAGCACTTCCTCCGGCGCCTGGCCCATGGCCACGCCCCGGCCTGCCCAGCCGAGCATCTCGATGTCGTTGCGGCCGTCGCCGATGGCCACCGTCAGGTGCTGCTCCACGCCGAGGCGCACACGGAGCTCCTCGAGGGCGCTGGCCTTGGTGACCCCGGCGGCGGCGATGTCCAGCCACGCGGTCCAGCCCACGGAGTAGGTGACGCCGGCCAGGCCGATCTGCCGGATGGCCTCGTTGAACTCCTCCGGCGTGTTTTCGGTGCTGAAGACCACCACGCGCACGGCGGTGGCCTCAAGCATCGTGTGGAAGTCCACGCCGACGGCCTCCACGCCGAAGCTCGCGTCCTGGAACCGCTCGGTGGAGAGGAAGTTGCCGTCCTCATCCTCCAGCGCGTATTTGGCCGAGGGCAGCCGCTCGCGGAGGGCGCGCAGGGCGGGTGCGGGATCGAAAGTGGCTTTGTGAATGACCTCGTAGCCGCCGTCCAGCTCAGGGTGCAGCCGGAGGGTCACACCGCCGTTGCAGCAGACGGCATAGCCGCGGTCGATCCCGATTTTCTCGATGATGGGCAGGGTGGCGTTCAGGGACCGGCCCGTGGCCACCAGCACCTCATGCCCGGCAGCCACTACCGCCTGCGCTGCTTCCCGGACGCCCTGGGACATGTGGCCGTCGTGGTCCACCAGGGTACCGTCCACGTCCAGGGCCACCATAAGCCTGCTGCCGTTAAGGTTGTTCGTGTTCGAGCGCCGGTCTTCGTTGCCGGCGACTGAAGCTTCAGTCACTGTTGTCATTCAACCAGTAGAGCAGACGCCCCTGACAGCCGCTAGGACGCGGAACACACCGGGGCTGAACAGCCGGTAAATACGCAGGGGTTATCCCCGGTGTGAGTGTTAACCTTTCCCGCCGTCTTCATCGAAGCGTGTTCGCGGATCCGGGCCTTTGAGGCTTGGATCCGCGAACACGGCCGGGACTAGAGGACGGGCAGGACTTCGAGGCCGCCCAGGTACTTCTGCAGCGCCTTCGGCACGTTGACGGAGCCGTCGGCGTTCTGGTGGTGCTCCAGCAGCGCCACAATCCAGCGGGTGGTGGCAAGGGTGCCGTTCAGCGTGGCCACGGCGCGGGTGCCCTTGGCTACGCCCTCGGAATTCACCGCACGCTCACGGATGTTCAGGCGGCGGGCCTGGAACGTGGTGCAGTTCGAGGTGGAGGTCAGCTCGCGGTAGGCGTTCTGGGTGGGGACCCAAGCCTCGCAGTCGTACTTTCGGGCCGCGGACATGCCGAGGTCTCCCGCAGCGGTGTCGATGACCCGGTAGGGCAACTCGCACTTGGCCAGCATCTCCTCTTCCCAGGCCAGCAACCGCAGGTGCTCGGCGGCGGCTTCCTCGACCGTGGTGTAGATGAACATCTCCACCTTGTTGAACTGGTGCACGCGGATGATGCCGCGGGTGTCCTTGCCGTGGGAGCCGGCCTCGCGGCGGTAGCAGGAGCTTTGCCCGGCGTACCGGATGGGACCGGCGGACAGGTCCAGGATCTCGTCCGCATGGTATCCGGCAAGTGCCACTTCGGAGGTACCCACCAGGTAAAGGTCGTCCTCGGCGAGACGGTAGATCTCGGCGTCGTGCTTGACGTCGAAGCCGGTGCCCTGCATGGTCTCCGGACGCACCAGGGTGGGGGTGATCATGGGGACGAACCCGTTCTCGATGGCCTGGTCCATGGCCATCTGCAGCAGCGCCATCTCCAGCCGCGCACCCACGCCGCGGAGGAAGTAGAAGCGGGCACCGGATACCTTGGCGCCGCGTTCCATGTCGATCGCGCCGATCAGCTCGCCGATTTCCAGGTGGTCCCTCGGCTCGAAGTCGGAGAATTCGCGCGGCGTGCCAACGGTCTTGGTGACCACGTAGTCGTCCTCGCCACCGGCCGGAACGCCGTCCTCCACCAGGTTGGGTACGGTCCGCAGGAGCTCCTCCTGCTTGGCCTGCGCGGCGTCGGCCTCTGCGGAGGCGGCCTTGACCGAGTTAGCCAGTTCCTTGACCTCGGCCAACAGCGCCTGCTTTTCCTCGCCCTTGGCCTGGGCCACCTTCTTGCCGAAGGCGTTCTGCCCGGCACGCAGGTTTTCGAACCGGATCAGCGCTGCCCTGCGGGCGGAATCGGCGGCGATGATCGCGTCCACCACTGATTCGTCGGCGCCGCGGGCGCGCTGGCTTGCACGGAATTTGTCCGGGTTTTCGCTGAGGTCTTTTACGTCGATCACCCCCTAAGGGTATCCAATTGAACGCACGACGGCTGGAGGGGCCTTTGCGCCCGGAACGCGGCGCCTTCCGCCGGGCTACTGTTGAAGCA
This sequence comes from Pseudarthrobacter sp. NPDC092424, assembly GCF_044754925.1. NCBI lineage: Bacteria > Bacillati > Actinomycetota > Actinomycetes > Micrococcales > Micrococcaceae > Pseudarthrobacter > Pseudarthrobacter sp. NPDC092424. The sequence goes on along the minus strand of NZ_JBIVQC010000003.1, from coordinate 297,625 downwards.
CCATGAGTGACTGGATCCTTTACCTGCTGATCGGGATGGCGCTTGCCTTCGCCATCTCAAGCTGGTGGGGCGTGCGGCGGCTTCGGGCTCTGCATATCCGGAGCACGGTGGGCGGGGATGCCATAGAACCCGGGCTCAGCAAGCAGCGGGTTGCCGTGATCCTTAATCCCGCGAAGCCGCGCGCCGCCGAGGCCCGGGCAACCATCCAGCGCGCCTGCCTCGCGGCGGGCTGGGAAGACCCGCAGTTTTTCGAAACCACCGTCGAAGACCCGGGCTTCAGCCAGGTGCAGGCGGCGCTGGCAGGAAAGCCCGACGTCGTCCTGGTGGGTGGCGGAGACGGCACGGTCCGCGTGGTGGCTGAGTCCGTGGTCCGTACCGGAGTGGCCATGGGACTGATTCCGCTGGGCACGGGCAACCTGCTGGCCCGGAACCTGGAGCTGGACGTGGGCGACCTGCACTCCAGCGTGAACACGGCACTCTTCGGGAGGCAGCGGTACATCGACACCGCCCGCATGGGGATCGAGAATTCCCGGACCGGCCACCAGTCCGAACACGTGTTCCTGGTCATGTCCGGCATCGGCATGGACGCTGAGGTTCTGGCGGATACAAGTGATGGCCTGAAAAGGGCTGTGGGGTGGCTGGCCTACACGGAGGCCGGCGTCCGGCATCTTCCCGGCCGCCGGAAGAAGGTCAGCATCTCCCTGGACGGCAGTCCTGCGCAGGTCAGGAATATCCGCAGTGTCCTGTTCGCAAACTGCGGCCTTGTACCGGGCGGCATCGATTTCATCCCGCAGGCCATGATCGACGATGGGATGCTGGACGTGGTGGTCATGAGTCCGCGAAGCGCCTTCGGCTGGCTGTTGATGTACGTCAAGGTCATGTCCAAGCACCGCGGAAAACTGCCGATCATGACCGTTTACCGGTCCCGGAAGATCATCATCGAGTGCCCTGAGCCAATGCCCACCCAGCTGGATGGGGACACGGCCGGGGAGGCAACCCGCGTCACGGTACAGGTGGAGCCCAGGTCACTGCTGGTCAGGGTCAAGGGACGGGACTAAGACTCCCCGGTCAGGCGCTGGCTGCCTTATGGTCATGCCCCGCGGCCTTGGCCGCTGCGCGGGCTTCGGACTGCTCGCGGATCATGGCTTGTTCCTCTTCGAAACGCAGGCGGTCCGCCCGGTCAGCTTCGTCGCCGTCCCAGTCCTGGTTGTCCCCGGCCGGCTTGGGGTTGACGATCATTCCCTGACCGTCATTTGTGTTGCTGGTTGTCATGACCCGCTCCCTTCGTTAGGGGCCATCCCCCGTATGGATCAAGTAAGCATACGCATTGTCCACAGCCCGGGGAAGTACTTCGAAGGGCATTTATCTACGCTGTGGGCGAAGTGCGCACAGCGCTCCCACCTGCGGCGTTGTCCGGATCGAGGATGGCTGCCACCCAGGAACGGGCAGCATTGAACGCCCCGTCCGACATATGCGGCTCAACGGCAGTTTTCTCCATATCCGCGCGGGCATATGAGCCGAGGAAGCGCGTGGCCGGGCTGATCCGGTGAAGCCCGGCGAGCGCATCTGCCACCCGGGCGTCGCGGACGTGGCCGTCGGCGTCGATGCTGAAGAAGTAATGCCCCAGGAACTGTCCCGTGGGCCGGGATTCGATCCTGCTCAGGTTCACGCCACGGCTGGCGAACTGATCCAGGATTTCCATGAGGGCACCCGGGCGGTCTTCCGGAAGGGGGACCACGACGGTGGTCTTGTCCGCGCCGGTCCGTTCCGGCAGCATTCCAGGGCGGCTCACCAGGATGAACCGGGTAACGGCGCCGGAGTTATCGCCAATGTTCTCGGCCAGGGCCGAGAGTCCCGGCTGATTCTGCGCCACCAGCGGCGAGCAGATGGCAGCGTCGTAGTGGCAGTCGTCCTCGAGGAGGCCCATTGCCGCGGCGGCTGTGGAGGAGCCGGGCACATATTCGGCTGCAGGAATGTTCGCGTCCACCCACAACCGGCACTGCGCCCAGGCGTGCCCGTGGGTGGAGACCCGGCGCACGTTGCCCAGGCTGACGCCCTCCCTCGCCACGAGGACAAAGCTGACAGGCACCAGCACTTCGCGGACGATACGCAGTTCCGTGCCGCTGGCGATGGCATCCAGCGTCGCCGTGACGCCGCCCTCCACCGAGTTCTCGATGGGTACCATCGCAGCGTCCGCAAGGCCTTCGCGGACCTGGTCCAGGGCGGCATTAACGTTCGACGCCGGCACCCGGTTCGCCTGCAGCGCCGCCGGAACCTGCAGGAGTGCCGCCTCGGTGAACGTACCCTCGGGTCCCAGGAAAGCGTAGGTGGCTGGGCCGGGCATCAGAGGATGATCGGCTTCAGGCCGTTGTCCGAGACCAGCGGCCGGCCGGCTTCAAGCCACTGGTCCATGCCGCCGGCCACGTTGATGGCGGTGTACCCCTGGCCGGTGAGCCACTGCGCTGCGCGGAAGGACCGGCCGCCCGTGCGGCAGATGACATAGAGGTCCTGGTCCGGATCCAGCTCTCCGAGCCGGGCGGGAAGCTGGTCCATGGGGATGTGCAGGGCACCCTCTGCGTGGCCTGCCACCCATTCGTAGTCCTCGCGCACGTCCAGCAGGACGGCACCATCAGGGAGGTCGTTGACGGGGACGGTATCGAAGTCGCTCATGGGAATCCTGTCTCGCAGCCGATGGGAGCTGCTTTAAGCGTAGTCCCACCCGGGCCGTGAGGACCGGCCGGCGTCAGGCTAGGCTTTCGGGAGACCCGAAGGAGGACCCCCTTGGCCGAGCTTCACGACCTTTCCGCGGTGCGCCTCCGGGACGCGCTGCGGCACGGTGAGGTTTCGGCATTGGAGGCGGTGGACCACTTCCTGTCCCGGATTGAACAGCGCAACCCCCTGCTGGGCGCCTTCATAACGGTGACGGCGGAACAGGCACGCAAGGACGCGCGGGCCGCCGATACCCTGCGCCGCACAGGGTCCGGCAGCCTTCCTGCGCTGCTCGGCATGCCCTTGGCGTTCAAGGACCTGACGGATGTGGCCGGCGTGGTTACCACGCACGGGAGCGCGGCCCTGGACCAGAAACCGGCGGCCGCGGACGGCGCCCTTGTGGCCCTCCTCAAGGGTGCCGGAGCCATTTCGCTGGGCAAGACGCAGGTGCCTGAGTTCGGGCTGACAGCCTACAGCGAAAACCGCATCGCGCCGCCGTCGCGCAATCCGCACGCGCCCAGCCGCAGTTCCGGCGGGTCCTCGGGGGGAAGCGCTGCCGCGGTGGCCTCTGGCCTTGTGCCATTTGCGCCGGGGTCCGACGGCGGCGGTTCGGTCCGCATTCCCGCGGCAGCGTGCGGCCTGGTGGGGTTAAAGCCTGGACGCGGGCTGGTTCCCGCAGGTGAAAACCAGGGCGACCCCGCGCGGCTGGTGACCTCCGGCCCACTGGCCCGGACCGCGGCCGACGCAGCCCTCATGATGGACGCGCTGGTCCCGGGGGCAACTTATCTGGACAGCCTGGGCCGCGGCCCGGTGCGCCTGCGGATCGGGTCCACGCTGGACAGCCCCTGGGCCGGTTCATTTCCTTTCACGCCGGACCAGGAAGCCCTGGATGCGCTGCAGGCGGGCCGGGAGCTGCTGGAACATGCCGGGCACGTGGTGGACGAGTCGGTGGTCCGCTATGACAACCGCTACCCGGAGGCGTTCACGAACGCCTGGACGGCCGGGGTGGGCAGTGCCCGGATCAGCCCCCACCGCGAACCCCTGCTGGCACCCCTGACCCGCACTTTCCGGCGGCGGGCACAGCAGCGCAGCCCTGCGAAACTGCAGGAGTCGCTGGCGCTCCTGCGGCAGTTCCAGCACGACACGGTGCCCCAGTACGCCCAGTGGGACCTGATGCTCACCCCTGCACTGGCCCAGACCCCCCGTCCGGTGGGCTGGTTTACCGGCACCGCACACGGCGGCGAGCGCTGGCCCTCCGCACAGTGGCCGGGAGATGCCGACGAGGACTATCGGAAGCAGTGTGAATACGCGCCCTGGTCCTCGATGGTGAACGTGGCAGGCCTGCCGGCCATCACAATTCCCGTCCACTGGACCGGGGGCGCGGCCGGACAGGGACTCCCCATGGGCATCCAGCTGGTGGGCCCCACGGGGTCCGAAGGGCTCCTGCTTCAGGTAGCGCACCAGTTGGGCTTCTAGGCCGAGTAGTAGGTTTCTGCCCGGAAGACGGCCAGTCCGATGAGGAGCAGCAGCCACAGGGCACCATACCCCAGGAGGAAGAGGTAGCCCATGATCAGGCCCGCGATGGACAGTCCACGCCCGCCAGGCTCGCGCCTCAGGCCAAGGTGTCCGGTAATGATGGCGGCCACTTGGGGCACCAGGAGCCAGCCCATGATGACCGAGGCAATGCCGCAGACCAGGCTTGCAATGCTCAGGGGCTTCGGCTGATCCGCCATGGCGTAGTAATACTGCTCGCCATAAGCCCCGGGATAACGCTGGTACGCGGGCGGCTGCTGGTACGCGGGCGGCTGCTGGCCGGGCCATGGCGGCGGCTGGTTGGACAAGGTCTTTCCCCCTCAAATGGTGGCTACAGCCTACCGGCGGCGTGACCGGCTAAAGGCCCCAAGGCGGCAGGAAGAATACCGCGAAAACCACAAGGGCGGCCAGCAGGGCGGCTTTGGCTGCAGCCGCTGCCCCGAAGCGCGGTCCGGCGATGCGGCCGGGGTGGGCCACAGCGGGCCGTCCCAACCGCGAGGGATCCCATTCCGTTTGGGGAATATAACCGCCGCCGGTGTCAGGCGTACGTGGCGCCTTACTCCTCCCGGAGGCCCCCGGCAGCCGGGGGAATCCCGTGATTCCCGGCTGCTGGTCACCGTTCAGCACCCGGCCAAGCGACTTACATATGCCTGCAACAGCGTCCTGGTCCAGAACCCGGGGCAACAATCCGACGGCACGCACCACCTGGGCCGGTCCCGCCACCGCCACATCCGTCGCCGTAATTCCGAAGAGGTCGTGCTGTGCGGTCATGCAGATCAGCGGCCGCACCAGCCTGCGGTACTGCGGCGCCACCACCGAGGTGAGGGCAGCGCACTGGGCGAGGGCCCCTTCCACCGCCTGCGGCCGCGCGTAACGGTCCTGCCAGAGGGCCCCGGCCACCACGCGCACCTCGCCGGCCCAGTCCTTGGTGTCCACCACCACGATCCCGCCCGGCCCCACCAGGACGTGGTCCAGGCTCGCCTGCGGCCGTCCGGGCCAATTGGTCCCGTGAAACTGTTGCCAACCACGGGGAACGAGCTCGGCCAACGCTTCATCGAGGGTGCCCGCGGCGCCGGGGCCGCGGGCGGCCGCGCCACCGGTCCCGCCGGCTGCTCCCGCGCCTGTTGCCCCCATGGCCGCCCCTGCCCCCTGCCGGAGACCCCGGTGGCGGCAGGGCGCCGTCGTCCGTTGTTCTCCGGGTCTTTCGCTGGATTTCTTCGAACTTAACAAAGCCCGCAGCCCGCGCAACATAAGTACTTTGCGGCCCCGGTACTCAGGTGCACTACTTGCATGACATTCCGCCGTCACAGGAGGCCGGATGCTGGACTGTCCGTTTTGGCGCGGGCGCGTCTCTGGCATGCTGGTCCCATGGCTAGCCGCGCGGGTACAGTTGCCCTCCCCCAGGACCTTGTTGACATCACTGCGCTCCTTGACGCGTACTACGACATCACCCCGGATCTTTCAGACCCGGGCCAGCGGGTGGCGTTCGGAACGTCGGGCCACCGCGGTTCCAGCCTCAAGGCGTCGTTCAACGAACGGCACATCGTGGCCATCACCCAGGCCATCGTTGAGTACCGCGCCGGCCAAGGCATCACCGGTCCCCTGTTCCTGGCCAAGGACACCCATGCGCTGAGCGAACCCGCGCAGAACTCGGCACTGGAGGTGCTCGCAGCCAACGGTGTCCACGTCCTCATCGACGCGCGGCACGGCTACACCCCCACTCCGGCGCTCAGCCACGCCATCCTTACCTACAACCGGAAGGCCGGGGCAGGCGCTCCGCAGGCAGACGGCATCGTAGTCACCCCAAGCCACAATCCGCCCGCCGACGGCGGCTTCAAGTACAACCCCCCGCATGGCGGCCCCGCGGACTCCGACGCCACCGGCTGGATCGCCAACCGGGCCAACGAGCTGCTCGAGAGTGACCTCCGCGGCGTCAGGCGCATTCCCGTGGCGGAAGCGCTGGCCGCGGACAGCACCGGCAAGTTCGACTTCCTCAGCAGCTACGTGGACGACCTCCCGTCCGTGCTGGACCTGGACGCCATCCGGGACGCTGGGGTACGGATCGGTGCGGACCCCATGGGCGGCGCGTCCGTGGATTACTGGGGCGAAATCGGCGAGCGCCACCACCTGAACCTGACCGTAGTGAACCCCACCGTTGATCCGCAGTGGGCGTTCATGACACTGGACTGGGACGAGAAGATCCGCATGGACTGCTCCTCCCCGTCCGCCATGGCGTCGCTGATCAAGCGGATGTCCGACGGCGGCACGGCCACCGCGGGCGGTTCGGCCTTCGACATCGCCACCGGAAACGACGCCGACGCCGACCGGCATGGCATCGTGACGCCGGTGGTTGACGGGGTGGGCGGGCTGATGAACCCGAACCACTACCTCGCCGTCGCCATCGACTACCTCTACCGCAACCGTCGTGGCTGGAACCCCGACTCGGTGGTGGGCAAGACCCTGGTCTCCTCCTCGATCATCGACCGCGTGGCCCATAGCCTGGGCCGGAAGCTGGTGGAGGTTCCGGTGGGCTTCAAGTGGTTCGTGCCCGGCCTGCTGTCCGGCGAGGGCGCGTTCGGCGGCGAGGAATCGGCAGGCGCCTCGTTCAACAAGAAGGACGGCAGCGTCTGGACGACGGACAAGGACGGCATCCTGCTGGCGCTGCTGGCCTCCGAGATCACGGCCGTCACCGGCAAGACACCGTCGCAGCTGTACAAGGGGCTGACGGACCAGTTCGGCGCACCTGTCTATGCCCGGATCGACGCCGCCGCCACGCGGGAGCAGAAGTCGGCACTCGGCAGGCTCTCGCCGTCGGACGTCACCGCGACGGAACTGGCGGGCGAGGCGATCACCGCGAAGCTCACCGAGGCCCCCGGCAACGGTGCGCCGATCGGCGGGCTGAAGGTGGTGACGGAAAACGCCTGGTTCGCTGCGCGCCCGTCCGGCACCGAGGACGTCTACAAGATCTATGCCGAGTCCTTCAGGGGCGAGGAGCACCTCAAGCAGGTGCAGGCCGAGGCCAAGGCGCTGGTGGACAGCGTCATCGCCTAACGCCAAAGGCGCAGGATGCGCCGGATGGTGCGGTCACCGCCGGGGGCCATGTCCACCAGGGCAATGCGGCCAAGCACGACGGCGTCTCCCGGGCGGAGGCGCTTTGTGTCCGGCGTCGTGCCGCGGTGGGAGACGTGCGGCCGGTAGCCGGAAAGCGTGTGGTACGGCGTGAGGATCCGGCCGCCTTGGCCGGATACGGCGCGGACCAGCTCCTCGTGCAAGGTCTGGAGTTGCGGCTGGGCTTCGACGAGGCTGACGGGGACCGAGCCGTCGCGGCCGAAGCCCGCGTCCTCCCCTATCCGTAGCATGGTTCCGAGGGCTGCACGGGCAGGCGCATCGGCAGCCGCCGCCACCGCTGCGGCGGGGTCGCCGCCCGTGGAGGCATCGGCGTCGAACCTCACCAGCGTGATGTGCAGCGGCCAGTCCGTCCGGAGGAAGACCTGTTCCTCCGCGACTTCTTCCACAAACGCCACAAAAATGAGGTTCCGCAGTGGTTTCGTGTTCCGCGCAGGCATAGCCCCAGTCTCCCATCCCCCCAGGACGCTCTCTCACTTAATGCGCCTTAAAACCGGACGCTCTCTCACTGTGAACTGTTGTCCCTGCGTCGAGTGAGAGAGCGTCGGGGGGAAACCCGCATTAAGTGAGAGAGCGTCGGGGGGGAACTTGCCCGGTTCGTAAATGGCACGGGCCTGGTCCCCGGCCGTGTCCTCCGTCCCGTCCGGGCTTCACTGTATTCTGGTCCAGATCCCCCTCCGCCCCGCGGCACCCCTCTGCAAGCCCCGAAAGGCCACCCCCATGAGCATGCTCGGAATCAAATGGAAGCTGCACGGCACCGGCAAGTCCATTAAGCCCGGCCACGTGGTGGCCCCGGACGAGCGGCTCGCCTGGCCCCTGACCATCGGCGTGGGCATGCAGCACGTGGTGGCCATGTTTGGTGCCACCTTCCTGGTGCCGATCATCACGGGCATGCCGCCGGCCACCACGCTGTTCTTCTCCGGCATCGGCACCCTGCTGTTCCTGCTGATCACCAAGGGCCGGGTCCCCAGCTACCTGGGTTCGAGCTTCGCCTTCATCGCCCCCATCATGGCCTCGCAGCAGCAGTTCGGCGTAGCGGGCGCGCTGGGCGGCGTAGTCCTGGCCGGCGCCGCGCTGGCCCTCGTGGGCGCCATTGTGCAGAAGTTCGGCGCCGAATGGATCAACCGCCTGATGCCGCCCATCGTCACCGGCGCCATCGTGGCCCTCATCGGCCTGAACCTGGCCCCGGCTGCCAAGCAAAACTTCGACGCGGCCCCGATCACCGCAGTCATCACGCTGGCCACCATCATCCTGGTCAGTGTCCTGTTCCGGGGCATTGTGGGCCGGCTCAGCATCCTGGTGGGCGTGGTGGTGGGCTACCTCGTGGCCATGCTCCGCGGCGAGGTCAGCTACGACAAGATGGACGCCGCCGCCTGGATCGGCCTGCCCCAGTTCCAGACGCCCGAATTCCACTTCGGCGTCCTGGGCCTGTTCGTGCCCGTCGTTCTGGTGCTGGTGGCGGAGAACATAGGCCACGTGAAGTCCGTTGCCGCGATGACGGGCCAGAACCTGGACGGCGTCTCCGGCCGCGCCCTCATGGCCGACGGCGCTGCCACCGTCCTGGCCGGCTTCGGCGGCGGCTCCGGCACCACCACGTACGCGGAAAACATCGGCGTCATGGCGGCCACGAAGGTCTATTCGACGGCGGCCTACTGGGTAGCAGGCATTTTTGCCATCATCCTGAGCTTCTCCCCCAAGTTCGGCGAACTCATTGCCACCGTTCCCCCGGGCGTCCTGGGCGGCGCGGCCACCATGCTGTACGGCATGATCGGCATCCTGGGTGTGAAGATCTGGGTCCAGAACAAGGTGAATTTCGCCAACCCGGTCAACCTCACCACCGCGGCCGTGGCCCTGATCATCGGCATTGCGGACTACACCTGGACCATCGGCGAACTGACCTTCACGGGCATCGCACTTGGTTCAGCCGCGGCGCTGGTCATCTACCACGGCATGAAAGCCATCGCGAAGGCCCGCGGCACCGTGGCCGAGCCCGAGACCGACCCGGTCCCCGTCACCGGCGGCCCGAAGCGCGCTCCGAAGAACCGCTGAGCGAGGCCCGGTCCAGTCCCAGGTCCACAAGCACCAAAGAGCCATGGACGACGGCGGCACCCGCCGCCGCTTCGGCACGCTCGGCAATGCGGACCACTACCCGCAGCGCCCGGGCCACATGGCGCACATAGCCGGCAGCGCTCATCAGGTCGTCGCTGGTGAACGCGTGAGGTGACGGCGCGTACAGGTTGATGGCGGCACTGGCGGACTTCTCGGATACCAGGGGCACCGACAGCAGCGACTGCACCCCATGGGCGGAGGCGGCGCTGGCGTACCCCGGCCAGCGCCGGTCCCGGCCCAGGTCCGAGACCAACACGAACGCGTTGTTGCGCAGCGCCTCCATGACCGGCCCGTCGGCGAAGGAGCATTGCTCACGGTCCGCCTGGCGCGCCTGGTCCGTGCTGGCGGCAATGGTGCTGGAAGTGCCCAGCCGGAAGAGGATGGCCGCCCAGCCGATGCCGCGGCGGTCCCCGTTGATGTCCCGCATGAAGTCGCAGGTTTCTTCCTGGAGGTAGTCCTCAACATCCTTGCTGTCGAAGACCGGCTCCGCGGGTACTGGAAGCGGTCCCCAGCCAACCTGCCCCGTAGGTTCAGCGGCCATGTTCCAGCCTTGTTGGTAGCGCCCAGGCCCACTGCAAAACCCTGTACTAAGGATACGTCCGGCGGCCGCCTTTCGGGGAGGTTTGATTTTGGCCCCGGTCTCGCCCGGTCGCGGTGATTAACCGGCGTCGAAGCTCTCGCCGTCGTCGTCCTTGGGCGTTTCCTCCTGCGGAAGGTCACTGCCGCTGCCGTCCGGAAGCCCGGCCGCTTCCTCCCCCGACTCCGAGGAGACCGGCGCCGAGCCCTTTGAATCGTCGTTGGATTCGTCTATTTCCGCAGCGCTCGAAGGAAGGTCCGCCCCGCCGGAAGAACCTGTATCCGCCCCCGTGTCCGCGTCCCCGCCCAGCGGCGCGGCCGGGTCCCTGGGCACGGGCTGCACGCCGGGTTCCACCTGGGGCGCATTGGTGTCCACTGCCCCCGATTCCTGGCTGCCGCCCAGTTCCTGCTCCGCCGTGGGCGTGCCGTAGCCGCCGGCAGCCTCCGGGTCAACGTTCTGGTTTTCCTGCGTCATGGTTCCTCCTGGTGTGCGTTTGCGGATGGAGTTCCTGGGCCGGTCCGCGGAACTCCGCGGCCCGCCAGCAGTAATCAGTAAACTTACCAAACCTGGACACAGGCGCAATGCCGGGCTTGTTTCTGGGTAAGTGGGGAGTAGAACTGAACTAGCGGAGCACCGCATGGAGAGGAGAAACGGATGCCAGAGGTGGAAAATCATCGGGACGCGACAGGCAGGAACGAGACCCGCGAAGAACGCATGGACCGCAACTGGGGCGAGCTTCTCCAGGAACTGCGCGTGCTGCAGACCGGCGTCCAGATCCTCGCGGGCTTCCTGCTGACCCTGCCATTCCAGGAGCGCTTCAGGACGCTGGACGACTACCAGGTGACGCTCTACCTGGCCAACGTCGTGGTCGCATCGCTGACCACGGCCTTCATTCTGCTGCCCGTCAGCGTCCATCGGCGGCTCTTCCGGAAACGGCTCAAGGAGACCCTGGTGAACAGCGCGGACGCCATCGCCAAGATCGCCCTGGCCGGCGTTGGCCTGCTGAGCGTGGGCACCGCCTCACTGGTCTTTGATGTCACCGCTGGCCGGGAAGCCGGACTCACCGCAGGTGGCGTGCTCCTGGCGCTGCTGCTGGTGCTGCTGGTGTACATTCCTCTGCACTTGAACAGGAACGCTGAGGAGAATTCCGCGCCGACCGCCAAAACCGAGGAGTGAGCATGGGCAAATGGGCCAAAGAACACGGGCTCCTCATCGCAAACACAGTCCTGTTCCTGGTGTTCTTCGGAGGGATGATCCTCTCCGGGGCGGCATCATACAGCGAGGAGCAGCAGGCGCACGGTGAAGCCGCCGTCTCCGTCCTTCAGTTCCTGGGCACCGGTGAATTCATGGAGGCCACCTTTGAGAACTGGGAATCAGAGTTCCTTCAGATGGCCATGTACGTGGTGCTGACGGTCTTCCTGTTCCAAAAGGGTTCCTCAGAGTCCAAGCCGATGGGCAAGGACGCGCCCCAGGACGAAGACCCGCGGCAGGCCGCGATCAAGAAGACCACCCCGTGGCCGGTGAAGCGCGGCGGCGCAGTGCTGAAGCTTTACGAGCACTCACTGTCCATCCTGCTTTTCGTGCTGTTCCTGGCGTCCTTCAGCTTCCACGCAGTCGGCGGCGCCGAGGCCTACAGCCAGGACCAGCAAAGCCACGGCGAACCGGCCGTGACCGTCCTGCAGTACATCGGCACCAGCCGGTTCTGGTTCGAATCGTTCCAGAACTGGCAAAGCGAATTCCTGGCGGTGGCCGTCCTGGTGGGCGCTTCCGTCTATCTCCGTGAAAAGGGATCGCCGGAATCCAAGCCGGTGGCCGAACCGCACTACGAAACAGGAGCCTGACCATGCGCAACATCCTCCGTCCCGTCCTGCTGGCACTGGTCCTTGCCGCAGTTCCCGCCCTGGCCGCAGGAACTGCGCACGCTTCTCCGGGGTCCGCTGCCGTTTCGGTAGCAGCCGACGCCGGCCGGGCCGGCACGGCCGGAACCCTGGTACCGCTGGCCGGTTACACGCCCACTCCTTCCCCGGGCGACACGGCATCCACCGGCCCGGCAAACCCGGGGACAGGCGAGTCTGCGCAGAAGGAGGACAGCAGGCTGGACTTCGCCCCATGGGTCATCGGAGCAATTGCCCTGGCCACCCTGGTCGTGGTGCTGGTCTGGTGGCGCCGCCGCGGCAAAACCACCATCGTTTAGGGCCGGTAGGCGCTAGGCGCCCTCGAGCACCTGTGCGGTGGCACGCACCAGGTGCCGGGCGGCGTTGGCGACCGCATCCTCGGGACCTTCGGCAACATCCAGCAGCTGGGCGGCCGCCACTATGCCGTGTTGAGCCAGATCCTCCGCACTGACGAGGATCCGGCCGGCAACCACCACCGCGGGAATGCCCCGCTCCCGGGCCGCATGGGCGAGAGCAATCGGGGCCTTGCCGGTCAGCGACTGCGAATCCATGGAGCCTTCGCCGGTGATCACAAGGTCCGCTTCGGCGAGTTGGCGGGCGAGCCCGGTCAGACCGGCCACCAGCGCAAAGCCGCCTTCCAGCACGGCGTCGGTAAATGCAAGGAACGACGCCGGGAAGCCACCGGCGGCGCCTGCCCCCGGGACGTTGACGTCCCGGCCCGTGGCTTCCCGGAGGACCGATGCCCAGTTGCGGAGCCCGGCGTCGAGCATTTCCACAGCGTCCGGGTCCGCCCCCTTTTGGGGCCCAAAAACGTGGGCGGCGCCGGAGGTGCCGTAGAGCGGGTTGCGGACATCGACGGCGATGCGGAACCGCGTGGCGGCCAGACGCGGATCCAGTTCGGAGACGTCCAGGGCGGCCACGTCAGCAAGCGACCCGCCGCCCAGCGGCACGATGTTGCCAGCGGCGTCGAGGGGCTTCAGGCCGAGGGCGCGGAGGGCGCCGCTGCCGCCGTCGGTCATGGCGGACCCGCCCAGGCCGAGGACGATTTCCGTGGCACCGGCCTCCAGGGCAGCGGCAATGAGCTGGCCGCAGCCGTAGCTGTGCGCGCGCAGTGCGTTCTGCGGTGTGGGTTCCATTTCCGCCAGGCCCGAGGCCTGCGCTGTCTCGATGACCGCGCTGACGGCGCCTTCCGGGGTCCGGCGGATTGCCCAGGCCGCACCCGTGGGCGCCAGGATGGGGCCGACTACGGCGTGCAGCCGTTCCTCGTACCCCGCGGCCACGGCCGCTTCCAGGGTTCCTTCCCCGCCGTCCGCGATGGGGAACTGGGTGGCCACTGCGTCGGGATAGACGCGGAGGGCACCTTCGGCGATGGCCGCGGCAGCCTCAGCCGCTGTGAGGGAACCCTTGAATTTGTCCGGGGCGATCAAAATGCGCATGCGCACCATCATGCCAGTCCGGCAGGATCAGCCGTCCCGCCACTCGTGGCTGCTGATGTGCGATCCGGCCTGCGGTCCCATCTGCAGCATGCCGCCGTCCACCGGCCAGGATGCCCCCGTAACGTAACTGGCGGCGGGCGAGGCGAGGAAAGCAATCACCGCTGCCACCTCCCGGGCATCCCCCGGCCGGCCGAGCGGCACACCCGGGCGGTCCTTCGCCGTCGGGTCCTCATCCTCCTGCCCTGTCATGGGGGTGGCGATTTCGCCGGGCGCCACGTTGTTGGCGGTGATCCCGTATTTGGCCAGTTCGAGGGCGATGGTCTTTATGAGCCCGGCCAAGCCGTGTTTTGAGGCATCGTACGCGGCGGCCCCGACGCGCGGCTGGAACTCGTGGACGCTTGTGACGGCGATGAGCCTGCCGCCCCGGCCAGCTTTGACCATCCGGCGCGCTGCGGCCTGCAGGCAAACGAACGCGCCGCCGAGGTTGGTGTCCACTGTCTGCTGCCAGGTTTCCACGTCCAGGTCCAGGAACTGCGTTCCGTCCCCGGTTCCGGCGTTGTTGACAAAGACGTCCACACCGCCGAGCTCGTCCGCCAGCGCGTCGATGACACCGGCTGCCGCCCGGAGGTCGGTGGTGTCCAGCCGGCGCACCGCCGCTTTCCGCCCGAGCGAACGGACTTCGGCGGCAGTGTCCTCGGCGCCGGCCTGGTCCGAGTGCCAGGTCACGCCCACGTCCAGCCCGGCGGCGGCGAGGGCCACGGCGGTGGCTTTGCCGATGCCGGAGTCGGACCCGGTGACGATGGCAGTGGCAGGGGAGAATTCCGTGGTTGACTGCATGGTTGCCTTTCCTTGGAGGGCGGTGCCGCTGGCACCGGGGCTGTTCAGGCGGGGCGGCGGAGTTGTGGGCCGGCTTCTTCTGCCGGTGCGGACATCAGCGGGACGGCAAACGTGACTGCGGGGCGGCCTCCGGCGTCGTCTGCCGCCTTGACCGTCAGGCTCCTGACACCGGCCGGCAGGGACGGGCTGAACACCTGGAGGTTACGCGAACCCAGCGTGACCGACTTCCGCAGGGTGTACTCCGTGCCGAAGTGGTCCTGCAGGGTGATCCGGGCCTCCGGCGCCACGTCCGAGGCCAGCTGCACGTTCACCACCAGCCCTGAGGACCACACCTCGACCGAGAGGACCGTGAAGGCCGTCGTCTCCGTGACGTGGCTGCCGTAGGTGGGCGGGAGAAGTATCGCCAGGAGGGCGCCGGCGGGGACGAAGTCGCGCGCTGTTGCCCGGACGGCTCCTGATCTGTCCTGCACCATAGCTTCATCCCTTCCCCAGAGGCTGGATAATAAGTTTACTTGCCATAGGGTTTCGACGCTTGGGTTGACGGCAAATTTGCGGGAAAACTGCGGGGCCGCAGCAGTGGCAAGGCGTCCGCTACCTCAGCCGCAGCACCGCGTAGTATCCCGGCACCTCGTTCCGGCCCTCGTGCCCCGTCAGGGGATGGGTTTCAATGACCGCCGGACCGTCTTCGAGCAGCTCCCACACTGCGGGGGAAAGGACCCGCGCGCGTTCCTCCGGGCCAAAGTGGCCCGGCATGGGCAGCCCGCGGATGGCCCGCTCCAGGGGAGCAGGGATGCCGCGGGCGGTGGCACCCAAGTGGGACGCATACGAGACCGGGCCGCCCCGGAAGTTCGTTTCCACCAAAAACACAGCACCCCGGGAACCAGCCAGGATCCGCAGGTTTTCCACCAATGCCGCCTGGTCGTCACGGCGGAGCACATGAAGCACTCCGCGGATGAAGACGTTGGCGCCTGCCGCCTCAACCAGGCCAGCGCCCGCACCGGGCACTGTCATGTCGCGGACCTCGTAGGCGATGCTGCCTGAGCGCTCGTCCGGCGAAGCCTGCTCCGCCCGGGCGCGCTCCACAGCGTGGCGCGAAATGTCCACGCCGACAACTTCCGGAAACAACCCTGCCAGGGCCCGGGTGAAGCTGCCGTGCCCGCACCCCACGTCCACCACCGGGAGTTCGGGGTCGAAGTGCCGGAGCAGCACATCCTTGTAACCCAGGAATTCACGGTCCGTCCCGGAATCCCACAACACCTCGCCACCGCCCCCGGCCCCCGTGATCCCGGCCCAGTAGCGCTCCCAAGCCAGCGGCCGGTTCTTCGGGGCTGAGCTCGCCAGCCGTACCAGCCTGGGAGCCATCAGGTATTTCCGCACAGTGGACATAAACGGATTCATGCGGGTTCACCATCCGCTTTCAGCCACGCCATGGCGTCCTCACGGGACGTGAAGAAGCGCGTGGGACAGGGCCGGTTCCCCAGGCCGAGGGCAAAATTCGCCATGATTTTGTCCACAGGCGACGATCCCAAGAGCGCGATCCGGGAAGCCTGGCACGGGCGCCCGAAGACCGCCCGGGCGCCGCGGCTCACCTTTTCCGTCGTGGCCATATCGACGAGCATGGGGTGCCGGTCCTGGCCGCAAAGCCGGTTGACGCGATCCATGGCCGCCTCGGCATCGTCTTCCGTAATGGTCGCATTCCGGGGCCACCGCAGCTGCAGGACACCGCCGTCGTCGAGGAAGAGAACCGGTTTTCCGCGATCTGTCCCTGGTTGCATCACTGCCCCTCCCCGCTCTTTCATGGAGCCTGAACGCGGCATCCCCCTACAATGTACTCAACTGGGAGGGAAGGGGGATCGTGGGGCCTGACATGCCTTCGGATGCACGGACGCCCCGCGCCGCTGTGGTGGCAGACCTTGACGCTGCCCGGTTGGCCATGCTCGTCCAGGCACTCCGCCGGGCGGGCTACACGGTCCGGACCGCCGGAGACGCAGGCGCCCTGGCAGCGCTGCTGGCCGCCGAGGTCCCCGACGTCGCCGTGGTGGATGCGCCACTGGCCGGTTTTGACGCCGACGTCCCCGTCCTGGTCCTGGTCGACCTGGACAGCCATGAAGAGAGGGCCGCCCTTGAGCGCCCTGGCGTCCGGGACGGCATCGTTAAGCCGCCGTCGCCCAAGGAGCTGGTGCACCGCGCCGATGCGCTGGTCGGAATGTTGGCGCGCCGCCGGGCCGCGCGGCAGGAAACCGAAGCGTTGCGCGAGCGGCTGCGCGAGGTGTCGGCAGCTGTCCGGGGAACCAATGATCCGCAGGAGATCGCCGACCACGTGGTTGCCGGCTTCGGCGGCACCTTCCAGGCTGACCACGTCAGGCTGGCAACCTTCGAGGACCCGCGGGTTCCGCAGCTCACCGTGGACTGGACCCGGCCCGGCCTGGACCCCGTTCCGGATTCGATGTTTCCGGAGGAAGGCGAGGCCCGGCAGATTGCGGACCAGCTCTGGGCCGGAGCGGAGACGCTGCCGGCGTCCGGCCTTGTCCCGGGGGCCGCGGAAACCGCGGACGACGAGGCCCGGACAGCGCCGGCCGGTGCTGTCTCAACGCTGGCCGTTCCGCTGGGTGAGGGCAGTTCGTCACTGGGCATCGTCTGGATTACAGTGCTCGGCTGCCCGCGTTCCTGGTCCAGCACCGAACTCGGGCTGATCCAGCACGTGGCCGGAAACGCTGCCCACGGCCTCATCCAGAGCCACCTGATCAGCAGCCAGCAGCAGGTTGTCCGGCAGCTGCGCGAGCTGGACAAGGCCAAGACCGATTTCCTGGCCACCGTCAACCACGAACTGCGCACGCCGCTGACCTCGATCATCGCTTACCTGGACATGATCCAGGAAAGCGCCGAGGAGCCGGTGTCCGCCGAGGTGCACCAGATGCTGGACATCGTGGTCCGGAACACCGAACGGCTGCGGGCCCTGATGGAGGACATGCTGAGCGTCTCCCGCAACGGCCTGGACGACACTCTCATGCACCTGACCCCTGTGCGCCTGGGCCAGACCCTGGACCTCGTGGCCGCCGCACTCCGGCCCCTGGCCCAGCAGCAGAACGTCACCATCGCCCTGGAACCGGTCCCCGAAGACCCGGAGATCCTGGGGGACGAAGTCCAGCTACAGCAGGTGTTCACCAACCTGGTCTCAAACGCCATCAAATTCACCCCCAGCGGCGGGCGGATCGAAGTGGGCAGCGAATCGCATGCCGCGCCGGACGGCACCCGCTGGGCAACCGTCAGCGTTGCTGACACCGGTATCGGGATTTCCAGCGAGGAGATCGACCACGTGTTCACCCGTTTCTACCGGGCATCCAACGCCATGGCCGGAGCCATCCCCGGCACCGGCCTGGGCCTGGCCATCACCAAGGACATCGTCGCCCGGCACGGCGGGCGCATCGACGTCGCCTCCACACTCGGCGCCGGCACCACCGTGACGGTGAGCCTGCCGCTGGATGCTGCCCGCAACCAGGCCAACTGAGAGGGCGGGAGGAGGAACCAGATGTTTGCCGACAACGACCCGCGGCTCTCCCATCTCCTGGAAGGCATCGTCAGGCTGGCCTCCGGGGACCTCAGCTCGCGCATCGAGGTTTCACCGGCGCGCGACGACCTCGACGCCATCATCATGGGCACGAATCTACTGGCCGAAGACCTCCAGATCATCTACGAGGAGCTGGAACAACGCGTCCAGGTGCGCACCCAGATGCTCCACGAGGCGCACCTGGAGATGCAAAAAATGGCCATGCAGGACCCGCTGACAGGGCTGGCCAACCGATCCGCCCTCCTCGAGGCACTCCGCTCCGCCATTGATGCGGACGCACCCGACGGCGAGGGGCCGGTGCTGCTCCTGATGGACCTTGACGGGTTCAAGGCCATCAACGACAGCCTGGGGCACAGTGCCGGGGACCAGGTCCTTGTGGCCGTGGGGGAACGGATGCGCACCGCCGTGCGCACCTCGGACGTGGTGGCACGGCTGGGCGGGGACGAGTTCGCCATCGTCATGCCTGCAGCGTCCCCGGACCAGGCGGACATCGTGGCCCACCGGGTCCTCGCGGACGTGGGCGAACCCATCCAGGTCCCGGGGCGCGCCATCAGGTGCGGGGCAAGTATCGGCCTCAGCATCGGGGGCTCCGGCCAAAGCCCCGAGGACATGCTCATGGAGGCGGACGTGGCCATGTACGCCTCCAAGGCAGAGGGCCAGAACCGGCTCCATCGCTTCGAACCAGGAATGCTGCTTGTCCGGAGGCTCCGCAGCCAGCTCGTTGAGGACCTGCGAAACGCCATCCGGAGTAACGGCCTGGAGCTGGTCTACCAGCCGGTGGTGGAGCTCAGCACCGGGCGGATCGAGGGCATGGAGGCCCTGGTCCGGTGGCACCACCCCGAGCGGGGAATGGTCATGCCGGACCAGTTCATTCCCGTGGCCGAAGAGGCGGGCCTCATTTCCGAGCTCGGCCTCTGGGTACTCCGGACTGCCGTGCACCAGCTTCGAGAATGGCAGGTGGCGTCGGTAGTGGACAGCCGCTTTTCCGTGCGGATCAACATCTCCGCCACGGACCTGCAGAGCCTGCAGTTTATCGAGGACGTCCGGGAGGTCCTGAAGGAAACCGGGGTGCTGCCCCGCCAGGTGGTCCTGGAGCTCACTGAGGCAGCGATTGTTCGCGGCAATGAGCTGGACCGCTACTCCCTCGGCGGGCTCCGGGGCCTGGGTGTCGGCCTGGAAATCGATGACTTCGGTACCGGCTACTCATCCATCAGCTACCTCCGCCGGCTTCCCGTGGACCGGGTCAAAGTGGACCGTTCACTGCTCTCCGGGCTCGGAAGCGACCCCACCCAGCCCGCCTTGGTGGGCGCGGTCCTGCAACTGGTTCGGGCCTGCGGGCTGGAAGCCGTGTGGGAAGGGGTGGAGACGGCCGAACAGGCCGGCATGCTCCGCGAACTCGGGTGCCTCAGCGCTCAGGGCTATTTCTTCAGCCGGCCGGTCCCGCCGGAACAGGTTCCCCAAGTGCTGGCGAGCCTGACGGAACGCGCCAACCAATAAAGCGAAGGCTACTGCGCTTTTAGCTGCGCCGATATACCATCAACTAACGGTGTCCGCTTTTATGGCCGCTAAATCAAGGCGTTTGCGGCACCATTTTTACAAAGGCGTTTACTTGGGAATCAAACGGCCACTGGGTCATTACTTCGTCAACTGGGGGCGTAGCTAATGTCGGTTCGGGTACAGGCATGGGGAATCATTGCCGGAGTCTTGGCGGATACTGATCCGTCCGGCGCCGGTGTGCGCCAGCGCCTCAGCAGAAGCCTCGAAGAGAACCCTGGAGTTCCCGAACGGGCGCTCCTGGAGTACCTCATGGAATCGCGCCGCGACGAACCGCGGTCCCGCCATGCGCCGGAGGCCGGCACAGCGCATCGAGCCCTTCCCGTCATTCCGCCCAAGCTGGCCGAACAGATGGACGCCATCCGGAGCATGTCCCGGATCAGCGCACTGCTGCAAAGCCGGATGCTGATGACGGCCTTCCAGCCGATTTACGGACTCAATGACAAATCCGTCGTGGGCGCCGAAGCCCTCTCCCGGTTTGTCAGCGACGACGGCGCGGCCGCGGAATTGTGGTTTGCAGAGGCGGCTTCCGTTGGGCTCGGGGCCAATCTTGAGTTCGCCGCACTGGGTTCGGCTGCCGCTGCGGCAAGGGACCTGCCCGAGCACCTGTACGTTTCCCTGAACATTTCCCCCATGTCTTGCATCGACCCGCGGCTGCCCGAATTGTTCGAGCACATCGACCTGCCGGTTAATCGGGTAGTGCTCGAATTGACCGAAGACATTTCGGACGCGGAATACCTGCAGTTCATGACGGCCATTAACCCTTTCCGCGAGAGGGGCCTGCGGATCGCCATCGATGACACCCAGCCCAGCGCCGGCGCGCTGAGCCGAATGATCCATTTGCAGCCCGACTTCCTGAAGGTGGGGCGCAACGTCATCAGCGGCGTGGACACGGATGAAGTCCAGCGCGCCCTTGCAGCCTGCCTGGTTGACTTCGCTGCGCAAGTGGGAACGTCCCTGGTGGCTGAAGGCATCGAAACGCCGGGCGAACTCAAGGCCCTGACCGAGCTGGGAATTCACGCCGGGCAGGGGTACCTCCTGGGCAGGCCGTCCGTGCGGCCGCAGGACTGGGCCGGCTGGAATACCCGGTTGGATCCGGACGGGCTGAAACGGCAGCTCGCGGCCGACGGATCCGGGATGAGGCCCGCCGGCGGAACTTCCTGAAAACCGGGGTGTCGGCGTCCGCCGTCCAGGCAGTCTTGCACTGGACTAAATGTAAGCCTGCTGATAATTCTGGAACTGCAAGGCAGTGCCACCGATGGTGGCCCCGCACGATGTCAGGAGGAACAGTCATGGGAATCGGCGACAACATCGGCAAGGCGGCGGAGAACGCGATGGAAGACCTCGCAGGGACATCGGACCCGGTGGAAAAGTCCAACGTTCCGGAGCCTACTGATCCTAACGATGACGTTGAAGTCCACTCCTCCATCAGCGAAGGCTCCAACGCCCTGGAGGCGGAGAAGCAAAAAGCACCGGGCCTGAAGACGGGCGCGGCGCCCGGTCCGGTCTCGGCGAGCCCGCAGGGCCTGGACGCGGAAAGATCCGGCTCCAAACCAACTGAAGCCATTGCGGAGGACGGGACCGGCGGCACCGACGCGGCTGCGCCGGGCCCGGGACGCGTTGCGGGCCCGGGCGGCCTGCCCGAAGGCGATCCTGACGAGTTGCGTGCGGATCCTTCCGAGGGCGGTCAGGACCCGTCGGCCACCGCAACCGATTACCGCACCGGACCATCCGGCCATTGATTCCGCTCCATCAGCACGTCCCGCAGCAGGTCCGCCCGGTCGGTGACGATTCCGTCCACGCCGAGGTCCAGCAGCCGCCGCATCTCGCCCGGGTCGTTGATGGTCCAGCAGTGGACCACCAGGCCCAGGGAGTGCGCCCGGCGGATGAAACCGGGCGTGGCCACACGGACCGGACCGTACCGGACGGGAACCTGGAGGGCATGGACGTCGTGCAGGATCCGCGGCATCACCCGGCGGAACACCGGCGCGGGAAGTGCAGGCCCCAGCAGCGTAAAGACGGCGCTCAGCCCTAACCCGGCAGACGAGGCGACCGGCCGGCTCAGGCGTTTCAGGACCGCCCTGCGCCGGCGGTCCGAGAAGCTGGTGACCAGGACCCGGTGGTGCGCCTGGCGGCGTTCGATGACTGCCGCTACTGCCACGACGGAATTCCAGTCCTTCACGTCCAGGTTAAGCAAGGCCTCCGGCAGCTCCAGAAGAAGGGCGTCCAGCCGCGGAACCTGCTCCGTGCCGCCAATCCGGGCATCCGCCACCTGTTCCGCAGTCAGGCCGGAGATCCTGCCCGGGCTGCCGGTCACGCGCTCGAGGGTGCTGTCGTGGAAAAGGTGCGGGACGCCGTCGGACGTGGTGTGCACGTCCGTTTCCAGGTAGCGGTAGCCGAGTTCGACGGCGGCGCGGAACGCGGCCATGGAGTTTTCCAGCCCTTCGCGCGAGAACCCTCGGTGCGCCAGGGCGGCCGGATGGTCCTCAAAAAATGGCAGGCTCACCCCGTGAGCGTACCGGAGTTTCAGGCGTCGCCGGGACGGATGTCCACGCTGTCGCTGCAGTGCAGAAGCGTGCGGCCCGCACCGTCGTCCAGGTTAACCCAGACGGCCTCGTGGTTCGCCGTCACTGCGTCCACGATTCCGCCGGTTTCGAAGCCCGGAGCGAGCTCCACACGGACCCGGTCGCCCTGCCGGAGCTTCTTCCAGTGCGGCGCCGGCGATACCTTCCGCACGGGCCCGTCCACCATGTGGCGTTTTGCGGTTCTGCCCATCATTACCCCCTCATCGGTTTCCCTACTCCAAAGTAGGGAGCCAAGATGAACGCCGGGTGAGCGCCAGCTGACAGCCGGCTTATAGCGGGCCTATAGCCGGACGCCCAGGGCTGCGAGCCGTTCCTCGAGGACCTGGGCGACGCCGTCCTGATCGAAGTGCGGTGCCTGCCGGCCCGCGGCTCGGATCGCCGCGGGGTGGCCGCTGGCCATGGCATACCCGTGGCCGGCCCAGCGGAGCATCTCGATGTCGTTGGGCATGTCGCCGAAAGCCACCACGTCGGCTGCCCCGATCCCCAGGGACGCTGCGTACCCCGCCAGCGTGACCGCCTTGTTGACGCCGGGGACGGCCAGCTCCAGCATCGCCAGGTTGGGGGCGGAATGGGTGGCGGACGCCAGATGCGCAACGGCTGGACGAACCTGCGCCAGGAAGTCATCGGCGGTGCCCTCCCGGACAATGGCCAGGAACTTGGCCACGGCCTCACCGGCGGCCAGGGTCGCGGCCAGCGGGGCGGGCGTGAACTCGCCCAGCAGCTCGCTGGAGCCGTTCTCAATGAAGCCGGGCTCCAGGTGGAAGCCGTCCAGGGTTTCCGCGGCGAACAGGGCAGCGGGCCGTAGCTGCTTGATGATCCGGCGCAGTTCCAGCACGGCGTCGGTGGTCAGCGTCCGGGCAGAGACGAGCTTGTCCGCTTCCAGGTCCCACACCACGGCGCCGTTGGAACAGATCACCCTGCCGGTATGGCCCAGCTGCTCCTCGAGCGGGTGGAGCCAGCGCGGCGGCCGGCCTGTGACGAAGACGAGCTCGATGCCCGCATCCCGGCAGGCGTGGAACGCGCGGACGGTGCGGGCGCTGATTTTCCCGTCGTGACCCAGGATTGTTCCGTCGATATCACTTGCTACCAGCCGCATCCTGCCAGTCTACGGGGCGTCAGCGGACGTAGCTGAGGACTCCCATCATCCCGCTGGCCGCGTGGTAGGCGTTGTGGCAGTGGTACAGCCACTGGCCGGGGTTGTCGGCGTCGAACAGCACGGACACCGCACTCCCGGGCCGCACGATCACGGTGTCCTTCCGGGCGCCCGACTCCCCGATCTGGAAGGTGTGCCCGTGCAGGTGCATGGGGTGCCACATCATGCTTGGGTTGATGAAGTCCAGCTGCACGCGGTCCCCCTCCCGGACGGCGAGCGCACCGTCGTAGGGGGAGTCCAGAGCGAAGCGGCGGCCGTTGATCCCCCAGTTGTAGCCCATCATCGAACCGGTCAGGCGCACGGCGTGGCGCACGGTCACGGGTTTGCGCGGCAGGCGGACGGACGGCGCGGAGGTGAGGCGGCCGCCGTCGAACACTTCCCCGTTGATCCGGGAGGGCAGGGCGGCGGAAACCGGCTCCTGGCCGGTTCCGGCGCGGATGCGCCCCAGCGCCAGGCCGGTCTTGCCCTCGGGGAGGGCCATCAGCGGGGTCCAGCCGGCGGGGACGGTCAGGAGGGCGTCGATCCGCTCGCCCATGCCGAGCACGACGGCGTCCGCTTCCTTGGGCTCCACGGGGAAGCCATCGGTGTGGGTCACCGTCAGCCGGACGCCCGGGGCGCCTACCCGGTAGGCGGTGTCTCCGGCGGCGTTGATGATCCGCAGGCGGACCCGGTCCCCGGGCTTTGCGGCAAGGATGTCCGGATCCGCAGGGGCCCGGCCGTTGAACAGGTGGAGCGGATACCGCAGATCTCCGGCGTCGCCGCCGAGGAACGGGCTCGCCGGGCCAATGGCCATGTGCCCGCCCTGCATCATGGAGCCCATGCCCTGGCTGAGCTCGGCGAGGGCCTCTTCGGGGGTGCCTGTGACGCCGTCCAGCCAATCGTCCAGGAGGATGACCCACTCGTGGTCGTAGTCCTTGGCCTCGTCCGGATCGTCCACGATGAGGGCGCCGTAGAGGGCGCGTTCGCGCTGGAGTTCCATGTGGGAGTGGTACCAGTAGGTTCCCGGGTGGGCGAGGCGGAAGCCATAGTTAAAGCTGGAGCCCGCGGCCGTGGCCTCCTGGGTGAGCTTCTCCACGCCGTCCTGGCTGTTGGCCAGGGCCAGGCCGTGCCAGTGGACGCTGGTGGGTTCGGGCAGGCGGTTGCGCAGGGTCACTTCCAGGCTGTCGCCCACAGAGCCGCGCAGCAGCGGGCCGTTTATGGCGCCGTCGTAGCCCCAGGTGGACAGCTTCCCGCCGCCCAATACTGCCGCGCCCAGGTCCGCAGTGAATGGGGCGGCGGTGAGCGTGCCCTTGACCGTCCGGCCGCTGGACGGGCGCGCGTCCTCCGCGGCGCGGGCCGCTGCGTCGTCGGCGAGGATGCGCTGGCCGCCGGACCGGCCGGAGGGCGTGCACCCTGCAAGGAGCGCGGCGGAGGCGGCTGCGATGGAGAGTCCCAGGAAGTCCCGGCGCTGGAGGACGACCGGCGATGTGCAGGCGTTCATGGCACTTACATCGTCGGTGGTTTCCGGTTCCCGGGGCAGTGCCATTGGTCCCGAACGCGCGCTTCGACGGCAGGCTCCGGACCGGCAAGGACGGCAGCAGCACCCTCCAACTGAACGGCAGCTGAACGCAGACGGACGGGCATCCCTTCGCCGTTGGGATTTGCGAGGGATGCCCGTGCCTGGGTGCCGCCGAAACCGGATCCTATGAGCCGGCGCGTACCCCTGACGCAGCACCATGTTCTGCCAGCGGGTCGCGGTACTCATTGGCCACGTCCGCGGTGAACGGTGTGGCGGCTGCGGCGGCATGCCCGTCGAGGACGCCCGTCCGGTGCCGAAGCTTCAGGCGGTACATCAGGACGCCGGCCACGGTAACAGCGGTGACAAACAGGACGCCGCCCCACTGCAGGTACCACTCAAACGGCGGCACTGAGTTGTAGATCTCCGGGCGCGGCCAGATGAGGTTCAGTGTCATGGCCCCGCCCCACGCGACGGCGAGGATATTCACGGGCAGGCCCCACTTGCCCATGCTGAAACCGGCCTCAGCGCCGTCGCGCAGCGGCCACTTCCCTGCCAGGCGGTTGCGGAGCAGGGGGACGGTGACCAGCAGGTAGGAGAGGTAGATCAGCACGATGCTGATGCTCGAGAGAATGGTGAAGATCGCGGGCTGGGAAACGTTGACGATCAGGGGGGTGATGGCGATGATGCCGATCACGATGGCGGCAACGGTGGGAGTCTTTCGGACCGGATGGACCTTGCCCAGCTGCCGGCTGAACGGCAGGTTGTTGTCCCGTGCCATGGCGAACATCATCCGGATGGCGGCGGCATGCACGGCCAGCGTGCAAACCATGATGGCCACTACGATGCAGACAAGGAATGCCTTGCCGAAGGGGCCGCCCAGCACGGAGAGCACGATGTACTGCAGGCCGCCGTCGGCCGAGCCAAGCTTGGGGTCGGACAGGTCGGGAGCCGCGAGGAGGCCGGTGAGCAGGATCAGCCCGCCCAGCACGAAGGACGCGGTGACGGCCCGCAGGATTGCCCTGGGTGCCGTGCGCTTGGGATCCTTCGTCTCCTCGCCAAGGGAGCTCGCGGTATCAAAGCCGTACATCACGTAACCGGATGCCATGGCGCCGATGATGAACACTCCGAAGAAGCCCAGCGGATGGTCCTCTCCGAAGCCCGTGGTTTCAAAGAGGACGCCGGGCCCGCGAAGCATGTGCCAGCCGAGGGCGAGGATGAGCAACACGGCGGCAGCGAGCTCCACGAACACGCCCACACTGTTGATTTTGGTCATGAGTTTCACGCCGAAGGCGTTGATGAGGGTGGAGACGGCGATCATGATGCTTGCCAGCAGGACACCGTTGAGCGCGTAATCATAGGTGCCGGTGCCGTCCCCGATGATCTGGAAACCGGACCAGATCTGCGGCAGGGTCAGCTGCAGCGCAAGCGCCACGGCCCCCAGCGCGACGATGGAGGAAATCAGCAGCAACCACCCCGCGAGCCAGGCGAAGGTGCCGGAGGAGAGCCTTTTGGCCCAGTTGTACACCGATCCGGCCACAGGGTAGCGGCCTGCCAGCTCTGCGAAGCACAAGGCAACCATCAGCTGCCCGGCGAAGACCAGCGGCCACGACCAGGCATAGGCGGGGCCGGCCATGGCGTAGCCGAAGTAGAACAGCTGGAAGACGCCGGTGAGGATGGAGATATAACTGACCCCGGCCGCGAAGCTGGCGAACTTGCCGATGCTCCGGTCCAGGGTCTGGGCATAGCCGAACTCGGCCATGCCGCTTGAATCAGTACTCTTGCTGGGTGCCAACATCCGAACTCCTAAGTCTAAAAAGCACGATGGTGATGACCCGCGGCCGCCATTGGACGCGGGTTGTGTAGCTGGCCGGCTGCTGCAGTGCGCGGCACGGCCTGTTCCCCCGGTTAGATTGCCTCGTTGGCTGCGCCCTCCCCCGTTTCCCCCGGGGCCGGAGCCGCGCCGAACCAGCCGCTGGGCGCGGGCCGGATGTTCTGCCAGATATGTTTCGCCTCGCGGTACTCGTTGAGGCCCGCGCTGCCGAGCTCCCGGCCGATGCCGGATTTCCCGAAGCCGCCCCATTCCGCCTGCGGGACGTACGGGTGATAGTCGTTGATCCATACTGTTCCGTGCCGCAGGGCACCCGCAACACGCTGCGCCTTGGACGCATCCGACGTCCACACCGCGCCCGCCAGGCCGTACTCCGTGTCGTTGGCGATGGCCACGGCCTCGTCCTCGGACCGGAACGTCTCGACCGTCAGCACCGGGCCGAAGGACTCCTCCCGCAGCACACTCATGCCTGAGCGGCAGTTGCCGAGCACCGTGGGCGGGTAGAAGAAGCCGTCCGCGAGCGGTCCGTCGTCCGGGATATAACCGCCGCACAACAGCGCGGCGCCCTCCGCGATGCCGGCCTGGACATAGGCGTGGACCTGGTCCCGGTGCTTGGCGGAAATGAGCGGGCCCGTCTCGGCGTCGGGATCGAAGGGGCCGCCCATCCGGATCTTTTGCGCCCGCTCCACAACCTCGGCCACGAACCGCTCTGCGATCGACTCTTCGACGACGAGCCGAGCCCCTGCCGAGCAGACCTGGCCGGAGTGCAGGAAGACGGCGGTCAGGGCGTTGTCGACGGCGGCGTCCCAGTCCGCGTCCGCGAAGACGACGTTGGGGTTCTTTCCGCCGAGCTCGAAGGCGACGCGCTTCACCGTCTCCGCGGCGGCGGCCATAATGGTCTGGCCGGTGGCCAGGCTGCCGGTCAGGGAGACGAGGTCGACGCGCGGGTCGGAGCTGAGCGGGCCGCCCACCTTCGACCCGCTTCCGGTCACCAGGTTTGCGGTGCCGGCGGGAACCCCGGCTTCCGCAAGGGTCTCCATGAGCAGGATGGCGGTGGACGGCGTGAGCTCGCTGGGCTTGAGCACGAACGAGTTTCCCGCGACGAGCGCCGGGGCCACCTTCCAGGCGGCCTGCAGGAGCGGGTAGTTCCAGGGTGCGATGAGGGCACAGACGCCCAGCGGCTCGTACACCACACGGCTGATGGCGTTCGGGCGGCCGGTGTCGATCACCCGGCCGGCGTCGAGGCCGGCAACCTTTCCGTAATAGCGGAAGCAGGCGGCGATGTCGTCGATGTCGTATTCGGCTTCGACAAGGCGCTTGCCGGTGTCGAGCGCCTCGGCCCGGGCATAGGCGGCCTTGTCCCGCTCCAGCAGTTCGGCCACGCGAAGCATGACCGCCCCGCGTTCAAGGTCGGTGAGCCGCCGCCAGGGCCCGCCGTCGAACGCTGCACGTGCACTGGCGATGGCCCGCTCCGCGTCCTCCGGCGTCGACTTGGCGACTACTGCCACCCCGCTGCCGTCCGCGGGACAGCGCACAACTGTTGTGCCGCCGTCGGACGCCTGCTGCCAGGCGCCGTCGATGTACAGGCCTTTCACAGTGTCCTGCTCCTGCCCGGCGTGGTGTGCCTGCTCAATCGTGGCGGTCACGGTTGCTCCTTCTTCTGTGCGTCAGTCATCGTCAGGCCCGTGCCGCCGCGGCTGTTCCGCTGCCTGCGGCAGGGCGCTCCAGCGGGCTGATGCCGTGCCGGTAGAACTCCGCGTGCTGCGGCGCCAGGGGTGCCTTGCCGGCGATCAGGTCGGCGGCCTTTTCGGCGAGCATCATCACGGGGGCGTAGATGTTGCCGTTGGTGACGTAGGGCATGGCCGAGGCGTCCACCACGCGGAGGCCGCGGGTGCCGTGCACGGTCATGTCCAGGGGGTTCACCACGGCCATCGGGTCGGAGTCCGGGCCCATCTTGGCGGTGCAGGACGGGTGCAGCGCCGTCTCGGCATCGCGGGCAACCCAGTCCAGGATCTCGGCGTCGGTCTGCACCGCACGGCCGGGCGAGAGCTCGCCGCCGTTGAAGGGGCTCATGGCGGACTGGCCCAGGATGTCGCGGGCCACGTGGATGGCCTCGACCCATTCACGGCGGTCCTGGTCGGTGGACAGGTAGTTGAACACCATGGACGGGTGCACGGTGGGGTCGGTGGACTTGATCTTGAGCGTGCCGCGGGCATCCGAGTACATAGGGCCGATGTGCACCTGGTAGCCGTGCTTCGCGTCCGCCTTCTGCCCGTCGTAGCGGACCGCCACCGGGAGGAAGTGGAACATCAGGTTCGGGTACGCCACGTCCTCGTTGGAGCGGACGAAGCCGCCGCCCTCGAAGTGGTTGGTGGCGGCCGGACCCTTCCGCCCAAGCAGCCACTGCATGCCGATCCAGGGCATGCGCCACACGTCCAGGGCCGGCTGCATGGACACCGGCCGGGTGCAGGCGTGCTGGATGTAGACCTCCAGGTGGTCCTGCAGGTTTTGTCCAACGCCGGGCAGGTTGGCCACGGAGTTGATGCCCAGGGAGTTCAGGTGGGCTGCGTCGCCGACGCCGGAGAGCTGGAGCAGCTGCGGGGTGTTGATGGCGCCGCCGGCCAGGATCACCTCCCCCGCGTTCACCTGGTGGGTCTTGCCGTTGCGGCGGTAGGTGACGCCGGTGGCCACGTTGCCCGTGAAGTTGATCTTGGTGGCCAGTGCCCGGGTCAGGACGGTCAGGTTGTTCCGGCCGAAATTGGGCCGCAGGTAGGCGCGCGACGCCGAGAGCCGCTGCCCCTTGTGCACGTTGCGGTCAAAGGCCGCGAAGCCTTCCTGGCGGTAGCCGTTGACGTCGTCCGTCAGCGGGTAGCCGGCTTCCTGCGCGGCTTTGAAGAACGCCTGGAAGAGCGGGTTCGTGGCCGGGCCGCGTTCCAGGACCAGCGGGCCGTCATGCCCGCGGAGTTCATCGTCCGGGTCGGCGGCGAGCGCGTTTTCCATCCGGTTGAAGTACGGCAGGCAGTGCGCGAAGTCCCAGGTTTCCATGCCGGGATCGGCACCCCAGCGCTCGTAATCGAGGGGGTTGCCGCGCTGGAAGATCATGCCGTTGATGGAGCTCGAGCCGCCCAGGACCTTGCCGCGCGCATGTGCCACGCGGCGGCCGCCCATGTGGGGCTCGGGGTCCGATTCGTAGCGCCAGTCGTAGAGCGGGTTGCCGCTGGGGAACGTGAGCGCGGCGGGCATCTGGATGAAGAGGTCCCAAGGGTAGTCGCTCCGCCCGGCCTCGAGGACCAGGACGCTGGCCCGGCCGCCGTCGCTCAGCCGGTTGGCGAGCACGGAACCCGCGCTTCCGCCGCCGACGATGACGTAGTCGTAGCTGGTTTTTGTCATGCTCCGGAACTGTGTGGCGTAGGTCATACCGATGGACAGTAGTCCACCTTGAACAAGTGTTCAATAGCTCGACTGAACGAGCGTTCAAAGTTTTTCTTTATTACGCCAAACGGTGCTGTGAGGCTTCTGCCGGCACTCCCCTGCGCACCCGGCTATTCGGCGAAGGCGATTTCCTCGGTCCGGGCGATGCTCCTCTGGATTGACGCCTGATCCACGCCAAGCAGCGCTGTGAGCCACATTCCGTTCTGCACCACCACGATGTCGGCCGCGCGCTCCCGGCAGTCGTCGCCGGACAGCATGGGCTTCGCATGACCAATCAGGGCCGCCAGTCCCGCCAGGTAACGGTCGAACGCCTCAGCGTTGATCAGGGCAAAGTCCTCATGCGCCTGGGCGAGCGCCCACAGATGCAGGCGCAGGGAGAGGTGCTGCGTGGTGAGGAACTGCGGATCCGCAACGCTCCGGAGCGCCCTTCGCAGCTGCTCATCGGGCGGCGATGCGGGGTCGGGGGCGACCAGCCTGAAGTCGCGCTCGTCGATCTGCCGCAGGGCGGCCTTGATCAGGCTCGACTTGTCTTCGAAGTAGTAATTCACCAGTCCCAGCGCCACCCCGGCCTCGCGGGCCACGGCGCGCATGCTTACGCCTGAGATGCCGTGGCGGGACAGCAGGTCCAGCGCGGCTTCGAGTATGCGGGCCTGCCGGTCAAGCTGTTCTCCGGAGTTCACTGTCGTTGTGTCCACCCGGCCAGACTATGGGCAAACCCTGCGGGGTGCACCTTGGGGCGCCGGCCGGATGGTGCTTCTAGTGCACCTGGCCCGCACCGGCCTCTACAACCAGCACACCGGCCGAAATGAGCAGGATTCCGCCGGCCATCACGGGCGTCAGGGGCTCCTTGAACAAGATCCGGCTGGCCACCGCCGTCAGGGCCACACCGCAGGCCACCCAGATGCCGTAGCCCACGCCAAGCGGCATCCCGGCGGCAAGCGCAAGGCTCAGGAAAGTGAAGGCCCCGAGGTATCCGGAGAGAATGGGAATGAGCCAGAGTTTCTTTTTCAAACCCTCGGAAGCACGCAGCGACATAGTGGCCGCAACTTCGGTGAGGATGGCAAGGCCGAGAAAGACCCATGTCATGCCGGGCCCTCCCGTTCCGCCGCCCTGCGGGCCCTCTGCGAGCAGACCTCGACGGTGATTACGCCAGCCAGGATGAGGGCTATGCCGAACCCCATGAGCCCGGTGAGCGGCTCGTCGAAAATGCCTGCCGAGAGCAGGGCGGTGGCGGCGACTCCACCGGCGCCCCACGCACCGTACGCCACGCTGATGGTCATGCCAAGGCGCAGGCAGACAGCCAGCAGGGAGAAGGCCGCGGCGTATCCGGCCACCACCAGGACATACCAGGCAGGCGCTTCCAGGGCTGCCTTCAGTGCAAGGGTGGCGCTGACCTCAGTGACGATTGCGCCGCCGAGGCTGAGCCATTGCCTCACTCCGCACCCGCTTCCCCGACCAGGCCGAGGATGTGGCCGAGGATGGCCGCGCGGTCAGCTTCGTCTGGCGCGGCCACACCACTTGCCTGGGCGGCCCATAATCCGTCCGCCGCCAGCCGGGCTGTCATGAGGCGGGCCCGCAGGCCAGGCGGAGTGCCCTCGGGAATCGACAGCCATGGGTCCAGGTGCCGGGCCCAGGCTTCCTGCAGCTCGGGCCTGTACGCCGAGTGGAACCACAGCACCCACTCCGCGCGCATGTTCTGCCCTTCGGCTGCGGCGTGGATGTAGGAACGGTACCGCTGCTTGACGGTCGCATCGCCCCCGCCAAGCAGCGCGGCCATCCTGCGCTCCAGCTGGCAGGCGGCGTATTGCACGAGGGCGGCCATCAGCGCGTCCCGGTTTGGGAAGTGGTACATCAGCCCGGGCTTGGTCACCCCTGCCTCCGAGGCCACAGCGTCCAAAGTGATGGCGGCCCCCTGGCTTCGGGCGGCCACCCGCAAACCTGCTTCGAGGATCTGGGGCCGCTGGTTCTCACGCACCTCCAAACTTTACCATCCGGAAGGTAAAGTTTTCCTGGCGGGGCAGCTCGGATCGCGCGCCGATAAGCTGATACCCATGCCCCACCCCAGCTTTCGCCTGCGCGCCGCCGGTAGCGCGGCAGCCGCCGTCGTCCTTGCCGTCTCCCTCGCCGCCTGCGCTCCCGGGGCCGCGCCCGGGAGCGCAACAACGTCCGCTGCGCAGTCCGCGCTGCCCAGTGCGCACGTCCACGGGCTGGGCGTGGGCGCGGACGGCAAGGTCCTGCTGGCCACACACGATGGCCTGTTCGATGTCACGAAAGATCCGGCAGTGAAGGTTGGCCCCACCATCGACCTCATGGGGTTCACCGCCGCCAAGGACCAGGACACCTTTTATGCGTCCGGCCATCCCGGCCACGGGTCCACGCTTCCCAACCCGGTGGGGCTGATCCGCAGCACAGACGGCGGCGCCACCTGGGAGGAAGTCTCGCGGCAAGGCGAGTCAGATTTCCACACGTTGACCACCACCAAGTCCGGGATCGTCGCCTTCGACGGCACGCTCCGGACCAGCAGGGACGGCGTCACCTGGGACACGGTGGCCGCGGCATTTGCGCCCGCGGCCCTGGCCGGGCACCCCGAGTCCGACACCGTCCTGGCCACCACGGAAGAAGGCGTTCAGCGTTCCACGGACGGCGGCAGGACCTGGGCGCTGGAGGAGGGCGGACCAGTGGTCCAGTTCGCCTCGTTCGCCGGCCCCCTGGACGCCGTGGGGGTGGAGCCCTCCGGCGCCGTGCACATCTCGTCCGACGGCGGCGCCACCTGGACACCCAAGGGACAGCTGGAGGGGCGCACCATGGCTGTCGCCGCCACGGGTTCCGGCGACAGCCTGCGCATCTGGGCTGCGACGTCGGCCGGGGTTTTCGTATCGGACGACGGCGGCAGCTCCTTCCGGCCCCACGGCGGGTAGGCGCTACTCCACCGGGGCGGCGTTCATCTCCTCGCGCGTGGGCGGGTTGGCGCCAGGCCGGGAGACGGTGACGGCGGCGGCGCGGGCGGCGTGGGCGAGCAGTTCGGCGAGAGTCTCAGCAGGCATTTCGCGCAGGTCCTCACGGTTCTGGGCGCCGTCCAGCCCGCGGTCCACCAACCCGGACAGCAGCGCCGCCATGAACGAATCCCCCGCGCCCACGGTGTCCGCCACCTGCACCCGCGGCGCCGCAGCGTGCGCTTCCCCTGCCGCGGTGATGCCCCACGGGCCTGCGGCTCCGCGCGTCACCACCACCATGGCCGGCCCTTCCGAGCCACCCAGCTTCAGCCAGCGGCGGGCAGATTCCAGCGGATCCTGGCCCGGGTACAGCCACTCCAGGTCCTCGTCCGAGGCTTTCACCACGTCCGCCAGGGTGACGAACTTTTCCGCCTGCCGCCGCGCATAGTCCACATCCGTGATGATGCTGGGCCGGCAGTTCGGGTCAAAGCTTATGGTGGCGTGCGGATGGGCATATTCGACGGCGGCAAGCACCTCTTTGGCGCCCGGCGCCAGCATCGTCGCGATGGATCCGGTGTGCAGCAGGGTGGTGCCCTGCAGCATGAAGGCGAGCCGCTCGGGAAGGCCGGGAAGCTCCCAGGTGAGGTCGAACGTGTAGGTGGCGGCGCCGTCGTCATCGATCAGGGCAGTGGCCACGCTGGTAGGAAGGTCATCGGCGCCCAGCGGAAGCATCACGGAGCTGGAGCGCAGGTGCGCGGCAACGGAATCGCCGTACGCGTCCCGGCCGTATCGGCCAATGAACTGCACGGGGTGGTCCAGACGGGCCAGGCCGACGGCAACATTGAGCGGGCTGCCGCCCACGTGGGCTTCGATTCCGGACGCGCGCTGGACCACGTCAACAAGGCCTTCGCCGATAACTGTGAGCATGGACATACTCTGCCAGAATTCCGTTTCCGGGGCTTAGGTTAAGAGCTCCCGGACCAGCTCCCGGCACGTCCGGTAAGCCTCCGCCGAAGGGTCGATCAGCGCGAAGTGGTCCCCCGGGACGGTAACCAGCCGCGCGGGGACGCCGGCTGCTCCGCTCGCGGCGACGTAGGTGGCAGACAGCGCGGGCGGCACGTCGGCGTCGTCCTCCGCATGGACGGCAACCACGGGGATGTCCAACGGCAGCGCCGCCATGGGGTCGGCGCTGCGGTGCCGCTCCGGAACGGCCGACGACGGCCCGCCCAGCAGGTTGGCCACGGCACCGTCGCTGAGGTTCAGTTCCTCGGCGAGGGCCAGGTTGAGCACGCCGGACTGGCTGACCACCCCGGTGAGGCGGACGCCGCCGGACGCCTGCTGCCCGGCCGCCCACACGGCGAGGTGCCCTCCGGCGGAGTGGCCCAGCGCCACCACCCGGCTCAGGTCCAGCACATGCTTCTCCGCGAGGTCCCGGAGCTTGCCGATGCCCGCCAGGATGTCCTGGAACGTGGCGGGCCAGCCGCCACCGTTGCCCGCGCGCCGGTATTCCAGGTTCCACGCGGTGATACCGCTGCGGGCCAAATCCAGTGCGAGCGGTTCGCCGAGCTCCGCGCCGTAGCGGGAGCGCCAGTAGCCGCCGTGGATGACGACGGCGACACCCCCGGGGCGCGGGCCGCTGTCCTCGGGCAGCCCGGGCAGGAAGAGTTCGCCCCATTGGCTGGGATCAGCACCGTAGCTGTACCGGTGGCGCTGGACTGGGGTTGCGGTGATGGGGTCCTCCCTGGCTAAGTGACAGAGCCCCTCCATTCCATCACCGAGGGCAGGACGGGTGGCGGCGGCCAACCGGCCTGTCTCAAATGAACTTTATTCATTTTGAGCTTGCCTCGTGCTGCCGCTCGGTTGATACTAAATGAACGTCCTTCATTTAGTGACGGCCGTCTCATGCAACATTCGCGACGGTTGCGTCCCACGGCACCCCTTGCCAGCAAACTGCTGTTTCATGGAGCTGTGCCGATACCCAGAAAGGGAGCGACATGACCCAAAGCATCCGCACCAACTCCGGCGGCAACGTAGCCGCCGTGGCCGCAGCCCCGCACGGCATTAGTCCGAAAGGACTCAAAGGCGGGCAACTCGGCCTTCTAGCCGTCGTCGTCATTGGAATCTCCACGATCGCCCCGGCGTATACGCTGACGAGCGCGCTGGGCCCCACCATCAATGAAGCCGGACTCCAACTGCCCGTCATCTTCCTCATCGGGTTCATCCCGATGATCCTGGTATCCCTGGCCTACCGCGAGCTCAATGCCGACTCGCCGGACAGCGGCACCACCTTCACCTGGGTCACCAAGGCGTTCGGTCCGTGGGTGGGATGGATGGGCGGGTGGGGCCTGCTCGCCGCGAACATCATTGTGCTGTCCAATCTTGCAGCGGTGGCCGTGGACTTCTTCTATCTCTTCCTGGCCCAACTCACTGGCGCACCGGGGCTGGCGGACCTTGCGGCAAACAAGCCCCTCAACATCGCCACGTGCTTCGTCTTCGTGGCGCTGGCCGCCTGGGTGAGCTACCGGGGGCTGCACGCCACCAAGGTGGTGCAGTACGGACTCGTGGGCTTCCAGTTGCTGGTGCTCGGGATGTTCGTCGCCATGGCTTTCGCCAACTGGTCCTCGTCCGCGACATCGATCCCGTTCAGCTGGGAATGGTTCGACGTTACAAGGATCGAGACGTTCGGCCAGGTCGCCGCCGGCATTTCGCTGTCCATCTTCGTGTACTGGGGCTGGGACGTGTGCCTGACCGTAAATGAGGAAACCGCCAACGGGAAGAAGACGGCCGGCATCGCCGGAACCCTCACCGCCGTCGTTGTCCTCGGCATCTATCTGCTGGTCAGCATCGCCACCATGATGTTCGCCGGCGTGGGCACCGAGGGCCTGGGCCTGAACAACGAGGAAAACCACGCGAATATCTTCACGGCGCTGGCGTCGCCCATCATGGGTCCGTTCGCCATCCTGATGTCCCTGGCCGTATTGTCCAGTTCGGCCGCCTCCCTGCAGTCCACGTTCACCTCTCCGTCCCGCAGCCTGCTCGCCATGGCGCACTACGGCGCCCTGCCCGCGCCGTTCAACCGCCTTAGCAGGTTCGCGACGCCGGGCTTCGCCACCGTCGCGGCCGGCCTCCTTTCCGCCGGCTTCTACGCCGTGATGCATGTGGTCAGCGAAAACGTCCTCAATGACACAATCCTTGCCCTCGGCCTGATGATCTGCTTCTACTACGGCCTCACGGCATTCGCCTGCGCCTGGTACTTCCGCAACAGCGTTTTCAGCAGCATCCGCAACTTCGTGTTCCGGCTGGCATGCCCGTTGCTGGGCGGTACCGGCCTGCTGGTGGTATTCCTGCAGACGGCGGTGGACAGCCTTGCGCCGGAATTCGGCAGCGGATCGGAACTGTTCGGTGTCGGGCTCGTCTTCGTCCTGGGCGTCGGCATCCTGGTCCTCGGAGCCGTCTTCATGGTCATCATGTCCCGGCTGCGGCCCGGATTCTTCAGCGGCGAGACCCTGCGGCAGGACACTCCCGCCCTGGTGGTTCCGGAGTAGACCAGACCCACGGCATAAAACGGGCCCCGTCCGGAGATTCTCCGGACGGGGCCCGTTTGCCGTTCAGGTACAGCCGGAATCCGGCTAGATGCCTGCCGAAACTGCCGCCATCGCGTCAGCCGAAGCTCCTGCAACAGCGGAAATCCTTGCGGCGGTCAGCGTGCCCATCCGGATGGCGCCGTCCACGTGCTGGTAGCCCTCGGCGGCAAGGTCCGAGGAACACCAATAGATGGGACCCACCGGTGCCAGCTGGTCCTTGCCGTACCGGTGGAGACCACCCAGGTCGTAACTGGATGCGTAGGCTCCCCGCGTCCATTCCTCGGAGGCCCAGTCCGATTCGTAGTACACCTCCGGGTCAAGGGCCCTCGGGCCCAGGAAGGCCGCAATGGACTCAAGGATGGCCCGCTTGCGGCCTTCGGCATCCAACTCGAAGACGGCGTCGGCCTTTTCATCCGAAACGAAACCCACCAGCGTTCCGCGCGGATCCCCCTGGTTGGTGTTGTCGTACACCTCCTGGACCAGCGATCCGGCGCCGAAGCAGGTACCGGAAAGTCCAGCCTCCCGCCAGAACGGCGTGCCGTAGACCGCATGCACCTTGATCACCAAACCGAGCGACTGGTGCTGGTGCATCTGGTGCTGGCGGCGCGGCAGCGGCGGGTCGAAGGATACGCGGGAGTACAGGTTCGGCGGCACGGCCATGATGACAAAGCGCGCATTGACGGTGGCGCGGTCGGACATGACGGTGACGCCGGCGCCGGCACTCCCACCCCACTTGATGGTGCGGACGGGACTGTCGAGGACGACGTCGTCCCCCAACTCCTCGGCCTGCAGCAGCGAGACCTGCTGCATCCCGCCCACCACGCGCCGGTCCAGGATGAAATCCTCGTCCGTGAGGTGGCTGAATGAGCCCGCCGACGCGGCCATGAGCACGGCCTGCAGGGCGGAGAAGGAGTGCGCCGGTTTGGTCAGCATGCCGCCGGCAACGAACAGGCCGATGTTGTTGCACGCCTCCTCGCTGCCCGACTGCGCACGCAGCCACTGGTGGAAGGAGATGGTGTCCAGTTCGCGGGCTTTGGGATGGGCCCATGGCTCTGCCGCGCCAATTTCGGCGGCCAGGGCATCCAGCAGCCCGGTCAGCCGTGCCATTTCGACGGCGGTGGCCGGCTCCACGGGGAAGGTATCACCGGAATAGCGCACGGGGATTCCATCCGCGCCGATGTACACCGATTCGCCTTGGCGGTAACGGGGATAGGTTTCCAGCCCCAGTTCCTGAAGAAGCTCCAGGAGCGCCGTCTGGTCCGGCGAAACCCACTGGCCGCCGATTTCCAGCACTGCTCCGTCCACGGTGTCGGTCCAGGTCCGGCCCCCGACGCGGTCGCGCGCCTCCAGCACGGCGACCGTAAGGCCGGCCCGCCTCAGCTGGCGCGCGGCTGTCAGCCCCGACGGCCCCGCTCCGACGACCACGACGTCTCGGTTCAGGTTCAGCATGATGTCCTCTCTGCAGCCCACACAGCGTGGGGTCCAAGTCGATGAACGACTAAATGAATGACGTTCATTATTTAGCCTAGCCGCTTCCTGGCCCGGCGGGAAGGCAGCGGATGGAATAATGCAGGAACCACCACAGAAAGGGCCGTGATGCCTGCAGTACCTGCTGCCCAAGGACGCTCAACCGCCGGCCCGGGCGTCGGACGACGGCGCGCCGGACGGCCCTCTGCGGCAGTCCTGGGCAAAGCCGGAATTACTGCGGCAGCACTGAAACTCGTCAAGCGTAAGGGTTACGACGGACTCACCATGGCCGCCTTGGCCAGGGAACTGGACGTGGCCCCGTCCGCCCTCTACAACCACGTGGCCGCCAAACGTGACGTCCTCCTTCTCGTTGAAGACCACCTCGCGTCACTGGTGGATGTTTCCCGGTTCGGCGCGGCGCCCTGGGATGAAGCCGTGCGCCACTGGGCCTGGAGCTACCGCAATGTTTTTGCGGAGCACACCCCGCTGATTCCGGTGATCGCAGTCCTGCCCGTCACCGACGCGCCGCAGACGCTGGCCATGTACGAAACCGTCACCAGGGGATTCACCGAAGCAGGGTTCCCCGAGGAGAGGATCGTGCCGTCGATCGTTGCCCTGGAGTCCTTTATATTCGGCTCCGCGTATGACGCGACCGCCCCGGAAGACATCTTCGATTCGGGCTCCATGGCCGAATCCACCCCGCACTTCACCTCGGCGGTACGCAGCGCTGCCCGGTCAGGCGGGAAGCCTGCGGACGCCGCCTTCACCCTGGGTCTTGAGTCGCTGATCTCCGGGCTGGCGGCCCTCCTGCCGGAATAGCCGGCACGTCAAGGCCAACCGGCCCCTCCCAAGGAAGACCTTGCATCCCGCGCGTTCTTGCCGCACTATAAATGAACGTCATTCATTTATAGTGCGGCAAGAAGGCTGCGCCATTCCGATACGAGGACCTTCCGACCCATGAACCCCATTTCCTCCGCAGCGCCCCTGATGCCCGCCGAATGGCATCCTCACACCCGGACCTGGATGGCATTTCCGCCAGCCAACCCCACGTTCGGTGCCGCGGGCAGCAGCACGCTGGCAAGAGCCCGCAACGCCTGGGGAACCGCAGCCAGGACCATTGCCCAGTATGAGCCGGTCACTGTCCTTGCACGCCCGGCCGACGCCGGGATCGCGCGCACCGAACTCGGCGGCGACGTCGCCGTCGTCGAATCACCCCTCGATGACGCGTGGCTCCGTGACTCCGGCCCCACTTTCGTGCACACGAAGGAAGGAGACGTTGCGGCCGTCGACTGGACATTCAACGGGTGGGGCGGCCAGGACTGGGCCGCATGGGAGAGTGACCGGCACCTGGGGTCATTTGTCGCCGGCCGGGCCGGCGCCGTGGTGCGAAGCAGCAGCCTGGTCAATGAAGGTGGCGGCTTCCACGTGGACGGCGAAGGTACAGTCCTGCTGACAGAAACCGTGCAGCTGGACCCTGGCCGCAACCCAGGCGCCACCAAAGCAACAGTTGAGGCGGAGATCCACGCGCAGCTCGGCACCACCAAGGCCATATGGCTGCCCCGTGGGCTCACCCGCGACTACGACCAGTTCGGCACGCGTGGACACGTCGACATCGTGGCCGCGTTCGCAGCACCCGGCACCGTCCTGCTGCACCGGCAGGAGGATCCGCGCCACCCCGACCATCGGGTCACCCGGGAGCTCCGCAGCATCCTGGAAGATGCTGTGGACGCTCGCGGCCGGCACCTGCGCATCATTGACGTTCCTGCCCCGACAGTCCTGGACGACGGAAGCGGTTTCGTCGACTGGTCCTACATCAACCATTACGTCGCCAACGGCGTGGTGGTGCTCTGCGCCTTTGACGACCCTAATGACAAGGTGGCCGCGGACATCCTGGCCGAGGCCTATCCGGGGCGCACAGTGGAACTCGTGGACGCCCGCGATATCTTCGCCTTCGGCGGGGGCATCCACTGCATCACGCAGCAGCAGCCCGCCCGGAAGGGCGCCCGATGAGCCACTTCGACGTCGTAGAGTCCTCGATTGCGGAGCTCCGCAACGCCATGGAAGCCGGGCTGGTGAGCAGTGAGGACCTGGTCCGCCAATACCTGGCCCGCATCGCGGCGTATGACCAGGGCGGCATCCGGCTGAACGCGTTGGTGGCCATGAACCCCGAAGCCCTCGCCGAAGCCCGGGCGTCAGATGATCGCCGCGCCGCCGGAGCGCTGCTGGGACCGATGGACGGGATTCCATACACGGCCAAGGACAGCTTCAAGGTGCGCGGCCTGACGGTCGCCGCGGGTTCTCCTGCCTTCGAACATCTGGTGGCGCGATCGGATGCATTCACCATCGAGCGGCTCCGGGCAGGCGGGGCGGTGCTGATCGGATTGACCAACATGCCGCCCATGGCCAACGGCGGCATGCAGCGCGGACTGTACGGGCGGGCGGAGAGCCCCTACAACGCAAGGTACCTGACGGCGGCCTTCGCCTCGGGCTCGTCAAACGGTTCCGGGACCGCGACGGCGGCCAGCTTCGCCGCATTCGGTCTGGCCGAGGAAACCTGGTCATCCGGCCGGGCACCCGCGTCCAACAATGCCCTCTGCGCGTACACACCGTCCCGGGGGGTCATCTCCGTCCGCGGGAACTGGCCACTGGTACCCACGATGGACGTGGTGGTGCCACATACCCGCAGCATGCCGGACCTCCTTGAGGTCCTGGACGTCATCGTCGCCGACGACGCCCAGCCCCGCGGTGACTTCTGGCGCACCCAACCCTGGGTGAAGATCCCGACGGCGGACAGCGTTCGGCCTGCTGACTATGCTTCCCTTGCGGTCGCGGACAGGGAGTCGGCCGAACGCGCCCTCGACGGGCGGCGCTTCGGAGTTCCCCGGATGTACATCAATGCCGATCCCGGTGCCGGAACGAACCCGGCCCCGGGTTTTGGCGGCCCCACCGGGAAGAAAATCCTTACCAGGCCCTCAGTGCTGGAGCTGTGGCAGCGCCTGAGGGCTGACCTGGAGGCCGCAGGCGCCCAGGTGGTCGAGGTGGATTTTCCCGTGGTCAGCAATTACGAGGGGGACCGCCCCGGTGCACCCACCATCGCCACCCGCGGACTCGTCAGCCCGGCATACCTCGAACGCGAGCTCTGGGATCTGTCCATGTGGTCCTGGAACGACTTCCTCGACGCCAACGGCGACCCGTCCCTGAACCGCCTTGCCGACGTCGACGGGCCCAGCATCTTTCCTCATCCGGACGGGGCACTGCCGGACCGCTACGCCGAACTGGATTTCGACCCTGCCGGGTACGTGGAGCGGGCACGCGAATGCGGGATCCCGGCCCTGGAGGACATTCCGCATCTGGCCCAAGGCCTGCGCGGGCTGGAGGAGACCCGGCGGATCGACCTCGAGGATTGGATGGACCGGCACGGCCTGGACGCCGTCGTCTTTCCGGCGGCGGCCGATGTTGGACCTGCGGACGCCGACACAAACGAGGCTGCGGCAGAGCTGGCATGGCGCAACGGCGTATGGGTTGCAAACGGCAACCTGGCCCTCCGGCACCTGGGCATTCCCACCGTCACGGTTCCCATGGGGACCATGGCCGACACTGGCATGCCGGTGGGGCTGACCATCGCCGGACGGGCCTACACCGACAGCACCCTGCTGCACCTGGCCTCGGCCATCGAGGCCACCCGCCAGCGGCGCACCGTTCCGCCCCGGACGCCGCCACTCGGTGGGAATACCACGCTGCCGCCCCGGTGAGCGGGCACACTGGATGCCATGGATGATTCTGCTGCCGTGACCACCCAAGGCTCCACCGTTGAGGACTGGACCCGCGCGCTGGCCGAGTCCACCGGCTCTCCCGGCGGCGGCGCCGGGACCGGCCTGATGCTGGCGGTGGCGGCGTCGCTCACCTCCATGGTGGCGGGCTATTCAGAGGCCGACGGCGAGGCAGGCGGCGAGGTGGAGCGCATCCGGGCGCGCGCCCGGGACCTTCGGGCCGAGGCGCTGCGCCTGGCTGATGAGGATGCGACCGCCTCACAGGCTTTCGGGGCCGCCTTCCGGCTGGATCCGGGCCCGGAGCGCGACGAGGCTATCCGGGCCGCCTCGGTGGAAGCCGCGAAGGCGTCCGCGGTGCTGGGCGACCGCGCCATCGCCGCCGTGGACGACCTCGCCTGGCTGGCAGGCAACGGCAACCGCGCCCTGGTTGCCGACGTCGTGGTGGCCTTCGGTGCTCTGCGCGCGGCGGTGGCCGGTGCGCGCACCAACGTCAGCTTCGACCTTGGCGCGCTCCGTTCTGCCGGAAGCACGCTTGAGGACATCCGCCGGCAGCATCCCGCGTTGTGGTCCACCGTGGAACGGCTCACCGGCGCACTGGAGCGGATCGATGGGCTGGCCGCCGGGATTGATGACCGGGCCGCGCCGACGGACGCTGGCGGTTAGATGGCTACCTGACCTAAATGGTGACCTGGCCGCTGACCACGGTCCGGCAGGCGCCGCCCACCCACGTGGTGTCCGCTTCATTCGTGATGCTGATACGGCCGCCGCGGCCCAGCACCGTGCCCTGCTGGACCGTGTAGTTCTCCGGCGCGTTGCCTTCCCACCGCATCCACTGAGCCAGGCCCGCGTTGACACTTCCCGTTACGGGGTCCTCCGGCACGGCGAGGCTCGGAACGAACGCCCGGACCTCGTAATCCGCCGGGCCGCCCGCGCCATAGGCGCCAATGACGCCAAGGTTCAAGGAGCCCATGGCCGCAAAGTCCGGGCGCAGGCCCAAGACGGTTTCCGCGGAGTCCAGCCTGATGCCCATCCAGCCCGGACCGTTGTCCACCCAGTTGCTGCCCAGGACCCGTACGGGGTCAACGCCCAGGCTCGCCACCGCCTGTTCCAGCGTGGCCTGCTCAACCGGACCGGACCGCCGAAGTGGCGGGGCGGCAAACGCATATTCTGCGGCCCCTGACTGGCCGCCAGCGCGGACGCGCACCAGGCCGGCGCCGCACTCCTGCACCAGCTCCCCCTTGTCCCGGGGCTGTCCGCCCGCGGTGAGCCAGGCGTGTGCCGTGCCCAGGGTGGGATGGCCGGCGAAGGGCAGTTCGTCCGCGGGGGTGAAGATCCGCACGCGGTAGTCCGCTTCCGGAGCGTTGGGTTCCAGCAGGAATGTGGTTTCCGAGAGGTTGGTCCAGTTGGCGAACCGCTGCATCTGACCGGTGGTCAGGGCGTCCGCGCCGTGCACTACGGCCACCGGATTTCCGGGCAGCGGGCCGGGGGCAAAGACGTCTACTTGGGAGAACGGAAATTCGGCGTAGGAAGGCATGGCAGGGCTTTCGGTCCGGCGGGCTGGTTCCTTTACCTTAGGCACGCGGTCCCGCCATGTGTCACACCCCCGCCGTAAGCTGGAGCCATGCCGAGTAACTGGGACAGCCTGGACGCAACTCTTCGCGAATCCGTGCAGCACAACGTGGAGATCTACGAGCGCGTCCGCCCTGCCCTGAAGCTGGTCACCCGGGACGTCCTCACGCTCACCCGGGACATGCTCAAGGACACCGAGGTCACCCCGCTGTTCGTCACGGGCCGGACCAAGACCGTTGAGTCCTTCCGCGAGAAGATCTCTAGGGTTGAGGAGCCGCTGGAGCCAGGCGGGCCGCCGGTGCTGAAGTTCCCGGACCCGTTCCGCACCTTGAATGACATGGTGGGCATCCGGGTCATCACCAAGCTGCCGGCCGAGAACGCGGTGGTGGCCAACATCATCAAGCGCCAGCGCCAGCTCTTCGACTGCCGCGGCGACCGGGAAAAGGACATCGGCTCGATCGAGTCGGGCACCTACGGCTATTCCAGCCGGCACCTGATCCTGCGAACCCTCCAGAACGAGGCCGTCAAGGAGTACCAGCAGGTCTTCAACCCGGACATTCCGCCCAACGGCAGCTACTTCTTCGAGTGCCAGATCCGGACCATCTTCGCGCACGCCTGGAGCGAGATCGAGCACGACATCCGTTTCAAGGCCGAGGACCCGCGAGCCTGGACGCCGCACTTCGACCGCCAGTTCACGGCGACTGCAGCCATGCTGGAAACCGTGGAGACCGCCTTCGCCGACCTGCACGAGCGCTACGAGGAGGTCCGCAGTTTCTGGGACATGGACGGCGAGGGCGCGGCGCCGCTGACGCCCAACCGCATCCGCGATGTGTGGCGCACCCTCCTTCCGCACGTGGACCGCAAGGTGGATGACGACTGGGGCTGGGCC
Source organism: Pseudarthrobacter sp. NPDC092424 (assembly GCF_044754925.1). Taxonomy (NCBI): domain Bacteria; kingdom Bacillati; phylum Actinomycetota; class Actinomycetes; order Micrococcales; family Micrococcaceae; genus Pseudarthrobacter; species Pseudarthrobacter sp. NPDC092424. Next base: position 253,573 of record NZ_JBIVQC010000003.1, on the reverse strand, counting down.
GCCGAGCTCCTGGCCGCCCACGGCCTCAACCAGACCATGCAGCTGGCCGGGCTGCTCAGCGCCAACCGCATCACCGAGGTGCGCAAGGCCCTGGACCACCGCTACTCCCCCGGCCCGGACCGCCTGCTGGACGATCTCCTCCTGTGGCAGTACGGCACCAAGCACATCGACCTCACCGCGGAAGCGCCCGACGCCGTCCCGCACCCGCGGCGCGACAGCCTCCTGCGGCGATTACGGCAGATCGAACGGTACAGGCTGACCAAGAAATAGGGCGGCGGGATGCCGAATGGCCCGGCGCCCCGTCCTGATGAACAATGAGGGCATGACCAACAACGACGTTCGGCCTGTCTACTTCCTCTCGGACAGCACGGGAATCACCGCCGAGACCCTCGGAAACACCCTCCTGACCCAGTTTCCAGGCAACCGCTTTGACCGCATCACCGTCCCGTTCATTACGTCCGTGGAGCAGGCGCGCAAGGTGGTGGACGGCATTGACAAGCTGGCTGCCCACGGGCTGCGGCCCATCGTCTTTTCCACCGCGGTCAGCAGCGACATCCGCGAGGCCGTGGGCAAATGCAAGGGAACCATCGTCGACCTGATCGGCACGCATGTGGGGCAGCTCGAGCACGCCCTGGGCGCCCCGGCGAGCGGCGAACCGGGCCGGGCGCACGGCGTGGGGAACGCCGAGCTCTACCAAAAGCGGATGGCGGCGGTGGAGTACGCCATGGAGCACGACGACGGCCAGAGCCTCCGCGCGCTGGAAAAGGCCCAGGTGATCCTGGTGGCGCCGTCCCGCTGCGGCAAGACCCCCACCACGATGTACCTGGCCCTGCAGCACGGGATCTTCGCCGCGAACTTCCCGCTGGTGGACGAGGACTTCGGCCGGGAAGGCCTCCCCAAACCGCTGCGCCCCTACGTTGCGAAGTGTTTCGGCCTCTCCTCCAACCCGCTGCGCCTGAGCCAGATCCGCACGGAACGCCGCCGCGGTTCCTCCTACGCGTCGCTGCGGCAGTGCGGATTTGAGCTCCGCAGCGCCGAGCAGTTGTATGTTTCGCATAGGATTCCGTACCTGAACTCGGCCACCGTCTCCGTAGAGGAAATGGCTGCGACCATCCTCCAGCGGATGAACCTCAAGCATTAGGGAAAGTTTTCACAAACTCCGTGTGGCAGACGTCATATGGAAAGACCGCCACAGACCTGTCACTGTGGACGGACTTGCGCCCTGTCCCCCGGCCATCGCCGGAGGAGGACGCATCTAGGCATGCCATTACCTGCGAAGGAGCAGTAAGAATGACAACAGAGATCCTGTGGTTCTCGGAATTGGGACTCAAGGACCTGGACCGGGTAGGCGGGAAGAACGCCTCCCTCGGTGAGATGGTGCAGAACCTGACCTCCGCCGGGGTCCAGGTCCCGGATGGTTTCGCTACGACCGCGGATGCCTACCGGAACTTCCTGGCCGGCTCCGGCCTGGACCAGAAGATCGCCGACCGGCTGGTGGGGCTCGACACCGATGACGTCACCGCCCTGGCCGCTGCCGGCAAGGAAATCCGCAGCCTGATCCGCAACACCCCGTTCCTGCCCAACCTCGAATCGCAGATCCGCGACGCCTACCAGCAGCTGGTGGACAAGCACGGCGGCCACGAGGACCTCTCCTGGGCTGTCCGCTCCAGTGCAACGGCCGAGGACCTGCCGGACGCGTCCTTCGCCGGTCAGCAGGAAACGTTCCTGAATGTCCGCGGCATCGACAACATCCTGCTGGCGATCAAGGACGTATTCGCCTCCCTCTACAACGACCGCGCCATCGCCTACCGGGTGCATCACAAGTTCGAGCACGCTGAAGTGGCACTCTCGGCGGGCATCCAGCGCATGGTCCGCTCCGACGTCGGCGCGTCCGGCGTCATGTTCACCATGGACACCGAGTCCGGGTTCCAGGACGCCGTGTTCGTCACGTCCTCCTACGGCCTGGGCGAGGCCGTAGTCCAGGGTGCCGTGAACCCGGACGAGTTCTACGTCTATAAGCCGGCGCTGCGTGCTGGCCGGCCCGCGATCCTCAAGCGCGGTCTGGGCGAGAAGGCCCTGCAGATGACCTACACCGCCAACCAAGAAATCGGGCGCACCATCGACCTGGTCCCGGTTGCCGCCGACCAGCGGAACCGGTTCAGCCTCAGCGATGAAGATGTCGAGCAGCTCGCCCGGCACGCCATCGCCATCGAAAACCACTACGGCCGGCCCATGGACATCGAGTGGGGCAAGGACGGGATCGACGGCGGCCTGTACATCCTGCAGGCACGCCCGGAAACCGTGCAGTCCCGGCGCGCCGCAGGGAACCTGAGCCGTTTCCGCCTCAACGGCACCGGCCCGGTCTTGGCCGAAGGCCGTGCGATCGGCCAGCGGATCGGCGCCGGCGGCGTCCGTATCCTCACCGCCATCGACCAGATGGCCAGCTTCAAGACCGGCGACGTGCTGGTGGCGGACATGACGGACCCGGACTGGGAACCGATCATGAAGCGTGCCGCCGCGATCGTGACCAACCGCGGCGGACGTACCTGCCACGCAGCGATCATCGCCCGCGAATTGGGGATCCCCGCCGTGGTCGGAACCGGCGACGCCACCGAAACGCTCCGCGACGGCCAGGAAGTCACCGTTTCCTGCGCCGACGGCGAGACGGGCCTGATCTACGAAGGCCTGCTGGACTTCAGCGTGGACGAGACCGAGGTTGACCAGCTGCCCGAAGTTCCGGTCAAGGTCATGATGAACGTGGGCACCCCCGAGCAGGCGTTCACCTTCGCCCAGCTGCCCAACCACGGCGTGGGCCTGGCCCGGCTCGAGTTCATCATCAACCGCCAGATCGGCATCCACCCGAAGGCCCTCCTGAACCTCGAGGACCAGCCGGCCGATGTTGCCGCGGAAATCCGCGAACGGATCGCGGCCTACGAAGGTCCGCGCGATTACTACATCAAGCGGCTGGCGGAGGGCGTGGCCACCATTGCGGCTGCCTTCGCGCCGGAACCGGTGATCGTCAGGATGTCCGACTTCAAGTCCAACGAGTACGCGAACCTCATCGGCGGGCCTGCCTACGAACCGCACGAAGAGAACCCGATGATTGGTTTCCGCGGCGCGTCCCGCTACCTGGAGCCGTCCTTCCGGGACTGCTTCGACCTGGAGTGCGAGGCACTGTCCTTCGTCCGGAACGAGATGGGCCTGACCAACGTCAAACTCATGATCCCGTTCGTGCGGACCCTGGACGAGGCCAGCGGCGTCATCGACCTGCTGGCTGAGAACGGCCTCAAGCGCGGCGAAAACGGCCTCGAAGTCATCATGATGTGCGAGCTGCCGTCCAACGCCCTGCTCGCGGACGAGTTCCTGGAGTACTTCGACGGATTCTCCATCGGCTCCAACGACATGACCCAGCTGGCGCTGGGCCTGGACCGGGACTCGGCCCTCGTCTCAGGCGGCTTCGACGAGCGCAACCCCGCGGTCAAGAAGCTGCTGTCCATGGCCATCAAGGCCTGCAAGGCCCGCGGCAAGTACGTGGGCATCTGCGGCCAGGGCCCGAGCGACCACAGCGATTTCGCCGAGTGGCTCGCCGGCCAGGGCATCGACTCCGTCTCCCTGAACCCTGACACCGTGGTGGACACCTGGCTCCGCCTCGCAGGCCAGGGCGAGGACTCGGGCGCCAGGGAACAGGTAGGCGCCGGGCTGTAACCGGCCCGGCAAAGCCGGTCAAACCAAAGAGGCGGCATCCGCAAGGGTGCCGCCTCTTTGTGCTTCGGGGACTTACCGGGCCACCAACGGTTCCTGGCTGCGGCGCAGGCGTCCTCCCGCCGGGCGGGGGCTAGATACAGCTCGGCTGGAACGTCGGGTCAGCCGGGCCGGGTGACGCCAAGGCGTGCGAGACCAGCCGGTGGACCACGGGATCGTTCGGAGCCTGGTCATGTTCAACCAGGTCCAGGGGGCATTTGTCCTGGATGGTGATGTTGGTGACCTGCCGGGCGGAGCCGGCCAGGAACTGGCTGGTGTAGGGGGTGACCACTTCGTCGTACTTGGTTGAAATGACGGTGTAATACGGACCCGCCACGGTATCGCCGATGGAGTTCAGCTCGGTCATGAACGCCGAGCCCGCTTCCTGGTCCGCGCACGCCTGGCACACGAATTCCATGTCCCCGGTGGATGCCGGGAAGTCTTCCGGTGCCGGGGCGATCACGCCTTCGGTGCCGTGGTTCGAGGGTGCAATCCCTATCAGGTGGTTGACCTTCCGGGCGCCGCCCAGGAACCCCATGGAGTAACGGGGCATCATGCCACCCTGGCTGTGCCCCACGAGGTCAGCCTTCTTGGCGCCGGTGGCAGCGAGAACTGCATCGACGAAGGAGGACAGCTCGCGGGCGGACTCGGTTACAGGCCCCGTGGCCGGAACCCCGTTGGTGGTGCCGTAATTCAGTGCGAAGACGCAGTATCCCTGCCCTGCAAGGACCGGCGAGAGCGTGGACCAGTTCTTGAGCATGCTCTCGAAGGTGCCTGGAACGAGGATGACCGGATAAGGATGCTCAGCGGAGGGCTTGCAGGACCAGTTGTTGGCGCCGGGGGGCGAAATGTCTGCCGTATCGGCGGAAGCGGGCGCAGCCCCGGCAAGCATCCCGGCCAACAGGGCGAGCGCCGCGAGAAAAACGGAAATGCGTTGGGACATCGGAAACCTCTTCGTATCAACGTCCGCCCCCGGAAGTGGGAGCGTGCACCCATTTACGCTAGGTTCCAGCTGATCCGCGGGCAACGGTTCTGGGAAAACGTGCAGGAGCCGGCGCATCTGGACATCTCCTTCGGCGCGTAGCACGATCTGACGTGTGAGCACCGAAACCACTGCAGCCAGCCGGAAGGGCGGCCTGCACGCCGCCGACACCCACGACATCATCCGGGTGCAGGGTGCCCGGGAGAACAACCTCAAGGATGTCAGCGTTGAGCTGCCCAAGCGCAGGCTCACCGTATTCACGGGCGTTTCGGGTTCCGGCAAGAGCTCCCTGGTCTTCGCCACGATTGCCGCCGAATCCCAGCGGATGATCAATGAGACGTACAGCGCCTTCGTGCAGGGCTTCATGCCCAGCCTGGCCCGCCCGGACGTGGACCGGCTGGAGGGACTCACCACGGCGATCATCGTGGACCAGGAGCGGATGGGCGCGAACCCGCGCTCCACCGTGGGAACCGCCACGGACGCCAACGCCATGCTGCGTATCCTGTTCAGCCGGATCGGAGACCCCTACATCGGCCCGCCCACCGCGTTCTCCTTCAACGTGCCCACACGTAAGGCCAGCGGCGTGATGAGCAGGGAAAGGGACGGCCGGGTGGAAAAGAACGTGGTCCGCCAGGTCACCTACCTGGGCGGCATGTGCCCGCGCTGCGAGGGCATGGGCAACATCAGCGACATCGACCGGACCGCGCTCTATGACGACTCCAAGTCGTTGAACGACGGCGCCCTGACCGTACCGGGCTACTCGATGGACGGCTGGTACGGCCGGCTGTTCGAGGGCATGGGCCTGCCAATGGACAAGCCAATCGCGGCGTTCACCGCCAAGCAGCTGGACACGATGCTGTACGCCGAGCCCACCAAGATCAAGGTGGAGGGCGTGAACCTCACGTTCGAGGGCATCATCCCCAAGATCCAGAAGTCGATGCTGTCCAAGGACGTGGAGGCCATGCAGCCGCACGTACGCCGCTTCGTGGAACGGGCCGTCACTTTCGCCACCTGCCCCGAATGCAAGGGAACCCGACTCACCCCGGAAGCACTGTCCGCCCAAATTAACGGCAGGAACATCGCAGACCTGTGCGCCCTGCAGATCAGTGACCTGGCCCAATGGATCCGGGAGCTCGACGCACCCTCGGTGAAGCCGTTGCTGGACGGGCTGCGGGACCTGCTGGACGCTTTCACCGAAATCGGCCTGGGCTACCTCTCCCTGGACCGCCCTGCCGGTACCCTCTCCGGCGGTGAGGCGCAGCGGACCAAGATGATCCGGCACCTGGGCTCCTCGCTGACCGACGTCACCTATGTCTTTGACGAACCAAGCATCGGCCTGCACCCGCACGACATCGAACGGATGAACACGCTCCTGCTGCAGCTGCGGGACAAAGGCAACACCGTCCTGGTGGTGGAGCACAAACCGGAGATGATCGCCATTGCCGATCACGTCGTCGACCTCGGCCCGGGCGCGGGCACCGGCGGCGGCGAGATTGTCTACGAGGGCGGCGTGGACGGGCTGCGATCCAGCGATACCGTCACGGGAAGGCACCTGGACGACCGCGCCCGCCTCAAAGCTGCGGTGCGGAGCGCCGCCGGGGTCCTCGAGGTACGCGGCGCATCAATGCACAATCTGCGCAACGTCGACGTGGATGTCCCCCTGGGCCTGCTCTGCGTGGTCACGGGCGTGGCCGGGTCCGGCAAGAGTTCGCTGATCCATGGGTCACTGGCCAAACGCGAGGGCGTGGTGGTCATCGACCAGGGAGCCATCAAAGGCTCCCGCCGCAGCAACCCCGCCACCTACACCGGCCTCCTGGAACCCGTCCGCAAGGCGTTCGCCAAAGCCAACGGGGTCAAGCCGGCACTCTTCAGCTCCAACTCGGAGGGCGCGTGCCCCACCTGCAACGGGGCGGGCGTCATCTTCACCGAACTCGGCGTCATGGCCACGGTGGAGTCCACCTGCGAGGAGTGCGAGGGCCGCCGCTTCCAGCCGGCCGTCCTGGAGTACACGCTGGCTGGACGGAACATCGCGGACGTGTTCGACATGCCGGTGGACGCCGCGCTGGCCTACTTCGCCGAGGGCGAGGCCAAGACCCCCGCGGCGCACAGGGTCCTGGAACGCCTGGCGGACGTTGGCCTTGGCTACATCACGCTGGGGCAGCCGCTCACCACGCTGTCCGGCGGCGAGCGCCAGCGGCTGAAGCTCGCCACACAGATGGCCGAGAAAGGCGACGTCTATATTCTGGACGAGCCCACCACGGGCCTGCACCTGGCCGACGTCGAGAACCTGCTGGGCCTGCTGGACCGCCTGGTGGAGTCCGGTAAGTCGGTGATCGTGATCGAACACCACCAGGCGGTGATGGCGCACGCTGACTGGATCATCGACCTGGGCCCGGGCGCCGGGCACGACGGCGGCACGGTGGTTTTCGAGGGCACGCCGGCAGATCTTGTTGAGGGGAGAGCGACACTCACCGGACAGCACCTCGCGGCCTACGTCGGGGCGTGACAATGCCGGGCCGGCTTCTTGGGCCGGCCCGGCATCTGGTGGTTACGGGCCTTCCAATAAACCCTCAGGAGGTGCCGATCAGCACGTTAGGGCTACCGACCCCGTCAGGCCATTCTCGTTGTATGCCCAGCAGGTGACCGAGAACGTTCCCTGGGTGATCGTCAACTGGATCGAAGTGACGGTCAGGACAGGGTTGATGCCCTGCCAGTTCCCGTTGGGGCAACCAGCCTCGGCAGCTGTCGCGGTATCAGGCGCGGAGAGGGTTACCGGATCGGTGGCCAACCGCAGCGTGCCGTTCTTGATGGCGTCGCTGGGAACCGACGTGGGCTCGGTGACTGGTCCGGTCACCACCTTGTTCTGGCCAGGTGCCACGTTGCCGCCGTAGTTCTGGCACTCGTAGACGGCATAGCCCGCTACCGTCACCGTGGCAACGAGGTCTTCGTTGCCAAGCCCGGCCAGGACGGCGGTACAGGTAGTGGTGGAAGTGCTGCCAGCCGCGCTGACCTCACAGACGGGCGACCCGCCGCGCTTGAAGTGCGGACTTGCCGCCTGGGCTGCGGAGATTCCGACGGTGAACATCAGCAGCACTGCGGTAAAGAACAACATAAAAGGTTTGAGGAACCTGTGCATCACATGGCCTCTTTTGGATTACGGCCCTGGGCCGTAGGTGTTTTGGATGTCAGCCGGGCCGCGTGATCGGCCCGGGAACTGTCCGTAGTCCCCAGTACATGGGCAAAAACTGGTGTGGCAGGAGCGCCGCCACGCCCTCGATGCCTGCACCGGCCCGCGCTCAGCGGCGAGACGCTCCGGTGCAATTGCTAGGCTACGCCCGGCCCTCAGAAATGCAAGAGGCTATGCTTCAATTTCTTTGAGGAAAATTCGGCCCTGCGCATTGCGTAGCGCAGGCCGCTCAGTCAGAGCCGGCCGCGGCAGGAGGCACCGCCGTCGTGCCCTGCCTGGCCTTCTCCGCATACGTCGCCGACACCCTGCGGTACACGGGTGTCAGGAACGCCAGCAGGGCTGCGGCGATCATGAGGGTCCCGGCCACCAGGAACACCAGCGCTATGCCGCGGGAGACTCCCTCCCCCAGCAGAGGTTCCAGCGCGGCCGAGCCCTCGGCGGACCGCGCATACGGAATGATCCAGAACTGCGCGATCGGCGCGATCAGGAACGCCGTGACCGGGGCCGCCGCGGACTCGAAGGCCATGGCGAAGCCGAACACCCGGCCCTGGCGGTTCAGGGGCACTACCTGCTGGATGACCGTCTGCTCGGCAGCTTCTACGAAGGGAATCAGCACCATGTACAGCCAGATCCCGGCGATGTAGAGCCACTGCCACTCCCGCAGCGTGAAGACAGCACCGATGAACCCCATCACGGTGACCATGATGAGCATGGTGCGCAGCGGGTTGCTTCCCAGCCCGAACTTGCCAATCAGCGCCCCGCCCGCGATGAACCCGGTGGACCCGAGTGCGAAGACGGCGCCCCACGCCTCCACCGGGAACATTTCCAGGCCGTACGGATCCATCAGCGCCATATAAACGCCGCCGATTAAGTTGTTGAAGGTGGAAAACAGGATCAGCGCGAAGAGCCCCGCGATGGCCAGAACGGCGGCCAAGGAACCGCGCAGATCGAAGGCACCATGCGCGTCCCCGGCCGCAACCTGCGTCTCTTCCGGCATGCGCAACGTCACGAGGTGGAGGAACGCCACGGCCGTCAGTACAAGAGCGACGGCGATGGTCCAGCCCATGCCGAGCAGCCCGATGGAGAGCCCCGACAGCACCGAGGTGATGATGAAGGCAATACCCTGCACCATGCCCACGAGCCCGTTGGCGTTGGCCCGCCGGTCCGGCTCGATAAGGATGGTGACCACCGTGGAAAGCGCCACGTTCCGCATGTTCTCCACCACCGCGCCCGTCAGGATGATCACGGCGAACACCCAGAACCACGGGTGTGCCAGGTCCAGCAGGTTCGCTGCCGGCGTCACCAGGAACAGGCCCCCTGCCAGCAGGAACATGCCCAACGTGAAGGCGGCCGCGAACCGCATCACGGCCAGCTTCCGGTAGCGGTCCACGAACGTGCCGAAGCTGATGCTCGAGAGGGCAATCAGCAGCATGTACGCGCCTCCGATGACGCCGGTGGCGATGACGCTGCGGGTTTCCAGATACACCCAGAACGTCAGGGCGAACCACAGGTAGCTGGTGGTGACGTTCGCCAGGGCGGTGTTCACCAGGATTCCGGTGAAAGTGCGGGACCGCTGCTCCGGCGGACGCAGGGAGGTATCGACGGCGGCGGGAGCCGAAGGAGGGGCAGACGGGACCGGTTCCTCGGTCATGCGTCCCAGTGTAGTGCCTATATTTGGGGCTGCTCCGGCCGATAGGAGTCTTCCGCCAGGCGGATGAAGTCCGCCACCAAGGCGGAAGTGTCGCCTTTGCGCCGGGCAAGCACGACGTCGATGGGCGGCGCATCCTTCACCGGCCGGTACGCGACGCCCGGACGAGGGTTCTGGGCGGCCGTGGCCTCGGAGGACATGCCCAGAGCGCGGCCGCCGGCGATAAGCGTCAGCCATTCGTCCACGCCGTGCACCAGGCGTGCACCCGAGGGCCCCTGCCCCGCAGGCCAAAGGTCCTCGGTAGTGGTGCCGGTGCGGGCGTCAACGGCAATGGTCCGGCCGGCGAAGTCGGACATCCGCAGCGCCCGCTTCCGCGCCAGCGGATCCTCCCTGGCCACCGCCGCGAAACGCTCCTCGCGGCCGATGACAGAGCAGGCAAACCGGGAATCGCTGAGCGGCCGGCGCAGCACAGCGACATCAGCGGAACCGTCCGCGAGCCCGCCCGTGGGGCCGTTGGACTGCACCCACACCAGCGGAGCGTCCGGATGGAGGGTGTCCCACGCGCGCTCCACGGCACGGGTGCGCCGTCCCAGGGCTGACCAGGCGTAGCTGACCCGGAACTCCGTTCCGAGGTGCTTGGCGGTTCGCTCCAGAAGCGCCAGTTCATCCAGGATGCGGCGTGCGTGGTCGATGATCCTCTCCCCGGCCGGCGTCGGCGCGACGCTGCGCGTGGTGCGCTGCAGGACCTGCATCCCCAACGCCTTTTCCAGCGCCGCGATGGAGCGGGAAACAGCGGCCTGTGACGTGCCGAGTTCGATCGCGGCGTCCGTGAAGGTCTCCGCGTCCACCACCGCCACGAGGGCCCGCAGGTAGCGCAGCTCTACATTCATACGCTCATCGTATAGACCCTTCGTGGCGTGCATTTCTCAGCCCACCACGACAGCCGGAAACTGTGGCGTATGGATACATCCCTGCGACAGCGGCGAACCACCGCACCAGCGCCGCGGGACGGGCGGCGCGGGCCGTCGTCGTCCGTTCTCCGTGGCGTGCTGACCATGACGGCGAGCGGCGCGAGCAACCAGTTCGGCGCTGGAATTGGCGCCTTGGCGTTCCCCGTGCTCGAACCCGCTGGCGTGGTGGCGGTGCGGCAGCTGGTGGCCGCGGCGGTTCTGGTTCCGGTGGCGCGTCCGCCGCTGCACCGGTTCAGCCGGGCGCAGTGGTGGCCGGTGCTGCTGCTGGGCGCTGCGACGGCACTGATGAACATCTGCCTCTACGTGGCCATCGACCGGATCGGGCTGGGGCTGGCGGTGACCCTGGAGTTCCTGGGCCCGCTGGCCGTGGCGCTGATGGGGTCCCGGAGCCGCCGGGACCTGGTGTGCGGCCTGGTCGCCGGCATCGGTGTCTACGTGCTGGTCATGCCCGCTCCCAGCAGCGACTTCGCCGGGATTGCCATCGGGATCACCGGTGCGGCGTGCTGGGCAGCGTACATCCTGCTGAACCGCGTGGCCGGGCAGCGCCTGCCGGGCCTGCAGGCGCCGGCCGCCGCAGCGGTGGTGTCCCTCGCGTTCTACGTGCCGGCCGTCGTCGTCCTGGTTCTCCAGGGCGCCTTCTCAGGACCGTGGCTGCTCTACGCTGCGGCCGCGGGGATCCTGTGCTCCGTGGTCCCGTACACCGCGGACCTCATGGCCCTCCGGCACGTCCCGGCAGCATTCTTTGGAGTGTTCATGAGCATCAACCCCATCCTGGCCGCACTGTCCGGGACTTTGGTGCTGGGTCAGGTGCTGGTACTGCATGAGTGGCTGGGTATGGGGATGATCATTGCCGCCAACTCGGCGGCCATCTGGCTGGCGGGCCGGGAGCGGGCGGCCGTGGGGCGGAGGTCCGGGCTGGCCGCTGTTCCTACCAGGCCTGGTGTTCGCGTGTCAGGCCGAACGGAACGGTCTCGCTCAGCGCAACGGTGAACGTGTCGGCGGCATGACGGGTGACCAGGATGCCATGCTGCTTGCCGGCGAGGGCATGCGCCTTGGCGGCGGAGACTGCGGCTTCGAGCTCGCTGTCCATGCTCTTGCGGTCGGCAACGGTGAGGGTCAGGGGAAAATTCATGGGAAAAGCCTTTGTGGATCGTCAGGGGCAGGGAGTGGGTTCAACGGTTGCGCTCCCCCAGGCTGCAAACGCGGCAGGGCACCGTAAAGTGCCCTGCCCCATGGTCCCCCACCGCGGCGGCGCCAGCAACTTTAGATATCGGCCAGTGGGCGGAATCCTGCGCCAAGCGCCGGTCCACGCGACAAAGCTCACAACGCAGACCGCAATTACGCGGCCAATATGCCGTGAATTAGAGTTGACTGCGGGCGCGGGCTGTTCCTGGCCCCACCGAAACCCCCAACCTGACAAGGTCCCGCCACTCCCATGGATGCTTTTTTCGGCAGACTCGCCCGGATCCGCAACGTCGTCCTCCCAGCCCCCGCCCGCAACGCGCTGAACACTCCGCGGGGCCTGCTGGCCGGATTCATCGTGGTGCACCTGGTCTTCCTGGTCTTCGCGGCCTCCCTGTCACTGCGCGGCGAGGCACTCAGCGACACCTATATCTACAGGGACTGGGCTGCGGCCGGCTTTGACGACGCCAACCTCACCGGCGGGCCCAGCCCCTGGGTCTACCCCATCCTCGCCCTGATCCCCATGGCCATCGCCGGCATCGCCGGACCGGGGCCGTTCTTCTTCCTCTGGGTGCTCGTGACCACCGTCCTGAATGCCTGGGCACTGCTCAAGCTGACCGAACGGGGTCGCAACGCCGCCGCCATCCCCGCGGCGTGGTGGTGGCTCACCTTCACCTTCCTGATGGGCTGGCTCGGCTTCGCCCGCGTGGACGGCCTCACCGCCCCGCTTGTCCTGGTGGCCCTCGCCTACGGCGTCAACCGCCCGTTTATTGCATCCGTGCTGCTGGCCGTCGGCACCTGGATCAAAGTCTGGCCCGCGGCGGTCATGCTGGCCCTCTTCGCAGTGCTCCGGAACCGCCTGCTGGTGGTACTGGCAGGAATTGCGACGACGGCGGGAGTCGTCGCTCTGGCCGCTGCCCTCGGCAAAGTCCCCAGGCTGCTTAACTTCCTCACCCAGCAGGGCGACCGCGGCATGCAGCTGGAGGCCACGTTCACCACACCATGGCTGTGGCTGTCCGTCCTGAACATCGGGGACTCCCGGATGTACATGAACACTGACATCAACTCCATGCAGGTGGATGGCCCCGGAACCGCCACCATGTCCGTGCTGATGCAGCCGCTGCTGATCCTCGCCGCACTGCTCGTGGCGGGCCTGACCTTCTGGGCACTGCACAACGGCAACCAGTACAGCGGAAAAACCGGTGGCGGCGTGGACCGCACTGAACTGCTCCTGGCCGGGGCGCTCAGCCTCAGCACGGCCTTCGTGGTCTTCAACAAGGTGGGCTCGCCCCAGTTCATGGTGTGGCTGGGCCCGGCCGTAGCCGTGGGCCTGGCACACAGCTGGCGGGAATGGCGGCTGCCGGCCACCATGCTGGTCGCCATCGCCGTGGCGACGTACTTCATCTACCCGCTGTTCTACGACGCGCTCAGCCACAACAACCCGTGGATGGCACTGGTGCTCACCATCCGCAACGTCCTCCTGGTGGTCCTGTTCCTGTGGAGCGTGCGGCGCCTGTACCTGCTGGGCAAGAAGGCACCGGCCGCCGCCCCCGCGCTCAAGGAGTCCTGAGATTTCCACGAGGTTCTTTGACCGCCTGGTGGCGATCCGCAGCAAAGTCCTCCCCGCCAAGGTGGTGGACTGGTTCGCCCGCCCGTCCAGCGTGTGGTGGGGCTTCGCCGTCGTCCATCTCTACTTCCTGGGCTGGATGGCGTCCTTCTTCCTGCACGGCGACACCTTCAGCGACACCGAGCAGTACCGCCAATGGGCCACGGCCGGGTACAACCCGTCGGACCTGGACGGAAAGATCAGCCCGTGGGTCTACCCGGTGCTGGCGCAGATCCCCATCTTCCTCGCCAACATCGCCGGGCCAGGCCTCTACCTGCTCACGTGGTTCCTGATCATCACGGCGCTTAACGCCGTCGGGCTCCTCTACCTGACCCGCGGCCCGCGGAAGGTTGCGGGCATTGCCCCGGCCTGGTGGTGGCTGTTCTTCACCGTCTTCATGGGCTATCTCAGCTTCGCCCGCGTGGAAGGCATCACCGCACCCATCGTGCTGATCGCACTGCTCTATGCAGCCGAGCGGCCAGTGGTGGCCGGCGTCCTGCTCAGCATTGCCACCTGGATCAAGGTCTGGCCGGCCGCCGTGCTGGCGCCGATCGTGATCGCCAGCCACAAGCGGATCCAGGTGGTCCTGGCCGGCGTTGCCGTGACCGCCGTCGTCACCGCGGGCACGTGGCTGTCGGGCGGCCTGCCGCACATCCTGGATTTCCTCCTCAACCAGGGCGAGCGCGGCATGCAGCTCGAGGCCACCTTCTCCACACCGTGGGTGTGGCTGAGCGTGTTCGACATAGCCGGGTCGAAGATGGCGGACAACACCGCCATCAACTCCACCGAGGTCTACGGTCCGGGTGCCGCCACCGCCGCGTTCCTGATGCAGCCGCTGCTCATCCTCGCCGCCGTCGCAGCGGCCATCCTGCTGGTCCGCGCCCTCCGGCGTGGCGCCGAACGCGAGGAACTGTTCCTCGAAGGCTCCCTGATGATGGTCACCGCGTTCATCGTGTTCAACAAGGTGGGTTCGCCGCAGTTCATCATCTGGCTGGCCCCGGTGATCATCGCCGGGCTCACCCACGACTGGGACCGCTGGAAGGTCCCGGCCGCGCTGCTCATGGGCATCGCGATGACCACGTTTGTGATCTACCCGCTGTTCTACACCCCGCTCATCCACGCACACCCGGTGATGGCGGCGGTCCTCACCACCCGCAACGTGCTCCTGGTGGTGCTGCTGTGGTGGTCGGTGCAGCGGACGGCCGAGCTGGGCCGGAAGCCCGCGGAACGCGTGGCCGCGTAACCGCATTTACGCCTGCGCTATCCCGCCTGCCGGGCGGCCGCGCGCCGCTCCTGCAGCCACCGCCACCCCTGCCGGGCAACGTCCAGCGGTTTCCCCTCGATGAGCAGCTTCCTGGTGTGGATGTCCAGCACCAGCAGGTAGAACGTGAACGCCAGGGCCGTGACGAACGCCAGCGAGGACGCGTCGACGGGCAGCTCCACGAAGGACCAGACGGAGAGCTGGTCCTGCGCGCCGAACACCACGAAGAACGTGACCACCACATAGAGGGAGCGGATCTGCCAGTCGTCGCGGATGCCGGTGACGGCCAGGAACGGCAGGAACCACAGGATGTACCAGGGCTGGATAATCGGGGAAAGCATCACGACGGCGGTGAACGCCAGGGCCATCCGGCGGACGGCGCGCGAATAGTCGCCGCGGAACATCAGCAGCAGCACCAGGCCTATGGCGATCCACTTCAGGCCGGCCCGCAGCACGTCCGCGAAGGCGCCGCCCGGCAGCCCCAGCACGTTGGCCAGCATCTCCACCTGCTGGCCCAGGAAACCTGACGGGGAGTAGCCGGTGTACCCGGGCGTGGGGTCCATGATGGCCCACACCCAGCCCGTCCCCAGGTTGTACGGCAGGCCGCTGAGCAGCAGCACACCGAAGCTGAGCCCCGCCGTGGCCGCCCACATCAGGAACTTGCGCGGCCAGGTCGCTGAAGCACCGGCCCACATCACGCCGAGGAACGGCAGCAGCA
Organism: Pseudarthrobacter sp. NPDC092424; assembly: GCF_044754925.1. Classification (NCBI taxonomy): domain Bacteria; kingdom Bacillati; phylum Actinomycetota; class Actinomycetes; order Micrococcales; family Micrococcaceae; genus Pseudarthrobacter; species Pseudarthrobacter sp. NPDC092424. Next base: position 238,277 of record NZ_JBIVQC010000003.1, on the reverse strand, counting down.
GGACAGTGATGGGCTTGATGCCGATCGAGGCGGTCACCAGCAGGATGCCCAGGACGTACCGGCGGGTGGCGGCGAAGTAGACGCCCGCGACGGCGAGACCCACCATGAGCGCGTCGTTGTGCGCGCTGGCAATGAAGCTGATCAGGAACAACGGGTTGGCCACCGTGATCCAGAGCGCCCGGGCCCCGTTGATCCCATGAAGCTCGGCCAGCTTGGGCACGTAGATGACGCACAGCAGCACGCCGACGCCGGCCAGGAGCCTGAAGAGCAGGACGGACAGGTCCGGCTGGGCGCCGGTCAGCCCCACCACACCGCGCGCCAGCCACAGGAAGTACGGGCCGTAGGGGGTGCGGGCCTCCGCCCAGGCGGGGTCGGCTCCGAGAGAGAACCAGTTGCTCAGGGTGGAGATGCCTACCTCGTAGGGGTTCTGTCCCTCCCGTACCAGCCGGCCCTGGCCGGTGTACGCGTAGACATCCCGGGAGAAGACAGGGACGCAGAACATCAGGGGCAGCGACCAGGCGGACACCGCAATGACCACGGACCGGAGGGAATGCTGCCCCCAGCCGGCGAGCCGCTGGCCCAGCCGGAGCCAGGAGCGGATCAGCAGCATGGCACCGGCGGTCAGCAGGATGGTGGACACGGCCACGCCCCAGCCCTCGGTCCGCAGTGCGATGACCACAGGCTGCCGGATCATGGGTGAGCCGTTGGCGATCCAGCCGGTTCCGATGGATCCGACGAACATCATCAGGGCACCGAGGAAACCCTGCGCGGTGCCGATGTAGGGGCGGCGGCCGGTGTGCGGGGCGCCCTCTTTCGGCGCGCCCGGACGGCTCTCCGAGGTTCCGAGGGGTGAACCGCCTGCCGTCATGATGTGTGTGGTCCCCTACTTTGGTACGGCGCTGGTTGACCAGCAGAGATGGCCGCCTTGCAGGCCGCTATTTTATCAGCCGGTATTTCCCGGGGGCCTGTCTTTCCCGGCGGCCGGCTTTTGTCAGTGCCCCGCACCGAGCTGCCCGCCCAGGCGGTGGCGGATCTGCAGGCTGGCGTCATTGAGGCCGACCACGTCCACGTGCTTGCCGTGGTGGCGGTACTTCCCGATGATGGCGTCCAGCGCGGCAATGGTGGAAGCGTCCCACAGGTGCGAGGCATGCATGTCGATCACCACGTGCTCCGGGTCATGTGCGTACTCAAACTGGGTGTAGAGATCGTTGGAGGACGCGAAGAACAGCTCCCCGTTGACCACGTACGTGGCGGTTTCCCGGCCTTCCGCCGTATTGACCGTGCGTTCCACGGTGACGAAGTGCGCCACCCGCCGGGCGAAGAGGACCATCGCCACCAGGACGCCAACGCCGACGCCGATGGCCAGGTTGTGCGTTGCCACCACCACGATGACGGTGGCCGCCATGACCAGGGTTTCGCTCTTGGGCATCATCCTGAGGGTCCGCGGGTGGATGCTGTGCCAGTCGAACGTGGCCCAGGAAACGAAGATCATCACGGCCACCAACGCGGCCATCGGGATGACGGACACCACCCCGCCGAGCGCCACCACGAGGATGAGCAGGAAGACACCGGCCAGGAACGTGGAAATGCGGGTGCGGGCGCCGGAGGCCTTCACGTTAATCATGGTTTGGCCGATCATGGCGCAGCCGCCCATGCCACCCGTGAAGCCGGTGACGATGTTGGCCACGCCCTGGCCCCAGGCTTCGCGGGACTTGTTGGACCGCGTGTCGGTGACGTCGTCCACCAGTTTGGCGGTCATCAGCGACTCCAGCAGTCCCACGAAGGCCATGGCCAGGGCGTACGGGAAGATGATCTGCAGCGTCTCGAGGTTGAACGGCACGTCGGGAATGAACAGGGACGGCAGCGACTCGGGCAAATCGCCCTTGTCCCCCACGGTGGGAACCGCGACGGCGGCCAGCACGGTGATAAGCGTGAGCACCACGATCGCCACCAGCGGGGCGGGAACGGCCCTGGTGAGCTTCGGCAGCCCGAACACGATGGCCAGGGCCAATGCCGTCAGCGGGTACACCAACCACGGAACGTTGATCAGCTCCGGGACCTGCGCCATGAAAATCAGGATGGCCAGGGCGTTGACGAAGCCCACCATGACGGACCGCGGGATGAAGCGCATGAGCTTTGCGACGCCGGAGACGCCCAGGACGATCTGGAAAGCGCCGGCCAGGATGACGGCGGCGATGAAGTAGTCGATGCCGTGGGACTTCACCAGAGGGGCGATAACCAGGGCGACCGCGCCGGTGGCCGCCGAGATCATTGCGGGGCGCCCGCCCACAAAGGCAATGGTGACTGCCATGGTAAATGAGGCAAACAGGCCCAGCCGGGGATCTACCCCGGCGATGATCGAGAAGGCGATGGCCTCAGGGACCAGGGCCAGCGCGACCACGAGGCCCGCAAGGACCTCGGTCTTGAGCCGCCGCGGCGATTTCAGGGTTTCGCGGACAGACTGTAGCTGTTCCGGTGTGGGCGCCTGGGCGGTCTTGACGGCCATTGCTGGCTCCGTTCATGGTCGGGAGGACGCACTGCAGCGGCCATTGCACTTGGAAGAATTGCACGTTGGAAGAAGGGGGCGCACCACTGCACCGGAAATGCGGGCAGCGCCCGGGCCGACCGCACCCACAGATTCTACCGCCGGGCTCTTACTGGAGCTGGTCCGGGATGCCGAACCGGAGCACGTCAGCTGTCGCTGCGCGCACTCCTGTTCCGGCCCCGCGACTTAGCCGCGTATAAGGCCCTGTCCGCGGAGGCGATGACATCCTCGAGGCTGGACGTCCCGGCGTCGTACGTGGAAATTCCGTAACTGACCGTCGGCATCTCAAAGCCCTCCGCCTCCGACGCCTCCGCGAGGCGGTCGCTGATGCCGGCAGCAACGGCCTCGGCCCGCTCGGCGCCGGCGCCCTGAATGAAGAGCACGAACTCCTCGCCGCCGTAGCGGCCCACCAGGTCCGACTCCCGGACAGTGGCCGCGCAGGCATCCGCGAAGCGCTGCAGGACCCGGTCCCCCGCGGCATGGCCGTACGTGTCGTTCACGGACTTGAAATGGTCCAGGTCCGCCAGGACCAAAGCACCCCAGGTGCCTGCCGACCGGCGGGAACGGAGCCGGTCGGCGGCCAGGCTGAGGAACGCCTTGCGGTTCAGCAGCCCCGTGAGGTCATCCCGTGAGGCCACCAGCCGGAGCGCCCGGGTGTGCTGCTCGCTGCTCAGTGCGGGCATACTGTAGGAGGCCACCACCAGCAGCATCATGCTCAACAGGGTGGTTGGTCCGGAACCGAGGATGCCGGTGAAAAGCTTCCCATCCCCGCCCTCTGCCAGGAACGCCACCAGCCGTGCCGCGTAGAAGGCGGAGAGCAGGCCGGCCGCAGAAGCCAAGGGGATCCGGACCCGCGAATATTCCGGCCCAAGTTGCCACAGCTCATGAGCGGAAAGGCCTACGGTAAGGCTCATCGCGGCCAGGAAAACCGCTCCGCCGGCCCAGCTGTTGTTGGCGGGGTCGTCCACCAGGCCGGCAACGAGCACCGCCAACGGGATCGCAGCGGAAATCCAGCCTTTTGGCAGGGTTGTCCGCAGGGAGCGGGCTCCCGCCCATACCGCCACACCGCCGTGCACCAGGAGCGCGTTGCCCACCGGGTTTGCCCACACCTGGTGCGGGGTGCCGTCCAGCAGATAGGCGGCGGATCCGGCCAGGAAAAAACCCAGCGCCACGCACCACCACCCGCTGTAGGGGGAGCGCGTGACGCGGTACGCCGAGAAATAGAAGAGGAACAGCTGAACCACGGCCATCACAACGAAAGCAACGCGGAGCGTGGCAATGTCCAGGATCATGACGGTGAGCCCCCCATAGGCCGTAGTACTGGTATTGCCCCAGTATCCCACCGCAATCCACCCGCCGCAGTGGGTCATGGGTCCTTGCGCGCGCCGCAGGGCCAGCTGCGGCGCGCGCCCTCTGATGCCCTAGAGCTCCCAGGCGTTTTCTTCGGGCAGGGCGCCCTCGTCCTCGGGGTGGCGCTTCAGGTTCAGCAAGGACAGTGCCAGGCCGCCCCACACCGTGAGGATGGCGATGATCATCATGATGATGGCGATGGGGGTCACGGTGCTGCTTCCTTTGCTTCCTCCGCCACCAGGGCGTCGTATTCGGGGTCATCATTCAATTTGGACCGGCTGCTCCACGGGATGAAGGTCAGCGCCAGGGCCAGCACCACCAGTGCCGCCGCCATGCCCCAGCCGAACACGGCCAGGAACCAGTCCGGGTAGCCGCTGTACGGCTCACCGATCTTGCTGATGAACTCGTTGGCCACCATGTAGATCAGGGCAGCGGGGACCACCACTGCGACGAGGGCGATCCAGATCCTCCGCATCTTGATGGTGGAGGTCCGGTTCAGGTGGTCCGCCAGCAGGGGCAGCCTGCGCAGGAACCAGGCCAGGACAACCACCGTGACCAGCGCGCCAAGCGTGATGCCGAAGCTGTTGACGAAGGCGTCAGAGGTGTCCAGCAGGTACAGGCCGGTGGCCGTGGGAAACAGCGCCAGGGAGACAGCGGCCACCAGCACGCTGACCAACACGGAGGTGCGCACCCGGGCCCAGCCGAGCTTGTCCTGCACGGCGGAGACGATGACTTCCAGCACGGAGATCAGCGAAGTGATTCCCGCAAACACCAGCGAGCCGAAGAACAGCACGCCCATGACGGCGCCGAACGGCGCTTGGGACACGATCGTGGGGAAGGCGATGAACGCCAGTCCGATTCCGCCGGTGACCACGTCATCGACCCCGGCCCCTGCGGCCTGCGCCATGAACCCGAGGGCAGCGAACACGCCAATGCCGGCAAGGATCTCGAAGCCGGAGTTGGAGAACGCCACCACCATGCCGGAACCGGTCAGGTCCGTGCGGCGCTTGAGGTAGGAGGAGTACGTGACCATGATGCCGTAGCCCACGGACAGCGAGAAGAAGATGTGGCCGTACGCTGCGGCCCACACGGACGCGTTGCCCAGCGCCGCCCAGTCCGGGGTGAAGAAGGCGTTGAGGCCGAGTGCCGCGCCGGGCAGGAACAGGGACTGGACCACCAGCAGGAGGAACATGACCATCAGCAGTGGCAGCAGGATGGAGTTGGCGCGGGAAATACCCTTGCGGATGCCGGCCACCATGATGATGATCACCGCAACCCAGGTCAGCAGCAGCGGGAAGAACACGGACGGCACGTAATCGAAGCCCAGCCCGGGAGCCTCGGCCACCGCGAGGAAGTTGCCGAAGAAGAAGCCTTCGGCGTCGTCACCCCACGCCTCGGTGAAGGAGAAAATCATGTACATCAGGGACCACGCGATGATCACCGCGTAGTAGGCAGCGATGACGAAGCAGACCAGTACCTGCCACCAGCCCAGCGGCTCGGCGGCGCGATGCAGGCGGCGGTAGGCCAAGGGCGCTGACCCGCGGAACTTGTGCCCAACGGCATAGTCCAGGAACAGCAGGGGGATGCCCGCGGTGAGCAGCGCCACCAGGTACGGAATGAGGAACGCGCCGCCGCCGTTTTCGTAGGCGATGTACGGAAAGCGCCAGATGTTGCCCAGGCCCACGGCGGAGCCGATGGCGGACAGGATGAAGAGCCGGCGCGTGGAGAACGTCTCACGCTTCACGGGAGCGGGGGAACCTTGCGAAGAGCTCATGCGCGCACGCTCCGGACAGCGGGGATAAGGGCTACGCCGTGCGCGATGCGGCGGCAGGCAGACCGGTTCATTGGATAGCTCTCTCTCAAGTGGAATTAGACACAAAGCGGCCGCCCGGATCAGGGGCCAGCTGGTTGTCTTTCGTCCCACGATAAACCTGTTGCCCCGCACACTCCTCCTGGAAGCGAAAAATCCCGCCTGGCGGACTCGCCCGATACTCTGTAGAGATGAACTTCCGCCTTGCCGCCGTGCCCCTTGCCGCCCTCCTTCTCCTCACGGGGTGCGGTGCCGTGGGGGATGCGGCCGGCAGCGCGGCCAGCGAGGCGGCGTCCAAGGTAGCTTCTGCTGCTGCGGACGAAGTGAACCGCCAGATCTGCGCGGTTATCAAGGACGGCCTGGTCAGCGCCTCAGACAAGCAGGTTTTGGGCGGCCTCGTGGATGCCGCCGCGACGGCAGGGCTCCCCGCCGAAATTACGACGCCGATGCGCCAGATCGCGGAGTCCGGAGACCGGGTGCCGTCAGACTCCGTCAAGGCACTGCAGGACGCCTGCGGCGCATAGCCCCGGGAACTTAACCCCGACCTATGCGCGGGGGCGTCCAAAGCGCCGGTGGTGCGGGTCCGGCCGGTGGGGATGTCCCCGGTCTGCGGGCTGCACCAGCGGGACAACTCCCGCTGTCCTGCCAACGGGCAGGGCCCGGACGAACTTGGAGAGCTCCTCCCGGAGCACCTTCCACGCGATGGAGGGATCGTCCGGGTAGGCGTTGGCTTCCGCCTGGCGCGCCGCTTCGAGTGCTGCCCGGCCGGCGTCGGTCAGCTCAACCTTGAACTGGCGCCGGTCCGTGGGCTGACGGTGCCTGGTGATGTGGCCGGCGGACTCAAGCCGGGCAAGGACCCGTCCCAGGGTCTGGCTCTGGACCCTGACGGCCTCTGCGAGGCGCTCCTGGTTCAATGGTCCGCCGGCAAGCCCTTCGAGGGCGATGACGGCTGCGCGGGTCAGGCCAAGGTGTGCCAGGGCGTCGTCCTGGCGCCGCTGGACCAACCGGGCCGCCACGGTGATCAGGCGATAGCTGTCCCGGGCGTCCGGATCAAGATCGCTGGTCATTCTCCCAGCCTTCCTGTAGGTGGAGGGTTACCCTTCGTCGCTACACCTCTACAATAAGCATGCTTACCATCATGGGTGCAAGTGGAGGTGCCATTCCGGATCCAGATCGGCAAGCCCCTTGCGCATCAAATGGGAAGTGTGCTTAGTATCGGATTAGTAACCTTGCTTACTAACCGCCAGCACTGCTGGTTCTTGATCGCCAGCTGACATTTCCTGAAAGAGAGCCCGATGACAGAGAACCAATGGCCCCAGACCCCCAAGCCCGCCACGACTGACCCCTACGCGGCAGATCCGTACGGGACAGAGACCGGTGTAGCGCCGGAGACCTACGCGGCCCCGGTTGCCGGCACCACGGGAACGTTTGACTCGCCCGGAACCGCCGGCGGATCCAAGAAGGATGCTGCGAAGGAGGAGGCCTCCCAGGTGGCCGGCCAGGCGAAGTCCGCGGCGCAGGATGTGGCATCCACGGCCAAGGAGGAAGCGGCGAACGTCGCCGCCGAGGCCAAGGCCAGCGCCCAGGACCTGCTGGAGCAGGCCCGGACCGGGCTGAGCAGCCAGGCCGGAGCGCAGCAGCAGAAGGCCGCCGAAGGGATCCGGAACATCTCCAGCGAGCTGCACCGCATGGCCGCCGCCCCGGACCAGCCGGGCGTCGCCTCGGACCTGGTCCGCGAAGCCGCGCAGCGTACCTCCTCGCTGGCAACCTGGCTTGAAAACCGGGACCCGGGATCACTCCTGACCGAGGTGCAGTCCTTCGCCCGGAACCGCCCCGGAACCTTCCTCCTGCTCGCAGCCGGAGCCGGCGTCCTGGCAGGACGCCTCACCCGCGGCCTCGCCGCCGGAGCCCCCGAAACCCAGGCATCCGCGCAGGTTGGCCAAGGCACCACGCCCCGGCACTACCAGCCGCAGCAGGAGCGCATCAGGCAGGAAACCGTTTTCGCAGCCGGAACGGACGCCGGTTTGTTCGATGAACCGGTAGTGGGCTCGGGCGCACCCGTCTCCACCTCCACGCTGCCGTCCGGTACAGCCCAGGACACCCCCCTCCGCTACGAAGACGACCCCTTCGCCGGCGGCACCCGGGCGGATGGCGACCCGTACGGGACGCAGGAAGGACGGCACCTGTGAGCAGCCAGTATTCGGAGTTTCCTGCCGGGACGGAGCAGGGCAGTGCGGCGCACCAGAAAGCTGAGAGCTCCTCGCTCGGGGACCTGCTCGGTGAAGTGACCCGTGACCTGTCCACCCTGATGCGCCAGGAAGTGGAACTGGCCAAGGCCGAAGCCAAACAGTCCGCGACCCGCGCCGGGAAAGGCGGCGGCATGCTCGCCGGCGCCGGCGTGGCCGGACACTTCGTCCTGCTCTTCCTCTCCCTGGCCCTGATGTTCGCCCTCGGCGCGATCATGCCACTGGGCTGGGCAGCCGTGATCCTCGCCGTGATCTGGGGCATCACCGCCGCAGTCCTGGCCTCGATCGGCCGCAAGGAACTCAAACAGATCAAAGGCCTGCCCCAAACAGGCGAAACACTCTCCGAAATCCCCCCAACCCTCAAACCAGGCGAGGTAAACCGATGACCAACGAGAACCCGGACGCCATCCGCTCCGACATAGAAGCCACCCGCGCCCGGCTGGGCACCAACGTCGACGCCGTCGCGGACAAAGTCAGCCCGTCCAACATCGTCCACCGCCAAACCGACAAGGCCAAAGAGGCCCTCACCGGCGTGAAGGAGAAAATCATGGGCACAGCAGACCACGCCACCACCCGCGTCCAGGACACCATGCACACAGGCGCCGGACACACCACCGGCACCCTCCACGACGCCAAGGACACCGTCACCGCCCGGCTCTCCGACGCCGGCACCGCGGTCTCCCACGCACCGGAACAGGTCAAAGCCAAAACCCAGGGCAACCCCCTGGCCGCAGGCCTGATCGCCTTCGGCGCCGGAATGCTCGTCTCCTCCCTGATCCCGCCCACGGACAAGGAACGCCAGGCCGCGGACCAGCTCAAAACCGCCGCCGAACCCCTCACCACCCAGGTCACCGACGCCGCCAAAAACATGGCCGAAGACCTCAAAGCACCAGCACAAGAAGCCATGGACCACGTCAAAACCGCCGCGACCGACGCCGCCCAAAACGTCAAAGCCGAAGGCCAAACCGCCGCCACCGACGTCAAGGACCGCGCCACCAACGCCAAAGACCACATCCAACACAGCTAGAAGGAACCACCGAGGGCCGCTCTTCCGTCCGGAAGGGCGGCCCTCGGTTTCCCCGTCCTAAACCAAGGAGCAACGCCATGAAGAAACTGCTTTTCGCCCTGCTGCCCACCGTCATCAGCCGCATCATGCGCGCCCGGAAGGCGCGCCAGGCCCGCACCGGCCGGCCTGCCCAGCGGAACCGCTACTAGTACGGGCCTACCGTTTACCCTTCTTGCGTGAGCCCTTGCCGCGGCCCTTGTCCGGGTTGGGGGCGTACCGCTGCGCCACCTTGGGTGCCTTCTTTGTTCCGGTTCCGCGCCGGTCCGGTTTGGGTTCCTTCTTCACCTTGACCGGCTGTGCGGACGGCTGGCGGGAACTCTGGGCCGTTCGCCCGCGGACAATCCCGATGAACTCCTCGATGACCTCATCGGTTGCGTCCGCCGGCCATACCAGCGCGATCTCCGTGACGTCGGCTCCGGTGAGCCGCCGCGCCACGGTGTCCTTGACATTGAAGTGGCGCGCCACGGACATGGGCAGGATCACCAGCCCCGCACCGCTGGCGACTACCTGCAGCGCAGGTTCCGGCCCGCCGAGCGCCGCCGCATCCAGGAAGGACTCCTGCTCCAGGTCGGCCAGGGCCACTTCCTCGAACACCGAAATTTCGTGCCCCTTGGGCGCCACCACCACGGGCTGTTCCTCATACAGGGGAATGACGCTGAGGCCCTCGCGCTCTATGGGGAGCCGGACGAACGCCATGTCAGCCAGGCCGTCACGGACCGGGGCGGCCCTGGCGCCGTCGTCGGACATGAACGACTCCAGCGGCACCCCCGGCATGCGCTCCTCCCACCTGCGGATCCACTTGCCGGGTGTAACCCCGGCAACGTAGGCAATCCGGAGGACCCGGGGCGCGTCCTCCGCGGCGGACTGCGGCGGATCGGCGGGGGCGGGGGCGGCTGGGGGCATGGGGTCGGCGGGCACGTCTTCACAGTACCGTCCGCCCGGATACCCTTGAAGCATGACCTCTGCAAACTCCCAGTCCATGAAGCCGGCCACCGTTGCCAAGAAACTTGGCATCTACCTGCCCGCCACGCCCCAGGAGTTCCAGGAATCCACCATCACCCGGGCAGAGTTCGCCGAGCTCCAGTCCGACCCGCCGGAATGGCTCGCGGAACTCCGCCGCAACGGCCCGCACCCCCGCCCGGTGGTGGCGCAGAAGCTGAACATCTCCATCAGCGGCCTGGCCCGCGGCGGCGTTGAGGAAGCGCTGACGACGGCGGAAATCACCGCGCTGCTCCAGGCTCCCCCTCAGTGGCTGGTCACCGAGCGCGCCACGCACGCCGCCGTCCGCGCCGAAGCACAGCGCGTCAAGGAAGAAGCCGCCAAGAAGGAAGCCCGCAAGGCGAGGTAGGCACCCGCGAACCAGGGGCTTGTTCACGGATCCGGCTTTGAAGGCAGTGACCCGGGGACAAGCCTCTCGTGTTCGGTAGGATTCAGTCCTGGTGCAGCTGGATGTAGTTGCCGCACCCGTCGTCGAACACCGCCGTGACGCCGAACGGACTCTCCTCGGGCTCCTGTTTGAACGTCACGCCGGCCTGCACGAGCCGCTGATACTCGGCCCGGACGTCCGGCACGCCGAAGACGATCGCCGGCAGGCCGGCGTCGTGCACTGCGTTCATGTAGTCCGCGCCGATGGGGTTGTCGCTGGGTTCCAGCAACAGGCCCGTTGCGTTCTCGCCCGCACCGGGGTCCTTGATGATGAACAGGTTGTGTTCCGGCATGGCCATCAATGTCTCGAAGCCGAGCGTTCCCGTGTAGAACTCGTGGGCGGCGGCGGGGTCCGTGACGTGGATGCTGCACATTTTGAGTCTCATGGGTTCGAGGCTACCCGCAAGCCGTCAGCCGCGCGCCGGTTCCTGGCGAAGCTGCAGCACACGCCGCGGATGTCGTCGTGTCAGTTGGTGCCCGAGCGGCCGTGGACCAGTCCGGTGGGAAAGCCGACCAGGACTGGCTCCGGCGCGCCACAACATCCTGCGTCCGCTTCCCCGCCGCGGGGGTCCCCGGCGGGAACGTCGCAGCTGGTGCCGGCATCCGTGGAGCAGACGCCGGTTTCCGGAAGCTCCAGCTGGACGGTGTCCGCTGCTTCCCGGTCTCCAGCCAGGGCCGCCGCTACGGAGCGGACCTGTTCGTAGCCGGTAGCCAGCAGGAAGGTGGGGGCGCGGCCGTAGGACTTCATGCCCACGATGTAAAAGTCCTTGTCCGGGTGGGCCAGGAGCTTCGCGCCATGCGGCGGGACTGTTCCGCAGGAGTGGAATTCGGGGTCGATCAGCGGTCCGAGCTGCACCGGCGCCTCCACGGCGGGATCCAGATCAAGGCGCAGTTCGCGGAGCATGCCGAGGTCGGGGCGGAAGCCGGTGCAGGGAATGACGACGTCGGCCTCCAGGGTGCGGCCGTCCACCGCACCGGCGGTGACGCCCGATCCAGAGGAGGTTAGTGACGCGATTCCGAACCCGGTCTGCAGCTCGATCCGGCCCGCCTCGACGAGGCGACGCAGCCGGGAGCCCAGCTGGCCCCGGGCGGGCAGCCCGTCAGCGTCACCGCCGCCGTATACCTTGTCAGCGGATACGCCGCGGATGGCCCAGAGGAGGCGCGTGCCGGGCTCTTCCTTCGCCAGGTCCGCGAGGTTGGTCAGCATGTTCGCCGCCGAGTGGCCGGCGCCAACCACCAGCACCGTGCGCCCCGCGAACCTGGAACGGTCACGGCCCAGGACATCCGGGAGCGGCGACGAGATCAGGTCCGCCGCGGCCTCTTCCCCGATCGCTGGCAGGCCGGACGTGCCCAGCGGATTTCGGGTGGACCAGGTGCCGGAGGCATCAACGACTGCTGAGACCGCGTGGTCCTGCGTTGAGCCGTCTGCGAGTTGAACCCGGACCACGAACGGGGCAGCATCCCGGTTCTTCACGTGGGTCTTGTCCAGGCCCTGCCGTGTCACGGCGGTGACCCGGGCCCCGGTGTGCAGCCGGGATGCAAGCTGCGGCAGGTTGGCCAGCGGGCCAAGATAGTTGTCCAGGAGCTCGCCGCCGTAGGGAAGCGCCGTCAGCCGCGGCGCTTCCCAGCCGGAGGCCTCCAGGAGCCGCACCGCTGCGGCGTCGAGGTTGAAACGCCACGGAGAGAACAGGCGGATGTGCCGCCACTGGGCAATGGCCGCGCCCGCCGTCGTGCCCTGTTCGAAGACGACCGGCTCCAGGCCGCGCTCCAGCAGGTGTGCCGCGGCGGCCAGGCCTATCGGACCGGCACCGATCACGGCGACTCGAAGGTTGTTCTGTCCGTTCATGGCGGTTCCTTAGTTGTGGGTGGGTTCCTCGACGAGTGCGGTGGCGATGCTGTCCGCGTCCTCCAGTGCGGCCAGGTAGCGCTCCGCGTCCAGCGCGGCGGCGCAGCCGGTTCCGGCCGCGGTGATGGCCTGCCGGTAGCGGTGGTCCACCGCGTCACCGCAGGCGAATACGCCGGAGAGGTTGGTGACCGTGGTGGGCGAATCCACCTTGATGTAGCCTTCGGCGTCCAGGTCCACCTGGCCGGTGAGCAGTTCGGTGCGGGGCACGTGCCCGATTGCCACGAACAGGCCGGTGGCCGCGTGCTCGCGGGTTTCGCCGGTGCGGGTGTCCGTCAAAGTGACGCCGGTGACCTTGTCCTCGCCGTGGATGGCGGTGACGGCTGAGTTCCAGGCGAAGCTGATCTTCGGGTTGTCCTTGGCGCGCTGGGCCATGATGCGCGAGGCACGCAGTTCGTTCTTGCGCACGACGACGGTCACGGACTTCGCGAAGCGCGTCAGGAAGGTGGCTTCCTCCATGGCGGAATCGCCGCCGCCCACCACGACGATGTCCTGCTCGCGGAAGAAGAAGCCGTCACATGTGGCACACCACGACACACCGTGGCCGCTGAGTTTCTTCTCCTCCGGGAGCCCGAGTTCCTTGTAGGCGGAGCCGGTGGCCAGGATGAGCGCGGGGGCCTCGTAAGTCTCCCCGGCGCCGGTGACCACGCGCTTGAGGTGGCCGGTCAGCTCAACGGACGTGGCGTCGTCGAACACTACCCTCGCGCCGAACTTCTCGGCCTGCTCCTGGAGCCCGTCCATGAGTTCGGGACCTTGGATGCCGCCCGGGAAGCCAGGGAAGTTCTCCACCTCGGTGGTGTTCATCAGCGCGCCGCCGGCGGTTACGGATCCGGCCAGGACAAGGGGCCGCAGCCCCGCCCGCGCCGCGTAAATTGCCGCCGTGTAGCCTGCCGGGCCGGAACCGACGATGATCAGCTGTTCGTTGCTCATGGTGTCTCCTCGGGAAGGCTTACTGGGCGTCCGCGTGCTGCGCCGGCACCAGCTCGGTGATCAGCTGCTCGATGCGGGACTTGATCTGGTCCCGGATGGGGCGGACCGACTCCACGCCCTTGCCGGCCGGATCCTCCAGCACCCAGTCCTCGTAGCGCTTGCCCGGGAAGTACGGGCACTCGTCGCCGCAACCCATGGTGATCACCACGTCGGACTCCTTGACGGCCTCCGTGGTGAGGACCTTGGGAACCTCGGCGGACATGTCGATGCCCAGCTCCGCCATGGCTTCCACGGCTGCCGGGTTGATCTTGTCCGCAGGCTTGGATCCGGCCGAGCGAACCTCGATGGCACCCTTGCCCAAGGTGGTCAGGAAGGCGGCGGCCATCTGGGAGCGTCCTGCGTTGTGTACGCAGACGAAAAGGACGGACGGCTTTCTGGCTGTTTCAGTAGTCAATGGACTTCTCCTTGATTTGTAGTGCTGTATATGGGCTACACCCGGCCGCTGCCGTCCCCGCAGGATATTGATGAGGATCGATACAGCGAGTATCGCCGGATACATCGATGAATGTCAATATGTGCTTAGGCGGCCTTCAGGCGGGGCGCCAGCCCGGCGATCCGGGATTCCAGGTCCCGGTAGGTTTCCGCGAAAGCCTGGCTGTTGTTGCGTCGAAGCGGATCCGGGACGGACCAGTGGACCGCGTGAAGGGACGGCAGCTCCTCGTGGGCGTTGTCGCAGACAGTGACAACAAAGTCGTCCGCACCTGCCACCTGGTCAAGGTGCTGCGGTGCGGCGTCCGGCAGCCGCAGCCCGTGCTGCCATGCGATGTCTATGGCGCCGGCCGCGACAGCCTCCGCGGGATGCGTGCCAGCCGACACCGCCGGAATCCCGCTCATCCGGCCCCACAGGGCCGCGGCCAACTGAGAGCGGGCCGCGTTGGCCGTGCACACGAACAGGACCCTCCGCACCGCGTGCGTCACTCCGGGGGCCAGCCCTTCCAGCGCGCCGGAAGCGAGCCGGATGTACGTGCGGCGCCGGTCCGCCTCCGACCGGCCGCGGGTAACCATGCCTGCCTGTTCCAGCGTGCGCAGGTGGTGGGACAGCAGGTTGGATGTCATTCCGAGTTCGGCCTGCAGTTCAGAAGGCGAGAGGTCTCCAAGGGTCAGCAGGTCCACGATGCGGAGGCGCGCGGGATCGGCGAGGGCCGCGTGTTTCGCCACGCGTTCCTCCAAGGCCGAATTTTCCTCAAGTTCCATTGCCTCAAGTTTGACTGAGGTAACTCGAGGGGTCAAGCTGTATTGCATGACTTCTTCCCAACCGCCGCTCTGGCGCCGCGCCGCCGCTGAACTGCTCGGAACCGGACTGCTCGTGGCCATCGTGGTGGGCTCGGGCATCATGGCCGAACAGCTCTCACCCAACGATGTGGGCCTGCAGCTGCTGCAAAACAGCATGGCCACCGTTTTCGGGCTTACCATCCTCATCCTCATGCTCGGGCCCGTCAGCGGGGCGCACTTCAACCCGGTGGTCTCTTTGGCGGACTGGCTCCTGGGGCGCCGCAACGGCGCAGGGCTGACCCTGTCCGAAGCGGGTCTCTACAGCGCCGCCCAGGTGGCCGGCGGCGTCGGCGGCAGCGTGCTCGCGAACGCAATGTTCGACGTCGGAACCTCCTTCTCCGGCAAGGACCGCCTCACCGGAGCGCACGCGCTGAGCGAAGTAGTGGCCACTGCGGGACTCATCCTGTTGATCTTCGCGCTGGCGCGCACGTCGCGGGGCATGCTGGCGGCACCGGCGGTGGGCGCCTACATTGGCGCCGCCTACTGGTTCACGTCCTCCACCTCTTTCGCGAACCCCGCCGTGACCGTGGGCCGGATCTTCAGCGACACGTTTGCCGGTATCGCACCCGGTTCGGTCCCGGGCTACATCGTGGCGCAGGCAGCCGGCGGAGCGGTAGGACTGGGCCTGGTCCTGCTGCTGTTCCCCACGGCCGGCAAAGCGGCCGACGACGTCGTGGTGCCCCACCAGGCGGATAATTAACCCGCCGCATATATTGATGGGCGTCGATTTGGGGGATAATGGGGCCATGACCGCCCCAACAGTCCAGGATCCCAGGACCACCTGCTGTCCGCCGGAGGCAGGACATGCCTTGTCCGCCCCGGCCGCCGCGGACGCAGCACGCCTCTTCAAGGCCCTCGCCGACCCGAACCGGCTGCGGCTGCTCTCCCTTGTCAAATCCTCCGAGACCGGGGAACGCTGCGTCTGCGATCTTACGGAGCCGCTCGGCCTGGGCCAGCCAACCGTGTCCCACCACCTGAAAACCCTGGTGGACGCCGGGCTGCTGCACCGCGACAAAAGGGGGACGTGGGCCTACTACTCGTTGGCGCCGGGAGCACTCGAAGGCGCCGCAGGACTTCTGGCCGGACTCTGACCGGACTGTGGTGGTTCGTCCCCATTGACCCGGGGCGCAGCACGGGATGCAATGGAATTACCAGCCCAGCCAGCATTTGACCGGGCGTGGGCAATGGAGGTGTCCTGAATGTCCACCGCTCAGCTCGTGTTCCAGGGTGCATGGGTCTTCGTCCTGTGCGGCACGGTCCTGCTGGCCAGTGTGGCCGGTACTGCCCTGGTGGTGCGGCGGCATGCCGGTGACGGAACAATGGCAGAACGCCCGGACCAGCTCTTCTGGGACGTTTTCCTGGGCGCAGCGGTTGCGATTCCCGCGCTGCTCATCCCCACGCTCATGGCGCCGCCGGCAGGACTCCTGCTGGGCCTCGCAGCCACAGCGGCAGGGATAGCAGCCTACCGCGGCGCCCCTCGACTCGCGCAATGGCGTGAACAACGGCGGAACGCCAGACTGCGGCTTCCCCTCCACCGGGCGGCGCAGGTGCAGCACCAGGAACTGCTGGCACGGTGGCGGCGTTACGAACTGGACCCGGCCTGTGCCATCGACTACCCGGGGATCACGGACGTGCGCCTGCCGGAAACATCAGCGCTGATCAGGGCGATGCGGGACGCTGACCTGCTGGCGGGCAGCGCACATCCCGGTTATCCTGCGGCGGTGGCGGCCCTCGCTGAATCGCTGGCAGCAGCCGAGCGGGCCGCCGGAGCCGCTTCCGGCCATGCTCGCGACCCGGAGTGGGGATAACCCCGCACGATCCTTGGCCCGCAGAAATCCGGGAAAGGGCAGGACAAAGGACCCTGTTGCCGCCTTCCCGGCGTAGGTAGTCTCGGGCCATGAACAACCCAGCAGACCATCCGGACACGGAAAACCTCAGCCTCCATGACTGCTGGGCCTTCCTGCAAAGTTCCTCGATCGGCAGGCTCGCGGTCATCAGCGGCGGGAAACCGGAAATCTTTCCGGTGAACTTCCTGCCGGACCATTCCACCATCCTCTTTCGCACCGCACCCGGAACCAAGCTCGATGCAGTCGCGGCCGGTTCGCCGGTTGTCATGGAGGCGGACGGTCTGAACGACTACGGCACTATCGCGTGGAGCGTCATTGTCAAGGGGACGCCCGAACAGGTGGATCCGTCGGAGGTGCCCTTCGGCCTGGCACAGTGGGAACCCGGTAAGAAGGCAAGGCTGGTCCGCATCACACCTACCGAGGTGACGGGCCGGCGATTTGTGATCAATCCGAACATGGGATGGTGGCAGCCCGAGAGCGCACGTCCGATCGCATAACCCGTCCCAAAAACCAAAACACCCCCGGTCCGTAGACCGGGGGTGTTTGTGATGATGTCCTGGAACATCGTTGCGTGCGCGAGGGGGGATTTGAACCCCCACGCCCTTTCGGACACTGGCACCTGAAGCCAGCGCGTCTGCCGTTCCGCCACTCGCGCGCAACTTCTTTCACTGTTCGCGTCCGGTTTCCCGATCCGCGCCCTGCAAAAGCAGCGAGATCAAGCATAACGGACACTTGCCGCAAAACACCAATCGGGCTCCAGCACGGCCCGCCCGGTCAGCTCGGCGGCCGGGAACACCAAACTTTTGGCGGCGCCCGGCCGTTTGGAATTAAGGTCATTCACAGGCCCGCCCAGTACTATCGGATGTAGGAGTGCCCGCCAATGGCAGGCTTCCGGCAGAGTCACGGGCTACACCACGTGTGCAGTTCCACCGCCAATAATGCCCCGCGGCCGGGGGGAAAGGAGAAGACCATGGGTTTGCTGGACAAAGTTGAACGCGGCATTGAAAAGGCTGTCCGGGGCGTCTTCTCCACCGGCTCCAAAGCCCAGGTTGAACCGGTGGAAATCGCCAGCAGGCTCCGCCGGGAAGTGGATCACAAGGCACTGACGGTTGCCGCAGGCCGGACCTTGGCCCCCAACGTCTTTGACGTGCAGCTCAGCGGGGAGGACTTCGCCCGGGCACAGGAATGGGGCACGCCCCTCGCCGAGGAACTCTGCGACGTTGTCATCAACCACGTCCGCAGCCAGGGCTACACGCTGCAGGGGCCGGTCCGCATTTCCTTCCGCCGGCAGGAAGAACTCCGCGGCGGGGACTTTGAAATCGTCTCCCGCACCGAGCGCAGCGAGAATTCCCCGGGTTCGCCCGGCTCCGCGCGGCCCATGATGCCGGCGGCCCCCAGCCGCCCGCCGGTCCGCCTCCAGCCCGTGCTGGACATCGATGGCCAGCGCTATTCGCTGAACGCACCGTCGATAGTCCTTGGCCGGTCCTCCGAGGCTGACATCCTGATCGAGGACACCGGTGTGTCCCGCCGCCATCTGGAGATCCGCACCGGGAACGGCGTGACCCACGCGGTTGACATGGGTTCCACCAACGGAAGCTATGTCAATGGCCAGCGGGTCTCCGGAAGCACCGAGCTCACTGACGGCTCCACCATCACGATGGGACGGACAAAAATCATCTTCCGCCTGCTTCCCGCCAGCTCCGGGGGCCGCGCATGAGCGACCTCACCATCACGGCACTGCGGTTCGGTTTCCTTCTGCTGCTCTGGGTGCTTGTTTTCAGCATCGTCTCGGCCATGCGCAGGGACCTGATGGTGGGCCGCAAGGCAGCATCCGGGACGCCAACTGCGCGCGAGGTCCGTAAGCATCCGGAGCTCGCCGAAGCGCCTCCGCAGCCAGTAAAGCAGCAGGCCCACCAGCTTGTGGTGGTTGAAGGTCCGCTCAAGGGCACCACCCTTCCCCTCGCAGCCAGCCCGATCCTCTTAGGACGCGCCCAGGAGGCCACGCTGGTCCTGGAGGACGACTACGCCTCCGGCCGCCATGCCAGGCTGTTCCCCCAGGGCAGCCGCTGGTTCATCGAGGACCTGGGCTCCACCAACGGGACCTACCTTGCAGACCAGCAGCTCACCCGTGCCCTCCCTGTGGAGCCCGGCGTTCCCGTGAGGATCGGCAAGACGGTCATTGAATTGAGGCCATAGCCGTGGCTGTCCCCGAGACCCCTGCCACCGGGCAAGCGCCCGCAGGGCGGCCTCTCATCATGCGTTTCGCCGCCCGCTCGGACGTCGGCCGGATCCGGTCCAAGAATGATGATTCTGCCTACGCGGGCCGCCACCTTGCCGTGGTGGCGGACGGAATGGGCGGCCACGCAGGCGGCGACGTCGCGTCTGCCGCGACTGTCCTGGACATGATCCACATTGACCGCGGAGACTACGCAGGCGAGGCCTCCACCACCCTGGCTGACGAGATCCAGACAGCCAACTCGCTGCTTTCCGAACTGGTCCACGTCAATCCCAAGCTTGCCGGCATGGGCACCACGGTCACCGCCCTGCTCCTCGCAGAAGGGAAACTGCACTTCGCCCACATCGGCGACTCCCGCGCCTACCGCCTCCGCAACGGCAAGTTCGAACAGATCAGCGTCGACCACACGTTCGTCCAGCGCCTCATCGACGAAGGCCGGCTCCGCCCCGAAGAAGCCGAATCCCATCCGCACAAGAACGTCCTTATGCGCGTCCTGGGCGATGTGGATGCCAGCCCCGAACTGGACCTGGACACCCTCGACGTGGAGCCCGGAGAACGTTGGCTGCTCTGCTCCGACGGACTCAATTACGTTGCCGGACACGCGGTGGAGCGAACGGTCCGCGAAACCAAGGACCTCCGCGAATGCGTAGAAACACTGGTGGACCTCACCCTCGAGGCTGGCTCACCGGACAACGTCACCGTGGTGATGGTGGAGATCGTGGAGGAAACGCACGACGACGTCCGCACGGCCGCGGTCGACGTCGTTCCTTCTCAAACGGCCAGCGCCGCCGCGGCGGCTGCGGTTGCCAAGGCAGCCGGCGGTGACGGCAAACCCGCCGCAGAAGCCCGGGACGGCCGCGCAAAGGACGGCACTCCGGACGCCGCAGCCGACAAGGCCGGCAAGGGCAGCAGCCCGACCGCCACCTCCGGTGATGTAGGGGCCACGGACCCGAACCTGGGCGAACACCTCTCAGCCGAAGTGCTGCGCGAGGAACTGGCCTCCCGGCCGCATGAACTGGTGGGGGCAGCGGCGGCCGCCGCCGAATCCGGGTCGATTCCCAGCATCGCCGGACGTACCGTGGCACGCCGTGCGGCCACTGTCCTCACCCACAAGGCCGAGCCCAACGGGGAAGCTGATGAAATCCTTGAGCCCGCCAAGCCCCGTCGCTGGGTCACGTGGTCCGTGGCGGCGGCGCTCCTGGTCGCGCTCACTGCCGGCCTGTGGCTGGGCTATGCGTGGACCCAGACCCGCTACTACATCGGTGAGTTCGATTCGCGGGTGGCCATCTTCAACGGTGTCTCCCAGCGGCTCGGGCCTATTCCGCTGTCCACACTGGAGGCCGTTACGGATATCCGCGTGGACTCCCTGCCTCCGTTCTCCCAGCAGCGGGTCCGGCAGACGGTACCTGCCAGCGACCTGTATGACGCGCAACGGATCGTGAAGAACCTCGAACTAACCGGCACCACGTCACCGGAGGAAGGCTGCCCCACTGCGGCGGCTTCCCCCAGCCCCACGGCCGCTCCCACGGCCACTGCAACCAGACCGGCACCCTCTGCCACCGCCAAGCCATCCGCCGGGGCCACCACGCCCGCGCCCTCCCCCAGCCCTGCCGTGACCTGCGAGGTGGGCCAGTGAGCCAGCTCAGTACCGCCATCAAGCCGCGCCGCAACGTCGAGCTTGCCCTGCTCCTCCTCGCCCTGGCCGTCGGCATCGGTGCCAACATGCTGGTGGGCGTGGATCAGGAGAAGGCCTTCGACTCGGACTTCTGGTTCCAGTCGAGCCTCCTGGCCGTGGCAGCCTTCATCTTCCATGTGGCCCTGCGCCTGCGTGCAAAATATGCCGATCCGGTAATGCTTCCGCTCGTGGTGGCCCTTAACGGCCTGGGGCTCGCCATGATCCACCGGCTCGATGAGCCAGGCGGCGACACTGGCAACAACCAGCTGCGCTGGACCCTGATCGCCATGGCCGTGTCCATCGCCGTGATCTGGTTCCTCAAGGACCACCGCATCCTGCGGCGCTTCACCTTCATCTCGCTGGCAGCCAGCGCCCTGCTGCTGATCCTTCCCCTGATCCCGGGCATCAGCGCCGGCGAAATCCTGGGCGCCAGGGTCTGGATCCGCCTTGGTCCCATGACCTTCCAGCCGGGCGAAGTCGCCAAGATCACCCTTGCTATATTCTTCGCTGGGTATCTTTCATCCAACCGGGACCTGATCCTCCTGGCGGGCCGCAAGATCGGACCGCTCCAGTTCCCGCGCTTCAAGGACATGGGCCCCATGATCACCGCCTGGCTGGTCAGCATCGGCGTACTGATCTTCCAGCGGGACCTCGGTTCCTCCGTCCTGTTCTTCGGCCTGTTCATTGTGATGATCTATGTGGCCACCAGCCGGATCAGCTGGGTGGTCATCGGCGTCGCCCTCATCCTGGGCGGCGGTTTCGTGGCATCGCGGGTGTTCTCCCACGTTGGACTCCGGATTGACGGCTGGCTGAATGCCTTTACCGAGGAGGTCTACGGCCGGTCACCCGGCGGCAGCCACCAAATCGTGCAAGGGCTCTTTGGCATGGCCAACGGCGGTCTCGTAGGTACCGGCCTGGGCCAGG
The DNA here is from genome assembly GCF_044754925.1 of Pseudarthrobacter sp. NPDC092424. NCBI lineage: Bacteria > Bacillati > Actinomycetota > Actinomycetes > Micrococcales > Micrococcaceae > Pseudarthrobacter > Pseudarthrobacter sp. NPDC092424. The sequence continues at coordinate 216,988 of NZ_JBIVQC010000003.1, read as the reverse complement.
GCCGCCCCAACCTGGTGCCGTTCGCCAACAGCGACATGATCATTGCTTCATTAGGCGAGGAACTCGGCCTCATTGGCCTCTTTGCCGTGGTCCTGATGTACCTTCTGCTGTTCACCCGGGGCTTCCGGGCGGCGCTGGGCACACGCGATGCCTTCGGCAAACTCCTGGCCTGCGGCCTGTCCTTCGCTGTTGCCTTGCAGTGCTTCGTGGTGATCGGCGGCGTGACGCGCCTGATCCCGCTCACCGGTCTGACCACGCCGTTCCTGGCTGCCGGGGGTTCCTCGCTGCTGGCCAACTGGATCATCGTGGGCCTGCTGCTGATGATTTCCAATACTGCCCGGGGGCCCGTGGACACCACCCCGCTGCCGCCGGCAAAAGGCGGCGAACCCCTGGGCATCGATACCCCCACCGAGACGGTGAAGAGCGCATGAACCAGGCCATCCGGAATTCGTGGGTCGCAGCTGTGGCCATGTTTGCGCTGCTCTTCGGAGCCATCAGCTACGTCCAGGTCGTGGGCGCAGATGAACTCCAGGCCAACCCGTGGAACCAGCGCGCCATCCTCCAGAACTACTGCAATGACCGGGGTGCCATCGTCGTGGATGGAACCCCGATCGCAGAGTCCGTGGAAGGCTCGGAGTCCTGCAAGTTCCAGCGGACTTACCCCCAGCCGGAGCTCTATGCCGGCATCACAGGGTACTTCTCGCAGAACTTCGGCGCCACCGGGCTGGAGCGCACCATGGGTGAACAGCTCGCCGGAAGTTCGGACCAGCTGTTCCTGGACCGGGTGGGGCAGCTCTTCCTGGGAAACCAGCCCAAGGGCGCCTCGGTGGAACTGACCATCGACTCCGAGCTCCAGAAGCTGGCCTACAGCCTTATTCCGGACGGTCAGCGGGGATCCATCGTGGTCACCGATCCCAAGACCGGTAACATCCTGGCCCTGGTCTCCAAACCCTCCTACGACCCCAACCTGGTGGCTACCCAGGATCCGGGAGCAGAAGCGGCCAACATGGCGGAACTCGTCAAGGTCCCTGGGATCAACCTGAACCAGAACGTCAGCGGCCCCACGGGCGCCCTGCTGGCTCCTGGCTCGGTCTTCAAGCTCGTGGACACGGCGGCCGCCCTGGAGTCCGGCAAGTACGACGCGGACAGCGAACTGCCCAACCCGGCGGAAATGTCGTTCCCGGGCATCGACTACAAGCTCCCCAACTACGCCGGCGGAAACTGCTACACCCGGGACAAGGCCAGTTTCGCGTTCGCGCTGCAGCAGTCCTGCAATACCCCCTTCGCGAGCATCGCCCTGGACCTGGGCCGCGACGCCATCGCGGAACAGGCCGCCAAGTTCGGCTTCGGCCAGGACCTGGGCGGCCAGCTGAAGCTAGGCTACGCCCGCGGCAACGGGTTCCCGGACGGGCTGGACGAGCCCGGCCTGACCCAGTCCGCCATCGGCCAGAAGGACGTCCGGGCCACTCCGCTGCAGGTTGCGCTCATGACCGCGGCAATCGCCAACGACGGAGTGCAGATGCAGCCCAACCTCGTCAAGGCACTGCGTGCTCCGGACCTTCGCATCATCGAAGAACCGCAGCCGCAGCAGCTGCGCACGTCCACCACTCCGGAGATCGCCGGCCAGATCACCGAGTGGATGGCCAGTGCCGTATCGGAAGGCATTGCCAGGGGCGCAGCGGTACCGGGAGTCCAGGTGGCGGGCAAGACCGGCACCGCCGAACTCGGCAACGGAACGAACAATTCCTGGTTCACCGGGTTCGCACCCGCCAATGACCCGCAGGTGGTGGTCACTATCGTCATGGAAGGCGTGGATATCACCACCGGCGCACAGCTAACCAGTCCCAACGCGAAGAGAATTTTTGAGGCGGTGTTGAATAAGTGAGGCCTACAACCGGAATCACCCTCGGCGGAAGGTTCCAGCTGACCACGCGGATCGCGATCGGCGGCATGGGTGAAGTCTGGAAAGCCAAAGACCTCGTCTTGGGCCGCATCGTTGCGATCAAGGTGCTCAAAGAGGAATACACGGGTGACCCCGGCTTCCTGCAGCGCTTCCGTGCGGAGGCCCGGCACACGGCCCTCCTGAACCACGTGGGCATCGCCAACGTCTTCGACTATGGCGAAGAAGAAGGCTCCGCTTACCTGGTCATGGAACTGGTCCCGGGACAGCCGCTGAGCAGCATCATCGAGCACGAGCAGGTGCTCTCGCCGGACCGCACACTGTCCATGATTGCGCAGACGGCCCGGGCGCTCTCAGTGGCCCATGAGCAGGGCCTGGTGCACCGAGACATCAAGCCCGGCAACCTGCTGATTACCCCCGACGGCCGCGTCAAGGTCACAGACTTCGGCATCGCCCGGCTCGCGGACCAGGTGCCGCTGACCCAGACCGGCCAGGTGATGGGGACCGCCCAGTACCTGGCGCCTGAGCAGGCCACGGGGCAGACCGCCACCGGCTCTTCGGACATCTATTCGCTGGGCGTCATCGGCTACGAATGCCTCACCGGGCACCGGCCGTTCTCCGGCGAGTCCCAGATCGCCATCGCCCTGGCCCAGGTCAACGATGCTCCGCCGCCTCTGCCGGACACGCTGCCCGCACCGGTGCGCGCGCTGTTGATGTCAATGCTCGCCAAGGATCCCAAGAACCGGCCGGCGAACGCCATCAAGCTGGCGGAGGCAGCCGAGGCTATCCGCAACGGTGACATCGGGGCGGCGCGGGCAGCCGTCCCCGGCATGCTGCTGTTCGACGCCGAAACCGGTCCCATCACCGCGCCCGTGGACACCGCAACTGCGCCCACCGGCGTCATTGGTACGCACCGCGACTCTTCCCCTACGCCGACGTCGGCCCTTCCCGTCCTGGGCGCCGGTGCCGCCGGCGCCGCGGCAGGGACAGCCGCAGCTGCGGATGGCCAGGGACCCCAGGGCGCGCTGGCGCGCGCGAATGCCCTCGCCGCAGAGCGCCACTGGGACCAGGAAGACGACACCTACGACGACGAACCCGCCGATGAGCCCGGGCGCAAGGGCCGCAGCCCGTGGACGTGGCCGCTGATTGCGCTGATCATCCTGCTGCTGTTCGCCCTGGTTGGGTTCTTCCTCAACCAGGCGGGCGTCCTGTTCCCGGCGAACAGCCCCACTGGCGCTGTCACCAGCAGCGCGGCGAGCAAGAGTTCCACGCCGACGCCGACGCCGGAGTCCCCGACTCCCACGCCCACCGAGGATACGCCTACGCCCACCGAAGAGCCCGAAGAGATGGTCAACGTGATCCCCGCAGCCTACCTGGGCAAGGATTACCGGCAGGTCCAGGCTGAGCTGGCCGCCATGGGGCTGCTGGTGACCGTGATCCCGCAGGAGACCTCCGCCGCTGCCCCGGGTGAGGTCCTGGAACTCAACCCCACCGGGGAAATGCCCAAGGGAACACCGATTACCATCGTCTACGCCGTGGCCCCGCCCGAGACCACCGCGCCCGCGCCGACGCCTGAGCCAACCACCTCCTCCGTGGCTGCGCCCTCCGCCGGCTCCGTCCTGCCCGTGTGCGGCACGGGTGAAGAGCCCGGCACGCCGCCTACCTGCGCCGCCCCGTAACCGACGGAACCGCCGTGAACGAAGCACCTCGGAACCAAAGCCCGCGCACGCCGCTCCACCGGGAGGACAGCCTTCCGGTGGACAACCAGCGTGTCCTCAGTGGGCGCTATGAACTGGGCGCGCTGATTGGCCGCGGCGGCATGGCGGACGTCTACAGGGGAACTGACACCCGCCTGGGACGGACAGTGGCCATCAAGCTGCTCCGTCCGGACCTGGCGCGCGATCCCCAGTTCCAGGCGCGCTTCAAGCGCGAAGCCCAGTCCGTGGCGGCGCTGAACCATTCGTCCATCGTGGCCATCTACGACACCGGGGAACATACGGTCCACGACGGCTCGGAGGACAATGTCCGGGTTCCCTATATCGTCATGGAATTCGTAGACGGAAAGACCATCCGAGACCTGATCCGCGCCAAGGACGTCACCATCGCCCAGGCCATCGACTACTGCCTGGGCGTCCTCTCCGCGCTGGAGTACAGCCACAAAACCGGCATCGTGCACCGCGACATCAAACCCGCCAATGTGATGCACTGCCCGCGCGACAACTCCGTCAAGGTCATGGACTTCGGTATTGCCAGGGCCATGGCAGACTCATCCGCAACGATGACCCAGACCCAGGCCGTGGTGGGAACCGCGCAGTACCTTTCGCCCGAACAGGCCCGGGGTGAAACGGTCGATGCGCGCAGCGACCTCTACTCCGCGGCGTGCCTCCTCTATGAAATGCTTACGTACCGGCCTCCCTTCGTGGGCGACAGCCCCGTCTCCGTGGCCTACCAGCACGTCCGCGAAATCCCCGAGCCGCCCAGCAGCCTGAACCCGCAGGTCACCCCCGCCCTGGACACGGTGCTCGCGAAGGCTCTCCAGAAGAACCGGGCGGACAGGTTCCAGGATGCCGCCGCGTTCCGCCGTGCCCTCCGCGCGGCCCGCGCCGGGATCCCGGTCCCGCCGGTGCCCGCGTCCGAGGCCCAGACGGACCCCAACGACCATGTGCCCACTCCGGATGCCCCTCCCACCGAGGCATTCGCAATGGCCGGCCCGGGTTTCCTTGAGGGACCTCCCACCGGCCGCCTCGCTGCCTCCCGGGAATACGCGGACGACGGCGGAACTTCAGTTTCCGGGCCTCCGGCGGTGAGGCACGAAGCGGCGGATGCCATGCCCTTGGGGCTCCCGCCGGAACGTTCGCGGACAGCCCGGCAGGATTCGCGCCGTCGTACCTGGATCGCCACCTTGGTCGTATTCACCCTGCTAGTTCTGGCCGGAGGCGGCCTCTGGGTCTACAACATCGTCAACCGTCCGGAGCCCGCGGCTGCCATGGTGAAGATTCCCGCGGTGGCCGCCATGACGGAGTCGGAGGCGCTGCAGGAGCTGTACAACGCCGGACTGCGGCCCAAAATCGCCAGGTCCCAAAACGACACCGTGAAAAAGGGTGTTGCGGTCGGCACCGACCCGGCCTCGGGAACGTCCCTGGAGCCGGGCTCGGAAGTGGTCCTTAACATCTCCGAGGGCCCCAGCGCCGTCAAGGTTCCGGCCAACCTGCCCGGCATGACCGAGGCCGCCGCGCGTGACCTGCTGCGTGAAGTTGGCCTGTCCGGAGCCCCGTCAACCACCACCGCCAACAGCGCCACCGTGCCTGCCGGCGTGGTGATCACCACCAGTCCCGCGCCGGGCCAGAGCGTCGGCGTTGGAACGGCTGTAGAGCTGGTGGTATCCACCGGCAAGGTGGCACTGCCGGAGCTCCGCGGCCGCACCCGGGCCGAGGCGGAAGCTGCCTTGAAGGAGCTGGGCCTGGTGGCCACAGTGATCCAGGCCGCGAACGCTCAAGTGCAACCGGGACGTGTCACGGACCAGAGTGAGCCGGTAAACACGCTGGTTGAGCAGGGCAGCACCGTAACCATCGTGGTGGCCAAGGCGCCGCCGCCTTCCCCCGCGCCCACCCCCAGCCCGACAGCCACCAAGAAGGGCTAGGAGAGATATTCCCTATGCGGAACATCCGGCGTACGCAACGCTAGTGCTGAATGAGCGGGCTCAGTTTGGCGGCTTTGGCTGCAGCCCCCTTCATGCCCAACGATTCAAGCCAGTTGCCCAGCATCTGGTAACCGCCCTCAGTGAGTACCGACTCAGGGTGGAACTGGACGCCGCACAGCGGCGCCGTCTTGTGCTGCAGCCCCATAACCACCCCTGATGCAGTCTGCGCGGTGACCTCCAGCACGTCCGGGATGGTCTCCCGGACCGCTGCCAGCGAGTGGTAGCGGGTAGCAGTGACGGGGGAGGGGAGACCGGCGAAAACGCTGGTTCCGATGTGTTCCACCAGGGACGTCTTGCCGTGCATGAGCTCCGGGGCATGGGTGACCTTGCCGCCGAAGGCCTCCGCCAGGGCCTGGTGCCCCAAGCACACGCCGAACATCGGGACACTGTTCTCGCCGCACCACCTGATCAGGTCGATGCAGACGCCAGCCTCTGCGGGGTTGCCCGGGCCGGGAGACACGAGCACGCCGTCACGCGTGCCGGCCAGTTCGACGGCCTCGGCCAAGGTGACGTCATCGTTGCGGACAACGGTGGTCTCGGCGCCGAGTTCCTGGAGGTAGCCCACCAGGGTGTAGACAAAGCTGTCGTAGTTATCCACTACGAGGATCTTGGTTGTGGTCATGGCTGGCTTGCGGAACCAATCGTTGAGTCGGTCAGGGACGTGTATTCGGACATCCAGGGGAACAGGAACTGGACCATCAGTACCACGGCGGCCGCCACCAGCACCACGGAGGTCACGATGCGGACCCACAGCGGACCGGGGAGGTGGCGGAAAATCCACGCGTACATGCTCATCCCTTCCCTGTTGCTGCAGCCACCTGGGCGGCGATCTCAGGTGGAGGTCCGGCAGATGCGGGACGCCAGGTGTCCAGGAGGGAATAGGCGATGATGCGTTCCTCGGCCCCGAAACGGGGATTGCAGCTGGTCATCGTTAGGTATCTTTCCGTTGGCTTTACGCCGGGAGCGGTGGGAACGGGCTCCAGGACGTCCGTGCGCTGCGGCATCACGATCTGGTTGTTGCGGAACACGTAGACGTAGAAACCGTCCCTGGTCTGCACGTAGATCCTGTCTCCCGGCACCAGCGTGTGGATGTTGTCCAGGACGGCGCCATGGGTCTGCCGGTGACCGGCCACGGCAAAGTTTCCCACGGCACCGGGCATGGCTGTTGAGGGGTAGTGCCCCAGGCCCAGCGTGTCCAGTACGTCGTCCGTGGTTCCCTCCACGATGGGCCGGGTGTACGAGGTACCGAAACGGGGAATGTAGATAATTCCGATGGTGCCGGCGTGTGGGGGCGCGGTACCCACCACAGGCTCACCGAACCCTCTGGTCGCGGGCTCATCGGCCGGGGCTGCTGGAGCGGCGGACGGCTGGGCCGGTTGACCTAACTCCTGTGCGAACTCCTTGATGACCTGGCTCTGCCTTGCGTCGGATTCGATGTTGGTCCACCAGAGCTGCCAGGCAACGAAAAGAAGCAGGATGATGCCGGCGGTGATCAGCAGTTCGCCGATGGCCTGAACGGCGCCGCGCAGAATGACGACGCCGGCCGCCGGCGCAGTGCGGGGCCTCGCCTTCTCCTGCAACACCACGCGTTCTCCTCAAGGGCGGTTCCACTGGGCGGGGCCCGCCCATGAACTGCGGCTAGAATTGGCTGCTAGTAAGAATCAAGTGTGACCAACAGGATTTCATCAAGATCGCGCAGACCGCTGGCAATTTCCTCCCTGCAGGATATCAAGCCCGGCATGCCGAGCTTGCCGCCGCCCGCAAGGAGACCCCGTGCCCGAGTCCAAGCCCCGCAAGAAGAGCACCGGCAGCACCCGCCCCGCTACCGCCCAGGCCTACAAGCCCAATCCGGTGTGGTTCAAGCCCGTCATGTTCGGTCTGATGCTTATCGGCCTCTTCTGGATCATCACGTTCTACATCAGCGAAGGCCAGCTTCCGGTCCAGGCGTGGGGCTCGTGGAACATTGTGGCCGGCTTCGGCATTGCCATCATCGGCTTCCTGATGACCACCCGCTGGCGTTCCTGATCCAGCCGACGGAACAGTCCAGTCCATGGAAATAGCAGCCTCCGGTGTGGTGGTGGGCCCTGACGGTCTGGCCCGCCCCGCCTGGGCTGCAACCGACCCGCTCATGCGGGAGTACTACGACACCGAGTGGGGCCTGCCCGTCACCGACGAACAGGGCCTCTACGAACGCATTTGCCTGGAAGGCTTCCAGGCTGGGCTTTCGTGGGCCACCATCCTGCGGAAGCGCCCCGCCTTCCGTGCCGCGTTCGCGGACTTCAGTCCGGACACCGTCGCCGGGTTCACCGACGCTGACGAGGCCCGCCTCCTTGCAGATGCCGGGATTGTCCGCAACCGGCTCAAGATCCGTGCAGCCATCACGAACGCCAGGGCCACCCTCGCTCTCCGGCCGGAGGGAGGCCTGGTGGACTTCGTTTGGCAGTTCCGTCCGGCCGCCACTCCCCGCCCCGCGACCTTCGCAGAGGTGCCCACGCAGTCTGAGGAGTCGGTGGCCCTGTCCAAGGCCCTCCGAAAAAAGGGCTTCGCCTTCGTAGGTCCCACCACCATGTTCGCGTTGATGGAGGCCATAGGCATGGTGGATACCCACCTCATGGACAGCCACCGCCGCGGATCTTCCGGACTCTGGCCGCACAGCGCGGTTCCCACGCCCGGGAACTGATTTCCGGACGCGGGCAACATCCCGGCCCTGCTGGTCCTGCCATCTGTTTTCCCCAGCTGTGGGGAAAGTTATCCACAATGGGGATAACTTTCCTTGGAGACGTCCCGCACCCTGCAACTGGCGCCAGGGTTCAAACTTGCCCGCAGGATGCCGTTATTAACACTGTGGACAGTCCTGTGGACAAGTCCCGCAAGCCCACCTGCGCCTCCATTCTCGACGCGCAGAACCATTTTCGACGGGCCCGGGGCCCGCGCGGGCGGCGGCTCAACGCTCCGCGCGGACAGGGTGGTGACTGGTGATGGAGACCCGGTTGAAGGCGTTCATGGTGATGGCCAGCCAGCTCACCACGCTGTATTCCTCCACGGTGAGATGCTCCCGGGCGTACGCTTCTTCGTGCTCCATTGAAAGATGATCCGGCAGTTCCGTCAGCGCCTCCGCCAAAGCGAGGGCGGCGCGCTCCTTCTCCGTGAACAGCGCCGTTTCCCGCCACGCCGGCAGCACTGCCAGGCGCTGGGGTGTCTCCCCGGCCTTGACCGCGTCGCGTACATGGAGGTCCAGGCAGAAGGCGCAGCCATTGACCTGGGAGATCCGGACGTGCAGGAGCTCCAGCATGCGCTGGTCCAGGCCCGCCTCCTCTGCAGCCTCGCGGACCTTAAGACCAAGGCCGTTCAGGGCACGCCACAGGACGGGGTGCTCCTTGTCGAGAAAGATGTGCTTCGTGTTGGTGGTCAAGGGTCCTCCCGGACGTCGGCGGCCTCGCGTGGGTCAAGCTGCTTCTCGAAGCTTATCCACTGGCACTTATGCACTTACCAACAGCACGATACCCACAAGTTATCCACAGCTGTGGAAAGACCGTGCATTGACCCGCCCGCAGGGGGCTTGACGAGGGCGCAGGTAAAGGAAACCTGCCTCCTGAATTACAGGACTGTGACTTATTAACAGTGTGCAAAACCCTGTTGATAGGACCCGGTTTCCAGGCCCGCCGCTGCCTGCACCGGGTTCATCACCCTGCTCTATACACACAGCACAGGAATTGGGCGAAGTTGTCCACTTACACACAGGACTATCCCCAAAAGTTATCCACATGTGTGGATTTCCTCCCGCGTTTCCCTTGGCAACGTGTGCAATACCGGGAAAGAGCCACATGAAAAGGCCCGAACTACAGACGTGTAAGTTACCAACAGTGTGGATAAGTGCTGTGGAAAACCTCCGTGATAAAGAAAATCCCACCGTCGGCCTGCGAAGAGGCGTGAACGATGGGTTCCTTGGAACGGGGTCCTGCGGCAGGTCCTGCTAGAGCGAGATGCGCGCCCAGCTGACGGCTCCCAGCAGCAACACCACGGCGGCGAGGCCTGCAATCTGGAGCAGCCGCTGGCGCGGGCCCCGGGGTGCGTAGGCCAACACGGCAGCGCAGAGTGCACCGGTGACCAATCCGCCCAGATGGGCCTGCCAGGCGATCTGGGGAATCATGAAGCCGATGACGCCGTTGATGGCGATCAGGATCCATAGCTGGCGGGTATCGCCGCCGCGATGGCGCTGGACCAGGAGCATGGCTCCGAACAGGCCGAAGATGGCACCGGACGCCCCAACCACACCAACCGGCCCGCCCGGGGGAAGAATCGGCGTTAAGGCGAGATAACCAACGGAGCCGCCGATGGCCGAGATCAGGTACACGGCCAGGAACCGGATGCGGCCCAGGAGCGGTTCGAGGGCCTGGCCAAAGATCCACAGCATGTACATGTTCAGGACCACGTGCAGGATGAAGCCCTGGGAGTGCAGAAAGGCTGAGGTAAGCATCCGCCACGGTTCAAACGCACCGTATTCCGGGGTTGCGTAGACGGAGGCGAAGGCGAAGTTCCGGAATACGGCGTCTGCGGGGATGATCCACTGGAGGACGTAGACCAGCGCGCATGCCGCGATGATGCCGAACGTCACCTTGGGTGTGCCGTCCGCGACGGCGCCGCCATAGACGGTGCGTGCTTCCGGCGTCGTGCGTTTTGTTTCGTTGACGCAGTCAACGCACTGGAATCCGACGGCGGCCGCCCGCTGGCAGTCCGGGCAGGCGGGCCGCCCGCAGCGCTGGCAGCGCACATAGGATGGCCGGTCCGGGTGCCGGGGGCAGACCGGAACCTGCGCGGACGGCTCAGCCGCCGGAATTCCGTAGCTCATGGTGCGTTGTTACAGCTGCTCGATGTCGATGCTGTTGATGGTGACGTCCTCGACGGGGCGGTCGCCCATGCCGGTGCGGACACCCTCGATGGCGTCGACGACCTTCTTCGATTCGTCGTCGGCCACCTCACCGAAGATGCTGTGCTTGCCCTGCAGCCAGTCGGTGGGGATGGTGGTGATGAAGAACTGCGAACCGTTGGTGCCCTTGCCCATCTGGATTCCGGCGTTGGCCATGGCCAGCTTGTAGGGCTGGTTGAAGCTCAGTTCCGGGTGGATTTCGTCGTCGAAACGGTAGCCTGGGCCACCGGTGCCGCGGCCCAGGGGATCGCCGGCCTGGATCATGAAGTCCTTGATGATCCGGTGGAAGATGGTGCCGTTGTACAGGGGCGTGCCGGTCTTGTCCTCGCCCGTTTCCGGGTGGGTCCATGCCTGCTCGCCCGTGGCCAGGCCAATGAAGTTCTTGACCGTCTTGGGGGCGTGGTTGCCGAAGAGGTTGACGACGATGTCGCCGAGGCTCGTGTGGATGGTTGCTTTTGCGGTTGCGATGGCAGTCATAGGCTTATTCTTCCACGCCGCCCGCAGAGGCAGGCGGCCGGGCAGGCAGTTCCGCGCTCGGTGAAATATGCCGGAAATCCGGGCTGGGAATAGCCGGTGGAAGGCAACACACGTAGGCTAACCACAGAACCGTCACTTTAATCGGGAGGTAGTTGTGAAGAAATCAGACCGTATTGCCCGTGACCTTGAGCTGTCGGTCACCCACGCTGTGGAAAACGCGCGCGAGTGGGCGACGCCGCGCGTGGAAGCGGCTGTTGACTGGGCGGTCCCACGCCTTCAGCAGGGCATCGATACTGCATCCCCCAAGATCCAGGAAGGCCTGAAGACGGCGGCGCACAACCTCGCCGACGGCGTGGCCACTGTTACTCCGCGGATCCAGGATGGGCTGGCACACCTCGCCCCCAAGATCAACGACGCCGTTGAGGGTGCTTCGCCCCGCCTCCACGAGGCGTTGGACAAGGCCACCCCGGTCATCCTGAACGCCCGGGACCGGGTTGTTGTCGAATACCTGCCTCGGCTTTCGGACCAGATCGGCCAGGCCTCCACGGTTGTCCACCGCACGCTTGAAAATACGCCCGGCCACGTGGACGCCGTGGCGCAGAAGTTGGGCGATGTGGGACTCATCCACGCCCTCCAGGAACAGGCCCAGGCGGCCGGCACCCAGATCAAGGCTGCCGCCGCGGAGGCGGGCCGTGCCGCAAACCTGCAGCTGGCCGAACCGGCGAAGCCCAAAAAGCGCGGCTGGTTGGTATTCGGGGTCATCGCCGCGGCGGTAGCCGCCGGCGTTGCAGCCTGGAAAGCTTCGAAGCCTGTTGAAGATCCGTGGAAGACGCCGTCTCCCGTAAAACCCACCCCCGCGCCGGTTCCTGCCACCACCGTCAGCGAGGTCAAGGACAACACCCCGGCCGCCGCCGTCAACACCGCCGGCACCGCAGCTGCCGCTCCTTCTGCAGCGGCCACGGGAACCGCGGCCGCCGGGGACAAGGAAGGCACTCGGAAGGAAGATACCGACAAGGAAGCTGGCGAAAAAGCCAAGCACGTTGCCGAAGATGCTGCCGGCGCGCCCACCGCAGCTACCGACGCCAAGACCGCCACGAAGAACATCGCAGCGAACATCGGGGATAAGGGCAACAAGAGCAGCACCCAGGCCTGACGGCCCGGCCACCCCAGCATTGCCCGCAGTGGGGCTCCGTCCATTCGTGGACGGGGCCCTTTTGCATGCCTCGCCCGGCTTCAGGCCGGGACGCCGGCACCGGAGCCGGAAGCGCCATGGGTGCTAGATTTAAAGTGATGTCAGCCGATCAATCCTCTGGGGATGCCTTGAACGACGCAGCCGTGCTGCCCCGCGTGTCCATCGTCATTCCGGCCTACAACGAGGAAAGCGTGATCCGGCAGTGCCTCATAGCCGCCATCTATCAGTCGGTGCCGGCCCACGAGATCATCGTGGTGGACAACCTGTCGAAGGACCGTACCGCGGCCATCGTGCGCCAGATGCAGCGGGAGTACCCTGAAACGCCGCTGCTCCTGCTCAGCCAGGATCAGGAACAGGGCCTCATCCCCACCCGCAACTTCGGCCTGGACCATGCCACGGGAGATGTCCTGGGCAGGATCGACGCCGATTCCGTGGTGGAGCCGGACTGGGTGGAGCAGGTCCAGAAGGCGTTCCTGGACCCCACGGTGCAGGCGGCCACCGGACCGGTGGTGTACTACGACATGCCCATGCGCCGCTTCGGCCTCAAGGCGGACGACAAGATGCGCCAGCTCATGCTCAAGCTGGCCAAGCACCAGTACCATTTCCTTTTCGGTTCCAACATGGCGCTGCGGGCTTCCGCCTGGGACACCATCCGTGCCGAGACCTGCCGGGACGAGAAGGACCAGATGCACGAGGACATCGACCTGTCCCTCCATTTGGCTGACCACGGCCTGAAGATCCAGTACTGCCCCCAGATGGTTTCCGGAATGTCCGCCCGCCGGCTTGAGGACTCGCCCCGGGACTACAGGTACTATGTCACCCGCTTCGACCGGACATACAAGGCCCACAACGTGAAGAAGATGGCCCTAAAGGCGCCCATGGTGGTGTTCTTCTCCGTCTATTTCCCGGCGAAGATCCTCCGGGCCATCCACACCGTCAACACCTCCCAGCCCGTCCGGCGCGGGGGCCAGTAGGCGGGCCTGCCGCCCGCGGATCAGCCGCCATCCCGAACCCTGTCCCAGGACGACCACCACCAGCCCCAACAGGATCATGCCCAGGCCGGCGTATGTCCCGGCAGGCAGGGTCTCACCCAGGAACACCGCTGCCAAAAACGCGGCGCCAGGAATTTCGAGCAGGATGACCATGGACACCAGCAGGGGACTCATGGTGGCCAGAAGATGGTTGAAGGCCGTGTGGCCCACCAGTTGGGCGCAGACCGTGATGGCCAGGATGCCCAGCCAGCCGGCGGCTTCAAAGCCCACCAGCGGCTGCCCCGCGACGAATGCCAGGACAGCCACGCCTGCGGCGCACATGCCGTAGCACAGCGTCGTGTACGTTCCGGTGGTCATGGTCTGCCGGGCCTTGCCGCCGGCCAGCGTGTACAGGCCTGCCAGGGCGCCGCCGGCCACGGCCAGCAGGTCCCCGATGAGGGCCTGAGGCGACGTACCCATATCGAAGCCCGTAATGGCCACCACTCCGCCGAAGGCGATCCCAAGCCCGGCCAAAACGCGCCACCCGTGGCGTGCGCCGCGCAGAAGCTGGAACACCGCGATCCACGCCGACTGCAGGCAGACAAGCGCCGTGGCTGCGGCAACGGACGTCAGCTGCAGTGAGGTGATGAAGCAGGCGAAGTGCAGGGCAAGCGCGACGGCGGCGATCAGCGACCAGCGGAACTCGCGTTTGGTGACCCTCCCGAACTGGGCAGGGTCCCGGACCAGGGTGGGGCCGGCCATCACCGCGGCGCCAATGGCATTGCGCCAGAACGCAATGGCCAGGGCGCTGACGGAGGTCGCCCCAAGGGTGGCGGCGATCAGGGGGCCGGAGGAGGCCACGCCCAGTACGCCCACGGCAGCGAGAAAGAAGTTCACTGCATAACACTAATGCGCGATATGGCTCTTCAGGGCAATGCAAAAGTCCCGGTCAGCGTTTCCGCTGACCGGGACTTTTTATGGTGGAGGCACGGGGACTCGAACCCCGAACCCCCTGCTTGCAAAGCAGGTGCGCTACCAATTGCGCCATGCCCCCATAAGAAGCAACCCATCCATCATACCCTAGAACCTGGGAGCCTTTGACCGGCCCCGGTCCGGGTTCCGGGCTAGTCCACCTCGTCGGTCGACTTGCTCCAGAGTTCTTTCCGGGCTTCGGATTCCTGTGCTTTCTTGTAGACCAGGAGGCCTGCGATTGCCGCTGCCAGTACAAGCAACTTCTTCACATGCTCCCCGTTCCGGCCTGTCCGCAGCAGTTGCGAACCGACCTTCAACTTGAACCTGCACAGGTTCCGTGGGCGTACCAGGACTTGAACCTGGGACCTCTTCGTTATCAGCGAAGCGCTCTAACCGCCTGAGCTATACGCCCCGATGCCTCATCGGGCCGAGACATGACTTTACAGCACATCCCGGCCCGATCTCAAATCGGGCCCTCCCGCCCGGTTTTACGCGGCGGGAGGGGGGTTCCTAATCGTCGGTGAGGGTCACGCCGATGCCGCCCACCAGGGTGGCAGAGATGTTATAGAGAACGGCCGAAAGCATGGAAAGGGCCGTCAGCAGGACCACGTTCACTACGGCGATGATGGTGGCGAAGGAGGCCACCTGTCCCAGCGAAGCCACCTTCTTGAGCTCGAAACCGCCGCTTTCGGAGCCGGCCAGGGTGCCCAGCAGGCTGTCCACCTGGTCGAAGATGCCGGTGAGGTCCAGGACCGTCCAGAGCACGATGGCAGCCACCACCGTCACGATGCCCAGTGCGACGGACAGCAGGAAGGCCATCTTCAACACTGACCAGGGATCCACCTTGCTGACCAGAAGCCTGGCGCGCCGCACCTTTGCCTTGGGGGCAGGCTTTACCAGCCCGGGAGTACCCTGCGGAGCAGGGCGCTGGCCGGGCGCTGCGGGACGGGGTCCGGAGGCCGGCCGCTGCCCGGGAACTGCAGGCCGCTGGACCGGGGCACTTGCGCCGGCGGGACGCTGCTGCGGGCGGACGGGAGCGTTTACCCGCGGCGCCGCAGAGGGCCGGCCAGGGCCGGCTGCAGCGCTGTTCGGCTTGGGAAATGAGTCGGAATTACTCACTCGTTACCTCCGTGTTGTCTTCGTTCGGCTCAACGTCGCCCGAGGCGTCCTCTGACTCAACGGCCGGTGATTCTTCTGCCACTGCTGGCCCGGTGGAGTCCACAGGGGCTCCGCCGTCTTCAGCCAACGTTACGTCATCCTCTGCGGATTCCTCGCCCTCGAGGCCGCGTTCACTGTTGCGGGCCACCTCGATGATGCGGTCGTTCTTGTCCGGCTTCGCGAAGATGACGCCCATGGTGTCACGGCCCTTGGCGGGCACCCCGGCCACCGATGAACGGACCACCTTGCCGCCTTCCATGACCACCAGCACCTCGTCTTCTTCCTGGACGATGAGGGCACCGACCAGGTCACCGCGTTCCTCGGCAAGCTTGGCCACTTTAATGCCAAGGCCGCCGCGGCCCTGAAGCCGGTATTCCTCAACGGCGGTGCGTTTGGCGTAACCGCCTTCAGTAACTACGAACACGTATGAACCGTCAGTGACCACGTTGGCTGCCAGGAGTTCGTCTTCCTCCCGGAACTTCATCCCGGTCACGCCGGACGTGGCCCGGCCCATGGGACGAAGGGCTTCCTCGGAGGCAGTAAAGCGGATGGACTGGCCCTTGCGGGACACCAGCAGGAGGTCGTCCGTTTCGGATACCAGCTGCGCGGATACCAGCTCGTCGCCATCGCGCAGGTTGATCGCAATCACGCCGGCCGACCGGTTGGTGTCGTAGTCTTCCAGCCTGGTCTTCTTCACCAGGCCGCGCTTGGTGGCCAGGACGAGGTATGGAGACTGCTGGTAGTCCCGGAGGTCAAGCACCTGGGCGATGTGCTCATCCGGCTGGAAGGCCATCAGGTTGGCCACGTGCTGGCCCTTGGCGTCACGGCCGGCTTCCATCAGCTCATAGGCCTTCGCCCGGTAAACGCGGCCAAGGTTGGTGAAGAACAGCAGCCAGTGGTGCGTGGTGGTCACGAAGAAGTGCTCCACGACGTCGTCCCCGCGCAGCTGGGCGCCCTTGATCCCCTTGCCGCCACGCTGCTGCGAGCGGTAGTTGTCGCTGCGGGTCCGCTTGACGTAGCCGCCACGGGTGATGGTGACCACCATCTCTTCCTCCGGGATGAGATCTTCCATCGACATGTCACCGTCGAAGCCCATGAGGATCTTGGTCCGGCGGTCGTCCCCGTGCTTATCCACGATTTCACCGAGTTCGGTGCTGATGATCTCGCGCTGGCGCTGTTCGGAACCGAGGATCGCATTGTATTCGGCGATCAGCGCCTCAAGCTCTGCGTGGCGGTCCTGGATTTTCTGGCGCTCCAGGGCGGCCAGGCGGCGAAGCTGCATGTCGAGGATGGCACGGGCCTGCAGCTCATCGATATCCAGCAATTCCATCAGCCCGTCGCGTGCAGCCTCGGTGGTGCGGGAGGCGCGGATCAGGGCGATGACCTCGTCCAGCATGTCCAGGGCCTTCAGCAGCGCACGGAGGATGTGGGCTTCCTCCTCGGCCTTGCGCAGGCGGTACCGCGTCCGGCGTGCGATGACGTCCATCTGGTGTGTCACCCAGTGCCTGATGAAGGCATCCAGGCTCAATGTCCGGGGTACGCCGTCCACGATGGCCAGCATGTTGGCGGAGAAGTTGCTTTGCAGTTCGGTGTGCTTGTAGAGGTTGTTGAGCACCACCTTGGCCACTGCGTCCCGCTTGAGGACGATGACCAGGCGCTGGCCGGTGCGGCCGGACGTTTCGTCCCGAAGGTCCGCGATGCCCTGGATCTTGCCGTCCTTGACCAGTTCGGCGATCTTGATGGCCAGGTTGTCCGGATTCGCCTGGTACGGCAGTTCCGTGACCACCAGGCAGGTGCGGCCCTGGAGTTCCTCTACGTTGACCACGGCACGCATGGTCACGGATCCGCGGCCTGTACGGTACGCGTCCTCGATGCCCTTGTGGCCCAGGATCGTGGCACCGGTAGGGAAATCCGGTCCCTTGATCCGCAGCAGGAGCTCTTCCAGCAGTTCCTCGCGGCTGGCACCCGGGTTGGCAAGGTACCACTGGACGCCGTCCGCCACTTCGCGCAGGTTGTGGGGCGGAATATTGGTGGCCATACCCACCGCGATGCCCGAGGAGCCGTTGACCAGCAGGTTGGGGAACCGGGCCGGCAGGATGGTGGGTTCCTGGTTCTTGCCGTCGTAGTTGTCCTGGAAATCGACGGTTTCCTCGTCGATGTCCCGGACCATTTCCATGGCCAGTGGCGCCATTTTGGTCTCGGTGTAACGCGGTGCGGCGGCGCCGTCGTTACCCGGAGAACCGAAGTTGCCTTGGCCGAGGGCCAGCGGGTAGCGCATGGTCCAGTCCTGGATCAGGCGCACCAGGGCGTCGTAGATGGCCGTGTCACCATGGGGGTGGTACTGGCCCATGACCTCGCCGACAACACGGGCGCACTTGTTGAAGGAACGCTCAGGGCGGTAGCCGCCGTCAAACATCGCGTACAGCACGCGGCGGTGCACGGGCTTGAGCCCGTCCCGCACATCGGGAAGGGCCCGGCCAACGATCACGGCCATCGCGTAGTCCAGGTAGGAGCGCTGCATTTCCGTCTGCAGGTCCACCTGTTCGACGCGGTCGATCAGCACATCGCCTTCAAGAACGGTGTCCGGATTCCCGGCTTCGGGGACCGGAGTCTCGGGAGTTTCGTCGCTCATGTATATATTTTCCGTTTCAGGTATATGTCAGTCCGGGAATTTTCGGCGGGTGCCTCAGATATCCAGGAACCTGACGTCCTTGGCGTTCTGCTGGATGAAGTTACGGCGGGATTCCACGTCCTCGCCCATCAGCACGGAGAAGATCTGGTCTGCGGCCAGGGCATCGTCCATGGTGACCTGCAGCAGCGTGCGGTTGTCCGGATCCATGGTGGTGTCCCACAGTTCCGTGTAGTCCATCTCGCCGAGGCCCTTGTACCGCTGGATTCCGTTCTCCTTGGGGATGCGGCGCCCGGCCGCTTGCCCGGCCACGAGCTTGGCATCGCGCTCCCGGTCGCTGTAGACGTAATCGTGCGCTGCGTTGGACCACTTGATGCGATACAGCGGAGGCTGCGCCAGGTAGACGTAACCGTGCTCAATCAGGGGGCGCATGTAGCGGAACAGCAGCGTCATCAGCAAGGTGGTGATGTGCTGGCCGTCCACGTCGGCATCGGCCATGAGGACGATCTTGTGGTAGCGAAGCTTCGAAAGGTCGAAATCTTCACCGATGCCCGTGCCAAAGGCGGTGATCATCGACTGGACCTCGGCATTGCCGAGTGCCTTGTCCAGGCGGGCGCGCTCCACGTTCAGGATCTTGCCGCGCAGCGGCAGGATTGCCTGGGTTTCCGGGTTTCGGCCGCGCTTGGCCGAACCGCCCGCAGAGTCACCCTCCACGATGTAGACCTCGCACTTCTCCGGGTTCTTGGAGGAGCAATCGGAGAGTTTCCCTGGCATTCCAAAGGATTCCAGCGGACTTTTGCGGCGGGCGTTGTCGCGCGCCTTGCGGGCGGCCATGCGGGCCTGCGCCGCGGAGATGGCCTTGCGGATCACGTCGCGGGCCGGGCCGGGGTTGCGTTCCAGCCAGTCGCCGAGGCCGTCGGTAACCACCCTCTGCACGAAGCCCTTGACCTCGGAGTTGCCCAGCTTCGTCTTGGTCTGGCCCTCGAACTGGGGCTCGGCGAGTTTGACCGAGATGACGGCCGTGAGGCCTTCGCGGATGTCATCACCCGTGAGGTTGTCGTCTTTTTCCTTGATGATGCCCTTTTCGCGGGCATACCGGTTGATCAATGAGGTCATCGCCGCGCGGAAACCCTCTTCGTGGGTACCGCCTTCATGGGTGTTGATCGTGTTGGCGTAGGTGTGGACGCTCTCGGAGTACGCGTTGGTCCACTGCATGGCCATTTCCAGCGCAATCCGGCGCTCCGTGTCCTCGGTTTCGAAAGCGATGACGTCCTCATGGACAACATCCACCTTCTTGCCGGAATTCAGGTGCTTGACGTAGTCCAGCAGGCCTTCGTCGTACTGGTACACCACGGTGCGGTGCTCGGCGGTCACTTCGCCTTCGGTGGCAACGCCGTCCAGGTCCAGGTCCGCGTCGGCTTCAGTTGCCTCGGTCTCGCGTTCGTCCGTGAGCGTGATCCGCAAACCCTTGTTCAGGAAGGCCATCTGCTGGAAGCGCGCCCGGAGCGTCTCGAAATCGAACTCCGTCGTCTCAAAGATGGCGGGATCAGGATAGAACGTCTGGGTGGTTCCGGTGCGGTCTGTCTCTTCACCCTTGACCAGGCTGCCCTGCGGCTTGCCGCCGTCAGCAAAGGACATCCGCCATACGTGTCCCTGGCGGCGCACTTCGGTATCCACCCTGCTGGAAAGGGCGTTGACCACCGAGATGCCGACACCGTGCAACCCGCCGGACACGGCATATCCGCCGCCGCCGAACTTACCGCCGGCGTGCAGGATGGTCATGACCACTTCCACCGTGGGCTTGTGTTCGGTGGGGTGCATGTCCACGGGGATACCGCGGCCGTCATCCACAACTTTCACGCCGCCGTCGGCCTGGAGCACCACCTCGATGTGGGAGCAGTACCCGGCCAGGGCCTCATCCACGGAGTTGTCCACCACTTCGTACACCAGGTGGTGCAGGCCGCGCGGGCCGGTGGAGCCGATGTACATGCCCGGCCGCTTCCGAACAGCCTCAAGGCCTTCGAGGACCGTGATGTCGCTGGCACCGTATTCCCGTGGCGTCGTAGCGTTCGGGGTATCAGGGGTGCGGCCATCCCCGGCTGCGGACTGGGCGGCCGGAATGTCTGTATTGTCGTTAGCCACAGGCGCTGTCGACTCCTCTGTTCTCGATGATGGCCGGCTGATTCCCCCTGGGTTACACCAGGGAAGCACCCGCCAACAGGCACAAACTTATGGCGCCGGTGAGGTACTGACGGTGGGGATCCATGCTCCGCGTCCAGGAACGCCACAGAGAATAGACCCGGTCAATGTGTCACCCGCGCCCAGTTATCTCCGTTGATTCTACCGCGACACGCCCTATTTTCCCGCATTCCAGAGGTGCGGACGGCGTCCGATATGGCCGTGGCTGGCCATAGACCGTATCCAGGGCGCTCGAACAGTATGGTCCCCGGGTGCCTATACGCCCATGGGCCCCCACCGGGCTCTACACGGCATTATGTGGATTTTCAAGAGCCGCGGCACGCGCTTCCGGCGGAACTACCCGTATGTGTCGCGCGGACCGCGGCCATTTACGGTCCGGCCGCCCTTGCGCCAGCTCGGCGCTGCGGGCCCAAGGACGTGAATGCTGGTCACCACGCCGTCACCCAGTTCGGTCCGGAACTTTTCCAGCAGGCTGGCGCTGAGCAACCTCAGCTGAGTGGCCCATGCCGTGGAATCGCAGCGGACATGAAGCGTGGTGTCCGTGAAACTCTCCGGGGTGCAGTGTGCAGAAATTTCCGGTCCTACGAGGGCGGGCCATTCGGCCATCACGGAACCCACGGCGACCGGGGAGGTCCAGCCGCGTTCCGCCACGAGACGGCCCACCACCTTCCCCAGACCAAGCGGATCCCTGCCGGTTGCGTGGAACTGGCCGAAACCCCGGGTGTCCCGGATCCCCTTTTTGGCCTTGGCGGAGCCGGGACGGACCGCTTTCCTTCGTACCTCTCCCCTGGCCGCGGCTGCCTCCCGCATCCGGTTCAGAGCAGCCTGGGCAGCATCGATTGCATCGGGGTCCCGGCCGGGCTGCAGCCCGCCCGTACCCTCATTGTCCCTGCTCATCTATTCCTCCCGGGATGACATTCACCCGCCGCCCGGCAAGTTCTTCCGGAATATCGGCATCGACGGCGGCGGTCACCAGGACCTGCTCCGCACCTGCGACTATGGCCGCAAGTTTACGCCTGCGCTGTACGTCCAGCTCGGCGAACACATCATCCAGGATCAGGATCGGAGCGGAACCGCCGGTCCGGGCATCGTCCAGCATCACGTAGTAGGACGCAAGGCGCAGCGAAAGGCACATGGACCAGGTTTCTCCGTGCGAGGCATAGCCCTTGGCCGGCGCCTGGCCCAGCGTCAGTTCCAGCTCGTCACGGTGCGGACCCACCAGCGAAATACCGCGTTCGAGTTCCTTTTTGCGCGACTCAGTGAAAGCCCGCACGTACCGTTCGGTGAGCTCCTCGACGGAGAGCCAGCGCAGGTCCTCCCTTACTCCCGACCCCGGTACTCCGGCGCCGCCCTGCCGCGGGAGGGGGGAACCGTCGTCGTCCATCTGGTCCTGAAGCGTGGAGCGGTAGGTAGCGTCGGCAGGCTTGGACCCATCCGTAAGCCCCGCATAAGCGCTGGCAAGGTGGGGGCGCAGCAGTTCCACCAACGCCAGCCTGGCATGTAGAAGTTCGGCGCCGGCCCTGGCCATGTGCTGGTCCCAGACATCCAGCGTTGCCTCGTGCCCGGCGGTGAACTTTCCGGCGCGGGCGGACTTCAGGAGGGCGTTGCGCTGCTTGAGGA
The DNA here is from genome assembly GCF_044754925.1 of Pseudarthrobacter sp. NPDC092424. Taxonomy (NCBI): domain Bacteria; kingdom Bacillati; phylum Actinomycetota; class Actinomycetes; order Micrococcales; family Micrococcaceae; genus Pseudarthrobacter; species Pseudarthrobacter sp. NPDC092424. The sequence goes on along the minus strand of NZ_JBIVQC010000003.1, from coordinate 195,243 downwards.
CGCGGTCGTAGTCGCTGCGGGTGGCGGCGTGGTGCGGGACCAGGCTGGCCAGGAGCTCGTCGAGGAACCGCCGGCGGTGGGAGGGATCTCCCTTAACCAGGGCAAGGTCCTCCGGTGCGAAGAGGACGGTCTGGCAGATTCCCAGCAGATCGCGGGCCCGCACGGGACTGCTGCGGTTAATCCGGCCGCGGTTGGCACGGCCGGCATTGATTTCCAGCTCCAGTACGGTGACCTGGCCGCCGCGGACCAGGCGCGCACGGACCAGGGCGCGTTCTGTTCCGAACCGCAAGAGTGGAGCGTCCGAGCTGACGCGGTGGGAACCCATAGTGGCCAGGTAACCGATGGCCTCCATCAGGTTGGTCTTGCCGATCCCGTTGGAACCCACCAGGACCGTAACGCCTGGTCCCAGGGCAAGGTCAACCTGGGCGTAGCTTCGGAAATCGGTCAGGGAAAGGTGTTCCAGGTACACGCGGGAATCGGCAATTCTGGGACCCGGAAGGGTTCCCGGTGGATTTTACTTGGCAGGGCGGGTGGCATGTCCGCCGAACTGGTGGCGGAGGGCGGAAACCATCTTCATGGCCGGGGAGCTGTCCTCGCGGGACTCGAAACGTGCGAACAGCGCGGCCGTGATAGCTGGAGCCGGAATGGCGTTGGCGATGGCTTCTTCAACAGTCCACCGTCCCTCGCCGGAGTCCTCCACGTAGTCGTCGATGTTTTGCAGACCCGGATCCTCATCAAGAGCCTTGACCGCGAGGTCCAGCAGCCAGGACCGGACCACCGTGCCTTTTTGCCAGGCGCGGAAGGTCCCCGGGAGGTCATTGATGATGTCCTTCGAGGCCAGCAACTGGTAGCCCTCGGCATAGGCCTGCATCAGGCCGTATTCGATGCCGTTATGCACCATCTTGGCGTAGTGCCCGGCACCGACGCCGCCCACATGGACGAAGCTGTCCGCCCGTTCACCTTCCGGACGCAGCGCATCGAAGACCGGAAGCGCGTATTCGATGTCCGCGGCATCGCCGCCGGCCATGAGGCCGTAACCGTTCTGCAGGCCCCACACACCTCCGGACACACCGCAGTCCACAAAGCGGATGCCCTTGGCGGCCAAGGCTTCGCCGTGCTTCTGGTCCTCAGTGAAACGTGAGTTCCCGCCGTCGATCACCAGGTCACCTTCGGCGAGCTTGTCGCCAAGTTCCGTGATGACCGCATCCGTGATGGCACCTGCGGGCACCATCACCCAGATCAGCCTGGGGACGGGGACTGCGGCGAGCAGCTCGTCCATGGAGGCAACATCGGTGACGTCCGGGTTGCGGTCGTAGCCCGTGACGTCGATCCCGCCTTTGCGGAGCCGCTCGCGCATGTTGAATCCCATTTTGCCAAGGCCAATCAGTCCAATGTGCATCAGGAACTCTTTTCTGCGCGGTGAATGGGTGTCAGTTTGGGTCCAAGAACAACAACTACCGTCCGGGCCCACGCCGCCAGGGTTCCCTGGCCGTTAAGCCCCATCGGCGAGGGGCCCTGCCTGAGCTTGCGAAGGGTGGGAGCCAATGGGGACTTGCGGGGCGAGGGCGGCGGTGGGGACTAGTTCGGCAGGCGGACCGGCATAACGAGATACCGGTAGTCGTCCTGGTCCTCGCCGTCCGCCTCTGCCTGTGCCGTGATCATGGCGGGCTTGGGCGCGGTGGTGAACGAGAACCGCACGTATTTCGTTTCGATGACGCTCAGGCCTTCCACCAGATAGTGCGGGTTGAACGCGACCGTGATGTCCTCACCGGAAAGCTGCGCTTCGAGTTCTTCGGAGGCCTGGGCATCCTCTCCGGTTCCGGCGTCCAGGTTCAGCTGTCCTTCGGTAAAGGCCAGGCGGACCGGGGTGTTGCGCTCGGCGACAAGCGAAACGCGGCGCACTGCCTCGACGAGTTCCTGGGTCTGTACCGTCGCGTGGATAGGTGTGCTGTCGGGGAACAGCGAGCGGATTTTAGGGTAGTCGCCGTCCACCAGCAGAGATGTGGTGGTGCGGCCGCCGCTTTCAAAACCGATGAGCCTGCTGTCATCGTCCGAAAGCGCCAGGTTGATGTCGCCGCTGTTACCGAGGGTCTTCGCTACTTCGTTGAGCGTTTTCGCTTTGACCAGGGCGCTCGTGGAGATGCCCGGAGTTGCGGGTTTCCACGGTACTTCACGCATGGCCAGCCGGTATCGGTCTGTTGCGAGGAGGGTGATGAGGTCGTCTTCGATCTCCATCCGCACCCCGGTGAGGATGGGGAGGGTGTCGTCCTTGCTTGCAGCAATGATCACCTGGGAAACCGCCTGGGCGAACGCATCTCCGGGGACCGTGCCGCTGATGGCCGGCAGGGCAGGAAGCGGCGGGTACTCAGCTTCGGGCATGGTGGCCAGGTGGAAGCTGCTTCGGCGGCACGTCAGGGTGACTTTGTTGCCATCGGTTTCCACGTCGACGGGGGCAGAAGGCAGGCTGCGGCAGATGTCTGCCAGCAGGCGGCCGGAGACCAGGATGGTTCCTTCGTCCCGGATGTCAGCCGCGATCTCAAGGCGCGCGGAGGTTTCGTAGTCAAAGCTTGAGAGGCTGACCGTGCCGGCTTCGGCTTTGAGGAGGAGGCCTGACAGGACTGGTACCGGCGGCCGCGGAGACAAGGACCGGGCTGTCCAGGTAACGGCTTCTGCCAGGACGTCCCGATCGACTCTGAACTTCACGGAAGGGTGCCGCCTTTCATTGCTGCCATCTGATTGCCGGGAGCCTCCGGAAGGAAGCCCCTGCCAAGGGGGGTGTGGCACCCGCCCCGGAGGTGCATGGTCCTTGCTGTACGGAACCGTGCTGGGACCCAGGGATGGGAGCGCTGCTGACAGCTTAGCCGGAAGATCTGCGATTAACCCATCCCCCGGGGCTGCTCCAAGGCGGCCTTTGGGCCGCCCGGTCCGTGTGGAGCATGGTGCGGATCGATCTTGTTGTTTGAGGGATTTCAATTTTTTGGGATTAGTAGTGTTAATAACTGCTGTGGAAACTGTGGATAACCCTGTTACAGCCCGGGATCCGGCGGTTAAGCCCTGTTCATGGACTGTGGGCAGTCCACGTTTTAAACAGGGTGTGGATGGGGACAAGATTTTTCGCGATTTTGCTGATCCACAGACGCCTTAAGGGTTTTAAGCCCATTAACCGCGGTTGTCCCCTTAAGTATCCACAGGCTTATCCACATGCACCTGTTAATAAGGTACGGGGCGGCGAATCAGGAGTCGCGCTGCTGCTGCTTGATGCGGTTGGTCAGCTCGGTGACCTGGTTGTAGATCACACGGCGCTCGGCCATTAGTTCGCGGATCTTCCGGTCGGCATGGATGACCGTGGTGTGATCGCGGCCGCCGAGTTCCTGACCAATCTTGGGCAGGGACATGTCCGTCAGCTCGCGGCAGAGGTACATGGCGATCTGCCGCGCGGTCACCAGCGTGCGCGTACGGGACTTGCTGCAGAGCTCGTCCATGCTGAGCTTGAAGTACTCGGCCGTCTGCTGCAGGATCTGCGCCGACGTGATTTCCTGCGCGCCGTCGTCCGTGATGAGGTCCTTCAGCACCATCTCGGCCAGGGCAACATCCACCGGTTGGCGGTTCAGGCTGGCAAAGGCCGTCACGCGGATCAGGGCGCCTTCAAGCTCGCGGATGTTGCTGGAGATCTTGGACGCGATGTACTCCAGCGCATCATCGGGAGCAGACAGTCCTTCGCTCAGGGCCTTCTTGCGGAGGATGGCGATGCGGGTTTCGAGTTCCGGCGGCTGGATATCGGTGAGGAGGCCCCACTCGAACCGCGACTTCATCCGGTCCTCGAAACCGGCCAGCAGCTTGGGGGGCTGGTCCGAGGTGATGACCACTTGCTTATTGTTGTTGTGCAGGGAGTTGAACGTGTGGAAGAACTCCTCCAGCGTCCGGTCCTTGCCGGCCAGGAACTGGATGTCATCGATGAGCAGGACGTCCACATTGCGGTACGTGGTCTTGAAGCTGGCGCCTTCATCGTCGCGGATGGAGTTGATGAAGTCGTTGGTGAACTCTTCCGAGTTGACGTAGCGGACGCGGATGCCGCTGTAGAGCCGGCGGGCATAGTGGCCAATGGCGTGCAGGAGGTGCGTCTTGCCCAGGCCGGAATCACCGTAGATGAAAAGCGGGTTGTAGGCCTTCGCCGGCGCTTCGGCGACGGCGACGGCAGCTGCGTGCGCGAAGCGGTTGGATGAACCAATAACGAAGGTGTCGAAGACGTACTTGGGGTTCAGTCGGCCGAACTCATGGGAGGTGCTGGGCAGCATGGGCTGCGGCTTCTGCTCGATCGGCTGGTCACCCGGGAAGGAAGGCTCGGCGACGGGTTCCGGCTCGGCGTGAACCGGCACCAAATCAGTGTCTACGTCAATGGCGCAGCGGATGTCCTCGGAAAATACGCTGTGGAGCGCGTCGTCCAGTGCCTCCTTGACCTGCGTCTGGAGTACCTCACGGGTCAGCTCGTTGGGGACCGCCACCAGGAGTGTGGACCCGATCAGGCCTTGGGCCTGGGCCAGGATGACGAATCCACGCTGCCGCGGGGTGACCCGGTGGTCCTCTTCCAGCAGGCTGATGACCCGCCGCCAGGAACTGCCGACAGTATTGGCGTGGTTGGCTTCATCTACTGTCATCAACGGGTTCCCTCAAACTTGCTTATGCCTGCATTGCCTGCAGCCCCATGGCAGGAACCGTGTTGCCGGCCCCCCGGTAATCCACAGGTTATGCACAGCCCGTGGATAATCGGCTACTGAGCCACTCTAGGGGATGAAATGCCCAGAAGATAGCTGGGAAGTTGGTTGTGGATAATTACACCGTTGTGGTTCTGAAATCGGCCCTGTGAGCCACTTCATCCACAGGCCGGAAGGGCAGGTTAAGCACAGGTGTGGACACGGCTGCGGCGCCCGTCCGGTTTGACTGCGGCGCCTGATTTGCCCTAACGTTGTGAAGTCCTTTGTGTCCGCTTTTTGGCCCCATCTGATTCTCCCAGCCGCACAGCGTCTGGGCAGCCGGGGGAAGCGTGCATATACAAAACTTAGCGTCGGCCAGTTCTTCCCCATTCTGATCGGGTGGACGCACCTTTGATCCACTGGAGTAACTAACGTGAGCAAGCGGACTTTTCAGCCGAATAACCGCCGTCGAGCCAAGAAGCACGGCTTCCGCCTTCGTATGCGTACCCGTGCCGGCCGCGCCATCCTGGCAGCCCGCCGTGGCAAGGGCCGTACCGAGCTGTCGGCGTAAATAACTGACTTGTCGGCAGACATTTCTTTGCGAGTTTAAGGTGCTGGCCACCCGTAACCGATTGAGGACTGCCGCCGATTTTTCAACAACTGTACGTTCCGGTGTCCGCAATGGACGCCGGAACGTAGTGTTATATGCGGCAGCCATCGCTGCCGACGAGCCCAGCCGGATCGGGTTCATCGTTTCCAAGAGTGTCGGGAACGCTGTAGTCAGAAACCTCGTTAAGCGGAGACTGAGGGAAGCCGGTGCCGCCTCGCTGCGCGAGCACGGCACGGGCCTTGCCATTGTTGTCCGGGCGCTTCCTGCGTCCGCCTCCGCCAGCTGGGCCCAGTTGTCGTCGGACTACAACGCCGCATTGGATTTGACCGTAGCCCGGCTGGCCGCCCAAACCCGGGCAGCCGCCCCGGGGCCGGCCGGGACTACACAGGAAGGGACACCGCGTGCCTGACGCAAGCGCCGCCGTCGTCCGGTCCCTCCGTACTGCCGTTACGGCGGTGGGGCGTTTCCTCTGGAACCTGCCCCGGAACATCATCATTCTTTTCCTGAAGGCGTACCGCAAAGCCGTGTCGCCTCTGTACGGCCAGGTTTGCCGTTTCTTTCCCTCCTGCTCGGCCTACGCCCTCGAAGCTGTCACTGTGCACGGTGCCGTAAAGGGCAGCTGGCTTGCTGCGCGGCGCCTTGGCCGCTGCCACCCATGGAACGCCGGCGGTGTGGACCACGTCCCCGCCGGATCGCGGGAATGGCCCGCTGGCCGCACCCCCATAATTGTTGTGCTGAACAACCCGGACAAGTACCTGGCTGCTCGGACTGATAAAGAAGGCCGCAGTGCGGCCTGACGAATAGGGATAAGTATGGACTTCTTTGAAACAATCATGTTTCCGTTCAAGTGGCTTGTGTCCATCATCATGGTGGGCTTCCACGAGGGCCTGACCGCCATTGGGCTGCCGGAAGCGTCGGGCTGGACGTGGACACTGTCCATCATCGGCCTGGTGCTGGTGATCCGTGCTGCGCTGATTCCCGTATTCGTCAAGCAGATCAAGGCTCAGCGCGGGATGCAGCTGCTGCAGCCCGACCTGAAGAAGCTCCAGGACAAGTACAAGGGCAAGACCGACCAGCTGTCCCGCCAGGCCATGGCGCAAGAGCAGATGGCCATGTACAAGAAGCACGGTACCAACCCGTTCTCTGCCTGCCTGCCCATGCTGATCCAGATGCCGTTCTTCTTCGCGCTGTTCACAGTGCTGTCCGGCATCTCCACCGCCCGCGACAAGGGCGAGGGCATTGGCGCACTCAGCCACCAGCAGGTGGAGCAGTTCGATGAATCCACGATTTTTGGCGCGCCTCTCTCCGCAACCCTGCTTCACGGCACCCCTCCCGGGGGCAACGTCGTGGCCGTGTGGGTCCTCTCGATCATCATGATCCTGGCGATGACTGCATCGCAGTTCATCACCCAGAAGCAGATCATGGCCAAGAACATGTCCGAAGAGGCCATGGCCAGCCCGTTCATGCGCCAGCAGAAGATGATGCTGTACATCCTGCCGATCGTTTTCGGTGTCGGCGGCATCAACTTCCCCATCGGTGTCCTGATTTACTGGACCACTACCAACCTTTGGACCATGGGACAGCAGTTCTTCGTCATCCGCCGCATGCCGACGCCGGGATCCCCTGCCGCGAAGGCCCTCGCCGAGCGCCGGGCCGCCAAGGGGCTTCCGCCCCTCGCTGTCCTGACCGGCAGGAAGGACGACGCGGCGGATGCCGCGGCAGCCCCCGTTGAACCCAAGGTCCAGCGTGTCCAGCCCCAGCGCAAGAACAGGAAGAAGAAGTAATGTCAGCCGAGAGCACCGAACAGGCACTTCCCGAAGAGACCCTCGAGGACGCTGCAGCGAACGAAGGCGCCAAGGGATCCGCGGCAAGCCGTCTCGAAGAAGAAGGCGATGTCGCGGCCGACTATCTGGAAGAACTCCTGGATATCGCTGACATCGATGGTGATATTGACATCGAGGTCCGCAGCGGACGCACCTACATCTCGATTGTGGCGGAGGAAGAATCCGCGGCATTGGACGGCCTCGTTGGCGAGGACGGCGAAGTGCTGGAGGCCTTGCAGGAGCTGACGCGCCTTGCCGTGCTCTCAGCAACGGATAACCGTTCGCGCCTGGTCCTGGACATCAACGGCTACCGCCAGGAGCGTACCGGCCATCTCCAGAAGATTGCCGAAGAAGCGGTTGAAACCGTGAAGAAGACCGGTGGAACCGTAGCCTTGGAGCCCATGAGCGCTTACGAACGGAAGATCGTGCACGACGCCGTTGCGGACCTTGGCCTGGTCAGTGAGTCCGAGGGCGAGGGCGCTGGACGCCACATCGTTGTATCCGCAGACTAGGGAATTGTGGATCCGCTAATCATGGTTGACATCACGCCCGCTGAGCTGCTGGCCGCTGAAAAGATTTTTGGGGACCGGTTGGACCTCGCCAAGCGCTATGTCGGGCACCTGGCAACGTCCGGCACGGAGCGCGGGCTTATCGGCCCGCGCGAAATTCCCCGCCTCTGGAGCCGGCACGTACTGAATTGCGCGGTGATCGAAAGCGAGATCGCCCAGGGCAGCCACGTGGCGGACGTCGGAAGCGGCGCAGGCCTGCCCGGCCTGTGCTTGGCGATTGCCCGTCCGGACCTGGAGTTGACCCTGATCGAACCGCTGGAACGCAGGGTGATCTGGCTGCAGGAAGTGGTTGATGATCTGGGGCTCGACAATGTGACGGTGATGCGCACCCGGGCTGAACTGGCAGTGGGGCATGTAGATGCGGATGTCGTGACGGCCCGGGCGGTGTCCGCCTTGAGCAACCTGGCCGGACTGACCATTCCGTTGCTTGGCGGGCATGGCGAGGTAGTTGCGATCAAGGGCCGCAGCGCCGCTGAGGAAATCGAGAAGGCGGCCAAGGTCATTCGAAAATTGGGTGGCGTTGAAACCTCCGTGGTCACGGTTGGTGCGGAACTCCTTGAGGAGCCCACCACGGTGGTTCGCATCGTTGTAAACAAGTCCCAAAAGAAGGCCTAGGCAGGGCCCGGTTGGCCAGTGCCTACCGGGCAACCCGTTAGGCTAGAGAACGGCAGCATAATTGGCCGAACGAGAGTGAGTGTGCCCAGTGACCAGTAGCGAAGCCTCCGCACAACGGATACCCCCGTTCGTGTCTTTGGGGTCTGCACGTTCCGCCGCTGGTCCTTTTGGCATGTCCATTCGCGCGGGTATTCACCCAAATCCGGTTGAAGATGCCGCGCCTGCTGTTCCGGTTTCACGTGAAACAACCGCATCCGGTCGCGCCAACGTTATGGATTCCATGGATGACTCAAGCCCCATTGCACGCGACCTCGCCCACGAAACACGCCGCCGGGAACGCCTGATGGGCCGCCGCCTCCCGCGCCCGGAGAAGACCCGTATTTTCACTGTCTCCAACCAAAAGGGCGGTGTAGGCAAGACCACCACTACCGTCAACATTGCGGCGGCACTGGCGGCGGCCGGGCTGAATGTCCTTGTCATTGACATCGATCCTCAGGGAAACGCCTCGACTGCATTGGGCATTGAGCACCACGCTGACGTGGACAGCATCTATGATGTGCTGATCAATGACGTTCCCTTGGCGGATGTTGTGGCCCAGTGCCCGGACATTGCAAACCTGGTGTGCGCGCCAGCCACGATCCACCTGGCCGGCGCGGAAATCGAACTTGTGTCTCTGGTCGCCCGGGAACAGCGCCTCCGCCGTGCCATTGACGTCTACGCCAAAGAGCGGGAGAAGAACGGCGAGGAGCGACTGGACTATATCTTCATCGACTGCCCGCCGAGCCTTGGCCTTCTCACGGTCAACGCCTTCTGCGCCGCGGGTGAGGTACTTATCCCCATCCAGTGCGAGTACTACGCCCTGGAAGGCCTAAGCCAGCTCCTGAAGAATATCGAGATGATCCAGAAGCACCTCAATGCCGAACTGGAAGTCTCCACCATCCTGCTGACGATGTACGATGGCCGCACCAATCTGGCGGCGCAGGTTGCTGCCGAGGTGCGCCAGCACTTCCCGGAAAAGGTCCTTTCCGCAGTGGTGCCGCGTTCAGTGCGTATTTCCGAGGCGCCCAGCTACCAGCAGACCGTCATGACCTACGACCCTTCTTCCAGCGGCGCGCTGTCTTATCTGGAAGCCGCCGCCGAAATAGCTGAACGCTAGAATCTTGGAAACTGCAACGACCGGAGCTTGGCATGTCCTTGCTCTATCACTAAGGGGATTACTGCATGAGTGAGAAGCGACGGGGCCTGGGCCGCGGTCTTGGCGCGCTGATTCCAAGTTCCGCAGCCGGCAATGGTGCTGCGGCTCCTGTCACTGCATCGCGCCCAGTGGATCTCTTCTTTCCTGAAGGCCGGAAGAAGTCTGAACCGGCGATGTCCGGGGAGACCCAACCGGGTCCGGGGCCGAAGGCATCCGATACCGTGAATTCTTCATCGCAGGGCACTGCCAAGCCTGCTGCTGCCGTCGCTAAACCGAAGACTGCTGCAAAGGCGAAACCTGCAGCCACTGGCGATTCGAAGAATGCGGATTCGCAGAACCGGTTCACGCGGGGCGCCGATCGACCGGAAGCGGACGCCACACCTGCGGCTGAGGCTTCCGCGGCTGCTGTAGGGCCTGACGTCCCGGCGTCCCATGGGAAGGGTCTGAAGGCGAAGGACAGGGACGAACTTAGCGGTGCGGAAACTGGCGTCGAGCTCGTAGAAGTTCCCGGCGTGCACTTTGCTGAGATTCCGGTAACTGACATCCACCCGAACCGAAAGCAGCCGCGGTCGGTATTCGATGAAGACGACATGGCCGAGCTGGTGCACTCGGTCCGTGAAATCGGCGTCCTTCAGCCAATCGTGGTGCGAAAGTCAACTGAGAACGGTGGAGAACCGTTCGAGCTGGTCATGGGTGAGCGCCGTTGGCGTGCCGTGCAGGCTGCGGGTCTTGACACGATCCCCGCCATCGTCCGTGAAACCACCGATGATGACCTCCTGCGGGATGCCCTGCTGGAGAACCTCCACCGCAGCCAGCTCAACCCGCTGGAAGAGGCTGCGGCGTACCAGCAGCTGCTGGAAGACTTTGGCACTACCCATGAGCAGTTGGCCGACAGGATTGGCCGATCGCGTCCGCAGGTCTCCAACACCCTGCGCCTGCTGAAGCTGCCTCCCCTGGTTCAGCGGCGTGTGGCTGCTGGTGTGCTGTCTGCCGGCCACGCACGGGCGCTGCTCTCCCTGCCCGACGCGGCAGCCATGGAGAAGCTGGCCCAAAAGATCGTCGCAGAGGGTATGTCAGTGCGCGCTACTGAAGAGGCGGTGACGTTGCATCAGGACCCTGCCAAGCCGAGCAAGAACAATATACCCAGGCCCGGAGCCCGTCATGAGCGGCTGGACTACCTGGCATCCTCGCTGTCGGACCGACTCGATACCAACGTCAAGATTTCCCTGGGCGTCCGTAAGGGCAAGGTGAGCATCGAGTTTGCCAGCGTTGAGGACCTCAATCGCATTATGGATGTCCTCGCACCGGGATCCAGCAACTAGCTATCCGAAACCACTGTGTTTGCGCGCCCGAAAAGGGCCCGACCCCCTGGAGGTCGGGCCTTTTTCATTCTCCAATTGCAAATCTCCAGACAATGGCAGCGCTACTCACCGCACGTTGTAAAAGCGGATGCTTCCCGGCGAAAGCACCCAGCGTTCGTGCAGTATTGATTACTTCGCGCGCAGCGGACTTCGATGTCTTAGGTTTCACGTGAAACGCACGAAGCGCTGAAACGTGCCACACTGAGGTGTGCAAAGGCAACATCGGGCTCACGTTGGACTCAAAATGGGACCGGGAAAGGTCCCGTTAGGCCGGTAGTCACAGCGACCGTAACCATCCGCTGAAATGCTACCGGTGTGTTTCACGTGAAACGTTGCCGGGCAGGCGACATCCTTCCCCGGGCCCTGTCGGCCAGGCAGCCTTCCAAGAGATCCGGATACTGCCGCGCCACATTTGAGGAGCCAGCGTTTGCTTCGCACCGAGCCTTTTGGAGTCAGGCTCTGCGGTGTCACTAGGCGATGAATCGAAGCCCGCAAGCACAATTTTCCCTTACCTGCCGTTCCGACGTACGGCGTCCGAAACGTTGCCGTTGTCTTCTCTGTCCCTCACTTTGGGGAATGCTGCAGGATCGGGCCGGCTAAGCCCCATTAGGGAGCAGTGATAGTGCAGGCTGGAGATAGGCAACCGCATGGCGAAGTCCGTTCACGTGCGGGCCGAACAAGAATCAACCAGGGTGAAAGGCTGAATCAAGTGGCGGGGCTCCTCCGCCGCCTGCTAGCGGCCCGCGAATGGGCACCAGACTTGGGTGTTTCACGTGAAACACCGAAGTATTCCTGGCACTGGGCCTAGGACGGACGGCTTCGCAGAGATAGACGCCCCGGCATGCAATGCAGGCTTTTCTATAAGGCTGGTCTGGGGCGACCATACCGGCGACGTAATTCCACGCCCAGGGCCATGGATAGATCAGCGGCTAGTTCTGATACGCAAGGAAAGCCAACGCGCCTCGTGGGTATGGGCGAATGCGCTGTACTCTGAGGGCTTGGGAGGACGCTCCCTGCCTCACCGGTCGTATGGAGCCGGTGCGGTAAGGCGCGGGCGCAACCCGCGCCCCGCGAAGACGGCGGGAACGGTGGCGGCCATGCCAGTGAGACACACCTGAAGTGCGGGAGCTCGGAAGACTGCTCCCCGGCGCAGTTGACGTGATAGCGCGACTGGATGGTAAGCGGCCATCCGCGCTCCCGACTGAATGCTGTGAGCTGATGGAGGCCCTTCGCTCCCCTGCTCCTCAGCGAAGGCCCCGGAGGACGGCGTAGGCTAGCCCCAATGGCTCTGCAGGCCCAACCCAGACATGCCGTGCATGGGCCTTGGGGCCTCGAGCCGCGGCCGGCCCTGAACTGGCGTCCAACTTCTTAGCTTCCTGGCTGCCGCCCGCCTGATGGCGGAGTCTGGCTGCTAACCCGCCCCGAAACACTTGTACCTTACCGAATGCGTCCGGGCATAAAGTCCTAGACGGGGCAGGATATCCGGCACGTGCCCTTGTCGTCGTGCCGGGCGCCGCGCCATGCTCTGGACGGCGTTGAGATGCCAGCATGAGGGGGGCGGGGTTGCCGCAGCCGGGGGCCGCGGCCGCGACGCCAGGCATGGTACTCAGTGCCGTCATTGAATAGGTCCACTAGTTTTGACACTCCCAAATCCGACTCAGCCGACATCCACAGGGTCCATCGAAGCAGGGGATAGCGCTGTGGATAACTATGTGGATATTGTGGCACATCCTTCACCGCTAGCTAGGAAGGATGGGCCTGCCCAGACTGTACTTCGCTTCCTCGTCCAAGGTGCAAATGAGCCTGTGCGGTTTCACGTGAAACCTAACGCAGCCCCAGGGCCCCTGTCGACCTCCGGGTTTGCACGATGGACAGGGAAATCACCTGCTTCTGTTCTCCCTTCAGGTACAACTGGAGGTGTCCCGTGGCACGCTCATGGCTCCTCCCTCATGAGGGCCGACGCATGGACTGCGGAACTCCTCGTGGGACTCGGAGTCGGCGGCCCGGCTTTACACACGAATAGCGCCGACACCCTGTGGATAACGATGTGCATAAAGGGCGCCCGACCCTGTGGATAAATTGGGGAGAATGCTGCCGTTGGTCCCGTGCCCGGTCGGCCCGGGGGCCTACGCGGATCGCTGTGGAGAACAGAATGCGGTGGCGGAGCGTAGTCAACGGCCGGGCCCTGCTGTAGGGACGCATGGCTGTTAGCCGCGCGGCGCTTTCGGATAGAAGTCGCCATGACGAAGGAGGTCGTATGCATTCAAAGGACAATCCAGCCCTCGCCGGTCTATGGAAAGGTCTGCACCTTTGGAATGTCTGCGAAGCGCCTTCAGGCGGTCCTAATCGGTCCCCCGAGAGCGCTGGTGTGCCGTTGGCTAATGCAGCTGCTGTGATGTGGCTTCCCAGACCTTTGTATAGTGGGTCGGCGAGGCCAGCAGTATGGAGCGTTTTCCCGGGACGGCTCGAAGGCGCACTTGCTCTCCTTGGTACGGACGGCTGGGTCCTCCGTCCCACGCAACACTCCCTCGGTGGGTCCGGACCACACTCCTCACATCCTTTGGTACGACGGGACGCTGTCGCCCGGATGCGCCTCCGGCTGTTCCGTCCCTGTTGGAAAGGGTAGCAAGTGCGCAGTCTGTCCGGTCATGCCGGTCGAGATCCTTAGCGGCCGCATCGTCAGCTGCCCGGGAATGTGGTTTGTGAGTTCAAGCCCCCTCCAGCGCCTTTGACCGGCCAGGCGACTGCGTTCATCGAAATTGAAATCGTCCGCTTGGGTTATGCTGCGATGGCTGGTGGTTGTGATGGTTTCGGTGGCGTCGGTGGCAGAGCGGTCGATGCCAGGGGCGGTTTACAACCCTGTAGCGGACGGTGCGGCATGGTGCAGGCTCTTCGTGGTTTATTCCTCCCTGCAAACGCAGCATGGTTACCGTTGTGGAGACTGCCGTTGTACTCGCTTTCTTGGCAAGCCAGGGTGGACTCGGTTAGGGGCGCTGTTTCACGTGAAACGTGTGTGCGTGGGCCGTGCTGGCCCTCATGCTCTCGCGGCAAGGTGCGCCGACGACGCCAACCCCCGCACAGCGTTGCCGGCGGGAATGTTGGCGGGGAACGACCGGGCCCACGGGCAGTCCAAGGCTCACCCGGAGTGCCTGATCGTTTGGCGCCACGACCTTGGACCCGTGCGAGGAACGAAATCCGGACTCAAGACGGCTGACTCGCGTGCATCTTCTCCCGACCGGGCCTTCTCATGGTGCGCAGGGAGATGCTGCAGCGCGCACTCTTGTCTACATGGTCTCCGAGGGCGTCCGCTACTTTGTGAGCCGCTTCGGGACAGGCCTCCCACGTCCTAGCCCCCGTCACGGCCTACGCGAACGCAGTTGTCCTAACCGCCCCAGATCCAAGGGATGAGGGACGGATGCACAGTCATTGAAACCATGTTTCACGTGAAACCATGCCGTCGCTTATGCGCATCCGGCGCCTCGTTCAGGCAGCTGTTACGCGGCTACCTTCTCCAGCGACGCGCCAGCCCGAGCCGTACGCAGCGTTCCACGTGAAACATGCAGACCTTAGCCCCCAAACGTGTGAGGCCACCACCCACAGGGGTGATGGCCTCACACGGAATGATTCGAAAAGCGCGTCAGGACAGAACGTCCGCGAACTCCTTCTCAAAGAACTGCTTCGGCTTGGCGCCGATGACGGTGTTCTTCACTTCCCCACCTTCAAAAAGGTAAACGGCGGGAATGGAGGTAATCCCGTATTGGGCAGCGATGGACGGGTTGTCGTCTACGTTGACCTTGACGACGTCGACCTTTTCCGAGTACTCCACCGAGATCTCGTCCAGGATGGGACCCAGCTTGCGGCAGGGGCCGCACCATTCTGCCCAGAAGTCCACGATGACAGGCTTATCCGCCGCCAGGACATCAGTACCAAAACTTGCGTCAGTTACGTCTTTCGCGTTGCTCATATCCTTTGTCTTTCTCCTAAGGGTGTCTGGGAAGGCTCAGGCAGCAAGATCTGCCAGGTAGTGTTCGACGTCGATGGCTGCAACGCAACCGGAGCCGGATGCCGTGATGGCTTGACGGTAGGTGGGATCCACTACGTCGCCGGCAGCGAAGACGCCCGGGATGCTGGTCTTGGAGCTCCTCCCCTGAACGGCGATGGTTCCCTCGTCGGTGATCTCCAGGACATCCTTTACCAGGTCGGTCCGGGGATCGTTGCCGATAGCGACGAAAACGCCGGTGACGTCCAGGGTGGAGGTGGTGCCATCCACCAGGTTCTTCAGCGTCAGGCCGGCAACCTTGTCCTCGCCGAGAACATCTTCAACGGTGCTGTTCCAGATGAAATTAATCTTCTCGTGGGCCAGTGCGCGGTCAGCCATGATCTTGGAGGCCTTCAGGGTGTCCCGCCGGTGCACCACGGTGACAGACTTGGCGAACTTGGTGAGGAAAAGCGCCTCCTCCATGGCGGAGTCCCCGCCGCCAATAACGGCGATGTCCTGGTCCTTGAAAAAGAAACCATCGCAGGTTGCACACCAGCTCACGCCGTGGCCGGAAAGCCGCTTCTCATTCGGCAGGCCCAGCTCCCGGTACGCGGAGCCGGTGGAGAGGATCACGGCCTTGGCCTGGAAGGACTCCCCGGAAGCAATGGTCACGGTCTTGACCGGGCCGTTGAGATCGAGCTCTGTGACGTCCTCGAACTGGATTTCCGTCCCAAAGCGCACTGCTTGCTTTTCGAAGTTCTCCATGAGGTCCGGACCCATGATGCCTTCCGGAAAACCAGGGTAGTTCTCCACATCGGTGGTGTTCATGAGCTCACCCCCTGCGGTGACCGAACCTGCAAGCAGCAGCGGCTTCAGGTTGGCGCGGGCCGTGTAGACGGCTGCCGTGTAACCTGCCGGGCCCGAGCCGACAATGATGACATCACGTACTTCAGACGCGGTGTTTTCTGCAGTGGTCACTGACGGTGAACCTCTTCCTTATTCGACTCGCCTCCCTTTAGAGGCCGGCCACATGGCACAACTATTACCCCACCCTGATTATTCCGGGTGGATCCACAAGCACCCGTCCAGCCATGGGAGGGGTTGGACGGCTGCTCAGTCAATACCGGAAAACTACTGGACCTTGACCTCGGCCAGTCGCAGGCCGTAACCGTACCGGGTCTTGGGCGCCGCGAGCTTCGGCAGCGAATTGATGGACACAATCACATACTGGGCTTCGACGGGTTCAGCGAGCGGCATGTTCAGATCAGTGGAGGTGAAGCTGTTGGTGCCCACAGCCTTGGCACCGTCCAGGGAGGGGCGGTCGTTGGTGTAGACGGTGATGTTTCCGCCCGAGCCGCCCAGCTGGGTCAGCGTTATGGACGAAACCGTCGCCGGGTTCTTGAGCTTGACGACCAGCGGAACGCCGTTCGGTGCCAGGCCACCCCAGGCGTCCGTGGCGAATTCCATGTCTGACCAGTAGCTCGCATCGTTGCCGTCATAGGCCTTCACGAGGTCGCCGTCGAAATTCGCTGCGAATTCGAAGTCGCCCTGGCGGCTGATGGAATCAATGGCCGGCGGCACGGTGGGTGCGGCTGTGGTGGGCTCTTCGGTGGCGGTGGCACTGGGCGAGCCCTCCCCCGTGGTGGCCCCCGCAGAACCCGCCGGAGCCACGGCCCGCGGCTCGGGAGTGAACAACCCGCCAAGGTTGGTAAGGGCAAAGATGAGTCCGGTGATGAGGACTACGGCAAGCAGTCCCCCGACCAGCCAACGCATGGAGCGCGGTTCACGCTGGGGTTCGTCGTCCTCGTAGTCGCCCTGGTTCTCAAAGGCCGCGCGCGCAGCTGCTGCCGGAGCGGCAGCACGGGCCAGGATTCCTGGCCGGTTCCGCTCCTGCGGTTCATCGTCCGCGTCGCTGCGGATGCCCGCCTGGTCGAAATCGTCGCCGGACCACAGCGAAACCTTCGGTTTTCCTGCCTCACCGTCCCGCCCCCCGGACGAGGGAACTGACGAGGGGACATCCGTGCGTTCTACGGGACGGGTGTGTGCATCGGTCCGGCCACTCACCGACGCGGAAGCCGCAGCAGCACCGGCCGCAGCGCCTGCTCCGGCCGCCCCGGCAACACCGGCGGCACCTCCTGCGGCGGGCGCCGCCGTCGGACGCGCAGGAGGCTTGGGGGGAACGGGCGGCGACACGCGCGGCTGCGGAACCCGTGGCGGGCTCACCTGGCGCGGCTGGCCGCTTGAGTAGTCGATGTAGCCGGCGTCGACGTCTTCGTCATCGTCATACGGTTCCGGCTCGTGGGAGCGCGCCTGGCCGAAGATCTCGCTGCCAAGGGTGTCCGTGAAAAACGGTTCCACGTAGGGCGGATTGGCGGCAACCACCAGGTCCAGCAGGTCCGCGGCGGACGTGTGGTTGGTGATCAGGTAGGTGGCATCCTCTGTCACGCCAAGGTCCAGCACCTGGACCGAACCCGGCCGCTCTCCGGTGGCCACCTCGCGGGCGCTTTGGGCAACCTGCTCGGTGTTCTCCGGGCCTGCAACGAGGATGCTGACAGGCCGGTTCAGAACCTGATCCACACCGTCCAGCACCAGATCGTGGTCGTGCGAGGTCAATACGGTGGCCGTGACCTTGTAGCGGCCGCCCAGTACTGATCCGACATCGATCGGGTTGGACACGTGTTCCTCCTCATGCTGTCCGGGATTGCCGGCTTTCATTCGCGGGCTGGCCGGCGGCCGACTCGCGACTGCAACTACCCCTGTACCTTTCCGATCCTAGCCGATCGAGCCCGCCGCGCCTTGAAGAACCTGGGCCAGAACGCACGCCTGCGTCACTTTTTGCGCGGCCGCCGCGGCTTGAAATACGGGTTTTCGCCGGCCTTGCCCTGGAAGGTGCGCCGGCCCGGCAGCGGGATCTGCTCACGCAGCAGGCCGCCGCGGGCGGTGCCCGGTTGGTCCTCCGCCGGCAGGTAGGCGCCCTTGGACGGAACGTTCGTTCCGCCGTCGTCCGCGTTTCTGCGCCCCGAACGACGCGCCGGATCCGGTCCCGCCCGGAACGAAACGGCGTCGAACTCCCCGGAAATCCGGGGGATGAGTCCGGTGTCCACGGACGTAGTGGCACGCTCAGGCGTGTACCGCGAAGCGTCCGACGACGGCGTCCCCACCCCCGCGCCTGCGGGTTCCGGAACGTCGGCGGTACTGGAGTCCGGGTCGCCGGGATATGCCTCCCCCGGCTGCCGCTGGGGAGGCTGCCCGTCCTCATCGTCCGACCCGCCGCCGCGGCCAAACCGGCCCAAAAGCGGCTGGAGGAGATCCCGGAGTTCGCTGACCCGGAACAGCCTCAGCAGCAGCAGGTAGGCCACCAGCATGACGGGGCCCGCCACGATCACAGTGACCAGTGCGGTGACGCGGTCCCGCCAGGCGAAGCCGTCCGGGCTGTAACTTCCCAGGAGCCAGAGCGCACCGGCACCGGCGACGGCCGAGCCCAGCGCCGCGTAACCCATGCGGATATAGGAGCTGGCGATCCGCGGACCGTCCAGGTGCCCCAGAAGCCGCCGCAGGAAGTACGCGCTGATAACTACGGACAGGACGTTGCCCACCATGTACAGGACGGCGATGGCGTAAATGATCTGGTCCACCGGCAGGAACTGGATGGCAAACGCACCGGCAACGTACACCACGGCCAGCAAAAGCTGGATGTAGAACGGGGTGCGAGCGTCCTCGTTGGCGTAGAAGACACGGGACATCATGAAGTTGGCACTCATGAACGGCGTGCTGAGAGCCAGGATGGTGAGCGTCTGGGCCAGCATGACGCCGTCCTGGCGCAGGCCGCCCGAGAAAAACATGCCCAGGGGCCCGGCAAGCGCAAACAGTGCCAGCGCCCCGAAAACGGTGGCCACGGCCATGGTCCGCAGGCCGTGCGAGAGGGCGTCCCGAAGCTCATCCCGGTCACCGTCCTGAGAAGCGCGCGTCATCCGGTTGAACAGCACGGTGGCCAGCGAGAGCGCAATGATGGAGTGCGGCAGCAGGTACAGCTGGCTGGCTACTTCGAGTACAGCGTTGCCGGGCAGCATGGCGGCGGCCGGATCGCCCGCCTGCTGCAGCCGGAGGCGCGCGGCGCCGGGAATGGTGGCGATGCGCATGACATACAGGAACGCCAGCTGCCCGACGGCGGCAGTCAACAGCGTCCAGACGCTCAGGCGGGCTGCCTGGCCCAGGCCGACGCCGCGCCATCCGAAACGCGGACGCAGTCCCAGCCGGAGCCGGAAGACCGGGATCAGGAGGATTGCCGTCTGGGACACCACACCAATGGTGGAGAACCCCGCCACGAAGAGGGTCTGGGTGGGTCCCCAGCTGTCCAGGGTGTGGGGCGTGAGCTCGTTGGTGCCGAAGATCCAGATGAACATGCCCAGTCCGGCGATGGCCACCAGGTTGTTCAGGATAGGCGCCCACATCGCCGGGCCAAAAGCTCCGTTGGCGTTCAGGACCTGGGTGAGGAGGGCATACAGCCCATAGAAGAAGATCTGCGGCAGGCACCAGAAGGCGAATGTCACCGCGAGGGCCTTTTGCTGGCCCGAATAACCCTGCGTGGTCAGCTCGATCACCCATGGCGCCGCGAGGGTCACCACGGCCGTCAGTCCGAGGAGCAGCAGTACCGCAAGCGTCAGCAGGCGGCTGATGTAGTCTGCTCCCCTGTCCGGGGCCTTGCTTGCTTTGATGATCTGCGGCACCAGGACGGCGTTGAACACGCCGCCGGCCACCAGCAGGAAGATCAGGTTAGGCAAGTTGTTCGCGTTGATGAACGTGTCATTGACTGTGGAACCGAGGCCAAGGGCCGTGCCGAGCATCCAGGTCTTGCCAAAGCCCAGGAAACGGGACACCAGTGTGCCTGCGGCCATGATGGCACTGGAACGGGTTTCGCTGGCTGTGCCGGGCTGGGGCGCAGGCTGGGAGGCCGGACCGGAGTTGCCCGGGGAAGAGTTGGTAGCTGACATCGACTTCATCGTCTCACTCCCCCCGCGCATTTTTGTCCACTTGGAGTGCTGATAACGAGGTTTTGGGCCCTGCACGCGGACGAAATCTGCTGGCTAGAGGTGGCCGGGAAGGACTTCCCGGGCCAGGTCCGCGATGCGCCGCTCGTTGGGAAAGGACAGTTTCCGGGCCAGCTCGTGGATGGGCACCCAAGCCACGTCCACGGCTTCCTGGTCCGGATCGTTCTCGATGGTGAGTTCGCCGCCAGTAGCGCGGAGCAGGTAATGGTGGACGGTCTTGTGGACGCGGTGCCCGCTGACTGTGAACCAGTAATCGATGCTGCCCAGCGGGGCCAGGATGTCGCCCTCGATGCCGGTTTCCTCGGCAATTTCGCGCACCGCGGCCTGTTCGTTGGTTTCCTTGCCCTCAGGATGACCTTTCGGCAGGCACCACTCAAGCCGCCCTCCGCGGTTGAAGCGGGCGATAATCGCAACCCGCAGTACGGCGTCGGACGTATCAACCACCACGCCGCCGGCCGAAACCTCCTCCACCGTAGGCAGGGACGCCGGCGCCGAGTGCGCGGCAGGGGCAACATGCGCACCGATTGCCGACGGCAACGGTGCGTTTGTCCTCCTGCCTGGAGCGCTCGGTACTGGATGGGCCATGCAGTCCACTCTAACGACTGTTGCCCGTTCGTGATGACCGGAACATGACACCAACATGGACGGCATATGACGCCGATAGCCGGGACCCGGCGGATAAGACCGGATCTTCCGCACATTTTGGCCTGACGTCCGCCCGGTTTCTGACAAGCTTAAGAAACTATGGCGCACGCACATCACAAGATTGAATCCCACACCGTCGATTTCCAGGTGGACCCGGTGGTCCTGGAGCTCGGACAGCGCTTCGTGGACGCCGGGCACGAGTTGTCCCTGGTGGGCGGCCCCGTGCGTGACCTCTTCCTGGGCCGCACCTCTCCGGACCTGGACTTCACCACGGATGCGACGCCGGACCAGACCGTGGCGCTGATCAAGAAGTGGGCTGACAATTTCTGGGAGATCGGCCGCGCTTTCGGGACCATCGGCATGCGCAAAGCCGGCTTCCAGATCGAGATAACCACCTACCGCGCCGAGGCGTACGACCCCGATTCCCGCAAGCCCGTGGTGGCGTTCGGATCCTCGCTGACCGATGACCTGCTCCGCCGGGACTTCACCATTAACGCGATGGCGCTGAAGCTGCCGTCGCTGGAACTGGTGGACCCCTTTGGCGGTGTCCGGGACCTGCACGCTTCGGTCCTGGCCACCCCCGGCGCTCCGGAGGCCTCCTTCTCCGATGACCCGCTGCGCATGATGCGCGCCGCCCGGTTCGCCGCTCAACTGGGCGTTTCGGTGCACCCGGACGTCCGTTCCGCCATGGAACGCATGGCCGAACGGATCAACATCATCTCCGCCGAACGTGTCCGGGAGGAACTGGTCAAGCTGATCTGCGGCGCCCATCCCCGCGTGGGAGTGGACCTGCTGGTCGACACCGGCCTGGCAGACCACGTGCTGCCCGAAGTGTCGGCCCTCCGGCTGGAATCCGACGAGCATCACCGGCACAAGGACGTCTACCAGCACTCGCTGCAGGTCCTGGAACAGGCAGCGGAGCTGGAGACGGACCCGGATGGCCCCGTTCCGGGTCCCGATTTCGTGTTGCGTTTCGCAGCGTTAATGCACGACGTCGGCAAGCCGGCTACGCGCCGCTTCGAACCGGGCGGCGCGGTGAGTTTCCGGCACCACGACATGGTGGGCGCGAAACTGACCTCAAAGCGCATGAAAGCCCTGCGGTTCGACAAGGACACCACCAAGGCCGTGGCGCGCCTGGTGGAACTCCATATGCGTTTTTACGGATATGGCGACGCCGGCTGGAGCGATTCCGCCGTGCGCCGCTACGTCACCGACGCCGGACCGCTCCTGGAGCGGCTGCACCGGCTCACCCGGTCCGACGTCACCACCCGCAACCAGCGCAAGGCCGAACGCCTGGCGTTCGCGTACGACGACCTCGAGGCCCGGATCGCCGCGATCCGTGAGCAGGAATCGCTTGATGCGGTCCGACCCGACCTGGACGGCGCCCGCATCATGGCCCTCCTGGGTCTCAGGCCCGGCCCGGTGGTGGGGCGCGCCTACAAGTTCCTCCTGAACGAGCGGATGGAGCACGGCCCGCTGCCGCCCGAGGAGGCCGAGGCGAAGCTCCTGCGCTGGTGGGCAGAACAGCCTGAATCCGTACCTGCCGAAGCCCCGGCGGAAACGCCGCCGGCCGCCGTCGACCGTCCCCCGTCAGAGGAGTCCCAATGACCAGTTCCGCTTTTGCCCCCCGCCCGCAGCTGTGGATCCTGCGCCACGGCGAAACCGAATGGTCCAAAAGCGGGCAGTACACGGGGCTGACGGACCTGCCGCTGACCGTCGAAGGCGAGCAGCAGGCCGTCGAAGCACGCAAGCTGCTGGACACCGTCGATTTCGACCTGGTCCTCACCTCGCCGCTGCGCCGTGCCCGCCGCACCGCGGAACTGGCCGGATTCCCGGATGCCCGGCACGAACCCCTCGCCGTGGAATGGAACTACGGCGACTACGAAGGCATCAGTTCGGACCTTATCCGCAAGGACAACCCCGACTACCTGATCTGGACCGATGGGGTGCCCAACGGCGAGACGCTGGACGAGGTCGCGGCACGGGCGGACAAGATCATCGCGCGCGTCCTGGAATCCGGAATGGACAACGTCCTGATCGTGGCCCACGGGCATTTCTCCCGGATCCTGACCGCGCGCTGGCTCGAGTTGCCCGCGGTGGAAGGCCGCCATTTCATCCTGGGGACGGCGAAAATCTGCACGTTGGGCTGGGATAAGAGGACACCCGCCATCGTCCGGTGGGGCCTATAGCCCGGGTAAGCTCAAGCCATGCAGGAGACGCAGCCGCAGGAACATCTTCCGCGCGCCCGCCTGATGGTACCCAGCCGCAGTGACCACCTGCTGCGGAACTTCACGGAAGTGGTGGGCGGGCCACTGGGAGCCCGGGCCGAGCCGGGGGTGGTCTCCCCCGGCTTTTTCAGCGTGGACCGGGTGTTGGTCCTGCTGACCATCCTGGCCGCCTTCGCCGGACTCCTGGTCAAGGGCTATTGCCGGGTCAACGGCTGGGACACGCCGTCACAGTTCTATTCCACCTGCTATTCGGACCTGCCGGACATTTTCCGTAACCGCGGACTCGCGGACGGGGCCTTCCCCATTGCCGCCGGCCAATTCGAGTACCCGGCCCTTACCGGGCTCATCGCTGGAATCACCGCCTGGCTGGTGCCGGGCTCCGGTGCGACGGACGCCCGGATCCTGGCCTATTTCGACCTTAACGCCGTGCTGCTGGCCGCGGCGGCCATGGTGGCAGTCCTGGCCACCGCCCGGCTGGCGGGGCGCCGTGCGTGGGACGCATCCTTCGTGGCGCTGGCACCGGGCATCATCCTGGCGGGAACCATCAACTGGGACCTGTGGACCGTGGCCCTGCTGGCCGTGGGCATGTACTTCTTCGCGACGGGACGCCTGGTGGCCTCCGGGCTGCTGGTGGGTCTGGCAGCGGCCACGAACCTGTATCCGCTGATGTTCCTCGTGGCCGTGGCGCTGTTGAGCGTGCGGACCGGGCGCTTCCGTCCCCTGGCCGTGTCGTCGGCCGCAGCGGGGGCCGGGTGGCTGGCCGTGAACGTTCCGTTCATGGCGGCCAACGCAGCCGGTTGGGGCTACTACTTCACCTCCCTGGCGGATCGGCCGGCCGGCTACGGTTCTCCCTGGTTTGCCTACAATCTCCTGGCAGAACGGCTCAATCGGCCTGCCCTGAGCGCTGAAGCCGTCAACGTGCTGTCCTCCGGGCTGTTCCTCCTGGCGTGCGCAGCCATTGCGCTGGTGGCCCTCTCTGCACCACGGCGGCCCCGGTTGGCGCAGTTGCTCTTCCTGCTCGTGGCGGCGTTCATCCTCACGGGGAAGGCTTATTCGCCGCAGTACGTGGTGTGGTTGATTCCGCTGTTCGCCCTGGTCCGGCCGCACTGGCGTGAGTTCCTGGTGTGGCAGGGCATCGAGGGCCTCCACTGGGGCGCCGTCTGGATGTACCTTGGACAGGTGACCAGCGCAGGCTCCACCCAGCACAACCTGGACATGCTCTACTACGTCCTCGCTGTCGTTGCTCATATGCTCGCCGTGGCATATCTCGTGGTGCGCGTGGCCGGCGACATTTACGAGCCCGCCCGCGACCAGCTCCGGCGGCAACACGCCGACGACCCCCATGGCGGGCCCTTCGACCAGGTGCCCGATGCGTTCAGGCTGGGCGGGCCACATTCACGGGCGGGAGCTGGCGCAAATGCCTGACGCCGTCGTCGTGGGAGCAGGCCCCAACGGGCTTGCCGCAGCTGCCGTCATGGCGCGCGCCGGGCTGTCCGTCGAGGTGTTCGAAGCCTCGGAAGCCATCGGCGGCGGGACGCGGACCACGGAGCTGATGCGACCCGGGCATTTTCATGACGTTTGTTCCGCCGTCCATCCGATGGCCGTGGCGTCACCCTTCTTCCGCGCGTTCGAACTGGACCGCCGGCTGGAGCTGATTACGCCGGACCTTTCCTATGGCTCGCCCCTGGACGGTGGACGGGCCGCGTTATCCTTCACTTCACTGGAGCGGACCGCTGCAGGACTGGGGCGGGATGGGGCGGCGTACCGCCGGCTGATGGCTCCGCTGGTCCGCCACGTCAGCGGGATCATGGATCTGACCCAGAACCAGCTGCTGCGCCTGCCGCGGAGCCCCTTCGCGGCAGGCATCTTTGGCCTGCGGACGCTGGAACAGGGAACAGGGCTGTGGAACGTCCGGTTCCGCGAAGACGCGGCGCCGGCCATGCTCAGCGGGGTAGCCGCGCATGCTGTCTCCCACCTGCCCTCACTGGCTGCCTCCGGCGCAGGGCTGATGCTGGGCGCCTTGGGCCACGCCAAGGGCTGGCCCATCCCCGTGGGTGGCTCAGCCTCCATAGCCGGTGCCCTGGCCAGGGACATCATCGACCACGGCGGACTGATTCACACGGGCACGCCCATTGACCGGCTGGCGGAACTGCCGCGCGCCCGGGCCACCCTGCTCGACGTGGCGCCCCGCGGGCTCCTGGCCATGGCCGGGAATGCCTTCCCGCCCCGCTACCGACGCGCACTGGAGCGGTTCCGGTATGGCAACGGGTCCTGCAAAGTGGACTTCATCCTGTCCGGTCCGGTGCCTTGGCAGGCGGCGGAGCTTTTGGACGCCGGCACGGTCCATGTGGGCGGTACCCGTGCCGAACTTGCCCGCGCCGAGAACGACGTCAGTGCCGGGCGGCATCCTGAAAAGCCCTATGTCCTGGTGGCACAGCCGTCCCGCTTCGACCCTTCCCGGGCGCCGGCCGGCCGGCACACGCTGTGGACCTACTGCCACGTCCCCGCAGGTTCCACCGTGGACATGACCGAGGCCGTGACGGCCCAGCTTGAACGCTTCGCGCCCGGCTTCCGCGACCTCGTGCTGGAATCACACGCGGTCACCGCGGCGGGACTGGCCGAGTACAACCGGAACTACGTGGGTGGGGACTTTTCGGCGGGCACCATGGACCTCAGGGGCCTCGTGCAGCGTCCGGTGGTTTCCCCGGTCCCGTGGCGGACCCCGGCCCAGGGAGTGTACCTCTGTTCGTCCTCCACGCCTCCAGGTCCGGGGGTCACGGGTATGCCCGGGCTCCATGCCGCAAGATATGCACTGAAAGACATATTCAGCCTGGATGTTCCAGACCTCGGACTCCAGTCATAAAGCGCCTGGCGGGCAGGCGATAATGTCGCCATGGGGATAAAACAAAAGCTTTCCGCCGTGGCTGTTGCACTGGTTCTTGGAGCGTCACTCGTGTCCTGCGACGACGGACGCGGCGAGGCCGAAGCCGCGGCACAGGAATTTGCCTCCGCCCTCTCCCGGCTGGACGTAGGTTCCGTGGCATTTGACGGCAAGGATGCTGCCGCGGCCAACGAGCAGGTCAAGGCCGTATTCGCGGCGCTCGAGCCACAAAAGCCGGCTGTGGAAGCCGGGGAGCTCACTCTCGACGGCGACAAGGCCGCCGCGCCGATGAACTTCACGTGGGCGTTCGGGGATGCCGAATGGAAATATGCCTCGACCGTGAACTTCAGGAAGTCCGGGGACGGGTGGCTGGCTGTGTGGGATCCGGGCACGCTTGCACCCGGGCTCTCGGACAATGAGATCCTCACCAAAGGCACGCAGACACCGCCCAGGGCGGACATCCTTGGCGCCGGTGACGCGCCCCTGGTCACTTATCGTCCGGTCGTAAATGTAGGCATCGACAAGCCGCGCCTCGGAGCGGCGGATCCCGCTGCTTCAGCCACGAAGCTCGCCGCGCTGGTGGGCGTTGATCCGGGAGACTACGCAAAGCAGGTGGAGGCGGCCGGCCCGGAGGCGTTCGTTCCGGCCATCACGCTGCGTGAGGATGGCCGCACCGTAACGGACCAGCAGATTGCAGCGATCCAAGGAGCCCGCGCCATCCCGGACTCCATTCCACTGGCACCCACCCGGACCTTCGCCCGCGCGGTGCTGGGCACCGTGGGTGAGGCGTCCGCCGAAGAGATCGAAGCCTCCGAAGGCGCCCTCACGGCGGGAGATGTCATCGGGAAAGGCGGCCTTCAGCAGAGGTACGACGAACAGCTGCGGGGAACTGACGCCGTCGTCATCCGGGCGCAGCGGGCAGACCTGACGCGGGAAGAAATCGAGTCCGCCGGCACGGACCCGCGGCGGGTGCTGTTCGAAGTCGAACCCACTCCCGGCAAGCCCCTGAAGACGACGCTCGACCCTGCCCTGCAGACGCTGGCCGAGACGACCCTGGAGAAGGTGGCCCCGGCCTCCGCCATCGTGGCCCTGCGCCCGTCCACCGGGGCCGTCCTTGCGGCCGCCTCGGGTCCGGGCAGCAACGGCTACAACACGGCGATGCTGGGGCAATACGCGCCGGGATCCATCTTCAAGATCGTGGATTCGCTGGCCATGTTCCGCAACGGGCTCACGCCGGATTCAAAGGTCCAGTGCACCCCGACGCTCACGGTGGACGGCCGCCGCTTCAAGAATGCCGAAGGGTATCCGGAGGGGTCGCTGGGATCCGTGACACTCCGTGACGCCTTCGCGCATTCCTGCAACACTGCCTTCATTGCCGCGCGCGACGCCGTGTCCCAGGCACAGCTGGAGTCGGCGGCGACGGCGCTGGGCGTTGCCGTGGACGCGCCGGCACTCGGTGCGGACGCCTTCCTCGGCTCGGTGCCCGGTGAGGCCGCGGGCACGGAGCACGCGGCATCCATGATCGGGCAGGGCAGGGTTCTCCTCTCGCCGCTGGCGGCGGCCGTGATGGCGGGCTCGGTGGCGAAGGGCGCCCCCGTATCGCCGCAGCTGGTCATCTCGTCCGACGGCGGAACCGGCGCCGGTGCCACGTCTCCGGCAGCGTCTTCCGCGCCGTCGGCCGGCGAGCCTGTGACGGCCAAGGAGGCGGCCCTGCTTGCCGACATGATGCGCGCCGTGGTCACCTCGGGCCATGCAGGGTTCCTGGCCGAAGTCCCCGGAAAGCCCGTTGGTGCCAAGACCGGAACCGCCGAGTTCGGGGACGAGAACCCGCCCAAGACGCATGCATGGATCGTGGCGGTGCAGGGGGACCTCGCCGTCGCTGTGTTCGTGGAAGACGGCGGCCTGGGGGCCACCACCTCGGGCCCGCTGCTGAAGCAGTTCCTCACGGCCGCCGGCTGAGCCCCCCGGGAGGCCCGGCCGGCGGCTTCCGGAATCAGTCCGCGAATCCGTCGGCGATGTCCAGCACCTCGTCCAGGATGGCGAGGCCGGCCTTGGTGTCCGCCACGCTGGTGTTGCAGGGCGGCACCACGTGGATCCGGTTGAAGTTGGTGAACGGCAGGAGCCCCCTGGACTTGCAGGCGGCGACCAGTTGGTTCATTTCCTGGCTGGAACCCCCGTACGGAGCCAGCGGTTCGCGCGTCTCGCGGTTTCGGACAAGCTCGATGGCCCAGAACACGCCGACGCCCCTGACTTCACCAACGGACCGGTGCCGCTCCGCGAAGCCGTCGAGTGCCGGACCGATGACGGTTTCGCCCAGGGCCGCTGCATGCTCCACCATCCGTTCATCTTCCATGGCATTGAGGGTGGCCACGGCAGCCGCGGCGGCCAGTGGATGGCCGGAGTACGTCAGGCCGCCCGGGTAGGCCCGCTGCCCGAATGTGGCCGCGATTTCGGGGTTGATTGCCACTCCGCCCAGCGGGACGTAGCCGGAATTGACGCCCTTGGCGAAGGTGAGCAGGTCCGGAACCACGTTGAAGTGTTCCACGGCGAACCATTTGCCGGTCCGGCCGAAGCCTGCCATCACTTCGTCCGCGATCAGGACGATGCCGAACCGGGTGCAAAGCTCCCGAACCCCTTCGAAGTACCCCGGCGGGGCCATATAGATGCCTGCAGTTCCCGGGATGGATTCCAGGATGAGCGCTGCAATGGTGGACGGTCCCTCCAGGCTGATCAGCTGCTCCAGATGGGCAAGTGCACGCTCGCTTTCCTCTTCCGGGGTGCTGGCATGGAAGGCCGAGCGGTACAGGTATGGCGGGAAGAAGTGAATGGTGCCGGTGCTGCCGCTGTCGCTGGCCCAGCGCCGTGGATCCCCTGTCAGATTGACCGCCAGGTGGGTTCCGCCGTGGTAGGAGCGGTAGGCGGAGAGGACCTTGTGACGGCCGGTGTGGAGCCTGGCCATGCGGACGGCGTGTTCGTTGGCGTCGGCCCCGCCGTTGGTGAAAAAGATTTTGTCCAGTTCTCCCGGGGTCCGCGCGGAGATCAGGCGTGCCGCCTCCGAGCGGGCGTCGTTGGCGTAGCTGGGCGCAATGGTGCACAGCTTCGTGGCCTGCGCCGCAATGGCGGAAACCACGGCGGGGTGCTGGTGGCCGATGTTGGTGTTCACCAGCTGGGACGTGAAGTCCAGGTATTTGTTCCCGTCCCCGTCCCAGACGTAGGAGCCCTGGGCAGCCGTGATGACCATGGGGTCGAGCAGGTCCTGTGCTGACCAGGAGTGGAAGACGTGCTTGCGGTCCAGCTCATACGCCCGACGGGCGCTTTCGGCGTCAATCGCCGGAACCGGTCCGGACTCAACGGTGGAGGTCATGGCATTTTCCTTTCGTGGTTCCGGTCCTAGGCGTTCTGCGGGAAGCCGAGGTTGATGCCTCCGTGGCTGGGGTCCAGCCACCGGGAGGTGACGGCCTTGCCCCGGGTGAAGAAGCCAACCCCTTCCGTGCCGTGTGCGTGGGTATCGCCGAAGAGCGAGTTCTTCCAGCCGCCGAAGGAGTAGTAGGCCATGGGGACAGGGACTGGGACGTTGATGCCCACCATCCCCACTTCCACTTCGTTCTCGAAGCGCCGTGCAGCGCCTCCGTCATTGGTGAAGATGGCGGTGCCGTTGCCGTATGGGTTGCCGTTGATGAGGTTCAGCGCCTGGTCGTAGGTGTCCACGCGCACCACCGACAGAACGGGGCCGAAGATCTCGTCCTTGTAGATCGACATGTCCGGCGTGACGTTGTCGAAGAGCGTCGGCCCGACGAAGAAACCGTCACCCTCGGCGTCGGCCGCGATGTTTCGGCCGTCCACCACGACAGTGGCGCCGGCTGCTTCGCCGGCGTCGATGTACCCGGCCACCTTGTCCCGGTGCTGGGCGGTAACCAGCGGTCCCATGTCGCAGCCGCGAAGTCCGTCGCCGGTGCGCAGTCCGGCGGCCCGTTCGGCGATCTTGGCGACCAGTTCGTCTGCGATGTCCCCCACGGCCAGGAGTGCCGAAATGGCCATGCAACGCTCGCCGGCGGAACCGAAGCCGGCGTTGATTGCCGCGTCGGCCGCCAGGTCGAGATCGGCGTCAGGGAGGACAATCATGTGGTTCTTTGCGCCGCCGAGGGCCTGGACACGTTTACCGGCCGCTGTGGCCGTCTGGTAGACGTACTTGGCGATCGGGGTGGAGCCGACGAAGGAAACAGCCTTGACGTCCGGGTGGTTCAGGAGGGCGTCAACGGCCACCTTGTCACCGTGCAGGACGTTGAAGACGCCGTCAGGAAGACCGGCTTCCTTCCAAAGTTCAGCCATCCAGTTGACGGCTGTGGGGTCTTTTTCGCTCGGCTTGATGATCACCGTGTTTCCGGCCGCGATGGCGAGCGGGAAGAACCACATGGGGACCATGGCCGGGAAGTTGAAGGGGCTGATGACGGCGACAGGACCCAGGGGCTGGCGGATGGAGTGGACATCGACGCTGGTGGAGGCGTTCTCCGTGTAGCTGCCCTTGAGCAGGTGCGGGATGCCGCAGGCGAACTCGACCACTTCCTGGCCGCGGGTGACCTCCCCCAGGGCGTCGGACAGGACCTTGCCGTGTTCGGACGTGATGATCGCTGCGAGCTCCTCCTTGCGGGCATTGAGCAGTTCACGGAACGTGAACAGGATCTGGGTGCGGCGGGCAAGGGACGTGTCCCGCCAGGCGGGGAAAGCGGCCTTGGCTGCAGCCACAGCCGCGTCGCTCTCCTGCGCGGTGGCCAGGGCAACCTGCCCGGTGACCTTCCCCGTGGCGGGGTTGGTGACTGGCGCCGTGTGGTCTCCGACGGGGAGGTAGCTGCCGTTGATCCAGTGCTCGATGATGTTCAAAGTTTCTCCTTGAGGTCGGTGCATTTGTGTCCAGTCTCGCCGTCACAAAGGACCACCGTTAGGGCCGATGTGTAAGGTAAATCACACAGTCGTTTACACTCTGTAAATGCTTCCCTCGGTCCGCGACGTTCTTGGTCTTCCCGTGCTCCAAGCAGCTGCACCGCAGCTGCTGGGCGGTTTCGCGGGTTTGGACTCTCCCGTCCGCTGGGTGCATGTGAGCGAAGTGTTGGACATCTCAGGCCTTCTGGCCGGGGGGGAACTGGTGCTTACTACGGGCCTGGAGCTGGAAAAGCAGCCGGGCCTCACGGCCGGTTTCGTCGCGTCGCTGGAGCAGGCAGGGGCAGCGGGCCTGGTGGTCGAGCTCACCGGCAACCGTGAACGCAGCCTCGCTGCGCTTCGCACCGCGGCGCAGCGGACCGCCCTTCCGGTCGCCGTGGTCCAGCGGCGGGTGCGGTTCGTGCAGGTCACCGAGATTGTGCATCGCATGATCGTTGCGGAGCAGCTGGAACGCGTGGAACACGCGCGGGACGTCCACGAGGCTTTCACGCTCCTCAGCCTGGAGAATGCCGGCACCCAACTAGTGGTGGAAAAGGCGGCCGAAATGATCGGGGCCCCGGTCGTCCTGGAAGACCTGTCCCACCTGGTGCTCGCATTCTCAGCCCAAGGGCGGCCCACCGCGGAGCTGCTCGAGGACTGGGAGCGCCGGTCCCGGACCACCCCGTCACCTGCCGGAACGGCCCGGGCCGGGGCCGAGGGCTGGCTCCAGACTCCCGTGGGGGTGCGGCGCCAGCTGTGGGGAAGGCTGGTGGTTCCCCTGGGCGTGGACGACGACGGCCCTGCGGCTATGGTCCTGGAGCGGGCCGCACAGGCGCTGGCGATCAACCGGCTCGCCGAGCGCGATCGGCGCGAACTCAGCCAGCAGGCCCAGGCGGGCCTGCTGAACGCCCTGCGCCAACCCCGCGGTCTTGACGAGGCGGAAGCGCTGGCGCGTGCCGGAGCCCTGGGGCTGAAACGGTCACCGTTCTACGTACCGGTGGTATTCCGAAGGATCGGTCAGTCAGCCGGCGCCGCGGCACGCTCCGGACAGCGGCCGGGCGGACCCTCCCGCGATCCGCTCGCCGGCCAGGAGGAGGAGCGGATCCTGCTCGAACAGCTGGGTCGCGTCCTAAAAACGGTCTCCAGTACCGCCCTGACAGCAAGTATCCAGTCCGGCTCGGTGGGTATGATCCTGGCGTTGCCGGCAAGGCAGCTGGAGGACCCTATGCTGCACCGGCTTACCAATGCCCTGGACCGGGAGCCCGACAGCGTGTCCGCGGAATGGACCGTCGGGGTGGGCCACGCGCGGGGGAGCCTGCTCGAGGCCGCGGCCGGAGTTGACGAGGCCGCACACGTGGCGGAAACCTCGGCCACCCTGCGCGGCGTCCGCAAGCCGTTCTACCGGGCCACGGACGTCCGGCTGCGTGGACTGCTGGCCCTGCTGCGGAACGATCCGCGCGTCCAGCAGTTCGTGGAGTCGGAGCTGGAGGTCCTGCTGCAGGATGAAGCCCAGGGCCGGGGTGGTCACCTCGAACTTCTCGCCCGGTACCTGGAGTCGGGCGGCAACAAGGCAGCCATGGCGCGCAGCGGCTACCTCAGCAGACCTACGCTGTACGCCCGGCTCGGGCGGCTTGAGGAACTCCTGGGCGTGGACCTCGATGACGCCGAATCCCGGACTTCGCTGCACGTGGCGCTCCTGCTCCACAGGCTCCAGGCTCTTTGAGTCCGATGAGCACAGAACCGACCGGACTTCCGTAACGGCACGTGCCGTAGAGAGTGGTTTTTGACCGATGGCAAAGCCCTTCACCCTTACGCAGCTGCGCTACTTCGCCGTGGTTGCGGAACTCGAGAACATGACGGCGGCCGCCGAACGGCTGCTGGTCACCCAGTCAACCCTGTCAACCGCGGTTGCCCAGCTGGAATCAAGCCTGTCAACGCAGCTGTTCGTGCGGCTGCCAACCCGGGGGCTGAGGCTCACGCCATCCGGCAGGCAGCTTTCGCAGGACATCAAGGTGCTGCTTGAGCACGCGGACGCCCTGTACGAATCTGCCCACGGTCTGTCCGCTGGCCTCGTGGGTGAGCTGAAAGTGGGGGTCTTTGCGCCCCTGGCTCCCTTCAGGCTGCCGGCAATTCTCCAGACCTTCGAAGTCCAGCACCCCGGCGTGGAGGTGTCATTCCTTGAGGCCGATCTCGCCACACTCCAGAGCGCCCTGCTGGACGGGCGGTGCGACGTTGCGTTGATGTATGGCCTTGGCCTTGGGCGCGGCTTTACCTACAAGGTGCTGGAACGCGTGCCGCCTCACGTCCTGGTACATGCCGGGCATCCGGCCGCAGCACGCCCCGGCCGCAGCATTGCGCTCAAAGAGCTCGACGGCGAACCGTCCGTGGTGCTGGATCTCCCCCACAGCCGCGAATATTACGAGCAGCTCTATGCACTCGCCGGCATTGTCCCCAACGTCCGGCACCGCTTCGCGGGTTACGAGACGGTCCGGTCCTTCGTTGCGAAGGGCCATGGTTACGCCATGCTCAACCAGCGGCTGAACAGTGACATGACGTATTCCGGCGGAAAGGTGGTGGCGCTGGCGCTGACGGACAATTTCCCGCCCATCGAGGTGATGCTGGTCCGGCCGGAGGGGGTGCAGCCTACGCGCCGTGCCCTCGCCTTCGAAGAGACGTGCCGCCGCATCTACACGGCAGCCGCCGCAGGCCACGCACCTGCAGGCGGGTGAATGCCCTGAAACCTGACTGGCACGGGTATTGGCGAAATCTATTGATGGCAGCAAATCAATCAATTGGACACATGTGTGGCAGATCACACATGGTTGTTCCAGCGCGGATGTCAGCGGGGTTCCTGGAA
Organism: Pseudarthrobacter sp. NPDC092424; assembly: GCF_044754925.1. Lineage (NCBI taxonomy): Bacteria > Bacillati > Actinomycetota > Actinomycetes > Micrococcales > Micrococcaceae > Pseudarthrobacter > Pseudarthrobacter sp. NPDC092424. Next base: position 161,827 of record NZ_JBIVQC010000003.1, on the reverse strand, counting down.
GGGAAAGCCCCTCCAGCCACACCGCTCGCCCCACCTCCCCGGCGGGACAACCATGTTGATCAAAGGAGATTCTGTGGTTCAGATCCATCCCCAACCCCAGCAGGCACCTGACGTTGTACAGACCCCTGCGCCGGACCTTCCCGTTCGTGAAACGGGGGCGGCCGTCAACGCACGCCCCGGCGTTACGAAGATGCAGAAGCGCGTGCTGGCGGGCGGAAGCATCGGCCAGTTCATCGAGTTCTACGATTTCACGCTCTACGGCCTCACCGCGGTGATCTTCTCGCAGCTCTTCTTCCCCGCGGCCAACCCCGTTGCAGCGATGCTGGCCACCTTTGCCACGTTCGGCGTCGCGTTTGTAGTGCGGCCCATTGGCGGCCTCTTCTTCGGCGCGCTTGGTGACAGGATCGGCCGCCGGCGGGTCCTCACCATCACGCTCGTCGCGATCGGCGCAGCCACCGCCCTCATGGGCCTCCTGCCCACCTATGGCCAGATCGGCGCATGGGCACCGGCCCTCCTGGTCCTCTGCCGGCTCGTCCAGGGCTTTTCGGCAGGCGGCGAGTCCGTAGGTGCCCCGTCCTTCGTCTTCGAGCACGCCCCGGTCAAGAGCCGCGGGTTCTGGCTGAACATCACTATCGCCGCAACCGCGCTGCCTTCTGTGACTGCCGGAACCATGATCCTGGTCCTCAGCCAGTCCATGTCCAACGAGTCCTTCATGGCCTGGGGCTGGCGCATCCCGTTCCTGCTGGCCCTGCCCCTTGCACTGTTCGGCGTCTGGATCCGCAGCCGCACCGTTGAGAGCGAAGCCTTCAACGAGGCCAAAGCCAGCCGGACCAAGGAATTCAGTCCCGTCCGCGAGGCCTTCCGCGAAAACAAGCTGCGGATGGTCCAGGTCATCTTCGTCATGGGCCTGACCGCCATGGGCTTCTACTTCCTCTCCGCCTACTTCGTGTCCTACGTCCAGACCTCGGGCGGGCTCAGCCGCGAACAGTCCCTGCTGGTCAACGCAGCCGCCTTGGCGCTCTACGCCGTGCTGTTGCCGCTTGGCGGCCGGGTCGGCGACCGCGTGGGACGCAAGCCGATGCTGATCGCGGGCTCTGCCGTCCTGGCCGCCGTTTCCGTACCGTGCTTCATGCTGGTCACCAGCGGCAGCCTGCCGCTCGCACTGCTGGGCCAGGCACTGTTCGTTGTGGCGCTGTGCATCTACGGCGGCGGCTGTTACACGTTCTTTGTGGAGATCTTCACGACGAAGACGCGTTTCACGTCGGCCGCGATCAGCTACAACGGCGCGTACGCACTCTTTGGCGGGACCGCACCATTCATCGGCACCGCCCTGGTGGGAGGCAGCGGCGTACCGCACGCCCCCGGCTTCTACATGGCCGCGGCGGCCGCCGTCGTCCTTCTCCTGGTCCTCTTCACCCGGGTGCCGGAGACGCGCGGCCGGATGGGCTAGAAGCCCCCGCCCTCTTTCCTCTCCACAGCCAGACCTAAGGACTTCCCCCATGAATTCAGCAGCTTTCCTGTCCGACTTCCACCACGTTGCCACCATCGGCGCCACAGCGAACAACGGTGTGGACCGCCAGGCCGCAACCGCCGAGGACGCGCTCACCCGCCAGTGGTTCGCGGCCTGGGTGAACGACGCCGGGTGGGAACTCCGGGTGGACGGAATCGGAAACATGTTCGGGCTGGTGGAGTGGGTGCCCGGGGCTCCGTACGTCATCATCGGATCGCACCTGGACAGCCAGCCGCTGGGAGGCCGTTTCGACGGCGCCTACGGTGTCATCGCCGCGCTGCACGCCGCCCGGCGGCTGCAAGAGGAGGTTGCCGCCGGCAGGGCACGGCCCCGCTTCAACCTGGCGGTGGTCAACTGGTTCAACGAAGAGGGCGGGCGCTTTGCCCCGAGCATCATGGGCAGCTCGGTGTACGCGGGCCTGCTCGACCGGGGGCAGATGCTCGACGTCGCCGACCTGCAGGGTGTTACTGTCCGCGATGCTTTGGCCGGCATCGGGTACCTCGGCACGGCCGAGGCGCCCGATGCCGCCGCCTACGCTGAAATCCACATCGAGCAGGGCCGCATCCTGGAGCGCGAGGGGATCACCATCGGCCTGGTGGACAGCAGCTGGTACACCCAGAAGCTGGATATCGAAGTACTGGGCGAACAGTCGCACACCGGAGCCACGGCCATGGCTGACCGGCACGACGCCCTGGTGGCTGCCTCCAAGATCATCCTCATGGTGCACGATGTCACCAAGGAGTTTGCGGACGAGGCCATTGTTTCCTCTGTGGGACAGCTGACGCTGGAGCCGAACTCACCGATCGTGGTGGCCCGCCGGGTGCACCTCGTCGCGGACCTGCGCTCGGCCGATCCGGACATCGTCAAGCAGGCGCGGGCGAAACTCCTGAAGGACATCGACACCCTGGCCCGTGAACACGACATCAAAGTGAACGTCAAGGACTTCGATATCCGCCCCATCCGGCGCTTTCCGGAGGCCGGCCTGGAACTCGCGGACAAGGTGGCGGCGAACCTGGGTCTCTCAGCCCGGCGCATCCAGACCATGGCAGGCCACGACTCGGTTGCCATGAACACCGTGGCTCCTTCCGTCATGCTGTTCATTCCCAGCGTGGACGGCGTTTCGCACTGCGAGCGGGAGTTCACCACCGACGCCGACATGGTGGCCGGGGTGGACATGCTCACCGGCGTTGCCCGCGAGCTCGTGGCGGGGGCCTTGGCCGGGACTGCGGCGCCGGCCGTGGCGGCGCTGGCATGACGGACCTGCACTACCTTGATGCCACCGGCGCGCTGAGATTGTTCCGGAGCCGGGAGCTTTCGCCGGTGGAGTTCCTGGACGCGTTAATTGCGCGGACGGAAGCCGTCAACGGCGCCATCAACGCACTCACCGAAACGCTCTTCGCCGAAGCAAGGCTGGCCGCCCGGCAGGCCGCCACCCGGTACGCGCGCGGCAGGGACCTTGCCCCGCTCCTGGGCCTTCCGGTGGCCGCCAAGGAAAAGCACGGGCTCCGCGGCCGCACCCTGTCGCAGGGGCTCCTGGCGCGGAAAGGCGACATTGCGGCGGCCGACCATCCGGTGATCGAACGCATCAGGAACGCGGGCGGCATCATCCACGCCCGCACAACGACCCCAGAGTACAGCTGCGCCACCGTGACCCACAGCCCGCTGTGGGGCGTAACGCGGAATCCATGGAACCTGACCTATTCTCCCGGCGGATCCTCCGGCGGCTCGGGGGCGGCACTGGCAGCCGGCCTGGCCCCGCTGGCCACGGCTTCGGACATCGCAGGCTCAACCAGGCTGCCGGCGTCGTTCACGGGGACCGTGGGGTTCAAGGCCTCCTACGGACGCATCCCGGGGCTGGGGCCGCTCGCCGCGGACCACTATCGCGGAGACGGGCCCATGGCCAGGACAGTAGCGGACACGGCACTGCTGGCCGGGATCATGGCGGGGAAGTCTCCCGCGGACCATGCATCGCTGGCGGATCTCCCGGCGGGCTGGCCAGGACAGGGCATGGCCGGCGGCGGGAGTACCGTGGCCGGCATGAGGATCGCCTTGTGCGTCCGGCTGGGCAATTATCCGGTGGCGGCAGATATCGAGGCCAATACCCGCACCGCCGCAGAGGCACTTCGCCAGGCCGGCGCGGCGGTGGAGGAAATCGAGCTCCCGTGGACCACGGAGAGCATCAGGCGGACCATTTTCACCCACTTCGGCTACCTTCTGGGACCGGCAATGGAGGACGAGACAGCGGAATCGGTGGACCAGCTGGCTCCCTACACACGGCGGTTCATGGCGGACGCCCGCCGGGCAGCCGGGGAGAACCGCTACCTCGACGGCATCCGCGCCGAGTCCCGGCTGCAGGCCGGGCTGGCGGCGGCGATGGCAGGGTTTGACGCGATGGTCTGCCCGGTGTCCGCAGTTCCGGCCCTGGAGGCGGAAGGACAGTACCTTGACGGCATAGACGCCGGCACGGTGCACCTCGAGCATTACTGGGAAGGGCACATGACGGCGCCTTTCAACATTGCAAACCGGTGCCCGGTGCTTGCCGTCCCCAGTGGCATGGCCGACTGCGGAATTCCCACCGGCGTCCAGATCGTGGGGCATCCCTTCGATGACGCGACCGTCTTCCGGGTGGGGGCAGCGCTGGAAGCCGTGCTGCCGTGGACCCGCCGCCCCCCGCTGTAGGGAGGGGTTCGTGGGAGTATTGAACGTGTGGCCCATATCGACGTTTCCGGCATAGATTACTTCCTCTCCGACGGCACCCAGCTGCTGAACGGGGTGACCTTCAAGGTCCCGGACGGCACCAAGACCGCGCTGATCGGCCCCAACGGCACCGGCAAGACCACGCTGTTCCGCATCATCGCCGGCGACCTCGTCCCGGACGAAGGGGTGGTCGGACGCTCGGGAAACATGGGCATCATGCGCCAGTTCGTGGGCCAGGTCCGGGACGGGTCCACGGTGCGGGACCTGCTGGTCTCGGCGGCGCCGCCCGCCCTTGCGGCCGCGGCGCGCGAGGTGGACGACGCGGAGCTTGCCATGGTGGAGCACGACGACGAGCCAAGCCAGATGCGGTACGCCCAGGCAATCGTGGACTGGGGAGACGCGGGAGGCTATGACGTCGAGACCGTCTGGGACGAAGTCTGCATGGCCGCGCTGGGACTGCCGTACGACCGCGCCCAGCACCGCGCGGCGTCGACGCTTTCCGGCGGTGAGCAGAAGCGCCTGGTGCTGGAGGCGCTCTTCGCCGGCCCGGACGAGCTCCTGCTGCTGGATGAACCGGACAACTACCTGGACGTCCCTGGCAAGCGCTGGCTCGAAGAGAAGCTCAACGAGTCCAGAAAGACCGTGTTCTTTATCAGCCACGACCGCGAGCTGCTGAACAACGCCGCCGGGCGGATCGTAACGCTGGAGCCCGGCATCAACGGGGCGTCCGCTTGGATCCACGGCGGCGGCTTCGGCTCCTACGTCGAGGCCCGCGCAGACCGCAACGCCCGGTTCGAGGAGCTGCGCAAGCGCTGGGACGAGGAGCACGTGAAACTCAAAGAGCTCGTGAACATGTACAAGAACAAGGCCGCGTTCCGCTCCGACATGGCCAACCGGTACCACGCAGCCCAGACCCGCCTGGCCAAGTTCCTGGAGATTGGTCCGCCTGAGGCGCTGCCCGTCGAACAGAACGTGCAGATGCGGCTCAAAGGCGGGCGGACCGCCAAGCGCGCGATCGTCGCGGAGAAGCTCGAGTTGACCGGGCTGATGAAGCCGTTCTCCACCGAAGTCTGGTTCGGCGACCGGGTTGGCGTGCTGGGCTCCAACGGCTCAGGCAAGTCACACTTCCTGCGGCTCCTGGCCACGGGAGGCACCGACCCGGAGCGTGAGCACCTTCCCGTTTCCGACGTCGAAATCGCCGAAGTCCCGCACGAGGGCACCGTGAAGCTGGGGGCGCGCATCCGGCCAGGCTTCTTCGCGCAGACGCACGTCCGCCCGGACCTGCTGGGCAAGACCCTGCTTGAGATCCTGCACCGCGGCGACGAGCACCGCTCCGGCCTGGGCCGTGAGGCCGCCGCCGGAGCGCTGGACGGGTACGGCCTTGCAGGGCAGTCGGAACAGAAATACGAGTCCTTGTCCGGCGGGCAGCAGGCGCGTTTCCAGATCCTGCTGCTCCAGCTCTCCGGCGCCACGCTGCTGCTGCTGGACGAGCCCACGGATAACCTGGACCTGCACTCGGCCGAGGCGCTGGAGCGGGCCATCGACCACTTTGAAGGCACCGTCCTGGCCGTCACACATGACCGCTGGTTCGCGCGGACCTTTGACCGGTTTCTGGTGTTCGGCTCGGACGGGAAGGTCTATGAGTCTGCCGGACCGGTCTGGGACGAAAAGCGCGTGGAACGCGCCCGTTGACCCCACGCTCTCTCACTTAATGCACGTTTTGGCCGCACGCTCTCTCGCCGGGTGAGAGAGGGTTGGTTGTTTTCCTCCATTAAGTGAGAGAGCGTCTGCAGGACGCCACCCGCAATCTCCCAGTGGAAGTAGACAAAGCATGAGCATCGGAACCGGCCGGCACCAGGGGCTGAAGGCCGCGGCGGCGGCCACCTTCGTGGTCTTTGGAATCAACGGACTGGCGTTTGCCAGCTGGGCCGCGCGCATCCCCGCTGTGACGGAAACGCTGCGCATCAGTTCCGGACAGATGGGGACACTGCTGCTGTGCACCGCGGTCGGATCGCTTCTGGCGCTTCCGACGGCGGGGTTCGTGGTGGGCAGGATCGGCACTGCCAATGCGGTGCGTACCGGCGGCATCCTCGCTGCTGCAGCGGCGGTGGGGGTCGCGGGGTCGCTTTTCGCGGCATCCATTCCCGGGACGGCGGTTTCCCTCTTCTTCTTCGGGATCGCGGTGGGCCTCTGGGATGTCTCCCAGAACATCGAGGGCGCCGACGTGGAACACAAAATGAACCGGACCATCATGCCCCAGTTCCATGCGGCGTTCAGCGGCGGCGCGTTCATCGGGGCGATCGTCGGCGCGGGCCTGTCCAACCTGGGCGTCGGCCTGCCGGTACATTTATTGGCCATTGCGGGAGTCGTGCTGCTGTCCACACTGGTGGCTCCCCGCTACTTCCTCCCCCACCTTGCCCGGACCGTTACGGCGGGTGAACCGAAGCCTGCCAGCGGCCCCACGGCCTGGCGCGATGGCCGGACCCTGCTGATCGGCGTCGTGGTCCTGGGCGCGACGCTCACCGAAGGCGCCGGCAACGACTGGATCGCCAAGGCCTCCGTCGACGGCCTGGGCACCTCGGACTCCACAGGGGCGCTGATGTTTGCCCTGTTCGTCCTGGCCATGACAGCCATGCGCTTCCTGGGGGGACGCGTCATCGACGCATACGGCCGGGTGGCGGTTCTCCGGGCCAGCATGGCGGCAGCAGCGGCCGGACTCTGCCTGTTCGTCCTCGCAGGCAATGTGGGGCTTGCTGCAGTGGGAGCCGCCCTCTGGGGCGTGGGCGCAGCACTGGCGTTCCCCATGGGAATGTCCGCCGCGGCAGACGACCCCCAGCATGCGGCGGCCCGGGTATCCGTTGTCTCCACCTTGGGATACGTGTCGTTTCTTGCCGGGCCTCCCCTGCTGGGCTACTTGGGCGATCTCACCGGGATCCACCTCGCGCTGCTGGCCATCCTGGCACCCATCCTCCTCGCACTGCTGCTGGCGGGCGCAGCCCGGCCGCTTCCCGTAGAACTGAAAACCGCGGAAACCGGCACCGGAAGGTAACCGGCTCCGGCGGTGGGAGTAGGGTGATCGCATGCAGAGCATGTGGCGCCGGAGCCATCGGAGGATCGCCAGGCTGGACAGATACCTGGTCCGGCATGTTTCTCGTTTCCCAGGAGGCGGGCACGACGGCTTCTTCCGGCGGCTCTCCGCCTCGGCCAACCATGGAAAGCTGTGGATGGCGGCGGCGGCCGTCATGGCTGCCTTCCCCGGGAAGCCGCGCCGCGCCGCGCTCCACGGCCTGATAGCGCAGGCCGTGGCGTCCGCGGTAACCAACATGGGGTTCAAGACACTGCTTCCCCGGGCCCGACCGCTTCCGGAGCACCTGCCAGTTTTCAGGTTCGTCCACCCCCAGCCCACCAGTTCGTCCATGCCGTCCGGCCACTCGGCCTCTGCCGTCGCCTTTGCCACGGGAGCGGGCCTGGTGCATCCTGGCCTCGGGGCCGCCTTGGCGCCGGTCGCTGCGGGGGTCGCATACTCCCGCGTGCATACTGGTGCGCACTGGCCGTCCGACGTGGTGTTCGGATCGGCACTGGGCGCCGGCGCCGCGCTGGTGACGCGCCACTGGTGGCCGGTCAAGCCGCCCACGCCTGAAACGGCAAGGACCTGGACCCAGGCTCCCGAACTCCCCGGCGGTGGCGGTCTCAGCATCGTAGTCAACACCTTGGGCGGGTCGTTCAAGGAGGAAACCGCGAACGCCCTCCGGGAAGTATTCCCCAATGCGTATATAAATGCTGTCCGGCCTGAGGCGGATCTGAGGGAGCAAATCGAGCTAACGCTGAAGCACCCAGGTACCAAAGCCCTGGGTGTGTGGGGCGGCGACGGGACCGTGGGCGCTGCCGCTGCGGCCGCCGTCGAACATTCACTGCCCCTGCTGGTCCTGCCCGGCGGAACGCTCAATCACTTTGCCCGCGACGCCGGCACCGGGAGCCTCAAGGACGCCGTGGTGGCCGCCGGAAAAGGTGAGGCGGCGCTGGCGGACACGGGGGTAGTGGAGGTGGAGCGGGGCCTGCCGGACGGGACGGAGACGACGGAGCTGCTGATGCTGAACACCTCCAGCATCGGGCTTTATCCCAACCTCGTGAGGCGCCGCGAGCAGCTGACGCCGGCATTGGGCAAGCCGCTGGCCGGCGTCGTAGCCATGTTCCGGACATTCGCCGCGGGAACTCCGGTGACCCTGGCAGTGGATGGCGTCCGGCACCGGGTGTGGATCGCGTACTTGGGGCGTGGCCGCTACTATCCGAGGGACCATGCGCCACTGCTCCGGCCGGTCCTCGACGACGGGGTGCTGGACGTCCGGCTCATCACCGCCGATGAGCGGTTCGCCAGGGTGCGGCTGCTGTGGTCCGTGCTGACAGGCACCGTGGCAAGCTCCCGCATCACCCATCTGCGGGAGGCCACCGAGGTGGAGATCGACGCCGGGGGCGCACCTATGGCGCTGGCGGTGGACGGTGAAGCGCTGGCCGGCGTGCGAAGGGTCCGGTACCGGGTGGCACCGAGGTCGCTCACGTACTACTCGCCGCGGCCGTGAAGGGGGTTGCCCCCTGAACAGTCCCTGAATCACCCCTGAATCGTGGCGAAACCGGCGCTCAAGCTGTCTGTTGGTGGGTAGCGTAGGGACTGAACCTGCACTGCCCACCCCCGCAGCCCCGCGCTGCCGTCCAAAGGAACTTATCCATGATTGAGGCACAGGGCCTGACGAAGGTATACGGCAGCAAGACCGCCGTGGCCGGAGTGAGTTTCACGGTTGAACCGGGGCGGGTTACAGGCTTTCTGGGACCGAACGGCGCCGGGAAATCCACCACGATGCGGATGATCATGGGGCTGGACCGGCCGACGTCGGGCTCCGTGACCATCAACGGCGTGCCCTACGTCCGGCATAGGGCCCCGCTGCGTGAGGTGGGCGCGCTCCTGGAGGCCAGGGCGGTGCACACCAGCCGCAGCGCCTACAATCACCTGCTGGCCATGGCCGCCACGCACGGTATTTCCAAAGCGCGGGTGCACGAAGTGATCGGGATGACCGGGCTGGAGGCGGTGGCGCGGAAGAAGGCCGGCGGGTTTTCGCTGGGCATGGGCCAACGGCTGGGCATTGCCGGTGCCTTGCTGGGGGACCCGCAGGTCCTGATCCTGGATGAGCCGGTGAATGGCCTGGACCCCGAAGGAGTGGTGTGGGTCCGTAACCTGGTTCGGTACCTGGCCGGACAGGGGCGCACGGTGTTCCTCTCGAGCCACCTGATGAGCGAAATGGCGCAGACTGCCGATCACCTGATTGTGATCGGCCGCGGCCGGGTGATCGCCGATGCCCCCATCCGGGACATCATTACGGGCAAAGGCCAGGCACGGGTCCGGGTGCGGACCGAGGAGCCGGAGCGGCTGGCACAGCTGCTCACCGCGGGGGGTGCAACGGTTGAATCTCCGGAGCGTGAATTGCTCGAAGTGAAGGGCTTGGATTCCAAGGAGATCGCGGGCGTGGCGCTGGGCCACCAGGTTATGGTCTACGAGCTAACGCCCCTGGTTGCGAGCCTCGAGGAGGCTTACATGGAACTGACCAAGGATGACGTCGAATACCACTCCCTTCCCGCTGCGGAGGTCAGCAAATGAGCACTACTGCCCCTGAACGTGCCCTGACCGGCCCCAGCTTCTTCCGCGTGCTCAGGTCTGAAGGCATCAAGTTCCGCACCCTTCTTTCCACTTTGGTCCTGATCGCTTCCACGGCGGCGGTGATGGTGGGCTTCGGCGCACTGTCCGCCTGGGGCACGGGCCAGTTCGCCGATGCAGCGGCCGAGGACCCGCAGGCGGCCGCCCGGCTGGCGGCCCAGGGCGGCGACCTGGCAGTCAGCGTGCCCACTTCAGGGATCGCCTTTGCCCAGCTGATCCTCGGGTCCCTGGGCGTACTCCTTATGAGTTCCGAATTTTCCACCGGCATGGCCCGGTCCACCTTTTCCGCCGTGCCGAAGCGGCTTCCCGCGTTCGCAGCCAAGCTGGTGGTCGTCACAGTGACGTCCTTCGCGGTCACCGCCGCATCCACCTGGGTGGCCGGCCTGGTGGCCGTGCCCATCCTGGACAACTACGGGCTCAAGCTGGACCTGGGCAGTTCCCAGTCCCTGAAGCTCCTTCTGGTGAGCAGCGTTTACGTTGCGGCTGTTGCAGCGATCGGCCTGGCGCTGGGCACGCTGCTCAGGAACTCCGCCGGCGGCATCATGAGCCTGGTAGGCCTTTTCTTCGTGGCGCCCATTGCCTTCCAGCTGATCCCCGGCGAGTTCTTCGAGGAGACCCGCAAGTATCTGCCCGGCAACACGGTTGAACCGTTGACGGCCGTGGAGCATGTGCCGGAAACATTCGAGGCGTGGCAGGCCGGACTCGTCCTGGGCACGTGGGTGGTGGTTCCGCTGGTGCTCGCCGCGGTGCTCCTGAAACGCCGGGACGTGTAGGCGGCTGGCTAGACTCGACAGCATGCCTCTTCACAGCTCAGCCGCCGCCCACATCCAGGACCTCGGGGCGTATGTCAGCGCGTCGCCGTCGAGCTTTCACGCCGTTCATGAGGCCGCCAGGCGGCTCACTGACGCCGGGTTCACCCGGCTCGATGAGCTGGAGCCGTGGGAGGCCGGCGAGGGCTCCTTCTTCGTGGTCCGCGACGGTGCGCTGGTGGCATGGGTGGTGCCGCGGGGCGCCGGCGCCACCACGGGCTTCAACATCGTGGGCGCCCACACCGATTCGCCGTCCTTCAAGCTCAAGCCCAGGCCCACTACGGGCGCGTTCGGCTGGCTGCAGGCGGGCGTGGAGGTTTACGGCGGGCCGCTGCTGAACTCGTGGCTGGACCGTGAGCTGCAGCTGGCCGGCCGGCTGGTGCTGCGCGACGGCACCGAGCACCTGACCGCCACCGGGCCAATGCTCCGCTTCCCGCAGCTGGCGATCCACCTGGACCGGGCCGCCAACGAGGGCCTCGTGCTGGACAAGCAGCGGCACATGAATCCGGTGTGGGGGCTGGGCAGCCCGGGCGGGTCGGACGTGCTGGCCGTGCTCGCCTCGCACGTGCAGGGCGCCACAGTGGACCCGGCGGACATCGGAGGGTTCGACGTCGTCATGGCGGACACGCAGGCGCCAGCGGTTTTCGGCGGCGAAGGGGAGTTCTTCGCGTCAGGGCGGCTGGACAACCTTTCCTCCACGCACGCCGGCCTGGCGGCGCTGATCGCACACGCGGGGTCCCTGCTTCGTTCCCCGGGTGCGCCCATCGCTGTCCTTGCTGCCTTCGACCACGAGGAAATCGGCTCGAACTCGCGCTCGGGCGCCTGTGGGCCGTTCCTGGAGGACGTCCTGGTCCGCATCTCCGACGGCCTCGGCGCGACGGCGGGTCAGCGGCGGCAGGCGATATCGGCGTCGTTCTGTATTTCCGCCGATGCCGGCCATGCCGTGCACCCCAACTACCCCGAGCGGCACGACCCCGCCAACCACCCCGTCCTCAACGGCGGGCCGCTGCTGAAGATCAACGCGAACCAGCGGTACGCCACGGACGGCCCGGGCGCGGCCTTCTGGGCCCGGCTGTGCGCGGAGTCCGGGGTGCCGTACCAGGAGTTCGTGTCCAACAACGTGATGCCGTGCGGGTCCACAATCGGCCCGCTCACCGCCACCCGGCTTGGCATCCGCACAGTGGACGTGGGCATCCCGCTGCTGTCCATGCACTCCGCGCGCGAGATGTGCGGTGTGCAGGACCCGGCTTATCTCGCGGCAGTGGCGGAGTTGTTCTTCCGGACGGCTGCGTAGGGGGGCGCCGGCCCCCGGGATGAATGTGAGTTTCATGGCGCACATTGCTATGAAAAGTTGTTTCTTCGTTAACCTTTTAGGCTCTCTCCCGTTTAACCGGGCCGCTAATTTCAAGTTGTGACCACGCAACCGTTCAAACCAGCGCCGCAACACAGGGCAGAGTTCCTTGAGGCGGTCCGCGAAAATCTTGCGTCGTTTTCAGGAGTGGAGCTCCGCATCGCCCGCGCCGTTCTGGCCGGGCCGCAGAGCATCATCAACAGCTCAATCGGCCAGTTCGCCGCTGAAACCGGGGTCTCCTCCGCGTCGGCGGTTCGGTTCTGCCAAAGCATGGGCCTGGCCGGTTTTCAAGCTCTGAAGCTCGTGCTGACACGTGAATCGCCCTCGACGACGGTGCAGCTGGCCGACATTGAAGCGGGCGACAGCAGCGCAACCGTAAGCCGAAAGGTCGTCCTGGGCTCCGCCCAGGCGCTCCAGGCTGCGGCGGAGAACATCGATCACGAGAACGTAGCGTCCGCGGCCGCACGGATCGGCGCTGCGAGGCGGACCCTGGTGCTGGGCGTCGGAACGTCGGCTCCACTGGCCGCGGATGTTGCCTATCGGTTGGCGCTCGTTGGCGTGGACGCTGTCTTCGCCGGAGATGCCCATGTCCAGAACATCATGGCAAGCCGTCTGACCAGTGAAGACGTCTGCCTGATTATCAGCCACACCGGAGCCACCACCGAAACCTTGGCCGCAGCCGGTGCGGCAAAGGCCGCCGGGGCCGCCACGGTGGCGGTGACCAGTTTTACCGGAACTCCCCTGACGGATCTGGCCGGCCTGTCCATCGTGGCGGGCAGCCAGGAAACGGCGTACCGGGTGGACGCCATGATCAGCCGCGTCGTGCACCTGGCTGTGTTGGACGCGATCGTGGTTCTCCTGACCCATGGGTCGCCGCGCCGCATGGCTGCCCTCTCCGCCAGCAACGACATTCTCACCAAGCTCCACCGCAGCTAAGCGGACTTCCCACCCTGCCCGACACTGTTTGACCCAATCCTGGAGACCTCATGCCCAAAATCATCACCGGACGTGTCATCACGGCTGACGGATTGCCCCTCCCGGGCATCGCTGTTACAAACGGCCGCGATGTCGTGGCAACAGGAGGCGACGGCCGTTTTGCCGTCGAACCTCACGGTGCCTTCATCACCCTGACCCGCCCCACCGGCTGGCACACGGACCATTGGTTCAAGCGGCTTCCGGCAGTCGGCGCAGCGGGCGGAACGGAGCTTGTCTTCGAACTCCAGGCCGTGGAGCAGCCGCTTCCATATCAGTTCATGCACATCACGGACACGCACATCGACATGGCGGCACCGGACGAATGGGCGTTCGACAAAGGCCGCCTGACGACGCCTGACCAGCTGAAGGAGTTCATCCAGGACCTCCCGCAGCTGTCTCCGGCAAGCCGGTCCGTGATCGTGACCGGCGACCTGGTGGACAACGGAACCGCCGAAGAATTCGCCGGCCTGCTGGACGCGGTGGCTGATGCTCCAGTGCCCGTCAACCTGGTGCCGGGGAACCATGACCACATGCATGCCGGCCGGTCCGGTCGAATTTCCAGAAACAACTACATCGTCAACGACGGCAACCCGGAACTTTACGAGGAGCTCGTGGGCCCCCGGTGGTTCTCGTACGATGTGGCGGGACTGCATGTCGTAGTGATGGACTGGCACACCCACGAGCTCGGGCTGGACCACGCTGTCCAGGAGGAATGGCTCCGTAACGACCTCGCGGCAGCGGGGGAGGAAACGCCATACATCCTGTGCATGCACGACCAGCCCGGGCACCCGATCATGGACCGGCTTCCGCGCAAGCCGCTGGCTACTTTCTCCGGCCACTGGCACACGTCCCGGGTGGTGGACATTGACGGCGTCCTGCACGTCAATAGCCCCACGCCGTTTTTCGCCGGCCTGGACTACTCGCCGCCGATGTTCCGGGAAGTCATGTGGGACGGCAGCGGCCTGGAGCTGAACTCCCGAACCATGCCCGCCCGCTACCTGCATAATCCGGACCACGCATTCGACGTCGACAAAGCCACTATTACCGGTTACGACGCCAAGTCCGGCAGTTCCCTGATCCGCTGGCGCCACCAGCTTGCGGGCGCTGGCCACCGTGCGGGTCCCACCCTTGCCGGGGACCGGATTTACGCCGGCTCACAGATCGAGGACCGCCCGTCAGGCACGGTAGAAGCTGTCGACGCCGTCACCGGCGAGCTCCTGTGGTCCGCCCCAACCTCGTCCGCCGTCAAAACACGGCCCGTCCTGGCTGGCGGCGTTGTGGTGGTGGCTGAAGTGAACGGCGCGGTCACGGGGCTGGACGCCACATCCGGAAACAGGCTGTGGACGACGCCCTCTACCGACCCCTACCGGCGGTTCGCATGGCAGTCGCCGGTGGAATCCGAAGGCATCGTGGTGCTCGGGGACCAGAGCGACCTTCGGGCACTGGACGCGGCCACCGGGGAAGTCCTCTGGCGGCGCACGGATCTTTCCCCGCATCACAACATCGTCACCCACTCGAGCCCGGCAATCGTCGGCGCCTTGGTCATGGTGGGGTTCTGGCCAACGCCCAACTCGCCCATCGCCGTCGACCTTCACACCGGGAAGTCCATTTGGCACATGCCTGAACTGCAGGATGACCCCTGGGACACAGCCCGGAACCTCCGGGTCACCGGAACGGCAGCTTACGACGCCGGCCAGGACAGTTTCCTGGTGCCTGCGATCACCAGCACCGCCAAGCTGGACCGGAAAACCGGAGCCGTGCAATGGGCCGTGCAGCATGAGGGTGGCTACAGTCCCTCCACGCCGGTCATCACCCCCGATGGATACGTCGTCACGGTGACCGGCAAGGGCCTGCGCATGCTGGCCAAGGACAGCGGCGCGCAGCTCTGGGACGTGCCGGTGGAAGGAGTGGCACCCTTCCCCATGACCGCCTACCGCATGAGGGCCAACCCCGTCATGGCGGCGCCTTCCTATGAAGAATCCAGCGCAACGCTGTTGCTGCCGGGGCTCGATGGCGTTATCCGCCGTTTCCGCTTGGACGGCACCCAGGCGGGGACGTACGACGTCGGGGTTCCCCTCGCCGCGCCCCTGGTCGCCGCCGGAGGTGGCAGCTACCTCACCGTGGGTGTCGACGGCGGGTTGCTTTCGCTTGACCTGGGGGCCGGATCATGAGCCTGCTGACGCGCCCGGCGCAGAAAACAGCTGCTCCGGCAAAGGTCCGGCCGCGGCTGTCCCTGACTCCTTACTTGCTCCTGCTGCCCGCCCTGGCGGCCCTGCTGGCGTTCGTCTATGGTCCCGCACTGCTTTCCCTGATTGGGAGCTTTTTCATCATTCCGCTGTCCGGAGGGCCGTGGAAGTACGCCGGCTTCAACAACTACCTCAAGGTGTTTGCCGATCCGCTGATCCATCAGGCCGCCATGAACACGCTGGTTTACGCCCTGGCGACCATCCTGCCGTCCATGGTCCTGGGACTGCTCCTGGCACTCCTGATGGAAAAGATGGGCCGTGGAAGCTGGCTCGCCAAGACGGCGCTCATCCTTCCAATGACGGCAAACATGGTGGCCATGGCCGTGGTCTTCAAATGGATCTTCGCCTTCCAGGGCGGGTTCACCAACCAGATCCTTGGCTTGGCCGGGCTGGCCCCGGTGAACTGGCTCGGTGAAGCGGAGACGTCCCTGTTCACCGTCATCCTGCTGGGGCTGTGGCGGGCCACATCCTTGTGCATGCTCCTCTTCATGGCCGGACTGACCACTATCCCCTCCTCCATTCACGAAGCAGCGTCGGTCGAAGGCATCAGGGGCTTCACCAAGCTTCGGACCATCACTCTGCCCATGCTCCGGCCCACCCTCGTCTTTGTGACAGTCCTGTCCATCACCGGGGCAGTCCAGGTCTTCGAAATCGTCAACGTCATGACCAAGGGCGGGCCCCTGGGAAGTTCGGAAACCGCCATGACGGCCGCCCACAAGGTGGGTTTCGAGTACTTCCGGATCGGCGAGGCATCCGCCATCTCCTTCATCCTGATCGCTCTGCTGCTGATTGTCGGCATCATCGGCCGTCAGCGGCGTACCAAGGAAAACCAATGACATCACCGAACAAAGTCCGCACAGCCCTGGTCACCGCACTCGGCATCCTGGCGGCCGCGCTGGCGCTGTTTCCCTTCTATTGGATGATGCGGACGGCTGTTGCCCCCGCTGAGGGCCTGACGACCACAGGGCTGAGCCTGATCCCAACCGAGTTCGACTTCTCAAACTTTGGCCGGGCGTGGGAGAAGGCCAACCTGGGCCAGGCCGTCCTGAACGGAATCGCCGTGACGCTGGGGATTCTGGTCCTTCAGCTGCTCACCTGCATTCCGGCGGCCTATGCGCTGTCCAAGTTCCGCTTCCGCGGTGCCGGCGTCATTCTCAGCCTGGTTCTGGCGTGCCTTCTGATTCCCCACCAGGCCACCATGATCCCCACATTCGTCGGCCTGAACCTCCTGGGGCTGGGCGACACGCGGCTGGGGCTTGTCCTCCCGTTTGTTACCAGTGCCATCGGCATCTTCATGCTGCGCCAGCAGATGATGACTGTACCCGCCGCCATTATGGAAGCCGCCAGGACAGATGGGCTCGGACCGCTGCGGACGCTGGTCTCAGTGGTGGTCCCGATCTCCGCGCCGTCAATTGCAGCCTTCTCCCTTCTTTCGGTCTTTACGCACTGGAATGACTACCTGTGGCCGCTCCTGGTGGCACGCAGCCCGGACATCATGACGCCGCCGCTGAGCCTGGCCATTTTCCAGAACGCCGATACGGGCTTCGATTACCCCGCTCTGGCAGCTGCCGCCGTCGTAGTCACCGGGCCGGTGGTCATCCTCTTCCTCATTGCACAGCGGCACTTCGTCCGCGGTATGGCCGGAACTGAAGTGGCCGGCTAACCCCGAAACCTCCCCCCTCCCCTAACTGCAGAACCAATCAAACGAAGGAATCCCCAATGCGTTCCAAAATCCTTGCAACGGCTGCCCTGGCCACCGTTACAGCCCTAAGCCTGTCCGCTTGCGGCGGCGCCGAATCCGGCTCCGGCGGTGCCGTGGCCAGTGCTGCCGCCATCGACCAGTGCAAGCCGGAGGGAACCACGCTCAAGCTGGCGTTCGCCCCCCAGGGCACACCCGCGGTGGAGCATGCGAAGAAGATCATGGAGGAAAAGTACCCCGGCCTCAAGATCGACGCGGTTGCTGCCCAGAGCGGCAACTATTCGGATCTCACCAAACAGGTCGTGGCAGACACGGCCGTGGGAAAGCGGCCTGACCTCATCATGACCGGCCTGGGCCAGCTCCGGTTCTGGACCGACAGCTACAACCCCGCACCGCTTGACCCGGCCACCCTGCCGGAGGGATACCAGAAGCAGTTCCTGACCGCAGGGGAGGTGGACGGCACCACGTACCTGGCTCCGTTCCAGATCTCCACACCTACCTTGCTGGTCAACAAGAAACTCCTGGCCGAGGCCGGCATCACCGACCCGTCCTCCATTAAGGACTTTGCAGCCCTCGAGGACGCGGCCCGCAAGGTGACGGCAAAGACCGGCAAGCCCAGCATCAACATCTCCTCGGACGACCTGCCGGACTGGTTCTCGCAGGCACTGGTGCAGTCCTCCGGCGAAAAGTACGTGGCCGAGGACGGCTCGTTCGGCTTTGACACCCCCAAGGGCCGGGAAGCCATTGGGCTGCTCGCCCGCCTTGCCAAGGACAAGACGTCCCTGAACGTGCGCATGGACGACGGCCAGGCGCAGTTTGTCGCCGGCAACCTGGCCTTCCACATGGCCACGACGTCCCGCATCGTCAAGGTCGTCAAGGAGGCTCCGAAGGACCTGGACTGGATGCCCATCGACCTTCCCGGACTGAATGGGCCCGAGGGTGAACTGCCCGCAGGCGGCAACGGCTGGGTTGTCATCTCCGAGGACTCCTGCAAGGCCGCGTTCTCGCAGGCCATGGTCACCGAGATGCTCACCAAGGAAGCCTCGCTGCTGAGCAGCGGCAAGGACTACAGCTACATTCCGGTCAACAAGCTCGCCACGGAAGAGCTTCTCAAGGGCGACAACATTGCTCCCCAGATGCGCTACGCCTGGACCTACGACAAGCCGCTCACCGTATGGGGCGGATTCGAGGGCGCGCAGACCGCCCAGATCATCGACACCGTCCGGAACATGATGGAGCAGCTTGCTACCGGAAAGCCGGCCGACGAGGTCGTGCCGGCCACGGCCAAGTCGATCAACTCGATGCTGGGCAAGTAGCAATGACAGCCATTGAACTGACGAACATCACCAAGCGCTTTGGGGAGGTTGTGGCGCTCGACGGCGTGAGCCTCTCCATCCGCGACGGTGAGAGCCTGTCTATCCTGGGGCCCTCCGGATCGGGTAAGTCTTCCCTGCTGCGAATCATCGCGGGGCTTGAGGATCCCGACGAAGGCACTGTGGAACTGGACGGCAAGGACCAGGCGGGCGTTCCGGCCCATCAGCGCGACGTGTCGATCGTATTCCAGAACTTCGCCCTGTACCCGCACCTGACCTCCCTGGGCAACATCACCCTGGGACTTCGCCACGGCCTGGGTCTGTCCCGGCAGGAAGCCGAAAAGCGGGCACGCGAGGTTGCTTCACGGATGCGGGTGGAGGAATTGCTGGAACGGCGCCCCAAGGCGATGTCGGGCGGCCAGCGCCAGCGCATTGCCCTGGCGCGGGCACTCGCCCGGCACGCCGGCGTCGTACTCCTGGATGAGCCCATGTCCGGGCTTGATGCCCAGCTCCATATCTCACTGCGGGCGGAAATCCACCAGCTCATCAGCCAGGAGGGAGCCACCGGCGTGACTGTCACCCACGACCAGCAGGACGCCATGTCCATGGCAGACCGGATCGCCGTGATGGACAGGGGGCGCATCGTCCAGCTGGGGACGCCGGACGAGCTCTATGATGCACCGGTCTCAGCCTTCGTGGCCGGGTTCATCGGGGCTCCGCCAATGAATTTGCTGGCCTCGGCCCGCACGAAATCAGGACTGTTGGAGACGCCGTTCGGCCAGGTATCGCAGGCTGCGCGCGGCACCAGCCTTGAAAGTGACGTTGTCCTGGGAGTCCGGCCGGAGGACGTCCGCCTCGGAGCCGGCGGGCGCGGCGATGCCTGGACGGCGGAGGGTGAAGTGATCCTGGTGGAACCCAACGGTCCGCTGCGTACCGTGCATGTCGATCTGGGCGGCTCTGTGCTGCTGCTGTCCTGCCGCTCGGCTGAGCGCCCGCAGCTGCATTCCCGTGTCTCCATTTGGGCCTCTCCGGAGACCATTCATGTCTTCCACGGTCCCAACGGGCTGCGGGCCGGCATGGCGTCCGGGCTGGGACTGGCTGCAGCAGCATTGTCGGCTGCCGTATGAAGTATCTGTTCGACTGGAATGGCACCATCGCGGACGACGCCGGCCGGGCTTGTAATGCCACCAACGCGGCCCTGAGGCTGGTGGGGCTGCCGGAAATCAGCCCGGACCTGTTCGACCGGACATTCCTGCTGCCGATGGATGAGATGTTCCTGAGGCTTGGGGTGGGGGCCGGCGACGTTGCGGCGGCGATTGCGGAATGGAACGCAGCGATGGCTGCGCACGCCGCCCCGCTTCGGACCGGGGCGGCCGGGTTCCTGGCTGACCTGGCCGCAGCCGGTGAGGCCTGTGCCGTCATTTCGGCCGCTGGCCCTGATTATCTGCTGGCCGAACTGCGGTCCTTTGACATGGAGGAGCGCTTTGGTGCTGTTGTCACAGAGGCTGCGGACAAAGCCCAGGTACTGGCGGAGCTGAGGGATGGGGGCGAAGCCCTCTACTTCGGCGACACGGAGTACGACATGCGCTGTGCGGCCGAAGCCGGCTGCGTCCCCGTGGGCGTGCTTAGCGGTTACTGCCCGGAGGAACGGCTTGTCGAAGCGGGCGCCGAGCTGGTGGTGCGCGATTTCAACGAGTTCAGGTCAACCGCCCTGGGCCGGAGGCTCTTGCCCGCATAGGGTTTACGATGCGGCGGGCCGTTCCCCGGGGGAACGGCCCGCGGTTGCTTCCTTTGCGAAGGGACCGTAGCTGCGCGTGCCATTGATGACGGTCCCTCCTCAGTGATTGCCCTGCGCGAAAACCTGTACGTCGTTTTCGTGGGCTGGAACGCCCACCCAGGTTTCACCGTCCGGCACGTTGCTTAGAACGGCTGCACCCATCCCCACCGAGGCGTAGTCGCCCACGGACGTGCGGTCACGCACACTGGAATGCATGCCCAGACAGGCGGCGCGGCCTATCCGGACGCCGCCGCCCAACGAAACGCCGGCGGCGAAGGTTGCGAAATCCGCTACGTCGTCATCATGCGAGAAGGTCACCGACGGCATCGCGACAACATGGGCACCCAGCGTCACACCTGCGGTGAGGGTTACGTTGCGGAGGAGGATGCTGCCCCGCCCTACACGGCATCCCTCAGGGTATTGGACAGAGGGGTCAATCGCCGTCGCATACCGGGATTCCTGGAGCCCCAGCCGCGCAAGCCGCTCGACTACAGCCTGCCTTCGCCGGCCGGAACTCATGCACACGAGCAGGAAGGCATGACTGAAGCTGACCGCATCGTCGATGCCGCCCAGGACCGGTGCCCCGTCCACCGTCACGCCGGCCAATTCCTTGTCGTCGTCCAGCAGCCCCACAATGTCGTACTGTCCACTGCTCCGCACCATGGCCAGCACTTCCCGGGCAAGCCCGCTCGCTGAGATCAGGATCAGTTCACTCATGGCGTCACCGGCGTCGCCGTGTTTCGGATGACGTTGACCACGCGGTTGATACTGGCGGAATCAAGCTCGTGGAACACCGGCAGGGACAGGGTGTGCTCGCTGAGCCGTTCGGTGTGTGGGAGCCGGACGTTATCAGTACTCCGCCAGCGGAAGGCAGGCTGCCGATGGCAGGCAGCGGTGCCGCGCCGTGCCGATATGCCGGCATCGGCAAGCTTCGCCAACAGGCGCTCCCTGCTGGCAGGGAAGCCGGGCAGGAGTTCCAGCCACAGTGTCTGGAAATTAGTGGTGCCGTAGGGTGGGTCGGTCACCAGTCGGAGGAACTTGAGGTTCTCGAGGGCTCTTGAGTAAGCCGCCGCAATGGTCCGTCGCCTGTCCACCATCTCCGGGAGCCGCTTGAGCTGGACAGTCCCAACGGCCGCCTGAAGGTCCGTCATCCGGTAGTCATACCCGACCTCCACGCAAACTTTCCGGGGGGAGAGGAAGGCGTCACGGGAGGAGCCTGGAACGCTGATTGCATGTTCGCGGAGCATGCGTGCCCGGGCTGCCCAGTCCGACCGGTTCGTGGTGAGCATTCCGCCTTCACCCGTTGTGAGGATGCTGGTGCGATGAAAAGACCAGACGGCTACTTCGGAACCGGATCCGGCGGGCCGGTTCCGGTACCTGGAGCCCGCAGCGCAGGCTGCGTCTTCAATGACGGTTATTTCGTGCCTGTCGCAGACCAGGCGGATCTGCTCAAGGTCAGCCGGGACTCCACCGTGGTCCGCCACGATGACTGCGCGCGTATCGATTGTGATTGCGGCATGGATGGTTTCAGCCGTCACGTTGCCGGTGGCAGGATCAACGTCGCAGAAGATTGGTCGGGCCCCTACGTAGGTCACCGCGTTTGCCGCGGCGATAGAGGAGAGGGATGGCACCACCACGTGATCCCCTCGGCCAACACCGGCTATTAGCAGCGCCAAGTGCAGGGCAGCGGTGCAGCTCGAGGTGGCGACTGCATGGCGGGCTTCCTGTGCCACAGCGAAAGCGTCTTCGAATTCTTTTACCCGGGGGCCCTGGCTGAGGCGCCCCGAGGCGATGACGGAAGCGAGGGCAAGGCTCTCTTCATGTCCGAGCCAAGGTTTCGTGACATCGATGCGGGCGAGTGCTGTTTCCACCGTCATGGTTCCACGGCCTTCCCGGCAGCGGCCGGCGGTTTAACAGGCGACGCCGTGCCCTCCCTGCTGCAGCTGACTGCCACCGCGTCCAGCATGGCGAGCACGCGCAGTGCTGACGCGTCAGGTGATGCGAGTCCGTCCGCTTCGCGAATACGCCGGGCGAACTCGGCTACGAGATGGGTCTCCTGTCCATGGACCGCGTCATGAAATATTTCCATGTCATAGGGCTGCCCGGATTCACACCGGTGACCGGGAAGCATGCCTGTATCCCGCCCCGGCGTAGAGGCGATCACAGAGAGCTGGTTCCCGGGCCGCATGCCATCCCACAAAACAGTCAGCCGGGAACCTGCGATGACCACCTGGTGCCTTGTAACGCAACTCAGCCTGTTCACATACAAATGGACCAGGGCATCATTGCCAAGCCTGAAATTGACGTGGCCCACGCAGTCACGGCCCGTTCCGAGAGGATCTCCTCCAAATGCCGAGACTTCCCGGGAATTCAAGCCCTCGGGAAGCACGCGATCCAGGATGGCCAGGCTCTCCGGCGCCAAGTCCCAAAACACATCCCGTTGTGCGTGGTCGGAAAGTGGCCCTGTCCGCACGACATCGACGAACAGCAGTTCCCCAAGGGAGCCGTTGAGGACGAGCGTTCTCATGTGTTGGACCGCAGGGGTGAAGGAATGGGCATGGTTGGCCATGAGGACGACGCTGTTGGACTCTGCCTCTGCAACCAGTTCAAGACCGCGTTCCAGGCTGTCTCCCAACGGTCTTTCAACCAGGGCATGCTTACCGGCCCGCAGCGCTGTCATTGCCGTTCCGTGGACGAAACGAAGTGGTGTGGCAACGGCAACCGTGTCCAGCGGCACGCAGTCCAAGGCTTCATCGATGGTTCCGAAGCGCGGGGCGCCGCCGAGCTTCCTGGAAAGCGCTGTGGCCCGCAGGGCGTCCGGATCGCAGATAGCGGCCAGGTTCCAGTCACTGCTCTCCTGCAGCGTCCGGGCAAGCCTGCTTCCCCGCACGCCCGCCCCGATGACGGCGATGCCGAGTTTGCCGGGATCGGTGGCCCTCCCCATGGACTTTCCTGCGTCCGCATTCATCCTTCGTCCTCCTGCTCCATGGTCAGTAGGCGCCGGCGGGCCGGAGTATGACGCGGAACGTCCGCCAGACGATCAGCAGGTCACCGGCGATCGACCAGTTTTCCACGTAGTACAGGTCCAGGCGGACCGCTTCGTCCCAGTCCAAGTCCGAGCGGCCATTGATCTGCCACAGCCCGGTGAGGCCGGGCTTGATCAACAGGCGGCGAAGAGCGTGCCGCCCGTAGCCTTCGACTTCGCTGGCGAGCGGAGGACGCGGACCAACCATGCTCATGTCGCCCATGACGACGTTCCACAGCTGCGGCAGTTCGTCCAGCGAGTACTTTCGCATCCACCGGCCGCACCGGGTAACCCGTGGATCGTGACGCATCTTGAACAGGACTCCTGCTCCTTCGTTTTCCTTCTCCAGGCCGGGCCTGAGGGCTTCCGCATCGGCGACCATGGACCGAAATTTGAACATCCCGAACGTCCGGCCGTTCTTTCCCACGCGGTCCTGCCGGAAGATGACGGGGCCCGGGCTGTCCAGCCGGACAATGATGGCCAGAACCAGGAACAAGGGAGCCAAAGCCACTAGCGCACAGCCCGCCGTGGCTATGTCCATGACCCTTTTCAGGCTGTGCTTCGCACCGGAGTACTGCGGTATGTCCACGTGCATAAGCGGCAGGCCTTCCACCGGCCGCCAGTGGATGCGAGGGCCTGCGACATTGGTGAGGGTGGCCGCCAGAACCATTTCCGCCGCGCATTCTTCCAACTTCCAGCCCAGTTCGCGGATGAAGTTATTCCCGCCCGGCAGCGGTCCGGCGACGATAACTGCGTCAGCCTGAACCGTGCCTGCCGTCCGGGCGATGTCGTCGGTGGATGACAGAACCGACACGTGATGATCATCAACTCGGAACTTCGCCCCCCGGCGTGCCCCGGGAAGGCATACACCGAGTACCTCATAGACCACGCCGGACTTTTTCTCGATCTGGTGGACGACGTAGCGGACGTCTTCGGGTTCGCCTACCACGATGGCCCGTGAGAGGTGGTGGCCCTTGGCCTTTTCCATAGCGAGCCTCCGCCGGAAGACCCAGCGGTTCGCAGTGAGAGCGCAGATGCCCAGTGGAAGAGAAACCGTGACGAGGGCTGCTCCGCCGTCGACGGAAAAAACGACGGAGGCAATGGCCACGGCTGCAAACGTCCGGAATGTCGCGGTGCCGACGAGCTTGTACTCGTGCGCGCCGACACCGAGCACCTTCGAGTCACGGGTGCGGTGGACCCCCAGCGCTGCCATCCACAGCAGGGCAACTCCGGCGCTGGCAGCGATCCCGACATCCATGGTTCCCGTTCCGGCGCCCGTGGAGCCGGCGGGAAAGGACACCGGGCCGGCAGACAGGTAGCCGGCCAAGACCGCCAGCGCGACCAGCACAGAGTCGGCGAGGCGCAGCAGGCTGATGTGGGTGGAGATCCATTCCGCTGATTCTTTTCGACTTAGCGCTGGCGGTGTTTCCGCCCGTACAGACTGGACCGGACGTATCTCCCGGCGGAGAACCCCTTGCTGGCTCCGTGCCACAGATACGCCTGTCATCCTGACCCCTTCCCGAGTGTCTGCCGGCACTGGCACCGTGAAGCAAACTTAGCGGCAGCGCCGCATTAGGGGTCCAATACCGGAGGGAGGCTGTGGGTCCGTATAGGCATCATTGTGGAAAATGCGGGTGCCCGCCGAAGCCGCTGGCGAACTCTAGTAGATAGGTAGTGCGTAGGGCTCCGGGGAGCTCTGCTGTTTGTTTGCCGCCAGGGCGGTCAGTTGCGCCCGCGATTCAACTCCGAGCTTGCGGTAGATCGCGGTCAGCCGCACCTCGACCGTCCTGACGGAAACGAAAAGCGTGGCCGCGATCTCTTTGTTGCGCATTCCACGCGCCACCATCTTTGCAAGCGCCCGTTCATGGTCGGCAAGGATCAGCAGGGCTGGATTTCCCTGAGGGTTGGCAGGTTCCACCCGTTCGTCGAGCAACAGCGCGTCGATGTGCTGGACCCAGGCATGCGCCCCTATTTCGTCGAACATCACTTTGGCCCGCATCAGCGCGTCACGCGCTTCCCGGACCCGTCCGAAGGCGTTCAAACGCTCCGCGTAGCACATGAGAGTCCGGGCACGTTCGAGTACAGACTCGCGGCCTGGCCTGGACTCGAGGGCCTGCGTGAAGAGCTGCAGGGACTGTTCGCCGTCCGCGAGCATGGCCCGGCTCCGGGTTATTGCCATGATGAGCCACGGTGAGCGCAACCCTACCGACCGGCTTTCCAGGCGGCGGAGGGTCTGTGTAGCCTCGCGGTGCCGACCCAGCCGGATCAGCACCTCCACCAGGTCGGGCTCACACCTCAACAGCGTAGGATTGCCGAAGCCCATCCCGATCTCCGTCGCCCGGGACAACTGGGCCAAGGCCTCGGCCAGGTCTCCCCGCAGGAGTGCAAAGTGGCCCTGCCAGGCAGCCAATTGGGCGGTGAGGGCAGGGTGGCTGGCGGCGCCTATGTAGCGCTGAGCGTCTGCAGCGCAGATCTGTGCCGATGCCTCGTCTCCCATTGCATGGGCCCGCCAGAGCCGGAAGACGTGCCGGAGCCCGCGGTGATACTTGATCCCATCGTCGCGGCGTTCGATCTCTCCGATCAGGTTGACGGCGGTGCGGACGTGGCCGGCCCGGATTTCATTGTCCGCTGCAAGGAGGGCAGCCGTCTCCCGCCAGTTGACGCCATGCGCTTCGGTGGAGTTGAGAACCATCGTGAACGCCTCGTTCGCCGGGGCGTAGCGCTCCGCGTAGCTGAGGGCACGACCCTGGACCAGGAGACTGGGCAGGATCGCATTCCCGGGCGGTTCATGCACCCGGCCGAATGCTCCCATTTCGCCCCTGATGGACTCGACAATCAGTTTTGCCCGTTCGGTGATTGCCAGGCATTCAGGCGACGCCGAGACTTGGAATTCGGGGTAGCGGAGAAGCTCAACCGCATCCATTAATTCCCAACGCTCAGCGAAATAAAGGGCCGCAAGGGCCAGCAGGGTGGCGGCATAGGACGGGTCGTGCCGGCCGAACTCCTTCACGAGGCGCAGTACCATGCTGGAGCGCACCGGAGCGCCCTGCATAAAGGCGATTTCGAAGGACAGGCCTGTCAACCTCAGGACCAGCGCCGGATTGCGGGTGACCCGCTGCGCCCATTCAAGGTAGCGCTGGGCGTAGGCGAGGTGGCCACGGTTAAAGAGCAGTTCCGCCACGGTTGTCAGACGGGCAGCCGTCTCCGCTTCCCAGGGGTTGATCGTCAGGGCGCGTTCGACATATTCCAGCGCGAACGGCACTTCTCCGGCGCGAATCAGCTCAATGGCGTAGCGCAGGAGGCCAAAAGCTGTCTGCCGTTCGAGGGCGGTGAAGCTAAGATGCCACCGCCTGCCGTAGGGGTCTGTGTCTTCAGCAGCCTCGGCCAGTGCGCGATGATCCGCAGTCCGGGATGCCGGCGGCGTTTCGGCAAATACATGCCCCCGCAGCAGCTGGTTGGATATCTGAAGGCAGGACCCGGATCGGCTCACCGCGCCGCTGGTGAGCAACTCTTCCACGCCCGCCCACACGTCGGGGCAGATCTTCTCGAGCGTGGTGATCTCGCTTCGGTAGGAAAGCGACAGGAGCTCCAGCACCCGGCGGGCGATGGGGGAAAGGCGGCCCACCACCAACGCGAACTCCCCTTCGAAACAGCCCTTGCCGGGCAGTGGTACGGGCAGCGCATACTCCCCCTCCGCCTGCCGTTCCAGCAGCCGCTGATAAAGCTCGACGGCGGCAAGGGGGTTCCCTTGAGCCACTGCGGCAACTGCATGGGCCGATGCCGGCGTTGCGTGGTGTGCGGGGATCGCTTCCAGCATCAGGACCAAGTCGCTGTGGCCGAGCGCCTCGAGCTGCATGACCGGCAAGCCGCTGAACGCGCTGCCCGGAGCGTCGGTGCGGAGCCCGACGAATAATGCGATGTCCGTGCCGGCCAGGCGGCGGGCCAGGTATCCGATCACGGCCTGGCTGCCCGGGTCCAGCTGATCGGCATCATCGATCACGATGACCGTCCGGCACGACGACCGCTGGTGGACTGCGTTGAGGAGCATGGTGGAAACAGTCGCCAGGTCCATTGAGCCCGTGGCATCGTTGAGAACTTCCTCGGCAACCCGGTTCAGGACGGGGTCATCCAGGCCGTTGAGCAGAGCGGTAAGACCGGACAGTGGCCACTCGGACTCAGAGGCGCTGGCGTTAAGGAATACGGTCCGGTAATCGCATACCGAGGGGATCTCGGCGAGCAGGGCGGATTTTCCGGCGCCGCGCGGACCCACCACGGCGAGAGCTGAATCCCGCGGCCCTCGAATCACGGTAAGAATGCGGTCCAGTTCCTTGCTTCGACCTACCAACGGCATGGGGCCCCCACTCATCGAAGAAGGAGACCGATGCTGTCTTCGTACGTTGTTATGACCCTTGCTGCCATTGGTCTGGCCGTTCGGGCCTATTTGTTCCTGGCCGCCTCGTTGCGTCCAGCGCGGTACCCAGCCGTCACGTCAATATAGTGGGCAATCATCGGGCGC
Source organism: Pseudarthrobacter sp. NPDC092424 (assembly GCF_044754925.1). NCBI lineage: Bacteria > Bacillati > Actinomycetota > Actinomycetes > Micrococcales > Micrococcaceae > Pseudarthrobacter > Pseudarthrobacter sp. NPDC092424. The sequence continues at coordinate 134,205 of NZ_JBIVQC010000003.1, read as the reverse complement.
ACCAGCGAACTCCTGGCCCCCGGGTACTCTATTTTCGGCGCCCTACTACTTGGATTCCTGCGCGACCGGGGACGCTGGGGTGGGCCGCGGGAAGCGGACGCCGGCATGGCTTGCGTCACGTTATCCACATAGCCGGAGCCTCGGCGGGCGGCTGTGTGGCACGGAGGCTAGGCTCGAGTCAAGCGCGAATCGCGTTATGGGGTCCAAATGGACTAAGATATTGAAGTCTGTGCTGCGTCCTGCTTCCGTTCCGGTGGCCGGCCATGGCACGGAATCGCAAATGAACCTCCTGTTACGGAAATGCCGTAACCGCTTAGCCCAAAGGAGGTGGGTTCACATATGCGTCCTTACGAATTGATGGTAATCATCGACCCCGAGGTCGAAGAGCGTACCGTTGAGCCGTCGCTTCAGAAGTTCCTGAACGTCATCACCAACGATGGTGGAACCATCGAAAAGGTTGACATCTGGGGCCGTCGTCGCCTGGCTTACGACATCAAGAAGAAGTCCGAAGGTATCTACGCCGTGGTGAACTTCACCGCTACGCCGGAAACCGCCAAGGAACTTGACCGCCAGCTGTCTCTTAACGAGACCATCATGCGCACCAAGATCACCCGCCCCGAAGAGCAGAAGGTTGTTGCTGAGTAATTCAGCGCCATCTTCATTCTTTACCCCGCAGGAAACGTACTCTTCACCCAGGAACCAAGGAGGCAGTAGATGGCAGGCGAAACCACTATCACGGTCGTCGGTAATCTCACCAATGACCCGGAATTGCGGTTCACCCCGTCCGGTTCGGCAGTAGCGAACTTCACCATTGCTTCCACCCCGCGTACCTTTGACCGCCAGTCCAACGAGTGGAAGGACGGGGAAACCCTGTTCCTCCGCGCGTCCGTCTGGCGCGAAGCGGCCGAGAACGTCGCCGAATCCCTGACCAAGGGGATGCGCGTGATTGTGACCGGCCGGCTGAAGAGCCGCTCCTACGAAACCAAAGAAGGCGAAAAGCGCACCGTAATCGAGCTTGAGGTCGACGAAATCGGCCCCAGCCTGCGCTATGCCAATGCCAAGGTCAACCGTACCCAGCGCTCCGGCGGACAGGGTGGCGGCGGCTTCGGTGGCGGTAACGGCGGCGGTGGCTTCGGAGGCGGCAACCCTGGCGGAAACCAGGGCGGCAACTCCGGCGGGTGGGGCGGCGGCAACAGCCAGCAGTCCGGCCAGGACGATCCCTGGGCCACGCCCGGTGTCTCCAACGCCGGCGGCTGGGGCAACGGCCCCGACTCCGAACCTCCCTTCTAAAAACCATTATTAAGGCCCGACGCCGGGACCGCCCGGGTGCCTGAGGCGCCCAAGGTGACTGCCGCCGTCGGACCACCACCATCCCGTGGATCAACATCCACGGGCTCCCTAGAATAGGAGCTCCACGATGGCTAAGGCTGAACTCCGTAAGCCCAAACCAAAGTCCAACCCCTTGAAGGCCGCTGACATCACTGTCATCGACTACAAGGACGTAGCATTGCTGCGCAAGTTCATCTCCGACCGCGGCAAGATCCGCGCCCGTCGCGTCACCGGCGTTACGGTCCAGGAACAGCGCAAGATCGCACAGGCAATCAAGAACGCCCGCGAAGTTGCTCTGCTGCCTTACTCCGGCGCTGGCCGCGGTTAAGGAAAGGGATTAACTAACATGGCAAAGCTCATTCTGACCCACGAAGTTACCGGTCTCGGTGCTGCTGGCGACATTGTCGAGGTCAAGGACGGTTACGCACGTAACTACCTGCTGCCCCGCAACTTCGCCCTGACCTGGTCGAAGGGTGGCGAGAAGCAGGTTGAGTCCATCAAGGCCGCCCGCGCCGCCCGCGAGCACGCTTCCCTGGAAGACGCTCAGAAGCAGGCCGCTGCACTCTCCGCCAAGCCGGTCCAGCTGGTTGTCAAGGCCGGTGAGACGGGCCGCCTGTTCGGCACCGTCAAGCAGGCCGACGTTGCTGACGCTGTTGAGGCCGCTGGCCTCGGCCGCATCGACAAGCGCAAGGTTGAACTGCCGGCTCACATCAAGTCGGTTGGTTCCTACCAGGCCAACGTCCGTCTCCACGAGGACGTTTCCGCTGTGATCGACCTCAACGTGGTTGCTGGCAAGTAGTTTTTACTGCTGCACGCGAAAACCCCTGTCGCCGGACTCCGGCGGCGGGGGTTTTCTCATGGCCGGGAATACTTCCGGCGGAGCGCGGGTTCTCCACGTAGATGCATATGCATATAAGGCAGAGCAAGTACCAGGAGCGCCCCATGGAAACCCGCCGCATCACCGTACTGTCCGCCGGCCTCGGCGTCCCGTCGTCGAGCCGCCTGCTGGCCGACCAGCTCGCCGCGGCAGCTGAAAGGCAGCTGTCGGCAGCAGGCTACGCCGTGCAGGTGGAGACGGTCGAACTACGCGATCTTGCCGTGGACATCGCCAACAACTTCGTGACCGGTTACGCCGCGCCCCGGTTAGCCGAGGTCATCGCCGGCGTCGAGGCATCGGACGGCATCATCGCCGTAAGCCCGGTCTTCAGCGCCTCCTACAGCGGCCTCTTCAAGTCCTTCATCGATGTCCTCGATCCGACGTCGCTGGACGGTAAGGCAGCGCTGCTGGGTGCAACCGGCGGAACGGAACGCCACCAGATGGTGCTTGACTATGCCATGCGGCCGCTGTTCACCTACCTGCGCACCAGGATGGCTGCCACGTCTGTCTTCGCGGGGCCGCAGGACTGGGGCACCGCGGGCGACGGCGGCTCCTCGCTTTCGGCGCGCATCGACCGGGCCGCCGGGGAGTTTTCCCGGCTGCTGGAAGGTGTCCAGCCGAACCGCAAACCGGCCCCCGCCGGATCCCTGCCGTTCGAAGAACTCCTGGCGGGAATCAGCGGAGGCCGGTAAGCGGCGCAGGCTGTATGGACGCTAGGAAACCTGCAGCCCGCCGTTGATGTCGTAGGTGGCGGCGGTGATGAAACCGGCGTCCTCGCCCATGAGGAAGGACATGAGGGCGGCCATCTCGCCCACAGTGCCCACCCGGCCCACCAGGATGTCGCGGGACATTTCCTTCTTGCGCTCGTCCGTGAGGGTGCCGCCCATGATGTCGGTATCCACCGGACCCGGTGCGATGGCGTTTACGGTGATGCCGTGCTCGCCCATCTCCCGGGCCAGCGCGCGGGTGAAGCCGATGATGCCGGCCTTGGCGGAGCTGTAGGCCACCTTGGAGTAGGTTCCGCCGCCGCGCTGCGCGGAGATCGAGGAGATGCTCACAACGCGGCCGAGCTTCCGGTCGATCATGCCGCCCAGGACGCGCTGGGTCACCAGGAACGTGCCCGTCATGTTGATGGCGAAGACCCGCTCCCAGCCCTCCTTGGTTTCCTCCATGAATGGGCGCGGGGAGCTGATGCCGGCGATGTTGGCCAGGCCAACGATCGGCGGAAGCTCGGCCTCAACGCGGCTGACGGCTGCGTCAATGGACGCCTCGTCGGAGACGTCGGTGCGGAGTCCAAGGGCCTGGACGCCGTGGCGTTCCGCAATTTCCTTCGCCGCCTGCGCGGCAGCTTCGCCGTCGATATCGAGGATGGCGATGCTCCAGCCTTCGCTGGCCAGGCGGTCCGCAGTGGCGCGGCCGATGCCGCGCTCCGAGGCCGCACCGGTGAGTACCGCGGTGCGCTGGGCGGGGAAAGTTGCCGTTTCGGTCATGCTATTCAGCTCCTGTGTCGGGTTCCTGGTTGTTGATAAAACGTTCGTAGTCGTCGTATGTCTGGTTGATGTGGTCTTCCATGGCCTTGCGCGCCGTCTCCGGGTTTCCGGTCTCGATCGCGGCCAGTACCAGGTGGTGGTGCTCGATGGCGTGGCGCTGCACCTCCACGAAGGCGGAGGTCTCTCGTCGCGTGGAGTAGAGCAGGTTTCCCAGCTGCCCCAGAAGTGCTGGCAGGAAAGGGTTGGCCGAGGCGCGCAACACGATGTCATGGAACGCGAGGTCGGCCACCGTGACGCGGTCCAGGTCTCCGGCCGCGTGGGCGTCCTCCAGTTCGCGGATCGATTCGTGCATGGCCGCCAGGTGTTCCGGGCGGGCGTTCTTGGCGGCGAGTTCTGCAGAGCCCGTTTCCACCATTCGGCGCACCTCAAGCAGGCGCAGCGCCACCTCGTCCCCGCCGGTCCCGCGGGAGGCGGCCCGGAGGATGGCTTCCAGGCCAGTCCACTCTTCCACGGGATTCACGAATGTGCCCAGGCCGCGGCGCACCGTGACGATGTTCTGCGCCTGAAGGGTCTTCAGCGCCTCCCGCACGGTCAGGCGGCTGACATCCGCCTCCCGGGCGATCTCCGGCTCGGACGGCAGAGGCTCGCGGGGCTTGAGCTCCCCGTTCAGTATCCGCTCCAGAAGGTCCTCAAACACCGCAACTGCCAGCGTATTCCGGCTCATCGACGCACCTCCATCGCTGCACTTGTCAGATGTCTTATGTGCAAGTAGTGTGGCACCAGTCACTCGATGGAGTCAATTCGTTGCCGAAACGTCGCGGCACCTTCGAGGAGCGGCCGGGCACGTCGCCCGTCGGTCTTTCCCCAAGGAGTAAATCAACGTGGATCTACAACTCTTACTGGCGCTGGTTCTGGGCATCGCGACGATCGTCGTCCTGGTCCTGCGCACCCGCCTGGATGCCTTCGTGGCATTGCTCATCGCATCACTGGTCACAGGCCTCGTGGCCGGTCAGTCCGCACTGGACATCACCAAGGCCATCACCACCGGATTCGGGAACACGCTTGCCTCCATCGGCATCGTGATCGGCCTGGGCGTTGCCATCGGCAAGATCCTGGAGGTCTCCGGTGCCGCCAACGCACTTGCCCTCGCCTTCCTGCGCCTCTTTGGCAAGGGACGCGAACCGTGGGCGCTGGGAACGGTGGGCGCGCTGGTGTCCATCCCGGTGTTCTGCGACTCCGGCTACGTCATCATGAACCCGCTGGCACGCTCCATCGCACGGGTTAAGCGCGCCGGCTACGTGACCCTGGCGCTGGCACTCGGCTGCGGCATGACCCTGACGCACCACCTGGTGCCGCCGACGCCGGGCCCGCTCGCCGTCTCCGGCCTCCTCGGCGCTGACCTCGGTGCGGTCATTCTTACGGGCCTTGCCTTCACGGTCCTGCTGCTGCCCATCGTGGTTGTTTACGCCAAGTGGATTGGCCCCAAGCTGGAATCCTCGGTCAGCGAAGAAGTGCGCGCCGCAGTTTATGGCCGTGCGGCGCTGGTTGGTGCCGCTGAAGGTTCGCACCGCGGAGGCTCCGTCGATATCGCAGATCACGACGTCGACGCGGATAACGCTGCCGATCTCCCCGACGATCCCGAGCTGGAGCTCGGCACGCCGCCGGCAGGTGCCAAGCCGCACCGCGTAGGCGCCTTCCTGGCCTCGCTGCCGCTGCTGGTGCCGCTGCTGCTGATCATCCTCAACACGGTGACCGGCGCCATTGACCAGAACGCCCAGGGTGTTGTGGGCGGCAAATACGAGCCCTCCGACTGGGTGGTCCCCTTCGCGTTCATCGGCAACCCCGTCATCGCGCTGACCATCGGTGTGCTGCTCGCCGTCTATGTCCTGCTGCCCCGCTGGACCCCGCGCAACAAGGTGCAGCACTGGTTCGCCGATGCCGCCGCCTCCGCCGGCCTCATCCTGCTGATCACCGGTGCCGGCGGCGCCCTTGGCCAGGTGCTGCGCACCTCCGGGGTGGGCGATGCGCTGGCCGAGGCCATTGCCGCGACTGCCCTGCCGGCATTCCTGGTACCGTTCCTCGTGGCCACGCTGGTCCGGCTGGCACAGGGCTCGGGTACGGTCGCCATGATTACCGCTGCTTCCGTCACCGCACCCCTGGTGGGAACGCTTGGCATCGACCCGCTGGTGGCGGCAGTCGCCTGCACCGCCGGATCCATGATCCTGAGCTACTTCAACGACTCCTACTTCTGGGTGGTCACCCGGTTCACCGGCCTGGACGGGACGGCGGCGCTGCGCGGCTGGTCCGGCATCACCACGGCCGTGTGGGCGGGCTCGATTCCGCTGCTGTTCATCCTCAACCTGGTGATGGGCTAAGCAAACCGGCCCTAACGCCACGGCCCCCGGAACTGCACCAGTTCCGGGGGCCGTGGCCGTTCTTTTAGTCCTCCAGCAGCGAGATGAACTCGCGCGCCTGGACCAGCGTGATGTCCGAGTGCCGGCTGAGGGCAGCAGCGGCGGCCTCAAGGTCGCCGCTGCGGGCCAGGGTGCGGATCCTGCCGTAGATCTCGGCATTGAGCATGTTGCTGCTCACTTCGCGGGTCACGTCGCCCTTGCTGGCGATGGCCCGGTACCGGTAGGGGAACCGCTCGGGTTCGTCCGCGTCATCGTCGACGGCGGGTGGGGCCGTTTCGGGGCTCCGGTACGGCTGGGGATGGGCCGCGAGGGCGCCGACGGCGTCCCGCGAGGCGCGCAGGCCGGCTCCGCTGATTTCGTAGTACAGCTTGATGGCAGCCATGGCCTGTCCCTGCGCGATCAGGGCGTACAGCCGGCGGTGTTCATCTTCTGACAGTTTGGCGGCGGCGCTGCGGGCCAGTTCCGCGGTATTGGGGGCAGGTGCCGGAGGTCCCGCCGCCGGCTGCCGCCTCGCCGCGGCGCGGGCAACAAGAAGTACCCCCGCAGCCACTGCCAGGAGGATCAGGACAGGGACTACAAGCGTTTCACCCATACTCCAAGCTTAAGCCAGTGAGGGTTTTCCACAGCAATATTCGCCGCGCTGCATGGATGCGGCTCCTTCATGCGCCGGCCCGCATCCATGTGGTCGATGGAAAGCATATAGGGCCGCCTGCCCCCTCCGGGCAGCGGGTCAGGGCGATGAGGCTGCCCTCGCGGCGCGCTCCTGGCGCCCCCGGTCTGTGGATGAAATTCCACAAAAGAAATATTTACTCCACATGCTGGAGGGGACGTTTCCGCAGGTCAGCGCCGAGTCCGCGATGAAAGTTTTTCTTTGTCCACAGCCTTTCCCACAGACTGTGCACAAGGTATGCCCTGTAGTGCACAGGTTATCCACACGTTGCCCGGCTTCCCGGCTTTGCAGGGGACTGTAGGGCGGCTACCGTTGCGGGGTACTCGTTTTACGCTGCCGCCCCAGCTGCCGAAAGGCGGTCTTGGGCACCCCCTGCGGACCGGCGAAGCAGCCTCTGTGGAAAACCTGTGGAGACTGGGGATAACTGGCCCGCCGGCAGGCAGCGGCCGTTGTCGGTGGAGGCGGGTATAGCTGTGCATGTAGGGCTGGCGCGGTGAACCGGAGGCGGGAAACCAGGGCCGGCCCGGCAGGATGGACAACCATCGGCGCCTCCGGGGCCGGTACAAATTGAGGACGGCAGCATTGTCAATCGCGCACTTGGATACGGTCGAGACCACCCGGGGATCGGACGCGGGCCGGAAGCCTCCCCAGGATATCGCCGCCGAGCAGTCCGTGCTGGGCGGCATGATGCTCTCCAAGGACGCCATCGCGGACGTGGTGGAAATCCTCCGCGGCCAGGACTTCTACCGGCCGGCACACGAAACGATCTACGAAGCGATCATCGACCTCTACGGCCGCGGTGAGCCCGCCGACGCCGTCACGGTTTCCGATGAGCTGACCAAGCGGGCCGAGATCAACCGGATCGGCGGCCCGGCTTACCTCCACGAACTTATCCAGACCGTTCCCACCGCCGCCAATGCCGGCTACTACGCCGAGATCGTGGCCGAACGCGCGGTGCTGCGCCGCCTGGTGAATGCCGGCACCAAGATCGTCCAACTGGGCTACGGCTCCGACGGCGAGGTCGAGGATCTGGTCAACCAGGCCCAGGCTGAGGTCTACGCCGTGGCGGAGCGACGCACCGCGGAGGACTATGTGGTCCTCAAGGACGTCATGGAATCGACGGTCGATGAGATCGAAGCGTCCGGCCACCGGGGCGAGGGCATGACCGGTGTGCCCACCGGCTTCTACGAGCTCGATGAGCTGACCCACGGCCTGCACCCCGGCCAGATGATCGTCATCGCCGCCCGCCCTGCCGTCGGTAAGTCCACGTTTGCGCTGGACTTCGCACGCTCCGCGGCCATCAGGAACAACCTGTCCACGGTTATGTTCTCGCTCGAAATGGGCCGGAACGAGATCGCCATGCGCCTGTTGTCCGCCGAGGCCACCATCGGGCTCCAAGACCTCCGGAAAGGCACCATCAAGGACGAGCAGTGGTCCAAGATCGCCACCACCATGGGCCGGATGAACGATGCGCCGTTGTTTATCGACGACAGCCCCAACATGTCGCTCATGGAGATCCGGGCCAAGTGCCGCCGGCTCAAGCAGCAGCACGACCTCAAGCTGGTCATCCTCGACTACCTGCAGCTGATGAGCTCCGGCAAGAAGGTTGAATCCCGCCAGCAGGAAGTCTCCGAATTCTCGCGTGCCCTCAAGCTGCTCGCCAAGGAACTTCAGGTGCCGGTCATCGCGCTGTCACAGCTGAACCGTGGGTCGGAGCAGCGCCAGGACAAGCGCCCCATGGTGTCGGACCTTCGTGAGTCCGGCTCCATCGAGCAGGACGCGGACATGGTCATCCTGCTGCACCGCGAAGATGTGTATGACAAGGAGTCTCCGCGCGCCGGGGAGGCGGACATCCTGGTGGCCAAGCACCGTAACGGCCCCACCAAGGACATCGTGGTGGCGTTCCAGGGCCACTACTCCCGGTTCGCCAACATGGCCGGAGACGCCGGCGGAGGCGGCTTCTAGGGCTCGCCCGCCTGCGCCAGCAGGTGGTTGGGCAGCCTGTTTCCCGGCGCGGTGCCGCGGATTTCGAGCAGTTCGCGGGCATGGGCGTGCAACCGCTTGTCCTCCTCGGTTACCGGTACCCAGGCCGGGACCGGCACGGAGTTCCCGTCGTCGTCGCGCGCCACCATCACGGTGAGGCAGTACGTGGTGAGCTGAAGTTCCCCGCCCTTGGGGTCGCCCGAGCGGACATGGACGGCGATGTGCATCCCCTTGGTGCCGGTGTAGACCAGGCGCGCCTCCACCTCCACCACGTGGCCAATCAGCAGTGGACGGTAGAAGCGGACGCCGCCGGAGAAGACCGCTACCGTGTCCCGGCCGCAATAGCGGGAGGCGCAGACATAGGCGGCCTCGTCGATCCACTTCATCACGATGCCGCCGTGGACCTTGCCGCCCCAGTTCACATCGGTGGGGGCGGCCATGAACCGCAGGGTCACCCGCTCGGCGGTCCCGGCGTCGGTATATTCCTGACGGTTCATGGCTTCGACGATCTGCTCGCGCACCTTGATGCGCGCCAGGGCATGGTCGCGCTCCTCGATCTCCTGCGGAGTGCGCGGTTCAAACTGGGTGACGGGGATGGGCTTGCCGTCCTCGCCGACGGCCACGAAGATCACCAGGCATTGGCTGCGCATCCTGGCCGGACCGCCCTTGGGATCCCCGGACGAGACCACGGTGCGGATGTGCATCGAGGACCGGCCCGTGTAGACGATGGTTGCCTCCACCTCCACCATGTCGCCGCTGTTTACGGGGTCGGCGAAGTGGATGTTGCCCACGTAGGCGGTGACGCAGTAGGACTTGGCCCAGCCGACGGCGGCGGCATAGGCGGCCTTGTCCACCCATTCGAGAACGGTCCCGGCGTCGACGGATCCGCTGTGTCCCACGTCCATGGGCGCTGCCAGGAAGCGGAGGGTCACGGAGTTGGCGGGGCCGGTCGCAGTCATGGTGCCCACTGTAGGACGTGGCCCCGCTCCGCCCCACTTGTGACGCTCTCTCACTTAATGCGCCCTGAACCGGAACGCTCTCTCACCTTCCGCCGTGCCGGCAGCCGGCACGGTTTAGGCTGGCACCGTGCCAATCCCTCCCGCTACCGCCTCGCAGTCCACCCGTGGGCACGCGCGGGACATCCTGCGCCTGGCCGTTCCGGCGTTCGGAGCACTGGTGGCCGAGCCGCTGTTCCTGCTCGCGGATTCGGCCATCGTGGGACACCTCGGCGTGGCTCAACTGGCAGGCGTGGGCCTGGCATCCGCGGTGCTGCACACCGCCGTCGGACTCATGGTGTTCCTCGCCTACTCCACCACCCCCGCCGTGGCGCGCGCCGTGGGGGAGGGGCAGCCGGGCAAGGCACTGGCTGCAGGGCGCGACGGCGTATGGCTGGCGCTGGTGCTGGGCTCGGCCCTCGCCGTGGCCGGCTTTGCCGCTGCGGGACCGCTCGTGGACCTCCTCGGAGCCGAGGGGGAGGTGCGTACCTTCGCGGTGGAGTACCTCCGCTGGTCGATGCCCGGCCTGGCGGCCATGCTGCTGGTCTTCGCAGGGACCGGCGTGCTTCGGGGGCTGCAGGACACCCGGACTCCGCTGGTGGTGGCCACCGCCGGGTTCGGACTGAACATTGTCCTGAACTTCTGGCTGGTCTACGGCCTGGGCTGGTCCGTGGCGGGCTCCGCGGCGGGCACCAGCGTGGCCCAGTGGGCCATGGCCCTCGTGTATGTGCTGATGGTGAGGCGTTACGCTGCCGGCCATGGAGTGCCGCTGCGCCCCTCATGGCGCGGCATCCGGGCAATGGCGAAGGTGGGATCGTGGCTGATGCTCCGTACGCTCAGCCTGCGCGTGGCCATTCTGGCCACCGTCCTGGTTGCCACCGCGCAGGGTGCGGTCAACCTTGCGGCCCACCAGCTGGCCATGACGATCTTCTCCTTCCTGGCCTTCGGCCTGGATGCCCTGGCCATCGCCGCGCAGGCGCTGATCGGCAAGGAGCTGGGTGCCGCCCGCCCGGCCCGTGCCGGGCTGCTGACCCGGACCATGACCCGCTGGGGCATCGGCCTGGGCGTGGCAACGGGGCTGCTGCTGGCCGCCGCGGCCCCGTGGCTGGGCCGCCTCTTCACGCCGGACCCACAGGTGCAGTGGGCCCTCGCGGTGGCGCTGTGGGCCGTAGCCGCGGGCCAGCCGATGGCCGGGTATGTCTTTGTTCTGGACGGGGTGCTCATTGGCGCGGGCGACGCCCGCTACCTTGCCCTTGCAGGCCTGGCCAACGTTGCCGCGTACGCTCCGCTGCTGGGCGCCGTCGCCCTGGCCGGCACCACCGGCCCGGCCGGGCTGGGCTGGCTCTGGGCCGCCTTCGCACTGGGCTACATGGCGGCCCGGGCCCTGACCCTGGGATTCAGGGCCCGGTCGGACCGGTGGATGGTGCTCGGTTCCGGAGCGAACTGAATTCGCGGCCGGGTCAATCTGGCGTCAGCCGTTGTTCCTGTCGATGGCCTGTTGGGCTTTAGCCTGGAGCTGCCGGCTGGCCTGTTCCGGAGTCAGTGTTCCCGCAAGGACCTGGTCCAGGATGTCTCCAGCGATCTTGCCGCGCACTTCGGACAACGCGGGGCTTTGCGGCAGCAGCCGGGCATGCGGGGCGATCTCGGTGATGGCTGCTCCGAACTGTGGAACCGCCTGCGCCGCTTTGGCGATCTCGCCGGAGTCCGTGCTGGACTTTGTTGCCGGAAGGCAGCCTTCCACCGGGCACATCGCTGCCTGGTTCTCAGCTGACGCGAGATACTTCATGAAGAGCCAGCTGGCGAGCTGCTTCTCGGGAGTGCTGCGGAACATTTCCGTGACTGACCCGAACATTTCAGTGAGGGGTTCCTGGCCCTTTCCGTGGGGGAACATGGCGATGTCCCATTCCGTCTTGCCAAGGTCCTTGGCCCACGTGGTGGTGTATCCGGTGCTGGCGAAGACCATCCCCGCGTTGCCGCTGGTGAACATGGACTTGTAGTTGCTCGAAACCTCCGCGTGGCCCGCGGCGAACAGGTCCTTCCACTGCGTCAGGACGCTGACTGTTTCCGGGCTGTCCAGTTGCGCCTTGGTTCCGTCTTCGCTGACCCAGGGGACACCAGAAGACCAGACAGCGTTCAACAGGTCCGGGCCGTCACCGGGGCCCGCTGCCCAGCCTGCCATGCCGGTCTTGGTCTTGATGGCTGATGCTGCGGCGGCGAATTCATCCCACGTGGTGGGAGCCTTCGTGACACCGGCTTTGTTGAGCAGGTCCATGTTGACGTAGAGGGCGTTCGCGGTGTTCCCGAATGGCCAGGTAAGCGTTTGTCCCCCGTACGCGGGAAGAGACGTTCTGGCCAGCGAGGCCGGGAGGAAATCATCCTTTTCCGGGGTTCCAATGCCCCACTTGGATGATTCGATGTAGGGGTCCAACGGCACCAGCAGGTCGGCTTTGCGGTACTGGGTAACGTACTGCTCGGATGCTGTGGCGACATCGGGAAGGCCGCCGCCCGCCGCAGCTGCCTGGATCTTGGAGGCCAAGTTGCTTTCTCCGCCGCCTACGCAGACGCTGTCCACGGTGATCTTGCCCTTGTGGATCTCATTGAAGCGCTCAACGGCCTGCTTGACGCCGTCGTCGCAATACCGCTCCCAGAACGTGACCGTCACCGGTTCGGTTAATTCGGACGGGATGGCCGCAGCGCTGGCGGATTCCTGGGCAACCGGTGACACCATGCTGCAGCCTGCGCTTGTGAGGGCCAGGAGGCCCGTGAGAGCCAGGGCAATAGTTTTGGATTTCGGGGATCGCATCGATTTTCCTTTGATTGTTGTTTAGCCGCGAAGGCCTGAATGCGCCACAGACTCGCGGAACTGCCGTTGGACGAAGAGGTAGAGGACAAGAATTGGGATGATGCTGAGCGCAGCCGCCGCCATCACCAGGTTGGGCTGGGCGTTGAATTGGCCCTGGAGGTACAGGATTCCGACCTGCACTGGGCGGATTTCATCGCTGTCGGTGGAGACCAAGGGCCACAGCAGCGAGTTCCAGTACTCAAAGACGGAGAGGATGATGACCACCGCCAGGGCAGGCCGGATCATCGGCAGAGCGATGGAGACCAGGTAGCGGAACCGTCCGCAGTTATCCAGCCGCGCCGCTTCCCAGTAGTCGCCCGGGATGGACAAGAAGGCCTGGCGAAGCAGGAAGATGCTGAAGGCGTCCGCTGCGCCTGGCACGATCATGCCGGCGTAGCTGTTGTACAGGCCCTGGCCGCCGGCGCCCGTCCAGTCGTTCCCGCCCAGGAACGGCAGGTGCCGAATGGTGATGAAGTTCGGAATCAGGGTTACTTCCCCGGGAATCATCGTGGTGGCCAGGAAGAGTACGAACAGTACGTTTCTGCCTGGGAAGCGCATCGTTGCAAATGCGTAGGCGGCAAGCACCGACGTCGTGACTTTAAGGATGGTGCCAACAAAGGCAAGGACGAAGGAATTTACATAGAACCTCCCGAAGGTAAGGGGCGGCTGATTCCAGACTTCAGCGAAGTTGGACCAGAGGAGAGTCTCGGGGAACAGGGCTTGTGGCACCTGGGTGAGTTCGGAGCTGGATTTCAGTGAAGAGAGCACCATCCACATGAACGGGAACACCATGATGATGGCGGCCGGCACCAGAATGAGCAGTGGGATCAGGGTCGGCGACGTAAGGGGCCTGCGCCGCGTTGGTGAACTAGTCAAAGTCGGACCTCCGGCCGAGAAGGCGGAATTGAACGAGGGTGAGCGTGATGAGAAGCGCGAGGAGGAGGAACGACACCGCTGAGGCGTATCCCACTTGGTCCTGCCGTTGGTAGAAATTGTTGAAGATCTCTGTGGTCAGGACGTTGGTGGTTCCTAACGGACCGCCCGCTTCCTGGGTGCCGTTGCCCCCGCTGAAGCCCCCTTGGGTCAGGGAGAAAATTGGCGTGAAGGATTTGAACGAGTGGACGGTGCTGTACATGAGCAGGAAGAGCGTTGTGGGCTTCATGAGCGGGAGCACGATGTGTCGGATGGTCTGCCGCTCGCCGGCACCATCCAGTGCACACGCGTCGAGAAGTTCGGCCGGCAGTGATGCCAGCCCGGAGAGGTAGATCATGATGCTGAAGCCCAGCGTGTTCCAAATGTTGAACAGGATGACCACGCACATGGCCACACTGGGTCCCATATAAGGATTGGCCACCTCCGCGGCGGGAGTTCCGGTGACGAGGCTGATGAACCGGGCAGCTGCCGGGGTTGGGTCCAGCAGCCAGGTCTGGGCAGGCAGGCCAAGGCCCTTGAGGACGGCATTGGCGATGCCGCGCTGCGGGTCGAAGATCCAGATGAAGACAAGCGCGCTCGCCACGATGGTCGTGGCGTACGGCAGGAAGAACAGCGACTGCAGCGTGTTCCGGAACGTCTTGATGCGAAAGAGGAGATAAGCGAGTACGAAGGCGAGCACGATGGAAACCGCGACCGATCCGGCAACGTAGTACGCAGTGTTCAGGAGTGCCTGGCCGATGGGGCCGGGAGCCAGGGTGCCCGCACCATTGTCCTGGACCAGGTCGCGGGTGAAGATGGCCGCGTAATTGGCGAATCCGACGAATTTCTGCGGCCCGATCCCCCACTTCCACAGGCTGATCCAAAAGCCAAAGAAGAGCGGCCAGATGCTGAATACCAGCAGCAGGACGGTGGCAGGGAACACGTAGAGGTACGCGCTCCAGTCCGTCCGCGGCTTTCTGCGCCTGGCCGGCGCGGACGGGGCTGCATTTCCGCTTCCATGCATTGCGCCGGGAGCCTTCATGAGCGTCACGCCGTGCCCTCCCGCAGGGCCGCCAGCGTGGCGTCAACGTCGTCCGTCACAATGATGTCGGTGCCGATATCCCGCAACCTCCGCGAAGAAGCGGCAATCAGGTCGGGGTTGTCGGCGAGGCCCGGGAGCCGAAGCTCGGCAGTGGTCATCCAGCCGATACCGGCTGCATGCAGGCCGGCGACCACCTCCCCGGTGCTGAATGCCGCATCACCACTAATGAGGGTGGCGCCGGCAGTCCGGGCCATTCCCGCGAGATCGGCGGCCCGGCCATGAAAGGTTATGCCCGTGATGGCATCCGGGCGCCTCCGCCGGACTTCAACTGCCAGTTGGTGGTCGAGGCACTGGATGACGGCCTGCTCCAGCATCCCTGTGCGTGCCACTGCGTCGGTAACGGCGCGGGCCGTCAGACCCGTGTCGTAGGAACTGAGTCCGGGGTAGTTGCGGACGTCCACGTTCAGGTAGACACGGTCCTTGGCCCAGTCGAGGATGTCCTCAAATGAGGGGATCCGCTGCCCGGCGTGGCCGGGCCCGAACCATGAGCCTGCATCCAAACCTTGCAGTTCCGCGCGGGTCTGCTCAGAAACGTATCCGTTCTTTCCGGTCGTTCGTGCCGTGGTGACGTCGTGGATGACCATGGGGACGCCGTCCGAGCTCAGGTGCACATCGAGCTCGATCATCGTCGCCCCCTTTTCCAGGGCTGCTTCAAATGCGGCGAGCGTATTTTCCGGCGCCATGTTGCCGGCTCCCCGATGCGCGGAGATCAGCGGAGGGCCGTCGACCGGAACCTTAAAGGCGGGCAGTGTCATGGTGCCTCATTTCATTGACACGCCGGAGTTCCCCGGCGAGGTGGACCAACGGGATGCGGTTGGAAACGATGAGGTCGACTCCCCAGCCGGCGAGCATGCGAACGTCAGCGGGATAGCGGGCTTCCGAACAGACGACGGCGCCCGCCTCCTGGGCATCCCGCACGGTGTCCGGTGTGAGGACCCAGACGGACTGGCTCAACAATTTCGATTCCGTGATGCGGAGGATTTGCGGCAGGAAGGGTGTTCGTTCATTCACGACGGCGCCCCTCGCCAGTTCCGGAACAGCGGTGGCCAGGTCCTGGAGAAGGACGTGGTCGCTGCTGTAAATCGCACAATTGGGAAGCTGCCGGGCCCCGAAGAACGCGGCCAGCAGCTCCGCGGCGTCGGGATCGTGAACCGGATGGGTCTTGATTTCGATCAGGAGCCCAACCCCGCAGTCCGCGGCCCACGCAAGGACGTCCCCCAGTGCGGGGATGCCCTCTCCCGCAAAGCCGCTTCCAAACCAGCTGCCCGCGTCGAGCTGCACCAGCTGGTCCCAGTCCATGCACCTGACCGCTCCCGAACCGTTAGTCGTGCGGTCTAAGGTGTCGTCATGGATGACGACGGGGACGCCGTCCCGCGAAAGCTGGACATCCAGCTCTATGACATCCGCGCCAAGAGCCGTGGCCTGCCTAAACGCGGCCATCGTGTTTTCGGGAGCCCCGTACTGATCGCCGCGGTGCGCGACCAGTAATGGTCGTTCGGTGCCGCTGTGGCGGTTGAAGAGCTGACTAGGCATGGAGGCCCCCGAGGACGGTGTTGAGGATGGAGGTGTTAATGTCCAGCTCCTGGACAGTTGCGACGTATGCCTCGCACGCCCATGCAGGCGCGGCGGGCAGAGCAGGGAGGGAAGCGGGATGGAACTGGCCTCCGGCGGCCCGGACCAGCATGATCCCGCCGGCTACGTCCCAGGACTTGGCATTGACCCCCAAGGTCGCGTCAAGTTGGCCGGCGGCCACGTAGGCCAGGGTCAGCGCTCCTGAACCCAGGCGCCGCACTGTCCTGAAAGCGTGGGTGAGCTCACCAAAGATCTCAGTCTCGGGACGCCCATTCGTATCGAAACCCCGCTGCCGCGGGTCGGGATAGTCCGTGGCAAGGACGGCGTCGCGGTCCCTGCCGGCTCCCGAGGACTTCATGGTGACGCCGTTGCGGTACGCGCCGGCCAGATCAGCGGAAAAGAGATCCTGCCGCAGCGGATCAAAAACGACGGCGGCAATGAGGGATCCGTGGTATTCGACGCCTATGGAGACACAAAAGAAGGGCACTCCGCCGGCAAAGTTCGATGTACCGTCGATGGGGTCAACGTGCCAGGTGAGGTCGCCTCCGCCCCGTGAGCCGCCTTCCTCGCCGACGACGCGGCTTTCGGGAAACGCGTTGAGTATCGTGGCCCTAATTGATTCCTCGGCCAGCCGGTCATATTTGGTGACAAGGTCGTGGGGATCGCCCTTGAGGTCGGGGGATCCCGGACTGCGGAATCCTTCGCAGAGCAACTCCCTGACGTTGAGGGCCGCCTCCTCCGCCGAGAGCCGAACTGCTGTGGAGAAGTCAACGGAACTTTGGACGTTCATACGCTTCGACTGTTCAAACACGCTCATGGGTTGGTTCCCTCGCTTGGGGTGGCACCCTCCCCGCCCGCGATGAGTGTTTGCACGCCTGCGTCGTCCAGCCATTCAAGGGTGGCGTCCGCGGGGATTGAGTCGGTTACAAGCCCGTCGATTGACTCCAGTCCCGCAACCAGCGCAAGTGCTACGGCTTCGAGCTTGGTTCGGTCCGCGAGGACATACGCGTGCCGCGCGGCTTTGACCATGAGCTCATCCGTGGCGGCCCTGGCCTGGTTGGAGTTGAAGACACCCTCCGCGCTGACGCCCGAGGCGCCGATGAACGCCTTGTTTACGCGGAACCGGGCCAGGGCAGCCGCGGCCACCGGTCCAGTCATGTCCTGGTCCTGAGCGGAAACCACACCGCCGGTGGCCAGCACCGTCATGCCAGGGTCTGTCATCAGGTACGTAAGTACCGTGACGGCATTGGTGATCACCGTCACGCGCCGCCTGCCACGCAGTGCCCGTGCGAAGGCCAGGCAGGTGGTTCCGCCGCTGATAAAGAGGATGTCCCCGTCCTTGACCAGGCCCAGCGCCTTGACGCCGATGTCCATCTTGGCGGCAGCTTCATGCTGCTCACGCTGGCTGTAGGAGACGTCGGCCGCGATACGCCCGGTCGCGACCACCCCTCCGCGGGTGCGCTGCACCAGTCCTTGGTCTTCCAGCGCGGCGAAATCCCGGCGGACGGTCATCTCGGAAACATCGAGGACGGACATGGCCGTCCGCACGGACAGTGCACCCCCGTCGGTAATCAGTTCCTTCAACCGCTCAAGCCGTAGTGCGGGTATTTCCAAAACCATCAAAACCTCCCATTTCCATCAAGAAAAACCAGAACGCACCAACGGAAGTGAGAGCCCAAGTGAATACCACGCAAAGCCAGGGGAAAGTTTCAAGGCGTGGGTGCCCGGTGAGGGCGCACTAAACTGAACCGGTGACACAACCACTGACCCCGGCAGGCATGGCAGCCGGCACCGACCCCCGCCCGGACCTCTGGAAGCCCGTCGTGCTCCGCTCCGCAGCGGCACTGGTGTTCGGCGCGGTGACGATCTTCTGGCCCTCTCCCTCCATCGAAGTGATGGGCTGGGTCGGGGGGCTCTACCTGCTGGCCACCGGCCTGACCGTCCTGCGGGGCGTCCCGGCGGCGGGATTCGCCCCGAAGTCCACCCCGGGGAAGCTGCTGTCCGCCACCGGTTCCGTGCTCGCCGGAGCGGGCTTCGCCGTCGTACTCCTGAATGGTGACCTGCTCTACGCTGTGATCGCCGCGCTCGGCCTGGGCGTTGCCGGCACCCTGGAACTGGCGTGTGGCCTTAGGTTCCGCGGCCGGCATGTCCTGGCGCGCGACTGGATCGCCTCCGGCGTCATCGGACTCGGAACGGCTGCTGCCCTGCCCTTCTTTACCGCCTTGGGCGCCCATGCGCTGCTGGGGGTTACCGGCGGCGGGGCAATCATTTCGGGCGTCCTGTGGATCCTGGCCGGCCTGACCCTCCGGCACGATGCCCGCGGCGCCGCGGGTAACCCGTAAACTAGGAGGGGACCGGTTCTACTTCCTGTAGAAACACCGCCGGGAAACACCACCACATCACGCAATCCAGGTTGGCCGTGCGCCGCCTGCAGGGAGGAACCACCGTGGCAGACCAGCATCCAGGCAAACCGCGCAACCTGCGGACCTCGGTGAAGGGGCCGCTGATGTTCTCCGCCTTTTGGGCCGTTGTGGCCTTCGTGGCGGTCCTGATCTTCGCGTCTGGCGGAAGCGCCCGCGAGCCGCGCTTCGACCTTGCGTTCACCGGAGCGGGCATTGCCTTCATCGTCACCCTGGTGATTGCCGCGATGTTATCCATGAGCTACAAGGAAAATGCCGAGCACCTGGGCAAGGGCTCCGGCGTGAACCTCTCCTCCGCCAAGCGTCCGTCCCACGGATTCGGCGCGCAGGGTACCCGGGACAACCAAGGCCTTCAGGATGGCCAGGAGCCGCCGGCAGCGTCCGACGGCGGCCCCGCAGGTCCCGCCGGCCGCTAGCCCTTACTTCGCTGCCCCTTGGCGGCCCGAGGGGACGGTTTTCAATCCGCCAGCCCCTAGCCCGCGGCCGCCTGCCGGGCTCGATAGGCCGCGACGTGCACGCGGTTGGCGCAGTTCCCGGTGTCGCAGTAGCGCTTTGACCGGTTCCTGGTGAGATCCAGCACCGCCGCGTTGCAGTCCTCCGCCTCGCACCTCCGCAGCCGGTCCATCTCCTTGCCGCGGACCACGTCCGCCAGGGCCATCGCCGCTTCCGTGCCCATCCGGTCCGCCAGCGGCGCCTCGTGCGTGGTGGCGTGCAGGTGCCAGTCCCAGCCGTCGTGCCGGACCAGCTGCGGGAGTGCATTGGCCTCCCGGAGCAGCCGGTTGATGATCTCCACCGCGGCATCCTGGTCCGCGGTCCACAGCTCCGCCAGTTGGCTGCGGAGCCCGTGCACGCTGGCCAGTTCCGTGGCGTCGTGCGTCCGGGAACCGGTAAACCCCTCCGCCGCCAGGAACGCGTCAAGATCGGCCGCGGAAGCAAGCCCTTCGGTGCCGTTGGCCGCGGAGTTGATCAGGTTCACCACCGTGCGCAGTGCCACTTCAGTGTCAGGGGCAAAGACCATCTTGACTCCTTACAGGCTGCAGGCGTAATGTCAGGGGCATTACCCCACTTTACTCCTGACAGGAGGCCGCGGTGCCAGCCGTTAACAAGTCCACTTCCGCCCGGCTGCAGCAGCCAGGCGGCGGCTTCCTGGCGTCCGGCCTGGGCATCGCGCTGTTCTCTTCCGCAGTCTTTGGGATTTCCGGGTCCTTCGGAAAGGCGCTGCTGGAGACCGGCTGGTCCCCCGGGGCGGCGGTCACCGCACGGCTTACGGGTGCGGCGCTGATCCTGGCCGTGCCCGCCCTCCCCGCCCTGCGGGGCAGGTGGCACCAGCTGCGGGACAACTGGCTCACCATCGTGCTGTTCGGCCTGATTGGCGTCGCGGCCTGCCAGCTGTTCTACTTCAACGCCGTGGCCCGGCTCTCCGTGGGCGTGGCCCTCCTCCTCGAATACCTGGCGCCCGTCCTCATCGTCCTGTGGCTCTGGGCTGCGAGCCGGCGGCGGCCCAGCGCCCTGACGTTCGGCGGCACGCTGCTGTCCCTTGGCGGCCTGGTGCTGGTGCTGGACCTGACCGGCGCCATCCGGATCGACCTGGTGGGCGTCCTCTGGGGCATGGCAGCAGCGGTATGCCTGGCCATCTACTTCTTCATCACGGCCAAGGAGAACGACACCCTTCCGCCTCTGGTCCTGGCCTCCGGCGGGCTCCTGGTGGGCGCCGCCGTGATGTGGCTGGCCGCAGCCACCGGCCTGCTCCCCATGGCCTTCAGCACAGCCGATACCCGGCTCGGTCCATGGGTCACGCCCTGGTGGGTCTCCGTGGCCGGGCTCGTGGTCCTGGCCACGGTGTTCGCCTACGTTTCCGGAATCATGGCCGCCCGTGCCCTGGGCTCCAAGGTGGCGTCCTTCGTCTCCCTCACCGAGGTGCTGTTCGCCGTCCTCTGGGCCTGGCTCCTGCTGGGCGAACTGCCCGGTCCCATCCAGCTGCTGGGCGGCGTCCTGATCGTGGGCGGCGTGGTCCTGGTCCGGCTGGATGAACTCCGGCGGGCGGCACCCGGGCAGCCCTCACCGCTGGAGCACGCGAACGACGTCGAACCCGTCCCCTGACGCATCCACCGGCGCGGGCCTAGCATGGGGTTATGTGCCGGAACATCCGAACCCTCCACAACTTCGAGCCGCACGCCACCTCCGAGGAGGTCCACGCCGCGGCCCTGCAATATGTCCGCAAGATCAGCGGCAGCACCAAGCCGTCCAAGGCCAACCAGGATGCGTTCGACCATGCCGTCCATGAGATCGCGCACATCACCCAGCACCTCCTGGACGCCCTCGTCACCCAGGCGCCGCCCAAGGACCGCGACACCGAGGCCGCCAAGGCCAAGGCGCGCGCCGCGGTACGCTACGGCACGGCCTGACGCGCCGGCCGGCAGCGGCGGACGTGGCTACTTGCCGAAGCTCCGCAGCCGCAGCGAGTTGGCCACCACCAGCACCGAACTCGCGGCCATCGCGGCGCCGGCAATCATCGGGTTGAGCAGCCCCAGGGCCGCCACCGGAATGCCCACGGCGTTGTAGAAGAACGCCCAGAACAGGTTGGTCTTGATGGTGGCCAGCGTGCGCCGGGACAGCTCGATGGCCTGCGCCACCTGGGCAAGGTCGTTGCCCATCACGGTCAGGTCCGCGGCCTCGATGGCCACATCCGTTCCCGACCCCATCGCAATGCCAAGGTCCGCCTGAGCCAGCGCCGCCGCGTCGTTCACGCCGTCGCCCGCCATGGCCACGGTGGCACCGGCGGCCTGGAGCTTCCGGACGGCATCCACTTTCCCCTCCGGCAGGACGCCCGCGTAGACATCCGCCGCAGCGATCCCGACGGCGGCAGCCACCTGGGCGGCCACGGCGGCGTTGTCGCCGGTCAGCAGGATGGGCCGCAGCCCGAGTTCCCGGAGGCGGGACACTGCCTGCGCGGACCCGTCCTTAATGGAGTCCCGGAGGCTCACGATCCCGGCCACCTCCCCGTCGACGGCCACCCAGATGGCGGTTGCGCCGGCATCCTCAGCCGCCGCCAGGGCCTTGCGCTGCTCCGCCCTGATGGCCACGCTGTTCTGCTCCAGCCATCCGGTGCGGCCGGCGACGACCAGCTGCCCTTCCACGGTTCCGGCCACTCCGCCGCCCGGCGCGGAACTGAACTTGTCCACGGAAGGCAGGCGTCCGCCGTCGGCCGCATTCCGTGCTGCAGCCGCAATGGCGTGCGCAATGGGGTGCTCGGAAGCGGCTTCCACCGCGCCCGCCAGGCGCAGCACCCGGGCGGCATCGAGGCCCCCGAACGCGATGATGCCGTCCACGGCAAGGACGCCGGTGGTGACCGTGCCGGTCTTGTCCAGCAGGATGGTGTCCACCGTCCGGGTGTCCTCCAGGACCTGCGGGCCCTTGATCAGGATGCCCAGCTGGGCGCCGCGTCCCGTCCCCGTCAGCAGGCCGACCGGCGTGGCCAGCCCGAGGGCGCACGGGCAGGCAATGACCAAAACCGCGACGGCGGCGGTGAAGGCCGCGCGCAGCTCACCGGAGGTGATGTCCGGCCCTGCCGTGACCAGCCATGCCGCGAAGGTCACCACGGCGATGGCCAGGACCACCGGAACGAAGACGGCGCTGATCCGGTCCGCCAGCCGTGCGATGGGTGCCTTGCCCGTCTGCGCCTGGGACACCAGCCGGGCCATCTGCGCCAGCGTGGTTTCGCTGCCCACCCGGGTTGCCCGGACCAGCAGCCGGCCGGAGGTGTTGATGGTGGCGCCGGTGACGCGGCTGTCCGGTCCCACTTCCACCGGCACCGATTCGCCGGTGACCAGGGAGGCGTCAACTGCGGAATTCCCGTCGACCACCACACCGTCCGTGGCGATCTTCTCGCCGGGCCGGACCACCAGGACGTCGCCCACCTGCAGGGTCTCCGCGGGCACCCGCAGCTCGGTACCGTCCCGCAGCACGGTGGCATCCCTCGCGCCCAGGTTCAGGAGGGCCTTGAGGGCATCGCCGGCCTTCTGCTTGGCGTTGGCCTCCAGGTAGCGTCCCAGCAGGAGGAAGGTGGTAACCACGGCGGCCACCTCGAAGTACAGGCCGCCGGTGTCCATCCCTTCCATGCCCGGGTGCTCCGTCATTCGCGGATCGGCGAGCAGCTGCCAGGCGGAGAAAAGGTAGGCGGCGGTCACGCCGATGGAGACCAGCGTGTCCATGGTGGAGGCAAGGTGCCGGGCATTCACTGCGGCCGCGCGGTGGAACGGCCAGGCCGCCCACGTGACCACCGGCAGCGAGAGTGCCGCCGCGGCCCAGCCCCAGTGCGGAAACTGGAAGCCCGGGACCATCGAGATCAGGAAGACCGGCAGTGTCAGTACGGCGGCGAGGATCAGGCGCGGGCGGAGGGTGCCGGCGGCGTGGGATTCGCCGTGCGCGGTTGGTTCCGTGGGGGGTTCTGCCGGGGAGCCGGTGACGGTCTCTGCGCGCCGCGGCTCCGGCGTTCGCACCCTCGCTTTGTAGCCGGCCGCTTCCACGGTAGCCGTGATCTGTTCGTCTGTGATCCCGGCCGGTACGGTGACGTGGGCGGATTCCAGCGGGAGGTTGACCGAGGCCGCCACACCGTCCAGCTTGCCGAGCTTCTTCTCCACCCGTGCGACGCAGGAGGCGCAGGTCATGCCCTCGATATCGAGTTCCACCACCCTGCTGCCCGGCTGGTGGAGGAGTTCCTGGCTGCTCATGGCGCCTCCTTGGTTAATCAATCCCGCTCACGTTGACCGGTCCGGCTCCGGCGGCGGGGATCCTAGGCTTCGTTGGCGACGACGAGGTAGCCGGCTTCCGCCACTGCCTCGCCGATTTCGGCAGGGGAGAGTTCCTTGGCGGAGGTGATGGTTACGGTGGACACGCCGCCGGCGTTAAGGTCCACGTCAACGTCCTGGACGCCCTCAAGGGCCTCCAGTTCTTCGGTAACGGCCGAGACGCAGTGGCCGCAGGTCATCCCGGAAACGCTGACCTCGGTGGTGGTGGGGGAGGTGGTGCTCATGGCATGCTCCTTCGCGGTGTGCCTGCGGTGGCAGGAGGGTTGGGTGGGGGAATGCTTAGCGGAGCAGGCGGCCGATGGCGTCCGCCGCTTCCTTGACTTTGGCGTCGATGGCTTCGGCGCGGGCCTCCGGGTCCGGCTCGGCAGCTGCGCCGACCACGCAGTGGCCGATGTGCTCCTCCATGAGCCCCAGGCTGACCGCATGCAGCGCCTTGGTCACAGCGGACACCTGGGTGAGGATGTCGATGCAGTACTTGTCTTCATCCACCATGCGCGCGATGCCGCGCACCTGGCCCTCAATCCGCTTGAGACGGCGGAGGTAGGCGTCCTTGTTGCCGGAATAACCGTGCTGCGGGGCTGGGCCCCCAACGCCGGCCAGCGTCTCTTCCGTATGCTCCATAGCCACAACATATACCCCTGAGGGGTATCCACGCAAGTACCCCCAGGGGGTATGGCCTCGGGTGACGACGCATGGACATCCCGGCACCCAAAGGCGGCCGGAACGCAAAAAGCTCCGGAGTGCGTTATTGGGGGATACGCACTCCGGAGCAGCTTTTGGGCAGTTCCGGAAGCCCTGGGGATCCGGCCTGCTTGGTCCAGCTTACGGGCTGGTGCGGTGCTCCGCCACTACCGCGAATAACTTCTTTCGCTTTATTTTCCGCGCCGGTCTGCCGGGCCCGGGCCCGCGGGACGGCGCGGCGGAACCACCAGGACAGGTCGGTCCTGGTGGTGGCTCAGCCACGTCCCCACGGAACCGTTCAGTGCCTCCGAGATGCGGTGGGCGAGGCCGCGTTCTGAGGTGCCCACGATGATCATTGACGCGCCCAGTTCCGCAGCCTGCCGACCCAAGGCGCGCGCCGCGTCACCCGTCAGTGTCTGCAGGGTCCACTGCGGGGACGGGGCGTTCCCGCCGGCAGCGGATACTGCGCCGGTAATCTCATCCTTCAGCCCCGCGGTGAGCACGGCCATGTCCGCGTCGTCCGCGCCGGGGTGCGGGGATAACCGGTGGGCTGAGCGTGCCGGGTCCCACTCCACCACATAGCTGGCCTCGTCCACGTAGGCGCAGGCAAGCGGGACCCGCAGGCGTGCTGCCAGCGAGGCTGCCGTGGCCAGGACCTCAGGATGCTGCCCGGGGACCACCCCCACCAGCAGTGGAGGCAAACGGGACTCTTCAGCGGCCATACCCTTATTGTCTGCCCGGCCGTGATCGTTGAACAGGCCGTGGTCCCGTCACGCGGGTGCCGGCGAGGCGATGACCACCACGTTCTTTCCCCACAGGTCCTGCGTGTAGCAGCTGATGAGCACCAGCCGGTTAGGCACCACGTCCCAGATGGAGCTGTCCGCCAGGGTGGACTTCAGGTAGGTGGTGACGGTTTCCACGCGGTAGGTGATGGTCCCGGACCGGGTGTCGACGGCGAACCGGTCGCCTTTCGCCGCCTGCGAGCTGAGGTGGTTGAAGGGGGCGTCCGCACCGTCCCAGCTGTGCCCGATCACGTACGTGGTGTTGGTTGATCCTGCGCCCGGGGAACCGTACGGGCTGAGCCAGTACCCGTCCCTGGTGGGCGGCGGTTCGATGGTCCTGGTCCGGCTGTCCGGCTTCAGCGGGTGCACCGGAACGTCGAAGCCGGCGGCGGGGTACCGGACCCGCAGCGGCGCAGCGGCGGCCGGAAGCACCGGCCCGGGCGGGGACGCGGAGGCGGACGCGGGAGCCGGCGTCGTACTTTGTGCAGCGGTGGGTGACGGCGCGGCGGCGGGCGTGGGGGAAGGCACGACGGCGGCGGGCAGCGGAGCGGGTGGCGTTGCCGCCGTGCCGTCCGGAACGCCTTCGCCCAGCGTCAGGCTGCTGCCGTACTGAAAGAGCGGCCCGCCGAAGGTGATGGCCAGGAAGGCCAGGACGCCGCACATCAGGATGGCCGCGTCGGCACGGTCCCACCGCCACCAGGGCACCCCGCGCGGGGCGGTATGGCGGCTGCGTTCCATGCGCATGATGCTCCTGGTGCGCTGCGGGGAATCGGGCAAGGTTGGTAATTCTCAGGCTAGGAACACCGCGGCGGCCGGTCCCGGGTGGGCGGTACCCGTCTTTTTCCGAAGCGGGTACCGGGACGGCCGCAGAGCTACGCGGAAAACGCGGCCGCGCCACCTTCCGGCCCTCTGTCCGGGAGTTCGGCCCTCCCTTGTCGGGCCCAGCTCCCGCGCCTAACGTTGAAACTGACGAAAGGGCGTGAAGGCATGGAAATCTTCATGTGGTGGCTGGACCTGGACCTCGCCAGCAAGGAATGGCTGCGGGAGAACCTCCGGGCCGCGGAGATCCCGCAGTCCGTGCTGCAGGGCATCGCGCAGGCAGGCGGACCGTCCCCGGAGCACCCGGCTGCCGTGCTGACGGAGGCCGACTGGGATTTCATCGAAACGCAATCGGAATTCGTTGATTAGCCGTGACGGCAGCAGAGAGCTACCTCCTGGCGATCGGCACCAAGA
Organism: Pseudarthrobacter sp. NPDC092424; assembly: GCF_044754925.1. NCBI lineage: Bacteria > Bacillati > Actinomycetota > Actinomycetes > Micrococcales > Micrococcaceae > Pseudarthrobacter > Pseudarthrobacter sp. NPDC092424. The sequence goes on along the minus strand of NZ_JBIVQC010000003.1, from coordinate 108,095 downwards.
AAGGCCTGTGGCTGGCCACCAGCAGTGACCGCCGTGAATGGTCCTTCACCGGCCCGCACTTCCTGATGAACGAGATTCCCAGTATCGGAATCGACACGCGGGAAGGCCGCACCCGGATCATGGTGGGCGTGCGCAGCGAACACTGGGGACCCACCGTGGCCCACTCGGACGATCTCGGGTCCACGTGGTCCGAACCGATAGAGGGCGCCATCAGCTTCCCCGCGGACACGGAGACGGCGGTGGAGCGGATCTGGCAGATCCATCCGGATGCTGCGTCCCGGCCGGGTGTCGTCTGGGCGGGCGCGGAGCCCATTTCGCTCTGGAAATCCACGGACGGCGGCGAACACTTCGAGCTCAACCGCGGTCTCTGGGACCATCCACACCGCCCCGAGTGGGGCGCGGGGTACGGCGGCGCAGCGGCGCACTCCATCGCGGTGCAGCCGGACGGGGACACCATGCATGTGGCCATGAGCACGGGCGGCGTCTACCGCTCGTCCGACGGCGGCGCGTCCTGGGAGCCCCGGAACCGCGGCATCTCGGCGTACTTCATGCCGGATCCCCAGCCCGAGTTCGGCCAGTGCGTGCACAAGATCGCCGCCGATGCCGCCGTCCCCGGCCGCCTCTATGCCCAGAACCACCACGGCGTCTACCGCACGGAGAACAACGGTGACACCTGGGAATCCATCGCTGATGGCCTGCCTGCGGACTTCGGCTTCGTGATGCTGGCCCACCCCCGGCGGGCAGGCACGGCATGGGTGGTTCCGCTGAAGGCCGACGGCGAACGCATCCCGCCAGGGGGCGAGCTCGCCGTGCACCGGACGGACGACGCCGGGACCACCTGGCAGAGGCACGATTCCGGGCTGCCCGACCGGGAGTACAACAGCGTGCTTCGTGACGCCGCTTCCGTGGACACTGCGGAACCGGCCGGCGTCTATTTCGGGACCCGGGGCGGCTCCGTCTATGCCAGTGCGGACGAAGGCGAAACGTTTACCGAGGTGGCGGCCCACCTGCCGGACGTCCTCTGCGTCCGTGCCGCCGTGGTGGCCGGTGGCTGAGATCAGGGTGGTCCTTCCCGGCGTCCTGCAGCCCCTCGCCGGCGGGCAGTCCGTGCTGACTGCGCCCGCCGACGGTCCGCTGACGGTGGCGAAGCTCCTTGACGCGGTCACCGCTGACTTCACGGTGCTCGGCCGGCGGCTGCGGGACGAAACCGGAACACTGCGGCGCTTCGTGAATATCTACGTGGACGGCGACGAGGTGCGGCGGCTGCAGGGCCTGGAGACCGAGGTCGTTCCGGGACAGGAAGTGCTGGTCATCCAGTCCGTGGCCGGCGGCTGACCCCCGGAGCCGCCGCGGCTGCGGGCAGTCCTTGCTGACTGCGCCCGCGCCACGGCCGGGTGGGCCGCCGTCGTACGCCTGCCCCCGCTGCCCGGGCGACGCTCTCTCACTTAATGCCGCTGCCCGGGCGACGCTCTCTCACTTACCGCCACCTGTCCACCGGAAGGTGAGAGAGCGTTTGGGTTTCAGGCGCATCAAGTGAGAGAGGGTTGGGAGTTTAAGCGCATTGCGTGAGAGAGCGTCGCGAGGGGGCGCCGGTCAGGCAACGCGCCACACGCTGCACTCGTCCGTATTGATGGCTTTCCGCAGGCCCGTAATGCGGTCCAGGATCCAGACCACGCCGATGCCCGGCGCCGTTTCCTGGACGCTGCCGCGGCGGACCACCACGTCATCGTAAGACGGGCCCACTGAGAGTCAGGCTTCAATTTCGTCGCCGCGGTGCAACTGGTCCAGGGCGCGGATGCGGGTAACCTGCGGGGTCGCTTTCTTCAACATGGCGGGACCTCCTGGCTGGAGCGGGTGCCGGCTCTTGCCTGCACCTCCAGTGTGGCCCGGCGATGTTGCGTCCCTGTTTCCCCGCGGTTAGGCGGCTGTTAGTTCTTGGCACCCTGCGGGTTTCACGGCGCCAGCCGGTCGCCCTTGCGGTGCAGGCGGAACCACCGGTGACCATAGCGCCCCAGCTCCACGCTGAAGGTGCCGTCCGGTTCCACGGCCGCGTTCTCGCCGTCGAACAGGTCCAACAGCTGGCAGTTCCGGAAGGCTCCGGCCGGAGAGTTCTCCGGCGCCACGGAACCTGCAGCCTTCACCCTCTTTTCGCTGAAGTTGTGCAGCAGCACCAGGGTGCCGCCGTCGGAAGTGCAGGTGTGGGCGAAGACAGCGGGTTCGGGCTGGTCGATGATGCTGAATTCGCCCCACCCCAGCTCCGGGGATTCGCGGTAGCGGCTGATCAGCGCCGACATGAAGCTGAACAGCGACTCGGGGTCCCGTTTGGCCGCTGCGGCGTTGACGTTCTCCGGGCCGTACTCTCCGCGGACCAGCGGGGCCACCAGGTCCGAGGTCTTGGCGGTGGAAAAACCGCCATTCTTTTCGCTGGTCCATTGCATTGGGGTGCGGACCGCGGCGCGGCTCTTTTGCCTCAGGTCCTCGCCCATGCCCAGTTCCTCGCCGTAGAACAGCACGGGGGTGCCGGGCAGCGAGAACATCAGTGAATACACCATGCGCAGGCGTTCAGCATCGCCGCCGAGCATCGGGGGCAGGCGGCGGCGCAGGCCACGGCCGTAAATCTGCATGTTCTTCTCCGGCCCGAAGGCGTCGAAGACCTCCTGCCGCTCCCCGTCGCTGAGCTTGTCCAGCGTCAACTCGTCATGGTTGCGCACGAACATGGCCCACTGGTTGTCCGGGTGGATGGCCGGCCGGCTTTTCAGCGTTTCCCCGAGGTGGCGGGCGTCCTGGCGGGCCAGGGACAGGTAGATGTTCTGCATCGACATGAAGTCGAACTGCAGGTTCAGCTCGTTGCCCTCGGGGCCGCCGAAGTACTCCAGCTGCTCCTTGTAGGGCAGGTTCACCTCGCCCAGCAGGACCGCGCTCCCGTTGCGGCGGCTCACGAAACTCCGCAGTGCCGCCAGGTATTCGTGCGGATCCAGGTTGGCGGCCTCGTCCTTGGGCTGGCCCCGGGTTTCCAGGAAGAAGGGCACCGCGTCGAGGCGGAACCCGTCCAGGCCGAGCTCCAGCCACAAGCCCATGGCCTTGGCGATCTGGTCCCGGACCTTCGGATTGACTACGTTCAGGTCAGGCTGGTGCTTGGCGAACATGTGCAGGTACCACTCGCCCGTGGTCTCGTCCCTCGTCCACAGCGAGGTCTCCTCACCGGGGAACACCACTTCGTCGGACGTGTCCGGCGGAGAATCCGGGCGCCACACATAGAAGTCCCGGTAGGGGTTGTCCGTTGACTTGCGGGCCTCCACAAACCAGGGGTGCTGGTCCGAGGTGTGGTTTACCACGAAGTCCGCGATGACCCGCATGCCGCGGTCCTTGGCCGCCCGGATGAACTCCACCACATCGCCCAGCGTGCCCAAGCGCGGATCCACGCCGAAGAAGTCCGTCACGTCGTATCCGTCATCCCGGTCAGGAGACGGATAGAACGGCATCAGCCAGATGCAGGTCACCCCCAGGGCCGCCAGGTAGTCCACGCGCTGGGTGAGGCCGGCAAAGTCACCGGTGCCGTCGCCGTCGTGATCAAAGAACGTCTCCACGTCCAGGCAGTATATGACCGCGTTCTTCCACCACAGATCCGAGGTTTCGGCGATCCTCATGCGTACGCCCCCGCAGTCCTAAGCTGAGGCAGGACCTGGTCCGCGAACTTGTCGATGAACGGGGCCTGCTCCTGCCCCACGAAGTGCAGGTACAGCTCGTCGAAGCCCAGGTCCGCATACCCGGCCAGCCATTCGGCGTGCCGGGCAGGATCGGCGGACACGTTAACCGACTCCCTCACCTGTTCCTCGCCCACGGTGGCGCTCACGCCGTCGAAATGCCCTGCGGTGGGAAGGTCCCAGGGGACGGGGGGAGCGAAGGTGTTGGTCCGCCACTGGTCCAGCGCAATCGCCACGGCCTCCTCCTCGCTGGGCGCCCAGGACAGGTGGACCTGGAGGACGGCCTTGCCGCGCCCGCCGTTGTCCCGGTAGGCGGCCAGCATCTCCGTGAGCTTCGCAGCCGGCTGGTTCACGGTGACCAGGCCGTCAGCCCACGCGGCCGCCCGGCGTGCCGTTTCCACGCTGATGGCCGGGGCAATCAGCGGCGGGGGAGAATCGGGGACATCCCAGATCCGGGCCTGCTCTACCGTCACCAGGCCGTGGTGTGTCACATCCTCACCCCGGTGCAGCCGGCGGATTACGTCCACGCATTCTTCAAGTCTCTGCTGCCGGGTTTCCTTGGGCGGCCAGGCGTCCCCGGTCACGTGCTCGTTCATGTTCTCACCGCTGCCGGGTGCCATCCAGAACCGGTCCGGAAACATGCTGGCCAAGGTGGCCGAGGCGTGGGCAATGATCGCCGGGTGGTATCGCTGGCCCGGCGCGGTGACCACGCCGAAGCGCAGGTCCGTGGTGGCCAGCGCGGCGCCCAGCCAGGACCAGGCGAAGCCGGAGTGGCCCTGCCGCGCGGACCACGGTTCGATGTGGTCCGAGCACATTGCGGCGTCGAAGCCGGCCCGCTCTGCGTGCTGGACGTCCTGGAGCAGGCGGCCCGGACTGATCTGTTCATGCGATGCGTGAAACCCGACAGTAACCATCGTTAACCTCTACCGTCCCGTGCGGTGTTCTGTCGAGCTTGTACCGGCTAAGACAAGCATGCGTGCAGCTTTCCCGCAGGAAAAAGCCAGCCCGGAAAAGGTTTGGCAAGGATCAGCCCAAGGTTTCCCCTACGCCGATTTCGGCTGGCTACCTTGGAATGGACGGCTGGTGCTGGGCCAGCTGCGACACTTCCCAAACCAATGGAGTCTTTACATGTCAGCAATCACCAAAGTGGCAGCAGTAGTTTTCGCGTCCGGTCTCATGGCAGGCGCAGGCGCAGGGGCCGCGTTCGCTTCTGACGCCACCGTGGACAGCGGCTACGTGGCCGTGGAGGAAATTGTGGCTGCACCGGTCACCCTCGAAGAGGTGGAGGCGGCATTCGCAGCCTTCAAGACCGTCCAGGCCGATGCTCTCGCTGCCGAGAAGCAGGCACACGCCGACTACCAGGCCGCCGAAAAGGCTGCCCTTGAGGCCACCAAGTCGGCCAAGGGCACCGCCAAGAAGGCGGCCCAGGACCAGGTCCAGGCCCTCCGCGCCGCCAACCTCCAGGCGCTGAAGTCCCTGAAGGCCGCCAACCAGGTTGCCGTGGACCAGGCGAAGGCCGCCTACCAGGCTCTGGCCGAGCAGTACGAAGCACAGAACGCCGTGGTTGAGGCGCCGGTCGAGGAAGCACCCGTCACCGACCCGGCCGCCGTTCCCGCCGCCTAGTTTCCCGGCGTCACCGCGTTCCGTTCCCACGTGAAGGGCCCCGTCCAATCCGGACGGGGCCCTTTCCCGTCTGCGCCTGACGGGCAAGAATGGGCACCATGGAACTTCCCGTGATGCCGCCCGTCCCGCCCATGCTTGCCAAGGCCGTCAGCGGGATCGGAAGTCTTCCGGCCGGCGGCGGCCTCAGCTACGAGCCCAAATGGGATGGCTTCCGGTCCATCATTTTTCGCGACGGGGACGAAGTGGAAATCGGCAGCCGCAACGAGAAGCCCCTGACCCGCTACTTCCCGGAGCTGGTGGCCGCGGTCAAAGAGAACCTTCCGCCGCGCTGTGTGGTGGATGGCGAGATCATCCTGGTGGGAGCATCCGGGGACAGGCTCGATTTCGATGCCCTCCAGCAGCGTATCCACCCCGCGGCCAGCCGGGTGAAACTGCTCTCCGAGAAGACCCCGGCAGCCTTTGTGGCCTTCGACCTGCTGGGACTGGGGGACGATGACTACACCGCCAGGCCTTTTTCAGAACGCCGGGCGGCCCTGGAGAAAGCGCTCGCAGCCAGCGCCGCCCCTATCCACCTCACGGCAGCCACAACCGACCAATACACAGCAGGGCAGTGGTTCGAGCAGTTCGAGGGCGCCGGGCTGGACGGCATTGTGGCCAAGCGGCTGGACGGCCGCTACGAGCCGGACAAGCGCGTGATGTTCAAGGTCAAACACGAGCGAACCGCCGATTGCGTGGTGGCCGGCTACCGGCTGCACAAGAGCGGCCCGGACGCCATCGGCTCGCTGCTGCTGGGCCTGTACAAGGACGACGGCGCCCTGGCCAGCGTGGGCGTGATCGGAGCCTTCCCCATGGCCCGGCGCAGGGAGCTCCATGAACAGCTGCAGCCCCTGGTGACGGATTTCGAGGACCACCCCTGGTCCTGGGCCAAACAGGAGGAAGGCGGGCGCACGCCGCGCAACGCCGAGGGCAGCCGCTGGAGCGCAGGGAAGGATCTCTCCTTTGTCCCGCTCCGCCCGGAACTGGTGGTGGAGGTCCGGTACGACCACATGGAAGGCGACCGGTTCCGGCATACGGCGCAGTTCAACCGCTGGCGGCCCGACCGCGACCCGGAGTCCTGCACCTACGCGCAGCTCGAGGAACCGGTGAATTTCAACCTGGCCTCGGTCCTGGCAACGGGCCGGCCGTAGGCTGCCGGGCCGGCCGTAGGCTGCCGGGCCGGCCCTGTTCAGACGCCGAGAGCCCGCCATCCACAGTGGACGGCGGGCTCTCGCCAAAGACGGGCCAGCCCGTTACCTGAGACCAGGGCTACTTGAGGCCGAGCTCCTTGGTGGGGATCTTGAAGGATTCCTTGGCTGTGAGGGCCGAGATGGCTGCAACAGAGCAGATGACGGCGGTGAAGATGCTGATCTGGACCCAGCCGCCGGGCTTGATGCCACCCATGGCGGCAACGATTGCCGGAGCGAATCCTGCCATCAGGAACCCGAGCTGCGTGCCGATGGCCAGGCCGGAGAAGCGCACCTTGGTGCTGAACATCTCCGCGTAGAAGGACGGCCAGACGGCGTTGGAGGCTGCGTAGCCGCAGGAGAAGAAGCCGATGGCGGCAAGGAACATCAGGGGGACGCTGCCGGATTCCAGGCTGAGCAGGAACACGGGAGTCAGCACGGCGCTGGCCAGCGCGCCGTAGATGAAGACGGGCTTGCGGCCGATCCGGTCAGCCAGCATGCCAAACAGCGGCTGGGTGCCCAGGGCCACGAGGTTCGCGCCCACCACCAGCCATAGCGTGGTGGTGCCGTCCACGCCGGCAACAGTCTTGGCGTAGCTGATGGCAAGGGTGCCGAACACGGTGGAGACGGCGGCGATGAAGGCGCAGCAGATCACGCGGAGCACGTCGCGCCAGTGGCCTTTCAGAAGGTCGGCGACCGGGAGCTTGGAGATCTGGGCCGACTTCTGCGCTTCTTCGAAGGCCGGGGGTTCGTGCAGGGTGCGGCGAATGAAGAACGCCACTACAACCACCAGGGCACTGAGCCAGAACGGAACGCGCCAGCCGATGCCGTATTTGATTTCGTCCGGCAGTGCCAGGACGGGAATGAAGACCAGGGCCGCGAGGATCTGGCCACCCTGGGTGCCGGTGAGCGTCCAGGACGTGAAGAAGGAGCGGCGGTTGTCCGGTGCGTGCTCGAGCGTCATGGAGGAAGCACCTGCCTGCTCGCCGGCAGCGGAGAGTCCCTGGCAGAGCCGGGCCAGTACCAGGAGGGCCGGTGCCCACCATCCCACGGTGTTGAAGTCCGGAAGGCAGCCGATGAGGAACGTCGAGGCACCCATGAGCAGAAGCGTGAACATCAGGACCTTCTGCCTGCCCACGCGGTCGCCGAAGTGGCCCAGGATGACGGCGCCTACCGGACGGGCCACGTAGGCGAACCCGAAGGTGGCAAAGGACATGATGGCGGCGTTGGCATCTGCACTGGGAAAGAAGACTGTGGGGAAGATCAGCGCCGCGGCCGAACCGAAGATGAAGAAGTCGTAGTATTCGACGGCGCTGCCCAGGAAGCTGGCAAGGGCAGCCTTCTTGGGGGTGCCGCCGTTCCCGGTTGTGGCCTGTACGGCCTGGGAGGTTGTCTGGCTCATGGAATTCCTTAGTGTGACGACATTGTCGCGGATGGATCTGGGGTCCGCAGCCGCTGGTGCCTTGGTGCGGGCAGGGGTGCGGTACGCGGCTGGAGTCGGGGAACACCCGGGACGAGTAGCCACATGGTGAGAGCTACTTGTGCGATACAGCAATGATGTCTGTGAACCTCATCACCTGTCAAGAAATTACCCACAATCTAGAAATAGCTCTCACATTGTGGCAATATCAAGACATGAGTGTGAAACAAGCCACAGCGGCCAACGATGTCCCCGCCCACGATGAGGGGCAGCCTGCGGGCAAGAGTCCGGACCGCACGGACATGGTGGGCAAGGCCCTGGGCCTGCTGGTCCTCCTGGGTGACGAGCCGCGTGGCGCAAGTGCCGCGGAGGTCTCCCGGCGCGCCGGGCTGCCCTTCAGTACCACGTACCGCCTGCTCGGCTCCTTGGCCCGCGACGGATTCGTCGACTATGAGCCGGACGGCCGGCGCTACCACCTTGGCCTGCGCGTGTTCCAGCTGGGCCAGCGGGTCTCGAACCACCACGGATTCGCCGGGGCCGCCATGCCGGTCCTGCGTCGGGTCACCGAACAGACCGGCGAGGCCACCATCCTCAGCGTGCGGGACGGCCGGCATCACCTGACCGTGAACAAGGTGGACGGCCCACAGATGTTCCGGGTGACCAGCGACCCCGGCCACCTGGGCTCGCTGTCCACCACCGCCGTCGGCAAGGCGCTGGTGGCCTTCGCCGAGGACGCGGAGCGGGAGGAATTGCTGGCGGACCTGCCGCTGGAGGCGTTGACCGAAAAGTCCATCACCAGCCGCGAAGCCTTCCGGGCGGAGATCGAGCAGGTGCGGCGGCAAGGGTATGCGCTGATGGATGAGGAAAACGAAGCGGGCATGAGGGCGGTGGCCGTACCCCTCCTGAACGCGCAAGGCTTCGCGTTCGCCTCCCTGGCCACGGCGGTTCCGGTCTTCCGCCTCACGCTCCCGGAGCTGATAGCCCACGTGCCGCTCCTTCAGGATGCCGCCGCTGAGTTGGCTGCCCGACTTCCGCAGCGCTAGAGTTCGCATGACGAACCATAGTGCGGAAAGTGAACTTTTCCTGTACCGTAATCACCATCACTGAAAACTGGCCATGCGGCAGGCCCGCATCCGGCTTCCGGTGCCGTAACCAAAGGAGCTGCGCGGATGAGTAATCAGACTGAGTCTTGCCTTGTGGGACTGGTCGGCGAGGGCGTCATGCCCTCACTCACGCCTCCCATGCACGAGCGCGAAGGGGATGTGCAGGGCCTGCGCTATCTCTACCGGCCCATCGACCTCCTCGAGCTTGGACTGCACGGCGAAGCCGTCGGCGGCATCCTGCAGAGCGCCCGCATCCTGGGCTTTAACGGCCTGAACATCACCCACCCGTGTAAGCAGTTGGTACTGGAACATTTGGATGAGATCACCCCGGACGCGCGCCGGCTGGGTGCGGTGAACACGGTCCTCATCCGGGATGGCCGCTTCATCGGCCACAACACCGACTTCTCCGGCTTCGCCTCGGCGCTCGCTTCCGGCCTCCCCGGCGCGGCGCTGGACCGCGTAGTCCAGCTGGGTGCCGGCGGTGCCGGGTCCGCCGTCGCCTACGCCCTGCTGACCGCCGGCGTGCGCGTCCTGGACCTGGTGGACGTGGACCCCATGCGCGCCGAAGCGCGCGCCGCCGAGCTGGCCGGCTTCTTCCCCGCAAGCACCGTTACAGCCCGTACGACGGCGGAGCTGCCGCAGCTGATGCGCGCCGCCGACGGCCTGGTGCACTGTACGCCGGTGGGCATGGCCGCCCATCCCGGCGTACCCCTTGACCTTGACCTGCTGGAACCGCGCCACTGGGTGGCGGACATCGTCTACCGGCCCATCGACACTGAGCTTGTCCGTGCCGCCCGCGCCAAGGGCTGCGACGTCCTGGACGGCGGCCGCATGGCTGTGGGCCAGGCCGCAGACGCGTTCCGGATCTTCACCGGCCTGGACGCCGACCCGGACCGCATGCGCTCGCACTTCCTGGAGCTCGTCGCCGCCGAGGAGGTGGCCGCCTGATGCGCACCGGAATCGCCACAGTCTGCCTGTCCGGCACCCTGAAGGAAAAGATGCAGGCCTGCGCCGTCGCCGGGTTCGACGGCATCGAGATCTTCGAGCAGGACCTGGTCACGTCGCCGCTGAGCCCCGAGGACATCCGGAAAATGGCCGCGGACCTGGGCCTGGGCCTGGACCTTTACCAGCCGTTCCGCGATTTCGACGGCGTCACCCCGGACCTGCTCAAGGCCAACCTCCGCCGGGCCGCGGCAAAGTTCACGCTGATGTCCCGCCTGGGGATGGACACTATCCTGGTCTGCTCCAACGTGGCCACGGCCACCATCGATGACGACGACCTCCGTGCCGAGCAGTTGTCCCGGCTGGCGGAACTGGCAGGGGAACACGGGGTCAAAGTCGCCTACGAGGCCCTGGCCTGGGGCAAGTACGTCAACGACTACGAGCACGCCCACCGGCTGGTGGAAAAGGTGGCCCACCCCAATCTGGGCACGTGCCTGGACTCGTTCCACATCCTTTCGCGCGACTGGGACACCGCACCCATCGAAGCCATCAACGCGGAGAAGATCTTCTTCGTCCAGGTGGCCGACGCCCCCAAGCTCTCCATGGACGTCCTGTCCTGGAGCCGCCACTACCGGGTGTTCCCCGGCGAGGGGCAGTTCGAGCTGGCCAAGTTCATGGGCCACGTGATCCGCGCCGGTTACAGCGGACCGGTTTCGCTGGAGGTCTTCAATGACGTCTTCCGCCAGGCGGACGTGGAGCGGACGGCCGTGGACGCCATGCGCTCGCTCATCTGGCTGGAAGAGCAGAGCGCCAAGTGGCTCGCCGGGAACGCAGCGGAAACCCGGGGCTCCGCCGACTCCCGCCGTCGTTATCCCATGGAACTGGCCACGCTGCCCAAGGTGAACGAACCCGCCGGCTTCAACTTCGCCGAGGTCAAGGCGGACGATACCGCGCAGCTGGAGAAGCTCCTGGGCCAGCTGGGCTTCGCCTTCGAAGGCCGGCACCGGACCAAGGACGTCCAGCTGTGGACCATGGGCCAGGCGCGCGTCATCATCAACGAACAGGCCGCGCGGCACGCAGAACCTGCCATCGCGGCCCTGGGATTCGACGTCGAATCGCCCGTGATTGCCTCCGCCCGGGCCCAGCAGCTCAAGGCCCCCGTGGTGGCCCGGAAGGTGCAGGCGGACGAGGAAGTGTTCCAGGGCATCTGCGCCCCGGACTCCACCGAGATCTTCCTGTGCCAGGGCAGCCCCGACGGCACCGCCGCGTGGACCCGCGAGTTCGGGGAGGGCCTGGAGCACCCCTCGGGCGGAGTCAGCGCCATCATCGATCACGTCAACCTGGCCCAGCCGTGGCAGCACTTCGACGAGGCCGTCCTCTTCTATACCAGTGCGCTGGCCCTGGAACCGCAGCCGTTCGCCGAGGTTCCCAGCCCCAGCGGCCTGGTCCGCTCGCAGGTCATGCAGACGTCCGACGCCGCCGTCCGGCTGGTGCTCAACCTCGCACCCGTGCAGCAGGCACAGAGCGAGGTCCGCCGGGCCTACCAGGAACACATCGCCTTCGCGGTGGAAGACCTGGTGTCAACCGCCCGGGAGGCCCGCCGCCGAGGCCTGGAGTTCCTGCAGATCCCGGCCAACTACTACGAGGACCTGGATGCCCGGTTCGATCTCGAACCCGGTTTCCTGGCGACGCTCAGGGAACTGAACCTCCTGTATGACCGCGACGCCGACGGCGAATTCCTGCACTTCTACACGGCCACCGTGGGCAGCGTGTTCTTCGAAATGGTGGAGCGCCGCGGCGGCTATGACGGCTACGGCGCCCCCAACGCCCCGGTCCGCCATGCAGTCCAGTACGACCACCGCCAACCCCACCCGCCCAGCAGATAACCAGAGCACCAGAAAGGAGCCAGCCGTGCCGGAAGAGATCAACGCTGAATCAGACGAGCTCGTGCCTCCCGCCGAACCCAAGGCAGGCCACGCACCCCTCGACGCTGCCGCAGAAAGCCAGGCGGACCTCAGCGCCGAGATGGCCGCCCTCGGCGAGGCCTACGCCCGGGCCGTCAAGGACGGAGCCGCCGTGGAAACACAGCCGCGGCTGGATTACGCCCCGTACCGCAGCAGCATCCTGCGCCACCCCACCAAGAGCCTGCACCATGCGGACCCGGAGACCATCGAGCTGTACTCGCCGGCCTTCGGCCACCAGGACGTGCACGCGCTGGAGTCGGACCTGACCATCCAGCACAACGGCGAACCCCTGGGCGAGCGGATCATCGTCACCGGCCGCGTCCTGGACGGCGACGGCCGCCCGGTGGCCGGGCAACTGGTGGAGATCTGGCAGGCGAACTCCGCCGGCCGCTACATCCACAAGCGGGACCAGCACCCCGCGCCGCTGGACCCCAACTTCACCGGCGTGGGCCGCTGCATCACCGGACCGGACGGTTCGTACCGGTTCACCACCATCAAACCCGGCGCCTACCCATGGAAGAACCACCTGAACGCGTGGCGCCCGGCGCACATCCACTTTTCCCTGTTCGGGCAGGAGTTCACCCAGCGCATCGTCACCCAGATGTACTTCCCGGGCGACCAGCTTTTCCCGCTGGACCCCATCTACCAGTCCATCGTGGACCAGGATGCCCGGGACCGGCTGGTGGCCACCTACGACCACAGCCTCACCAGCCCCGAGTGGGCGCTGGGCTACAACTGGGACATCGTCCTGACCGGCCCCAAGCGGACCTGGACCGAGAATGAAGCGATGGGAGCAGACGGAGATGACCATGAATAAGCCCGTTCCCACCCCCGGCCAGACCGTGGGGCCCTTCTACGGCTACGCACTGCCGTTCGCCAAGGACAGGGAGCTGCTGGCGCCCGGCTCGCCAGGCTCCGTCCGCCTCCAGGGCACCGTTTACGACGGCGCCGGCGAGCCCATCCCGGACGCCATCCTCGAAATCTGGCAGCCCGACGCCGAAGGCAATGTGGTCCAGCGGACCGGTTCCCTGGTCCGCGACGGTTACACCTTCACCGGGTGGGGCCGCTCCGCCGTTGGCAACACGGGACAGTTCACCTTCACTACGGTCAACCCCGGCCCGACGGAGCCGGGTGCTGCGCCGTTCATCTCTGTGGCGATCTTTGCCCGCGGCCTGATGAACCGGCTCTTCACCCGGGTCTACCTGCCGGAGGACCAGGAGGCGCTGGCCAAGGACGCGCTGCTCCGTTCGCTGGAGCCGGAGCGGCGCAGCACCCTCGTCGCCCGCCGCGACCCGGACGGCGGCCTCACCTGGGACATCCGTCTGCAGGGCGAGGGCGAGACAGTCTTCCTGGACTTCCAGTGAGCCGCGCCGCCGGCGCGGGAGGCGCCTTTCCGGCAGCGGGTGACGCCGGCCTGCTCAGCCCCGTCTCCGCATCACCCGTGGTGGCGTCGCTGACAGGTGACGGTGCGGTGCTCGCGGCGATCCTCGCCGTCGAGTCCGGCTGGGCTGCCGTGCTCGAAAAGGCGGGCCTGGCGCCCGCGGGGTCGGCTGCCGTCGTCAGCGCTGCCGCCGACCCCGGCCGCTACGACGCGGCGGATATCGCCCGGCGCGCCCAGGGCGGAGGCAACCCCGTCATCCCGCTGCTGGCGGACCTCCGGAAGAACGTCCAGGCACTGGACCACGGAGGCATTGGTGCGTCCAGCGCCGTCCACACGTCGCTGACCAGCCAGGACGTCCTGGACACCGCCTTGATGCTCCTGGCCCGGAACACCGTTGAGGCGGTGCTGGGGGACCTGAAAGGCACGACGGCGGCGCTCGCCGCCCTGGCGGAGCGGCATGCGGACACGCTGTGCGTCGGCAGGAGCCTGACGCAGCATTCGCTTCCCTATACCTTCGGGCTCCGGGCCGCGCAGTGGTTCCACGGCGTGGCCGCGGCAGGGCGGCAGCTCGCTGCGCTGGAGTTTCCGGTGCAGTCCGGCGGGGCCGCCGGGACACTGGCCGCCGCAACGGTCCTCACCGCGGATTCCCCGTCCACTCCGTTCAGCCTGGCGGATGGGCTGGCCGTCCAGCTGGGACTGGCAGCCGCCCCCGGCCCGTGGCACACAAACCGGCTGCCCATAACAGCGCTCGGCCACGCCCTGGCCTCCGTGCTGGACGCGTTCGGCAAGGTCGCCTCGGACGTGCTGTTCCTGAGCCGTCCGGAGGTGGCCGAGGTGGCGGAACCGCGGGCTGCCGGCCGCGGTGTGTCCTCCGCAATGCCTCAGAAGCAGAACCCGGTCCTGTCCGTCCTGGTGCGCAGCGCCGCGCTGCAGGCCCCCGGGTTGTCCGCGCAACTACACCTCGCGGCCGCCAACTTCAATGACGAACGCCCGGACGGCGCCTGGCATGCCGAATGGCCGGCACTCCGGCAGCTGTTGGCGTTGGCCCTGGGCGCTGCGGGCCACGCACGGGAGCTGGCCGAAGGGCTGCAGGCGTTCCCCGGGGGCATGCGGCGCAACCTGGACCTCGCCGGTCCGCTGCTGCTGGCCGAAGGCGTGGCCGCCGCCGTGGCCCCCGTGCTTCCGGAACGGGACGGCCTGAACGGCAGGCAGCAGCTCCAGGCTGTGGTGGACCAAACCCTGGAAGCCCCGCCCGCAGACCAGCCCGCGGCCTACCGCAGGCTGCTGCGTGGGGCCGTCCCGGCCGGGACCCTCACGGACCTGCGGCTCACAGAACTACTGGACCCGGCCAGCTACCTGGGCCAGGCGCAGGAGATCGCGCGCCGCATCCTGGCCGCCTATCCCGACTTTGCCCCATCCAGCACCGATGCGAACGGAGCCCCCCGTGGTTAAGCCCGCCCTGAAAGCCGCACTGCTTTCCCCCCAGCGACCCCTCGGAGACCACCCCCTGCTGGTGGTGGGGCCCTCGCTGGGAACCTCCACCCTCCTGTGGAACCGGGCCGCCTCCCTGCTGGGCAACGACTATGACGTGGTGGCGTGGGACCTGCCCGGCCACGGCCTGTCGCCTGCCGCGGCCGAAACTTTCGACGTCGCTGACCTGGCCGACGCCGTGGTGGACCTGGTGGATTCCATTGCGCCGGGCGCGGCGTTCCACTACGCCGGGGTCTCCCTGGGCGGAGCCGCCGGACTGCAGCTGGGCATCAAGCACGGGGAGCGGCTCAAGAGCCTTTCCGTCCAGTGCAGCGGCGCCAAGCTGGGCACCCCGGAGGCCTGGCTGGAACGTGCCGAGACCGTCCGCACCCAGGGGACAGCCGTGATGATCCAGGGTTCCGCCGAACGCTGGTTCGCCGCCGGCTTCATGGACCGCGAACCCGACTTCAGCAGCCGTCTCCTGCACGCCCTGCGCGACGCCGACCGCTTCAGTTACGCGTTCTGCTGCGAGGCGCTGGCCGCCTTTGACGTGCGCGGCGAACTGGGCAGCATCCGCGTCCCTACCCAGATCATTGCCGGCGTCCTGGATGGTGTGGCGCCGCCGTCAATGGCCGAAGAGGTGGCGGCCGGGATCACCGCGGGCGGCGGCACCGCCACGGCCGTGAGCCTCGAAGGCGTGGCCCACCTCGCCCCTGCCGAGGCCCCGGCACACGTGGCGGACCTGATGCGCAGCCTCATTGCCTGGGCCGAGACGAACGGGGCACAGGCATGAACACCAGCGACCCGCGCCACGGCGTCGTTCAGCCGGAGGCCACGAGCCAGGAGATTTACGACGGCGGGATGGTGGTCCGGCGCGAGGTGCTCGGTGACGCCCATGTGGACCGTGCCAACGCCAATAAGGATGCGTTCACCGACGACTTCCAGGACATGATCACCAGGATCGCCTGGGGTGGCATCTGGACCAGGCCCGGACTCTCCCGGCAGATGCGCTCCGCCGTGACCCTGACGGCCATGGTGGCCCACGGCCATTGGGAAGAGCTGGCCATGCACGTCCGCGCAGCCCTCCGCAACGGCCTGACCCGGGACGAGATCAAGGAGATCCTCCTCCAGACCGCCATCTACTGCGGCGTCCCCTCCGCCAACACGGCTTTCAAAACTGCCCAGAACGTCTTCAAAGAAATGGATGCCTCCTGATGAACCAGGCTTTTGTGTACGACGCCGTGCGCACCCCGTTTGGCAAGTTCGGTTCCGGACTGGCTGCAGTCCGGCCGGATGACCTGGCCGCGCACGTGATCAGGGAGTCCGTGAAGCGCGCCCCTGGACTTGATTCCGAACGGATCGATGAGGTGGTGTTCGGCAACGCCAACGGTGCCGGCGAGGAGAACCGCAACATCGCCCGCATGGGCACGCTGCTGGCGGGGCTGCCGGTTTCCATCCCGGGCACCACGGTGAACCGGCTCTGCGGCTCGTCGCTGGACGCTGCAATTATCGCCTCGCGGCAGATCAACGCCGGCGACGCGGACCTGATGCTGGTCGGCGGTGCGGAGTCGATGTCCCGGGCACCCTGGGTGCTGCCGAAGACGGAGAAGCCCTACCCGGCGGGGGACATGACGCTGGCCTCCACCACGCTGGGGTGGCGCCTGGTGAACAAGGCGATGCCGAAGGAATGGACCATCTCCCTTGGCGAGGCCACCGAACGGCTCCGCGAGAAGTACAAGGTGACGCGGGAGGCCCAGGACGAGTTCGCCGCGAACTCCCACAACCTCTCCGCCGCCGCCTGGGACGAGGGCTTCTACGACAACCTGGTGGCGCCGGTCCCCGGCACCGACCTGGTCCGGGACGAAGGAGTCCGGCCCGGCTCTTCCGCCGAGAAGCTGGCCGGCCTCAAGACCGTGTTCCGGACAGAAAACGGCACGGTCACGGCGGGCAACGCGTCCCCGCTGTCCGACGGCGCCTCCGCGGCCTGGATTGGATCCGAGACTGCCGCCGGGCTGCTCGGGCTGGACCCGCTCGCCCGGATCGCGGGGCGCGGCGCGCACGCGAACGACCCCCAGTACTTTGGCTACGCACCGGTGGAGGCGGCGAACAAGGCCCTCGCGAAGGCGGGGATCGGCTGGGACCAGGTAGGCGCCGTCGAGCTTAACGAAGCGTTCGCCGCGCAGTCCCTGGCGTGCGTCAACGCCTGGGGCGTCGACCCCTCGATCGTGAACCGGCACGGCGGCGCGATTGCCATGGGCCACCCCCTGGGGGCTTCCGGCACCCGGATCCTCGGCACGCTGGCCCGCTCCCTGCAGGCCTCCGGGGAACGCTGGGGCGTCGCGGCAATCTGCATCGGCGTGGGCCAGGGCCTCGCCGTGGTCCTCGAGAACGTAACTGCTGGAAAGGGATAGGCAATGTTGAACTTCGTAGATTCGGTCCAGGCGGCCGTCGCCGGAATCAAGGACGGTTCCACGGTGATGATCGGCGGGTTCGGCAACGCCGGGCAGCCGTTCGAACTGATCGACGCGCTGCTGGACTGCGGCGCCACGGACCTCACCGTGGTCAACAACAACGCGGGACAGGGCGACCAGGGCCTGGCGTTGCTGATCAAGGAGGGGCGGGTGAAGAAGATGATCTGTTCCTTCCCGCGCCAGTCCGACTCGTGGCACTTTGACGCCAAGTACAAGGCCGGCGAGATCGAGCTGGAACTCGTCCCGCAGGGCAACCTGGCCGAGCGGATCCGGGCCGCCGGCGCCGGTATCGGCGGGTTCTTCACGCCCACCGGGTACGGGACCATGCTCGCCGAGGGCAAGGAAACCCGGATCATTGACGGCCGCGGCCAGGTGTTCGAGACGCCCATCCACGCCGACGTCGCGCTGATCAAGGCACTGAAGGCGGACGGCAAGGGCAACCTGGTCTACCGCAAGACTGCCCGGAACTTCGGCCCCATCATGGCCGCCGCGGCAAAGCAGACCATCGTCCAGGTCTCCGGGATCGTGCCCACCGGCGCCCTGGACCCGGAGGAGGTCGTAACCCCGGGAATCTACGTCAACACCATCGTCCAGGTGGCCGGCAGCGGCAACACGGCAGAAAAGGCGGCCTAGCATGACCATCCAGTCCAATGAGCAGTCCCTCCGGACCTCTGACACCCCGTTGGGACGTGAAGACCTGGCACGACTCGTGGCCCGCGATATCGCCCCGGGCTCCTTCGTGAACCTCGGCATCGGCCAGCCCACCCTCGTGTCGAACTACCTCACCGAGGAACAGAACATCACCCTCCACACCGAGAACGGCATGTTGGGCATGGGCCCCGAAGCAAAGGGGGAGGAGATTGACGAGGACCTGATCAACGCCGGCAAGATCCCCGTGACGGAACTCCCCGGTGCGTCCTACTTCCACCACGCCGACTCGTTCGCGATGATGCGCGGCGGGCACCTGGATATCTGCGTGCTCGGCGCTTTCCAGGTCTCTGTGACCGGCGACCTGGCGAACTGGCATACCGGTGCGCCCGGTGCCATTCCGGCCGTCGGCGGTGCGATGGACCTTGCCACCGGCGCCCGGGACGTGTTCGTCATGATGACGCTCCTGACCCGGGAGGGTGCATCCAAGATCGTGGAGTCCTGCACCTACCCGCTCACCGGGGTGGGCTGCGTGACGCGGGTCTACACGGACAAGGCCGTCTTCCTCACGGGACCCGAGGGCGTCAGCGTCCGCGAAACCTTCGGCTGCACCCTTGAAGAACTCCAGGAACTGGTGCCGGTGCCGCTGAAGGCCGCGCCCGCCGTCGGGAATTAGGCAAAGGCGCCGGGGCTAGGATTGGTAACCATGACCGACGCCGCCCTTACAGAAACCCCGCAGGCCAGCGACCAGTACGTGCAGTCGCTGGCGCGCGGCCTGGCGGTGATCCGCGCGTTCGGGGCGGAGCACCCGCTGATGACGCTGACCGAGGTGGCGGCGCGGACCGGGCTGACGCGTGCCACCGCGCGGCGCTTCCTGCACACGCTCGTGGAGCTGGGCTACGTGCGGACGGACGGGAAGACATTCGCGCTGACGGCCAAGGTCCTGCAGTTGGGATATGCCTACCTGTCCGGACTCTCACTGCCGCAGTTGGCGCAGCCGCACCTGGAGGAACTGTCCCTGAAACTGGGGGAGTCCACCTCCGCGGCCGTGCTGGACGGCACCGACATCGCCTACATTGCGCGGGTGACCACGCGCCGGATCATGACCATCGGCATCACCGTGGGGACCCGTTTCCCGGCCTACGCCACTTCGATGGGCCGGGTGCTGCTGGCAAACCTGCCGCCGGACGCCCTGGCGGCGTACCTTGAGGCCGCGGAGATCAAACCCCTGACGCCCCGCGCACTGGGAACCGTCCCGGAACTGCTCGCCGTCCTGGACACCGTCCGGGCGCAGGGCTGGTGCGTGCTGGACCAGGAACTGGAACTCGGACTCATGTCCGTGGCGGCGCCGGTGTTTGACGGGCCCAAAGTGGTGGCGGCGGTGAACGTTTCCCTGCAGGCGCAGTCGGTGGCCGCGCAGCCGGACCCTGACGCCTACCTGGCCTCCGTGGCAAAGGAAACCGTAGCCACGGCCAAGCTGATCTCGGCGGACCTCACGGCCCGCGGCTGACCCGGGTCCGGCCCGGCAGCGGCCTCAGGGCAGCTGCCACTGCGCGGGGACCCGGGGCCGGGCTCCCGGCACCTCTTTGCACCCACGGACTCCGTCCTACTCCCGCCACGGCAGTGTGGGCCATAGACTCTAGCCAACCGCGCGCTGCAGTGCCGCTGCCCGCGGACCTTGTTCCATGTGCAGCAGGAAGGGAGTCGCGGGTGAAACTAGGCGTACCGCGGGACCGGACGGACGGTGAACGGCGCGTGGCCGCCACGCCGGAGACGGTGAAGCAGCTGGCCGGGCTGGGCCTGGACGTCATCGTCGAGGCCGGTGCCGGGGAGTTCGCCGGGCATCCGGACCGGGAGTACCGCCAGGCGGGCGCGGAGATCGCCAATGAACTCGACCCGGCCGCCCTGGACATCCTGGCCCACGTCCGCCCACTGCACCCGGGCGAAGCCGCCGCCCTGAAAACGGGCGCCGTGACGGTGGGGCTCGCGTCGCCGTCGTCCGCACTTCCCACGGTGCAGGCGCTGGCGGACGCAGGCGTCACGTCATTCGCGCTCGAGCTGGTGCCCCGAATTTCCCGGGCGCAGTCGATGGACGCGCTCAGCTCCCAGGCGCTGGTGGCAGGCTACCGCTGCGTCCTCGAGGCGGCCATCCGCCTGCCGCGATTTTTCCCGCTCTATATGACCGCTGCGGGCACGGTGCCTCCGGCGCGGGTCCTGGTCCTCGGCGCGGGCGTGGCCGGCCTGCAGGCGATCGGCACCGCCAAACGCCTGGGCGCCCGCGTCTTCGCCAATGACATCCGCCCCGCCTCCGCCGACGAAGTCGCATCCATGGGCGGCACCTTCATCCGGCTCGACCTGGAGACCGCGGAGGCGGCCGGCGGGTACGCCCGCCAATTGAGTTCCGACGCCGGCACCCGCCAACGCCAGCTGCTGGCACCGCATGTGGCGCAGTCGGACGTATTAATTACGACGGCGGCGGTCCCCGGCCGCCCTGCGCCCCTCCTGGTGACGCGCGAAATGGTGCAGGACATGCGCCCCGGCTCGGTCGTCATCGACCTCGCCGCGGAGTCCGGCGGCAACGTGGAGGGATCGGTCCCGGGCCAGGACATCCTGGTTCCCGCCACGGACGGTTCCGGCTACGTCACTTTGGTGGGGCTGAAGGATCCGGCATCGGCGATGGCGGCCGACGCCTCGAGGCTGTATGCCAAGAACGTGGCGAACCTGCTGGCCCTTCTGGTCAGGGACGGCGCGCTCACACTGGATTTCGACGACGAGGTGGTGGCCGGCGCGTGCCTCACCCATGGCGGCACGGTGCGGCACCAGCCCACAGCCGAGCTCTTGGCACAACGTATTGACGCATGGCAGGAGGGGGCTCAGTGATGGATGGAATGAGCCTGCTGACCATCACGGTGCTGGCCGTTTTCGTGGGCTTCGAGGTGGTCTCCAAGGTCTCCAGCACGCTGCACACGCCGCTGATGTCCGGTGCCAACGCCATCCACGGGATCATCCTGGTGGGCGCCATCATTGTGGCCGGCCAGGCCGGGGATCCGTGGGTCCTCGCGGTGGCGCTGCTGGCCGTGGTCCTGGCTACGGCGAACCTGGTGGGCGGGTTTGTGGTTACGGACCGGATGCTGCACATGTTCCACGCGAAGAAGGCAGCACCGAAGGCGGACAGCAAATGAGCCTCCTCGATCCCGTCTGGACCTCCCTCCTGTACCTGGCCGCCGCCGTCTTCTTCATCCTGGCGCTGCGGGGCCTCAGCTCACCGCGGACCGCGCGCCGGGGCAACCTGATCGGCGCATTCGGTGCGCTGGTCGCCGTCGTCACCGTGTTCCTGTCCGCACGGCTGGACAACATCCCCTGGATCCTGGCGGCCATCGCGGTGGGCAGCGCCGTGGCTGCCCCCGTGGCGCGCCGGGTGAAGATGACGCAGATGCCGCAGCTGGTGGCCCTGTTCAACGGCGTGGGCGGCGGCGCGGCAGCGCTGGTGGCACTGCTGGAGCTGAGCCACACGGAGAATCCCTGGGTGCGCCTGGCCATTGTGTTCACGCTGCTGGTGGGTGCCGTCTCCTTCGCCGGCTCCGGCGTCACGTTCGCCAAGCTGCAGGAACTGATGACCACCCGCCCCGTCGTATTCCCCGGCCTTCCGGTGGTGATGGCGCTCGTCCTGCTCGGGGCGGTGGGCGCCGCCGTCGGAATCATCCTGACGGGGTCCCCGGCGCTCGCGGTGGGTCTGCTTATCCTGGGCCTGGCCGCCGGCATCCTGCTGGTGCTGCCCGTCGGCGGTGCGGACGTGCCGATTGTCATCTCACTCCTGAACGCGTTCACCGGCCTGGCCGTTGCGGCGTCCGGCGTGGTCCTGGGCAACGTCCTGCTCGTGGTGGCCGGCACGCTGGTGGGCGCCTCGGGTACGATCCTCACCCGGGCCATGGCGGCCGCGATGGGCCGCAGCGTTGCGGGCATCCTGTTCGGGGCTTTCCGCGGAGGTTCGACGGCGGGTTCCACCGCCGTGAGCGACCGTCCCGTAAGGTCCTCCAGCCCGGAAGACGTGGCGGTGCTGCTGGGCTATGCACAGCGGGTGATCATCGTGCCGGGGTACGGCCTGGCGGTGGCGCAGGGGCAGCATACGGCGGCGGAACTGGCGCAGGCCCTGGAGGCGCGGGGGATCGAGGTGGACTTTGCCATCCACCCGGTGGCAGGCCGCATGCCCGGGCACATGAACGTGCTGCTTGCCGAGGCCAACGTGCCGTACGAGTCATTGAAGGAGATGGCGGAGATCAACCCGGCCTTCAAGACCGCCGACGTGGCGCTGGTGGTGGGCGCCAACGACGTGGTCAACCCTGCGGCCAAGACGTCCTCCGGGTCGCCGATCTACGGCATGCCCATCCTCGAAGTGGCCGAAGCCCGGCAGGTGGTGTTCCTCAAACGGTCCATGCGCCCGGGGTTCGCCGGCATCGAGAATGAGCTGCTGTACGAACCCCAGACGTCGCTGCTCTTCGGTGACGCCAAAGAGTCATTGGCGCAGGTCCTGGGAGCGGTCAAGGCACTGTAGGCTGGCGCCATGACTGCCAAGAACCCCGCGTCGCCCCCGCGCGCTGCCATTATCGTCAACCCTGCCAAGCCGGTGGACATCGACGTGCGCGGCCTGGTGGCCAAACACTGCGTCGAAAACGGGTGGGGCGAGGCGATCTGGCTGGAAACCACCAAGGAGGATCCCGGAGTGGGGCAGGCCAAGGAGGCATTGGCCCAGGGAGCGGACCTCGTGATCGCCGCCGGCGGCGACGGAACCGTGCGGTGCGTGGCAGAGGTACTCGCCGGCGGGGAGATCCCGATGGGCCTGCTTCCGCTGGGCACCGGCAACCTGCTGGCCCGGAATCTGGGCATGGACGTGACGGACTACGACGGCGCCATGGCCGGCGCGCTGATCGGCACTGAGCGCAGGATCGACGTGGTCCGGGCCCTCCGCCGCGAGCCGGACCAGGAACAAATGTTCCTGGTGATGGCCGGAGTGGGGTACGACGCCACGATAATGGCGGACACCAACGAGGACCTCAAGGACAAGGTGGGTTGGCTGGCGTACGTGGATGCAGGCATCAGGAACCTGCCCGGCAAGCCGGTTAAGGCCACCGTGGTGGTGGACGGCAGGACCGTGGTGCGCCGCGGCGTGCGCAGCGTGATGGTGGGCAATTGCGGGAAGGTCCAGGGCGGTCTGGAGATCTTCCCGGATGCCAAGATCGACGACGGTCTCCTGGATGTCGCCGTCCTTGCCCCGCACCACGGCAAGCTGGGCTGGCTCTCCGTGCTGGCCGGGATCATGGGCAAGGGCCGGAACAAGGACACCTCGGTTGAGTACTTCCAGGGCAAGTCCGTGGAGATCACCCTGGAACACAACGACGACTACCAGCTTGACGGGGACCATGAAGGCGAGGGCAAGCACGTCCGGATGACCATCGACCCGGGCGCCCTCACCCTGCGAATGTGACCCAACAGGGAGCGCGTCCTGTTTTGAGCGCCTAACACCGGCACTTCGCGCTGTTTGGCTGGATAGGCCCGAAGCGGTGCGTGAGGATTTCCGCGAGCTCCGCGAGCCGGTGCGCCCGTGCCGACTCGGCAGGGGTGAACGGCTCACCGGGCCGGACAAACGTTATGGGTCCATGCCAGGCCGTCGGGATCTTTAGGCTGTCGCCGGTTTCGTGCTTCTCCAGGGCAGAGCGGGCCGGATCCAGGATCCGGGCCCGCAGCAGTTCGGCAACGGCGAGTGGAAGCTCATCCGGCGCGTGCGCCAGCCGGGCTGCCAGGCTCAGGGCACGGGTCTGGCCGTCAGCCATGGCCAGCGCGGTGGTGGGCCAGACGTGCACAGCCGACGCCCCGCCGTCGTGCAGTGCCCCGAGGAGTTCCGCTTCACGAACGCTGCCGGGGGCGGACAGGACGAACTCGTCCAGTACGCCCCCCGGGACCTGATGGACGTGGATACTCAGGATGTTGGCGTTCATCCGGGCCAGCGCCCGGGTGACGCGTTCCAGGGAGCCCGGCTGGTCGCGCAGCACGGCACGTGCCCGCCACAGCGCCGGCGCGGCAGCCAGGCGGCGGCGGTGGCGGACCGCCGGTGCATGGAGCCAGCCGCGCAGCACCCTGGCGGCTGAGGGTTCCGCCACCCAGATCACCAGGACAGTGGCTGTCACCGTCAGCACCAGAACCTTGGCTGCGTAGGGGAGAGGGGTGTCCACCACCAGGGCGTGCACTATCAGTTCTATTGGCAGCATCGCAGCCACGTTTGCCAAGGTCAGCCGTCCCTTTGGAGGCTCGGGCATCATTCCGCACACTTCGCAGCTTAGGTCCACGGCCGGGATGTTCCTTTTACTGGGCTTCATGGTTCCAAGGATTCCCCGATGCTGTTTCAGCGGTGTTGCCCCCGGGTTCCGATTAGGGGACGGGGGCCCCGGGTTGGGCCGGACCGGAGCGTGACGCGATTCGCGGCCGTCACGCCATGGCGGTGTGGGCAGCGCTGTGGCAGTCGATGGTCTTGGCGTAGCAGGCGGAATGTTCCAGGCCGACGTAGGGGCCAAAATTCGGGACCTGCTTGAATCCTGCGTTGGCATAAAAGTTCCTGCCGTCAGGCTGCGCGGAGCCGGCCTCCGCCTTGATGTGCGTGATGCCCTGCCGGTAGGCCTCGGCTTCCACGGCAGCGAGGATGGAACTGGCCACCCCGGATCCCCGCATGTACGGAACGACGTAGAGGCGCTTGATTTCAGCAGTGACCGGGTCGAGCAGCCGCAGCCCGCCGCATCCCACGGGCTGGCCGGATCCCTTGTCGTACGCCACCAGGAATACCGCGCAGTCGGCGCCCGACGGCGGCGGGCCGGGTTCGTGGTCCGGGGCGCCGAAGCGGGCGTCCAGCTCCGCCTGCTGGGCCCTGCGCAGATCCGCGCCCACCGGGTTGGACCAGGCTACCTGCCGGATGTTCAGCCGCGGGTTGGTCTGCATGTTTGCCTCGATTCGCCGAAGGGTTATGCCCCTCAAGGCTAGGAGGACCCGGTTACGCTGGTGTTTCCGCCCCGTAAGCGGCTGGAGAACAGCCGCCAGGCCCAAACACCCGCCCACTCCAGCGATGAAAATCAAGTTTCTTGGTGGGCTAGTTATCAGTTGGCCTAAGATGTTTTGCATGGCTGCTTCGCTGAACGAGGGCTCGGGGTACTGGTACGGGCAGGACGGGCAACTGGACAACAGCGCCGCGATCCTGAAATCCCTGCGCGACTACCGAAGTGCCGAAACGGCCGTCCGCCGCTCCACCCGCGACTCGATGGGCATGGGCGAGACCGATATCCTCGCCCTTCGCTACCTCCTGCGCGCCCAGGCGTCCGGGCGGGCTGTTGTCCCCAAGGACCTGAGCCAATTCCTCGGCATCACCAGCGCCTCCACCACATCCCTGATTGACCGTCTGGTGGCCAGCGGCCATGTCCGGCGCGAGGCGCACCCCACTGACCGGCGTTCGGTGGTGGTGGTCCCCACCGTGGAGTCGGACAAGGAGGTGCGGGTGACGCTGGGCGCCATGCACCGGCGCATGATGGCCGTGGCCGAAAGCCTGAGTCCGGATGAAGCCCGCGTGGTGGTGGACTTCCTGCACCGCATGACCAGGGCCTTGGAGGAAGTGTCCGAAGCAAATAGCTAGGCGGACTAGCTAGTGCGGCTAGTAATATGTATGCTTACGATCAGTCCTGAGTTTACATCCAGATGGAGTCGTGAGCATTTTGGTTACCTTCGCAGAGTTTTCACCGTCGAATTCTTTCGCCGGCATGCCAACGACCGATGACAGCCTTGCCATGCACTGTGGCGAGCCCATGGAATTGGTGGTTCCGGCGGTAGGGCCACAGGCCGTGGAGTACTCTTTCGAGCCGGAAGAGGGTGAACCCGTCCACCTCCCGCCGGTCTGGCGCTGCAGCTGCGGCTTCCAGCTGGACGCCGGGGCCACCGCCCCGGAGGGGCTGCTGGAACCCGCGTCCGCCTACGTGTCCGCACTCTGCGCGTAATGTCCGCGACCCTCGCCACGCCGGCCGGCTTCGCCGGACCAACTTGCCCCGCGGCGCCGGCTGCCTCCGGTGCATCCATCGGCCGGCACGCCGTCGGGCATGCGAAAGACGCCGTCCTGGCAGGCCGCTATGAACTGCGGGAACGCGTGGGCAGGGGTTCTGCAGCCGAGGTATACCGTGCTGTCGACCTGGCCGGAGGCCCGGATGCTGCCGTGAAGATCGCGGTGGCGGGCGAGCCGAAGAACCGCAACGTGATTCTCAACGAAGCGGCCGTCCTGGCAACCCTGGACCACCCCTCGATCATTCGCTTCATCGCCTCCGGAACCACTCGCGGGGACGGCACCCACGCCGGCCGGCCCTACCTGGTGGAAGAGCTTGCGCTCGGTCAGAGCCTGGCCCGGGTGGCGGCGCTGGGGCGCTGCCCCGAACGGGAGCTGGCGGCCTGGGCGCACTGCCTCTTTGAGGCGCTCGCCCACCTGCACTCCCACGGGCTGGTCCACAGGGACATCAAGCCTTCCAACCTGATGCTCAGCGGACTTCGGCGCAGCCCCGTACGCATCATCGACTTCGGCATCACCGCCCGCTCGGGAGCTTCCCCGGAGCCCGGCATTTCCTCCGGCACAGTGCACTACATGAGCCCGGAACAGGCCTCCGGGGGCGCGGCCCGGCATTCGTGGGACATCTACTCCATGGGCCTGGTGCTTCTTGAACTGCATACCGGCGCGAAGGCCTTCCCGGGAACGGCCGTCGAGTCACTGGTGGCACGGACCTTCCGCAGCCCCCATGTCCCGGATTCGCTGGATCCGGAGTGGCGGTCCTTTCTCTGCTCCCTCACTGCCATGGACAGTGCAGAACGGCCGACGGCGGCGGAGGCCGCCGTCACGGCGGCGCGCCTGATGCGCCGCTAGATCAGCGGGCAGGACCGGTCTGCTGGCAGCCTCCCCAGTTACGGCCGGACGCCGCCGCGGCCGGCCGGGTCCTGCGCGGCGGGATCGGCCAGCGCGAGTCCGCCGATAGGGCTGCCGTCCCAGTGAATGAGGGTCCAGCCTCTGTCAGGATCGCCTTCCAGGGCAACGATGCCGGTGTTGGACAGCATGTGGCGGGCGGCGAACTCGTGGTCCACGTCCCTGGCCCGGTAGCCGGCCCAGGTCCGGATGGCTGCGCCGTGGCTGACAACGGCGGCTGCGGCGTGCTCCCGGGCTGCGGCCCGCCCGGCCACCTCCGCAATGGCGGCATCGAAGCGGCCAAAGAACTCGTGTCCGTCCGGCCCCGCGGGCATCCTGCGGTCCAGCTCGCCCGCAGCCCAGGAAAACACTGTTCCCAGATAGCGGCGGATGGACTCGTGGTCCGTCAGAAGTTCCAGCGCACCCGCTTCGATTTCCTGCACGCCCTCCAGGACTTCCACGTCCAGGTTGTGCAGCCGGCCCAGCGGAGCTGCAGTCATCCGTGTGCGGACCAGGGTGGAGGCATAGAGTGCTCCGATCGGCTCATGCGCCAGTGAACGCGCCATCGCCTCGGCCTGCCGCTCTCCGAGTTCGGTGAGCCCGGGCCCGGGGTGGGCGGTGTCCAGCTGGCCCAGGACGTTCCCGGGAGTCTGGCCGTGCCGGATGAGGAGGAGCTTCATTCTCCCAGTTTCGCACCCTCCCGGCCCGGCGCCGCTGCGTTAACGCGAACGCGCCGGGCCCCGAAGAGCCCGGCGCCGCCGTCGTACGCTGCAGTGGGGGGAGCCGCCTATTTGAGGTGGTCCACCAGCTGGTCCGCGATGCCCGTGTACTTGCCCGGGGTGAGCGCCAGCAGGCGCGCCTCGGCCTCGGGCGAGAGGCCCAGGCCCTGCACGAATTCCTGCATGCGGGCCGCGTCCACGCGCTGGCCGCGGGTCAGGTCCTTGAGGCGCTCATACGGGTTCTCCATGCCTTCGACGCCGGCAATCGCCTCGGCGCGCATGACCATCTGGATGGCCTCGCCCAGGACTTCCCAGTTGGTGTCCAGGTCCCCGGCCAGCACCTCTTCCGCGACGTCCAGGCGCTCCAGGCCCTTGGCCACGTTGGAGATGGCCAGCAGGGAGTGGCCGAACGCCACACCGATGTTGCGCTGGCTGGAGGAGTCCGTGAGGTCACGCTGCCAGCGGGAGGTGACCAGGGTGGAACCCAGCACGTCCAGCAGGCCGGAGGAGATTTCCAGGTTGGCTTCGGCGTTCTCGAACCGGATGGGGTTCACCTTGTGCGGCATGGTGGAAGAGCCCGTGGCGCCGGCCACCGGGATCTGCGCGAAGTAGCCGATGGAAATGTAGCTCCAGATGTCCGTGCAGACGTTGTGCAGGATGCGGTTGAAGCGTGCCACGTCGGCGTAAAGCTCAGCCTGCCAGTCGTGGCTTTCGATCTGCGTGGTGAGCGGGTTCCAGGTGAGCCCCAGGCCTTCCACGAACGACTTCGAGACCCGCTGCCAGTCAGCGGTGGGGACCGATGCGACGTGGGCGGCGTAAGTGCCGGTGGCGCCGTTGATCTTGCCCAGGTACTCAGTCCTGGCGATCCGGTCCAGCTGGCGATGCAGGCGGTGCGCGATGACCGCGAGTTCCTTGCCCAGCGTGGTGGGGGTGGCGGGCTGGCCGTGGGTGCGGGAGAGCATGGGGACGGCACGGTTGTCCTCCGCCATCCTGCTGATCTGGGCCACGAGGTTGCGGGCGGCCGGGAGCCACACGTCCTCCACAGCTCCCTTGACGCCCAGGGCGTAGGAGAGGTTGTTGATGTCCTCGGACGTGCAGCCAAAGTGGACCATCGCGGTCAGGTTTTCGATGCCGATGGCGGGCAGGCGGCGTCCGATGTAGTACTCCACTGCCTTCACGTCGTGGACGGTCACGGCCTCGATCTCCGCGAGCTCGGCAACGGAGGCGGCGTCGAATTCGGTGACGATGGCACGGAGCCGGTCCTGCTGTTCCGGGCTCAGGGGACCCGCGCCCGGGAGGACGTTGTTGCTGGTCAGGTGGATGAGCCACTCAACTTCAACGGCCACGCGGTCGCGGTTCAGCGCGGCTTCGGACAGGTAGTCCACCAGCGGCGCGACGGCGGCCTGGTAACGGCCGTCCAGCGGGCCCAGCGCGATCTGTTCCTGGGACGCGGCGAGGGCCAGGCGTCCTGAGGGCGTACGGGTGTCTGTGGCGGCAGTCTGAGGCATGTGCTGATTCTTTCACGAACTCCCCCACCCCTCTAAGCGGGGCGGCCTGCATTACTGGCCGCCGCCCTTTTATCCACATAGACGACGGCGGCAGTTACCTTCGCGGCGGACCGTCCCTACCGTGGTGTCCGGAACGGGGCAAAGGGGAACACACTATGGGCCATGATCCAATGTCGGGGATCAGAACGGAGCCACCTCGCGCCGTGGAGCTGGAGCACCTGGCACTCCGTGCTGAGGCCTGCGCCGCCAGGGTGGAGGAGGTCCTGCGGCGCTGCGGCGAAATCCAGCTGCTCAATTGGCAGTCACCGGCGGGCAATGCCTACCGGCGCAGGGTCGCAGAACACGCTGCGGTTCTGCGGAACGCGTTGGACCGGCTCCATGAGGGGGGCGTTGCCATCAGGAACCGCGCCCGGGAGGCGCCTGAGTACGGGGCCGCGGCTCCACCCCGATGGCCGTGATGATGCGCGTGGACTCCGGGGACGACTCGCTGCGCATCCATGGGCCGGCCGTGGACGGCAGCCTGGTGATCAGGGGCGGCACCGGCGGCATCAGCGTCCAGTCTGCCGAGCTGACGGGAGGCGCGGAAAAGCTGGATGCCCTGGCAGATGAGCTGCAGGCGGTCCAAGCAGAAACCGGGCGGATCCTGCAGGAACTTTGCCGGCTTGAGCGCCTGCCGCCATGGTCCACTGCGCCGGCAGCTGATGCCGTGCGGGCCGGGCACGGAATTGTCGGCCGCGTTGCGGCGGACATGGAGGGCACCGGCGCCCGGATCAGGGACTGCATCCGTGACTACCAGTTGGCCGAGGCGGGAGCGGTGGCCCGGCGGACGCTGGGATTCCTTACTTGGGGCGAGGTGTCGCAGCGGGTAACGAATTTCCTGGCCACTTGGGTGCCGGACCGCGACACTCTGGATCAGACGATGGCGGTCGGGGTGGTTGGCGCGGGGGCGGTGCTGGCATCATCGCTGACCCAGGCGGTCGAGGGCGTCCCTCCGGACTTCCTCTCCCGTCCTCTTGATGCGCGGCGGGCGGAAACGCTGCAGGTACAGCTTGATGCCAGCCCGGCAGGACTGTTGGAGCGCATCCGCGCCATCGAGGCGCGCGGAGCCGGGTACATCGAGGTCATCGAAGTCGGCGACGCCGGCCGCAAGGCCTATGTCGTTGTGGTGCCGGGGACGCAGTCGGTGGCTGTCGGCCAGGACAACCCTTTTGACCTGGGCGGCATCCACGAGTCCATGGCCTGGGATTCCGGGCACGTCACGGCTGCGATCCTGCAGGCCCTGAAGGCGGCCGGAGCCCACGAAGGCGACCCGGTAGTGGCGGTGGGATACAGCCAGGGCGGGATCCACGCCATGAACTTCGCGGCAGACCCACAGGTCCTGGAGAAGTTCGACGTCCGCTATGTCCTTACGGCGGGTTCGCCGGTGGGGCGCATCGAACCGGGGCGGGGTGTCGAGTTGCTCCACCTTGAGCACCAGGCGGACGGAGTGCCCGGGGGAGACGGGACCCCTAACCCGGATACCGGCCATCGGGTCACGGTCACTCTCACCAACGACGTGTCCGGTTATGAGCGCGGTGCCCTGGGGCCGGGACATGCGCTGGCCAACTATGAAGACGGTGCCCGCGCGGTCTCCGCCAGCACAGATCCCGCGCTTGCGGCCTCATCCGCTGTGCTCACGGGTGTCCTGGGTGCGGGAGGCACGGCAACGGCCACGCGGTTTTCCCTGACCAGGGCGGAACCGCAGTCGGGCAGTCCGTTCCGGCCGTTCTCTCCCCGCGTGCACCGTTCGGATGTCAGCTACGGCCCGGACGTCAGCGCCGGCCGGCACCGGCAAGCCGGCCGGTCAC
Source organism: Pseudarthrobacter sp. NPDC092424 (assembly GCF_044754925.1). Lineage (NCBI taxonomy): Bacteria > Bacillati > Actinomycetota > Actinomycetes > Micrococcales > Micrococcaceae > Pseudarthrobacter > Pseudarthrobacter sp. NPDC092424. Next base: position 77,101 of record NZ_JBIVQC010000003.1, on the reverse strand, counting down.
CAGGGAGATGAGGGTGATGATGATGGCCGCCAGCACAGCGGTCCAGAAGAAGGAGTCAATGGTGAATTTTACCGGCGTGTAGCTGCTGATCCAGGCTGTCAGGTACAGCATCGCCGCATTGATGACGATGGTGAACAGGCCCAGCGTGAGGACGGTGAGGGGAAGCGCCAGGAAGCTCACCACGGGGCGGACCAGCGCGTTGACAACCCCGAAAATCGCCCCGATGAACAGGTAGGCAAGTACTACGCCCGTGGTCTCACTTCCCTGCGTGACCCCGGTCTTTGCCACGGCCTCGGACGCGGCGGAGGTGGTGATGTCCAGTCCCGGCAGGATCCAGCTGGCAACCCAGAGGGCGGCAGCGTTGATGATGACCCGCAGGATGATGCGCATGGACCAATGTTTCCACACAGTCCGCGCATCTGAGGGTTGCCTTCCGAAAGTCACCCGACGGAGGGCTGAGCTCCGCCGGGTGACCCGTCAAACGCTTCAGCTAGCGCATCTGGCCGTTTGGCTTTTGTGCCACCGAAACGTCGGCAACGATGGGCAGGTGGTCGGATGCCGCCGTGTTGATCACCTCAGCGAAGCGAGGTTCGATTTCCCCTTCACTGAGGATGTAGTCGATGCGGCGGGTGGGGTTCTCCACCGGCATCGTGTAGTCACTGCTTTGGCCGAGCGCGGCGAAGACATCATGGAAGCGCGTCATGAGTTGCTGCATTTCGATCGACTCCGGAACTGCGTTGAGGTCGCCCACCAGCAGGGACGGTCTGTGGGATTCGGCGGTGATCGCCATCATTTCCTTGACCTGCAGCTGGCGCTGTTCGCTCCGGCGGTGATCAAGATGGGTGTTGTAGAAGCTGATGTGGTTGCCCGCAACGTTGATGACCGTCTCAAGGAGCCCGCGCTGCTCCGTCGGCTTCTCCGCGTATTGAATGTTGGTGAGCAGGTGGTTCTCTGAGCTGAGGATCGGATATTTGCTGAGTACCGCCGTTCCGTACTGGCGGCGCTCGGTCCGTCCCGGTTCCGGGTCCAGGTCGAGGTTTGCCGCAAACACGTAGTGCATGTCCAGCCGCTCAGCCAACCACGCGGCCTGGTCTTGGTAATTGCTGCGTGCGGACCAGTGACGGTCCACCTCCTGCAGGCCGACAAGCCGGGCCCCGGTGGCCTCGATTTCCTGCGCAATCCGTTCCAGGTCAAGCACGTCTTCGCCACTGGCGCCGTGGTGGATGTTGTAGGACATGACCCGGATCTCGCTGTGGCCAGTTGTCTTAATATCCTCCTCGGCGTGCGCTGGCGCATGCGCGGCCAGCACACCGGCGACCGCCAGTGCTGCAGCTGTGAGCGCCGCGGCAAACTTTCGCATCATCATTGTGGTGTCTTTCCTGTTGGTCCTCGTGGGCTGCCAGTCCATCAGTGCAACGTGACGCCGGGGCAAAGAATTGGTGAACCGTACCGGCCCCCGCGGAAGATGATTGCCGGGAAGTAGGCTAAGCCCCATGACTCCTTCTGATGCCCTGGCTGGCGGAATCCCGCCCCGTCCCGTGGTGAACAGGCTGCCCCGGTACGCCGCCGGCAAGCCCCCCGTCACCGTCGAGGGACTGGCAAGCTACAAGCTGTCCTCCAACGAAAATCCGCTGCCTCCGCTCCCCGCCGTCGTGGACGCAATTGCACTGCAAACCGACTTCAACAGGTATCCGGATCCGCTCAGCAGCCGGCTGCGGGCCACGCTGGCGGAATTCCTCGACGTCCCGGCCGATGACATTGTCACCGGCGCCGGCAGCCTGGGCGCGCTCAACCAGATCCTGGCCACCTTCGCCGGGCAGAATGACGACGGCAAGGCCGACGAAGTCATCTATGCGTGGCGGTCCTTCGAGGCCTACCCCATCAGCGTGGGCCTGGCCGGAGCCGAGAGCGTCCGCGTTCCCGTCACCGCCGACGGCCGCCACGACCTCGACGCCATGGCCGGTGCCGTCAGCGCCCGGACCAAGGTCATCCTGCTCTGCACGCCCAACAACCCAACCGGCCCGGCGCTGACCGCGGCAGAAACCGAGCGCTTTATCCGCTCCGTGCCCTCTCACGTGGTGGTGGTGATCGACGAGGCCTACCAGGAGTTTGTCCGCGCTGGAGATGCGGTGGACGGCATCGCCATGTACCGGAAGTATCCCAATGTGGTGGTGCTCCGGACGTTCTCCAAGGCCCATGGCCTGGCCGGGCTCCGGGTGGGTTACAGCGTGTCCGGCCCGGAACTTACCCGGCACCTGAGGGTGGCGGCCACGCCTTTCGCCGTGTCGCAGATCGCCGAAAGAGCCGCCATGGTTTCGGTGCAGAACTATGACCAGGTTGTAGAAAGGGTACAAAGCCTCGTGGACGAACGCTCCCGGGTGATGGCTGGACTGCGTGACCTTGGCTGGCGCGTCCCTGACGCGCAGGGCAACTTCGTGTGGCTGGAACTTGGTGCGGAAAGCGCCCGGTTCGCTGAGCTGGCCGGGGAACGCGCGCTGTCCGTGCGGGCCTTCCCGGGTGAGGGTGTCCGGGTCAGCATCGGCGAGGAAGAGGCGAATACCCGCTTCCTGGGCCTATGTGCGGACTATACAAACGCGCCCGGAGGTTCCTAGCGCTTAACAAGTAGCCCTGCCGCCTGGTGCTGCGGATAAAGTTAGGATCAGTAAGCCAATGTATATGCCGCGTGGGGAATCTATGCCCCGCGCGGCATATATCCCAGCTATATTGCGGTCCTTCCGGACGCGGCAAGCGAGGAGACGGTATGGGCACACATCTGCCTGCCACCGAGTTCGACGGAACAGCGGTTGAGGACCAGCGTGAAGCTGATGCCGAAGCGGTTATGGGCGAGCCCCCGGTAAAGATGGTCCAGTTGCTGGCCGCGGATGGAAAGCTCGGCCACGACCCCGTCTATAGCCCGTACGCGGAAAAACTGACTCCGGAAGCTCTCCGCGGCCTGTACGCGGACATGGCCTCCATCCGCCGGTTCGACGTCGAGGCAACCGCCCTGCAGCGCCAGGGCCAACTGGCTCTCTGGGTGCCCCTGACCGGCCAGGAAGCCGCACAGATCGGCTCCGGCCGGGCCAGCCGTCCGCAGGACTACATCTTCCCCACCTACCGCGAACACGGCGTAGCGCTGACCCGCAACGTGGACCTGGCCGAACTTCTGCGCCAGTTCCGCGGCGTGTCCAATGGCGGCTGGAACCCCAGAGATACGAACTTCCACCTGTACACCCTTGTCCTGGCCGCCCAGACCCTCCATGCGGTGGGCTACGCCATGGGCATCCAGCGGGACCGGAAGCTCGCCGGGGCCGGCGGGCAGGAAGCCGCTGATGCGGCCGTGATTGCCTACTTCGGCGACGGCGCCAGCTCCGAGGGCGACGTCCACGAATCCATGGTGTTCGCCTCCTCCTACAACGCGCCTGTGGTGTTCTTCTGCCAGAACAACCATTGGGCCATCTCCGTCCCGACCAACGTCCAGACCAAGGTTCCGCTGTCCGACCGGGCCAAGGGCTACGGCTTCCCGGGTATCCGGGTGGACGGCAACGATGTCATCGCTGTCCACGCCGTCACCGAATGGGCGCTGGAGCACGCCCGCCAAGGCAAGGGCCCGGTGCTGATTGAGGCCTTCACCTACCGGGTCGGCGCCCACACCACGGCGGACGACCCCACAAAGTACCGCGAATCGGCTGAAGAGGACGCCTGGCGCGCCAAGGATCCCCTGATGCGGCTCGAGAAGTACCTGCGCGCCGAGGGACTGGCGGACGACGTGTTTTTCGACCAGGTCAAGGCGGACGGCGATGAGCTCGCCGCCTACGTAAGGCGCACCACCCACGACCTGGAAAGCCCGGACATCCGTTCCGCCTTCGCCAATACCTACGCGGAGGCCCATCCGCTGGTGGCCGAGGAACTGGCCTGGTTTGAGGACTACAGCGCCGGGTTTGCCGGTGACGCGGCAAGCGAAGAATCCGGCGCAGCAGCAGAGGCAGGCCACTGATGACCACCATGACCATCGCCAAGGCCATCAACGAGGGCCTCCGGGCCACGCTGGCCGCCAACCCAAAGTCGCTGCTGATGGGCGAGGACATCGGCCCGCTGGGCGGCGTCTACCGGGTCACCGACGGCCTGATTGGCGAGTTCGGCCCGGACCGGGTGGTGGACACCCCGCTGGCGGAATCCGGCATCATCGGCACCGCAATCGGCCTTGCGCTGCGCGGCTACTACCCGGTGTGCGAAATCCAGTTCGACGGCTTTGTCTTCCCCGGTTTCAACCAGATCACCACGCAACTGGCCAAGATGCACGCCCGCAGCAACGGCAACCTCACAGTTCCAGTGGTGATCCGCATTCCGTACGGCGGCGGCATCGGTTCAGTGGAGCACCACTCCGAATCGCCCGAGGCGCTTTTTGCCCACACGGCCGGGCTGCGCATCATCACCCCGTCGAACCCGCACGATGCCTACTGGATGATCCAGCAGGCCGTCGCCTGCCAGGACCCGGTCATCGTGTTCGAGCCCAAGCGGCGCTACTGGCTCAAGGGCGAGGTGGACACGGCCACCCCGGGACCGTCCGCGGATCCGTTCCGGGCCCACGTCCTGCGCACTGGCAACGACGCCACCATCCTGGCCTATGGCCCGCTGGTTCCCGTCGCCCTCGCCGCCGCTGACGCTGCCCAGGAGGACGGCCGCAGCGTGGAGGTAATCGACCTCCGTTCCATCTCGCCGATCGACTTCGAGACGGTGACCGCTTCGGTGCAGAAGACCGGACGCCTGATCGTTGCCCACGAGGCGCCCACCTTCGGCGGGATCGGTGGCGAAATCGCAGCCCGCGTCAGCGAGCGGGCCTTCCACTCGCTGGAAGCGCCCGTCATCCGCGTGGGCGGCTTCCACATGCCGTATCCAGTGGCCAAGGTGGAGGAAGACTACCTTCCGGACATCGACCGCATCCTTGAGGCGCTGGACCGCGCCCTCGCGTACTGATTCCTGCCCAACCCGAGGACACCATGACACTGAACAAGTTCAACCTGCCGGATGTCGGCGAGGGCCTGACCGAGGCGGAGATCGTTTCCTGGAAGGTCAAGCCGGGAGACGCCGTGGCCGTCAATGACGTCCTGTGCGAGATCGAAACGGCCAAGTCCCTGGTGGAGCTGCCGTCGCCGTACGCCGGCACCATCAGCGAACTGCTGGTGCCGGAAGGCGTCACGGTGGACGTTGGCACGCCCATCATCAGCGTCAGCGACCACATCGCGGGCGACCCCACCCCTGCGGATGTCCGCGCCCCCGAAAATCGCGGGCAGCCGGCCCGGGCACCGGAAAAGCCGGCCCAGCCGCTCTACGGCACGCTTCCGGGAGCGGAAGCGGACAGCCCGGAGGCCGGACCGCTGGTGGGTTCGGGTCCCAAGGCCGACGCCGTCAAGCGCCGCCCGCGCAAAACGTCGCCGTCCGCCTCGGTGACGGTCAACGCCCCGGAGGTGGAGCCGATCCAGCCGCACACGCCTGCCGAGGTGTCCGCGAAAGCCGCCGCCGTCGACCCCCGGCCCACCCTCGGCGGTACCATCACCGGCCTGGTCAGCAAGGTGCTGGCCAAGCCGCCTGTCCGGAAGATCGCGCGGGACCTGGGCATCGACCTTGCCGATGTGGTGGCCACCGGTTCCCGCGGCGAGGTCACGCGCGAGGACCTGGTGAGCTACCAGGCCCAGCGTGACGCCGAACTGGACAAGGCGACCGGTTTTTGGGGTGCCGCGGGGAAGCCGCAGGACCAGCGGATTGAACGGGTCCCCGTCAAGGGTGTCCGCAAAGCCACGGCGAAGGCGATGGTGGACTCCGCGTTTTCCGCCCCGCATGTGAGCATTTTCGTGGACGTCGACGCCAGCCGGACCATGGAATTCGTCAAGCGGCTCAAGGCGTCACGGGACTTCGAAGGCATCCGGGTCTCGCCCCTGCTCATCCTGGCCAAGGCCGTCATCTGGGCCGCGGCGCGGAACCCCAGCGTCAACGCCAGCTGGGTGGACAACGCTGACGGAACCGCCGAGATCCAGGTGAAGCACTTCATGAACCTTGGCATCGCGGCCGCCACCCCCCGCGGCCTGATGGTGCCCAACATCAAGAACGCCCAGGACCTGTCCCTCAAGGAACTCGCACAGGCGCTCAACAGCCTGGCCACCACAGCGCGGGCCGGCAAGACGCAGCCGGCGGAGATGCAGGGCGGGACGCTGACCATCACCAACATCGGCGCCCTGGGCATTGACACCGGAACTCCCATCATCAACCCGGGCGAGGTGGCAATCGTGGCCTTCGGCACCATCAAGCAGAAGCCGTGGGTGCTGGACGGCGAGGTGATTCCGCGCTGGATCACCACTTTGGGCGGATCCTTCGACCACCGGGTGGTGGACGGCGACCTGTCGGCCCGCTTCATGGCTGACGTGGCCGCGATCCTGGAGGAACCGGCGCTGCTGCTGGACTAAGTCCCTGCGCCGTCCTGAGAACAGAACCCTCCTGCGGGATCGCAGGAGGGTTCTGTTCCGGGTCGTGCGCCGGTGGCGCTAGTCGGCGTCGTACGTGTTGGCGATGTACACATCGCAGGGGGCGTTGTGCGCGACGCTGTTGGCGACGCTGCCCAGCACCCGGCCGATCCCGTGCATCCGGCGGTTACCCACCACTATGATCCGGGCATCCATGCGCAGCGCTTCCTTGATGAGGGCGTCGGCCGGGCGGCCGCGGGCGGAGGAGTAGGTCACCTTGACGTCCCGGCCCAGCGACTCCGCGACGGTGCGGGCCACGTGCTCGGCAGCATCTGCGTCGGAGACGATCCAGCGGTCGCTGCCGCTGCCGAACACCTCGGTGCGGTCGCTGTCGAAGGCCGAGACCACGTGCAGCGATGCACCCAGTGCCGCCGCGAGGTCCCTCGCAGACTCTGCTGCCTTCTTGGCCGTGGCGCTGCCGTCCACGCCTACAACGATGGTTCCGCTCATGTGTGTGCTCCTTTGCTCATGTCATACGCGATGTGTGAGGCCAACGCTACAGCGCGGCGATGGCTTCCCGCAGTACCGGCGCCAGGCGCCGCACGCCTTCGGTGATGGACTCCGGGGGCACGGCACTGAAGGCGAGGCGCAGTTTGTTCGACGGCTCGTCCGACGGCGTGAAGGCGGCTCCCGGGATAAACACCACTCCGGCGTCGATCGCCTTTTGCAGCAGCGGGTAGGTGTCCAGCCCCTCGGGCAGCGTCACCCAGACGAAGAATCCGCCCTCGGGGCTGGTCCAGCTGGTTCCGGCGGGCATGTGCTCTTCCAGGGCCGCCAGCATGGCCCGGCACCGTTCGGCGTAGAGGCCGCGGTACGTCTCGATCTGTCCGCGCCAGTCGAAGTCGCGGAGGTACGCCGAAACGAGCATCTGATTCAGGGCCGGAGGGCAGAGGGTGACAGCCTCGGCTGCGAGGTAGTAACGGCGCTGCAGATGCTCCGGAACCAGGGCCCAGCCGATGCGCAGGCCAGGCGCGAAGATCTTGGAAAACGACCCCATGTAAATGACGTCGGCCGGGTTCGCGGCCCGCAGCGGAGCCAGGGGTTCACCGTCGAAACGGAGCAGACCGTACGGGTTGTCCTCCAGGATCAAGATATTCGCCTTACGGCATATATCGACAATCTGCTGCCGCCGTTCCTTCGCCAGCGTGATCCCGGAAGGGTTGTTGAAGTTCGGGATGGTGTACAGGAACTTGACGTTCCTGCCCGCCAACTGGAGTGCGGCAATCCTGGCTTCAAGCAGTTCCGGCACCAGCCCGGACTGGTCCATTTCGACGGTCTCCACCTGGACCTGGTAGGCCTCGAAGGTGTTCAGGGCGCCCACGTACGTGGGGTCCTCCACGAGGACCACGTCCCCCGGGTTGCAGAAGACTTTGGTTGCGATGTCCTGGGCCGACTGCGAGCCCGCGGTGATCACCACGTTCTCCGGGCGGGCATCCAGGATGCCCTCGGCGGCCATCACTTCGCAGATCTGGGCGCGCAGTTCCGGGGTACCCTGTCCGGCGCCATACTGCAGTGCGGTGAGGCCGTCGCGGGCAATGATCTCCGCCGCGGTGGCAGCCAGGCGGTCCAGCGGAAGTGACTGCAGGTAGGGGCTGCCGCCGGCCAGGGAGACAAGCCCCGGGCGCATGGAGATGTCGAAGACGTCGCGGACGGCGGACTGACGGATGTTTGCGGCGCGCTCCGAGAAAAGTTCCTCGTGGCGGTGGGCGGACGTGGCCGCCCTCTCGATGGCATCAATTGCTTCAGCTGGCAGCGTCCCTGCTGCGGCGTCGATTGTTTCGTGTGTCACACCATCAGGATACAGCCTCTTGTTGCCAAAAAGGCAACAGATGTTGAGTACTGATTTACAGGAGTCCGTACTGCGGCTCCAACGCCGCAGTGCCCGGTGCGCATGACGCGCACCGGGCACTGCGGGTTCAGGCGGGCGGGAGCTTAGGCTGCCGCGCGGTCTGCGGCCAAGGCGTCGAAAATGCCCCGGATCTGCTCAACGACTTCGGCGTCGTCCTTGGGGTGGACCTCAGCAAAGCGGACCATGGAGCCGGGAACGGCGAGCTTGACGTCCTCCAGGACCTCGGCGCCGGCGATGCCAACGGCCTTGCGGGCCTCATCCTGTGCCCATACGCCGCCGTACTGGCCAAAAGCGGTTCCGACGACGGCGGTCGGCTTGCCCGCGAGGGCGCCGGCGCCGAACGGGCGGGACAGCCAGTCGATGGCGTTCTTCAGGGAGGCGGGGACGGTGCCGTTGTGCTCGGGGGTCACCAGCAGCAGGGTGTCCGCCTCGCCGGCGGCGGCGCGGAGCGCAGCGGCCGCGGCCGGGACCTTGCCTTCCACGTCGATGTCCTCGTTGTAGAACGGGATGTTGCCCAGGCTTTCGTGGATGACGACATCCACGTGCTCCGGCGCGTTGAGCTGGATCGCCTCAGCCAGCTTCTGGTTGGTGGACTCAGCGCGCAGGCTGCCGACGAGGGTCAGGACGGTGCTTTTCGTCATGGGAACTCCTGGGTTGGTATCGGGTTGCATTCCGGGCTGAACGCGGCTGGCGCTTATCACCGGCTTTCACCAGAGTAAACGGACCGTAGTCCGTTTTCTATTCCCGGCACCTACACTGGAAGCTGTGAGATCCATCCCATTGGGGCCCGGCATTGCCCCCGGCCCGGCTCCGGAACGCAGCGACGCTGCCCGCAACCGGGAGCGCCTGCTCGGTGCCGCCCGCGAGCTCATCCGGGAGGGCGGGACCGCATGCCTCACCATGGACCTGCTCGCCAAGCACGCCGGCGTGGGGAAGGGGACCGTTTTCCGCAGGTTCGGCAGCCGCTCCGGACTCTTGCTCGCGCTCCTCGACGATTCCGAATCGGCCTTCCAGGCACGGTTCATGTTTGGCCCGGCCCCCTTGGGTCCCGGCGCCGCTCCGTTGAACCGGCTCGTTGCCTACGGGACGGAACGGATCCGGTATGTCGTGGAGTTCGGCGACCTGGTGTTGGCCGCGGAGAAGTCTTCGCCCGGACGGTTCGAGGTACCGGCCGCCGTCCTCGGCCAGCGGCACATCGACATGCTGCTGCGGCAGTCGGGGTTTGAACCGGAGCCTTGGCTGATGGCGGGCGCCCTGAGCGCGACCCTCGACCCGGAACGCATCCTGGGGCTCGTTCGGCGGGACAGGGTCAGTACGGAGCGGCTGGCTGCGTCGTGGCGCGACCTTGTCACACGGGTACTCGCCGGCGCTTAGCTCATGCACCTTTTTGGCTGTTCGTCCAGTCAAATCAACTTCACAAACTTATTCATAACGATCTGGCCCCGCAGGGCAGTTTTACCTGCAACGGCGTGCGGTTTGGGGCGTGCGTTGTGATACTTTCCTCTCAATGTGACCCGCAGCATGGTCCGCCAGGACTGGCCTTATGGGCAGCGGGAGCCCAGCTACCCGCTGGCGGAAGTTCCGGCGCGACGCCACAACCGTCCCGGCCGGGAACATTCGGAAGGATTCAACCCGTGCTCAGGTACCTCGCCAAACGCGGCATCACGTACGTCTTCATGATCTTCCTGACGACGTCGGCCGGATACTTCCTCGCGGTCAGTTCGCTCAAGCCCGCCCTCCTGGAGCAGGAGCGTATTCCCCGGCCCAGCCCGGAGCAGGTGGCCAACTCCATGCGGCTCAAGGGCCTTGATCCCCACCTGAGCCCGTGGGAGCGGTACGTCGAGTGGCTCACGGCAATCGTGACCCGCTGGGACTGGGGCCGCAGCCCCAACGGCGCCTTCATCAACGCCGAGTTCGGCGACCGGGTCTGGATCTCCACACGGCTCTTCCTGGCTTCCATCATCCTCACCCTGGTGATCGGTGTTGCCCTGGGCGTATATTCAGCCGCGCGCCAATACAAACTGCAGGACCGGGTCATCACGTCCTACAGCTACCTCGCCTACATTGTGCCTGCGCCGATCGCATACTTCCTGGTGCAGCTGGGCGCCATCAACATCAATGAGGGCGTGGGCCAGCGGATCTTCTTCGTCACTGGCATCTCAACCCCCGGCATCGCACCGGGGTGGGGACAGTTCCTGGACATGCTGGGCCACTACGTGGTGCCAACGGTGGCCATCACCCTGGTGGGCTGGGGTGCCTACCAAATTGCCCAGCGCCAGTACCTTCTGGACAACGTCAACGCCGACTTTGTCCGGACCGCCAGGGCCAAGGGCCTCACCCGGAACCAGGCCATCACCCGGCACGCCCTGCGGGTGTCCTTCATCCCGGTGGCCCAAAGCATCGCGTTCACCATCCCCGCCATTTTTGCCGGCGGCTTCTTCGCAGAGAAGATCTTCGCCTGGCCGGGCGTCGGCTCCTGGAGCATCGACGCCATTGCGCTCCAGGACGTCAACGCCGCCACGGCCACCCTGGCCTACGGCTCCGTCATCTTCGCGCTGGGAGCAATCCTGGCCGACTTCGCCACCACCCTTGTGGACCCGAGAGTGCGGGTGCAGTAACCGTGACCAACCTGAACGCCGTTGACCCGGCAGCCGTGGCGCAGGAGGCGCACCTGGAAAGCGCCGACGTCGTTATTGGAAAATCCACCATTATCCTCCGGCGGTTCCTGCGGAACCGGACCGCCGTAGCGGGCCTGGCGATCTTCCTTGCACTGACCCTCTTCTCCCTGGTGGGCGGCTACTTCACGCCCTGGGACAAAGAAACCATCGACCCCTTCAACATCGGCATGCCGCCATCGGGGGACCATTACCTGGGAACGTCCCAGGCGGGCATCGACCTCTATGCCATGACCGTCGAGGGCACCCGGATCTCCATCCTGATCGGCCTGGTAGTGGGCCTGGCATCCGTCCTCGTGGCCGCCGTTTACGGGTGCACCATGGCCTATTTCGGCGGCAAGGTGGACAAGGTCATGCTCTTTGTCCTCGAGGCGCTCATCATGATGCCCGCCCTGCTCGTTGTGGCAGTGGCCACCAGCGGCGGCGGTGAAGGCCTCAAGCGGGACCTGCCGTCCTGGTTCCTGTTGATCATGGTGCTGCTCGTCTTCAGCTGGATGGGGACTGCCAGGCTTATCCGGTCCCTCTCCATGTCCCTCATGCAGCGTGATTTCGTCAAAGCTGCCCAGTACATGGGCGTCCCGCCCCGCCGGATCGTCTGGCGCCACCTGGTCCCGAACATCGGCTCGCTCCTGGTCCTGGACATCACCCGCGGCGTCACCGGTGCCATCCTCGCCGAGGTGGCCTTCTCGTTCATCGGCATCGGCATCAAGGTGCCGGACGTGAGCCTGGGCGTCCTGATCGGTGGCGCCACGTCCCAGGTCCAGACCTTTCCGTGGATGTTCTGGGTGCCGCTGACGGTGATGTTCCTGCTGACCGGTTCCCTGGCCATGATGAACGACGGGTTGCGGGATGCCTTCGATCCGAACAGCAGTTCCATCGGCGGGGCCAGGAAGCGCCGGCAGCGTAAGTCCCCGGCCGGCGGCAGCACAGCAACCCCCGGCGTGGAGAAGATGACAGCATGAGCAGCGAAATCAGCACCGGCCCCGTAGAGCCGTCTGCCACAACGGTGGAACGGCTGCAGATTGCCGGGCTCCACGCCGGGCCGTTGGCCGCGCACCGGGATGCCGTCCTGTCCGTCCGCGGGCTGAACGTCCGCTTCAACTCGGAGAACGGCGTGGTGCACGCGGTCCGTGGCGTTGACTTCGACCTCATGGCCGGCAAGACGCTCGGCATCGTGGGAGAGTCAGGGTCCGGCAAGTCCGTCACGTCCCTGGCCGTCATGGGCCTGCTGCCATCCACGGCCGATGTGACAGGCTCCGTCCGGCTCCGGGGCAAGGAACTGCTGGGTCTCAGTGACAAGGCAATGTGCGCCTACCGCGGCAACGAGCTGGCCATGGTCTTCCAGGACCCGCTGTCCTCCCTGACGCCCGTCTATACCGTGGGAACCCAGATCGTCGAGGCGCTGACTGTCCACAACCCCGGCATGAGCAGGCACGCCAAAGAAGCCCGCGCCGTCGAGCTCCTTGCCATGGTGGGCATCCCCAGTCCGCGGGACCGGCTCAAGGCTTTCCCGCACGAATTCTCCGGCGGCATGCGCCAGCGAGTGATGATCGCCATCGCCATCGCCAACAACCCGCGCGTCCTCATCGCAGACGAACCCACCACGGCCCTGGACGTGACCATCCAGGCGCAGGTGCTGGAGGTGCTGCACACGGCGCAGGAGGAAACGGGCGCCGCCGTCGTGATGATCACCCACGACCTTGGCGTGGTTGCCGGGATGGCGGACGAGATCATGGTGATGTACGCGGGAAAACCCGTGGAAACCGGGCCGGTGGACGAGCTCTACTACAACCCGCGCATGCCGTACACCATGGGCCTGCTCGGCGCCGTTCCGCGCGTGGATGCGGCGGAGAAAGCGTCGCTGGTGCCCATCGAGGGAATGCCGCCAAACCTCATCCATGAGCCCACCGGCTGTTCCTTCGCACCGCGCTGTCCCCTGGCCTCGGAGCCGTGCCTGCAGGGCGAACCGCCGCTGCAGCCCGTGACTGTCGACGGGCTGCACCATGCCGCGTGCATCAAGTCCGAAGCGCTCGGTGGGGGCGTGGATGTCCATGACATCTTCGCTGCGCCGCCAGTCCCCGTTTCGCGTTTCGACGCCATCCCGCGCGGGGAACGGGCCACCGTGTTGCAGCTGACCGATGTGCGAAAGCATTTCCCGCTCACAAAGGGGGCCCTCATGAAGCGGCGGATCGGCACGGTGAAGGCAGTGGACGGGCTGAGCTTCGACATCCGTGAGGGTGAGTGCTTCTCCATCGTGGGTGAATCCGGCTCCGGCAAGACCACCACGCTCCTGGAGATCATGGAGTTCCACAAGGACCAGGACGGCGAGGTGGTGATCGGCGGCATCAGCAACAAGCTGGCGGCTGATGCCAAAACCAAGAGCGCCATGCGCCGGGAACTGCAGATGGTCTTCCAGGATCCCACCGGTGCGCTGGACCCCCGCTTCACCGTCTATGAGGTCCTGGCCGAGCCGCTGCAGAACGCCGGCCTGGACCGCAAGGCCATCCGGACCCGCATCATGGAGTTGATGAAGCTGGTGGGCCTGCAGCCGGACCACGTGAACCGCTTTCCGAACCAGTTTTCTGGCGGCCAGCGGCAGCGCATCGGCATTGCCCGCGCGCTTGCGGTCAACCCCAAGCTCGTGGTCCTGGACGAGCCCGTCTCCGCGCTGGACGTGTCCGTGCAGGCCGGCGTCATCAACCTCCTGGACAAGCTGCGGGCAGAGCTGGGCCTCAGTTACCTGCTGGTGGCCCATGACCTGTCCGTGGTGCGGCACATCTCCAACCGCGTGGCCGTCATGTACCTGGGCAAGATCGTGGAAATCGGCGAGGTGGACCGGGTCTTCGGCAACCCCCGGCACCCGTACACCCGGGCGCTCCTCTCCGCCATCCCGGTGCCGGACCCGCAGCTGGAACGCACCCGGGAACGCATCATCCTCCAGGGCGACGTGCCGTCCCCGCTGGACGCACCCAAGGGCTGCAACTTCGCCACCCGCTGCCCCGTTTACGCGGCGCTTCCGGCGGCCAGGCAGGAGCAGTGCCGCACCCTGGAACCGCCCCTGGAGCCCGCCGGTCCGTCCGTGGCCGTACAGGCCCTCGAAGGGGCGCCGGAGACCCCCGTTGACCAGCGGTTCGCCTGCTTCTTCCCCGATGGGGAAATCGACCACGACATGCTGGTGAGCCATGGCGACGCCGGGCACACTGCGCCCTAGGATTCTTTCGGCACTTCACACGCTTCACATCCGTACCAACACCCGCACAATGAAGGGAACACCATGAGGAACATGACCAGGATCGGCGGCGTCGCGGCAGTAGCTGCTGCCCTGGCGCTGACGGCATGCGGCGGCGGCTCCACCGGCCCCGATGCAGGCAAGGGGCAGGAGGCAGGCAGCGACCTGTCCAAGCTCATCAGCGTTAACGAAAAGCCCGCAGCCGACCTGGAACCTGGCGGGAAGGTCACCCTGCCGCTGGGCAGCATCGGCCCAAACTTCAACGGTTTCTCGAACGACGGCAACAGCTCGGACAATTCCGCACTGCAGATTCCGATGAACCCGGTTGCCATCAACAGCGGCGGCATCGGCGGCTGCTGGAAGGTGAACTTCGAGGGCAAGGCCTCGCCCAACCCCGATTTCTGCGAGTCCGTGGACAGCAAGGTGGAGGACGGCAAGCAGACCATCACCATCAAGGTCAATGAGAAGGCCACGTACAACGACGGCACGCCCATCGACGTCAAGGCCTTCCAGAACACCTGGAACATCCTGAAGAGCCCGGACGCCGGTTACGACATTGTCAGCCCGGGCGCCTATGAGTTCGTTGAGTCCGTGGAGGCCGGCGCGAATGACAAGGAAGTCATCGTCAAGACATCCCGTCCGGTGTACCCCCTGGAGTCGCTCTTCTTCGGCCTGATCCACCCGGCAGTGAATTCCCCGGAGGTCTTCAACGAGGGATTCGTCGGCGAGATGCACCCCGAATGGATGGCCGGCCCCTTCAAGCTGGACCAGTACGACTCCGCTGCCCTGACGGTGACCCTGGTCCCCAACGAGAAATGGTGGGGCAACAAGCCGGTCCTGGAAAGCGTCGTGTTCCGCCAGCTGGAAACGAGTGCGCAGGTGGCTGCCTTCAAGAACGGTGAGATCGACGCCGTCTCCGCGAACACCATCGCCCTGTACAAGCAGCTCGAAGGCAGCAAGGACGCCGAAGTCCGCCGTGGCCAGCGACTGTTCGCCGGCGGCCTGAACCTGAATGCCCAGAAGATTACCGACGTGGCGGTCCGCAAGGCCATCTTCAGCGCCGTGGACCGCGAGGCCCTCCGCAAGGTGCGCTTCAACGGCCTGAACTGGGAAGAGCCCAGCTCCGGCTCCATGATGCTCCTGCCCTTCTCCGACTACTACCAGGACAACTACCCCGTGACGGAGACTGGTCCGGAGGCAGCCAAGAAGGTCCTCACCGAGGCCGGCTACACCGAAAACGCCGACGGCATCATGGAGAAGGACGGCAAACCCGTGTCCTTCAGGATCAGCAACTTCGGTGACGACCCCACCACCCTCGCCTTCACCCAGACGCTGCAGAAGCAGCTCCAGGCCGGCGGCATGGAGGTGGGCATCGACCAGCGCGCCTCCGCCGACTTTGGCAAGGTCATTGGCGGCCGGGACTTCGACCTGAGCGTCTCCGGATACACGGTGGGCGCCGACGCCACGGACTCGGTCAAGCAGTACTACGACTCCAAGACCAACGTAAACGGCCTGGGCGACGCGGAACTGGACAAGAAGATCGCCGACCTCGCCTCCATCGAGGATGGCGCGGAACGCAACAAGGCAGCAATGGACGTCGAGAAGGAGCACATGGCGAAGTACTTCTCCATGGGCCCGGTCATGAACGGCCCGCAGATCTCCTTCGTCCGCACCGGCCTGGCCAACTACGGCCCGTCACTGTTCCAGAGCCTGTCCCAGGTTCCGGACTGGACCACCATCGGCTGGGAAAAGAAGTAACACCCCACGCGACGCTCTCTCACTTAATGTGGGTTTTTCACCAACGCTCTCTCACTTCCGGAACGCACATCCACCGGAAGTGAGAGAGCGTTTGGTTTTGATGCGCATTAAGTGAGAGAGGGTGCGGGGGTAGCGTTGGCGGGATGAGCCGAACTGAAGCCTCCCTGCCAACCATCCGCACCGCCGTCGTGGGTTATGGGCTCTCCGGGCGCGTTTTCCACGCTCCCTTCATCGCAGCCGACCCGCGGTACTCCTTGGAGGTCATTGCAACGTCCGACGCCGGCCGGCAGGCAGCCGCCCTGGCGCGCCATCCGGGGGCCAGGACCGTGCCCGACGCCGCCGCGGTTTTCGGGCTCGCCGCCGGACTGGACCTGGTGGTCCTGGGTACCCCGCCGGCCACGCACTACCCGTTGGCGAAGGCGGCCCTCGAAGCCGGGCTGGACGTGGTGGTGGACAAGCCATTTGCCGTGACCAGCGGCGAGGGCCGGGAACTGGTCAGGCTGGCAAAGGATCTGGGCAGGGTGCTCACCGTTTTCCACAACCGACGGTGGGACGGCGATTTCCTGACGGTACGGAAGCTTCTGGCCGCGGACGTGCTGGGCACGGTCACGAGGTTTGAGTCGCGGTTTGAGCGGTGGCAGCCGGTGGTGTCCAAGCCGTGGAAGGCCGCGGCCACGCCGGAGCAAGGCGGCGGTGTGCTGTTCGATCTGGGCAGCCACCTGATTGACCAGGCGCTGCAGCTGTTCGGTCCGGCCCGCGTGGTCCACGCCGAGCTGGACGCCCGCCGCCCGGACGCCCGCGCTGAGGACGACGCGTTCCTGGTGCTGCGCCACGGTTCAGGAGTGTCGAGCCACCTCACCATGAACCTCATGTGCGCCCAGCAGGGGCACCGGTTCCGGGTGCTGGGATCCGAAGGGGGCTACACCAAGAAGGGGGTGGACCCGCAGGAACCGTACATCGAGGCGGGGGGAAGCCCGCTCGATCCGGACTTCGGCCTGGAGGCGCCGGAATGGGCAGGGCTGCTGGGCCGTGACGGCCACCTTGATGCCCTGCCCACCGAACGCGGCGCATACTCCGAGTTTTACCGGATCCTGGCGGACAGGATCCTGGCCGGCCCCACCCCGGCGGCGCCCCTCCCGGTTAACCCGGAAGACGCCGTCGGGGTCCTCGAGATCATCGAGGAGGCCAGGGCACTGGCCTAGGTCAGGCGGAAACCAGCTCGTGCCAGTCGGCGACGAGGGGCAGGTTATGCGCCTCGGAGACCGAGTGGTGCGCCACGTGGCCGGCGGCGATGTTGAGTCCGGCGGCCAGGGCGGGGTCGCGGTCGAAGGCGGCCTTGACGCCCAGGTTGGCCAGGGAGACCGCGTAGCGCAGGGTGACGTTGGTCAGTGCGTACGTGGACGTGTTCGGCACGGCGCCGGGCATGTTCGCCACGCAGTAGAAGATGGTGTTGTGCACCTTGTACGTGGGCTCCTGGTGCGTGGTGGGACGGGTGTCCTCGAAGCAGCCGCCCTGGTCCACGGCGATGTCCACCAGCACCGAACCCGGCTTCATGCGGGCCACGAGGTCGTTGGTGACCAGCTTGGGGGCCTTGGCGCCGGGGATCAGCACCGAGCCGATGACCAGGTCGGCGTCCACCACGGACTTCTCGATCTCGTACTTGTTCGAGGCCACGGTCTTCAGCCGGCCCTGGTACTGGGCGTCGAGTTCGCGGAGGCGGTTGATGTTGATGTCCAGGATGGTGACGTCGGCGCCGAGGCCCAGGGCCATGGCTGCGGCGTTGGTGCCGGCCACGCCCGCACCGAGGACAACAACCTTCGCGGGACGGACGCCGGGGACGCCGCCCAGCAGGACGCCCTTGCCGCCGGCGGGGGCCATCAGGGAGGTGGCGCCAACCTGGACGGACAGGCGGCCGGCAACCTCGGACATCGGGGCCAGCAGCGGCAGGGCGCGGCCGTCCTGGACGGTTTCGTAGGCGATGGCGGTGACGCCGGAGTTGATCAGTTCCTGCGTCAGCTCGGGCTCAGCGGCGAGGTGCAGGTAGGTGAAGAGGATCAGGCCCTTGCGGAAGCGGTGGTATTCGGCCTTGACCGGCTCCTTGACCTTCATGACCATGTCCGCGCGGCCCCAGACGTCGTCCGCTTCGTTGACGATCTCGGCGCCGGCGATCGCGTACTCCTCGTCGGTGATGCCGGAGCCCAGGCCCGCGCCGCGCTCCACCAGGACGGTGTGGCCGTGGGTGCGGAACTCGTGGACGCCGGCGGCGGTGATGGCCACCCGGAATTCGTTGTTCTTGATTTCTTTGGGGACACCGATGATCATTTTGGGCTCCAGTTCTCGGCCGGTTTGCCGGAAAAAGGTGGAAGAGGATTCGTTAATCCACGATAGGACCGGTTGTGAGCCACCCGACACGGGCCCGCCGGCCCCCGGCATAGGTCGTCCGCGGAAATTCGCGGATTTTTACCCCGCTGGCGCGACATTTGTTCAGTCGGAGAGCGTCAGGTGTCGCCTCATGTCCGTTCGTCGGGGAGCCCTTCCAGGCAGTACTCTTGGCCCATGCAGCAGGATGTGGAGCAGCTCGTTGAGCAGGTGGCGCAGAAGCTGGGCCGGGGCCTTTCGCTTGAGGACCTGGACGGGCTGCTGCTGGCCTACAGTTCCAACCAGTCCCACGCCGACCGTGTCCGGGTCAATTTCCTGCTGAGCAAAAAGGTGCCGGCGGACGTGAGTGCGTGGCAGCTGTCGCATGGCATCGCCACGGCGGTGCGGCCCGTGGTGGTGCCCGGAAACCCGGACCTGGGCATGCTGGGCCGGGTGTGCGTGCCCCTCCTCGTACGGGGTTTCCGCGTGGGGTACCTCTGGGTGCAGCAGGACTCGGCGGAGGAAAGCCCGACGGCGATCCTCACCCAGTTGCCCGGCGTCAGCCATGAGCTGGAGACGCTGTCCGGGCTGCTTTTGGATTCCAATACCGCCGAATCCGAGTTCCGCCGAAGCCGCGAACGGGAATTTCTGGCCGCATGCGCCGGTGAACCGAATGCCGTGGCGGCGGTGGCCGGGTGGAAGGAAGTGCAGGGCCGCGGGCCTTGGCAGGTGGTGACCGTGCTGGACTCTGACGGCTGGTCCGGCGGCCCGGACCCCATCGCGTCCACCCTGATCCACCGGTCGGCAGCGCTGCAGGCCACCATCGGCGTCGACTCCGCCCTCTTCAGCGCCGGCACGGAGACCCACTCGGTGGTGCTGTTCCGCGAAACGTCCGGACGGGCCAGCCACGCGCAGGTCCTGGTCCACTACCAGCTGGAGCTTGCCAAGCGCTCCGGCCGTCCGGTGCACCGGATCATCCTGGGTATCAGCGAAGGGTTTGCCCGCCCCCGTGAACTGGCTGAAGCGTACCGGCAGTCAAAGCAGGCCGCGCAGGCAGCCGCCGTGGACCCTCAGCTGGGCGAACTGGTGGACTGCCGGGCCACCGGCGTCTACCAGCTACTGGCGTCCGCCGGGGGAGGGGCCGGCGCGTGGGCGGATACCGGCTCCGTCTACTACCGGATGCTGGAGGACCACGACCGCAACGCGGAACTCATTCCCGTCCTGGAACTGCTCTATGACAATGACGGCTCAGTGCAGGACGTGGCCGCTAAACTCCACCTGCACCGCAGCAGCATCTACAACCGGTTGGGCCGCATTCGGCAGCTCCTGGGCGTGGACCCGCTCAAGGGGATGCCCCGGCTGGAACTCCACGCCGCGCTCAAGATGCGGCGCTGGGCGGCGAGGCCGCGCATCTGAGGAGCTCCGCCGGCGTCGTACTCTAATGCCGGCTCCTACCTTAGTAAGGCAGGCGCCCCCGGACTCAGGTGCGCCGCGCGGTGGCGGTGACAAAGTGCCGGATGGCCGACGCCACGGCGTCCGGGCGGAGGTGCTGCGCTACGTGGCCCGCGCCGGGAATCTCCACGAAGCGGCCCTGGGGAACGGCCTCGGCCAGGTGGCGGGACCAGCCGGGCCCGGCCACGTGGTCGCGTTCGCCGCGGAGCACCAGGACGGGAGCGGCCACGGCGCGGAGCCGCTCCTCGGTGCGGTAGGCCATCATTACGGGCAGCTCGGTGAAGTACCAGCGGGGGCCGCAACGGAGGTAATCGGTGAACACAGCCCAGTTGGAGGACGGGGTCTCAGCCAGCAGCGCGTCCAGGAACAGCGCCAGCGACTGACGCCGGACGTTCCGGTAGCGTGAATCCACCACCGGCCCCATCAGTACCAGCTGTTCCGCCCGTTCGGGCGCTGCGAGGGCCGCCTCAATGGCGAACTGTGCGCCCATCGAGTGGCCCACCAGGATGTAGGAAGTGATACCGCATGCAGCGAGTGCCTCGGCGATGAACGCGCCGTAATCAACAACGGACAGCTGCCGTTCCGGTTTGGGGGTGCCGGCGAACCCGGGCAGGTCCAGGGAGTATGTAGGGGCCGACGCCGAGAGCACCACGTGCAGGCGCGCCAGGTACCGGTGGGACACGCCGATGCCGTGGATCAGCACGTACGCAGCTTGTCCTTCGCCTGAACCTGTCGCCGCCACGGAGGCGGCCGCCGGTTCACCGCCCCGCGGCGCAGGCGTCCCGCCGGACCAGAGGATCCGGCCCGTAAGCCCGCGGGCATGGAGGGCCTGCGACTGCAGCTTCACGCCTGGTCCCCGGTCCCGTCGGCCTTTCTCTTCTGCCCCTCCAGCCAAGCCATGATGGCGGCCTGCCGGATGCGCCGGTGCGTGCCGCGGTACTCCACCGGGATCTCGCCCCGGTCCGTCATGTTGCGCAGGTACGTGTGCGAGATGCCGGCCAGTTCCGCGGCCTGCGACGTGGTCAGCATTTCCTCCACGCTGCTGACGGTCACGGTTTCGCCGCGGCCCAGCCGCGCCAGGAGGTCCACGACGGCGTCCCTCGCCTGCCCTGGCAGGCGGTGGACGGTGCCGTCAACGAAAACCGTGATGTCCTGCCCGCCCTCCAGCGCGCGGGCGAGGCTGTGCGCGTCCTCAGTGGGCAGGCCGGCCGTGACCCGGGGAGCTATCAATGCCATGGCAGAAGCCTAGCTGTCGATACACACAGCGCGGGAAGTTACAGGCCAAGCTCCGCAAGGACCGGCAGCTTCTCCCGCACCCAGGCCCGGGCCTCTGTGGCGCTCGGGGCTGAGAGGGCCAGCTTGGCCAGCTCCTGGGCCTCGGCCAGGGTCACGGTCTTGAGCACGGCCGCCACGGCGGCAAGGGAACGCGCAGTCATGGACAGGGTGGTCACGCCCAGACCGGTTAGGACGACGGCGAGGGCGGGGTCCGCGGCAGCCTCACCGCAGACACCGACGGGTTTGTTGCTGCCTTCGGCCCGCGAACCTTCCACGGTCAGGCCCACCAGCCGCAGGACGGCGGGCTGCCAGGGAGTGTTCAGGTTGGCGAGCGGGCCGAGCTGGCGGTCCGCGGCCATGGCGTACTGGGTGAGGTCATTGGTGCCCAGGCTGGCGAACTCCACCTCGCGCAGGATGGACTCGGCCGTCAGGGCGGCGGAGGGAACCTCCACCATCACTCCGGGAGTCTTGATGCCGGCGTCCGCGCACATGGACGCGAAGCGGGCGGCCTCCTCCGCGGTGGAAATCATCGGGGCCATGACCCACACATCCGCCCGGGACTGGCCAGCAGCCAGAGCGATGGCCTCCAGCTGGCGGTCCAGGACGCCGGGGGTGGTGAAGTCGGTGCGGTAACCGCGCACGCCGAGGGCCGGGTTGGGTTCCGTGGAGTCCGTGAGGAAGGGCAGCGGCTTGTCGGCGCCGGCGTCCAGGGTGCGCAGGACCACCTTCTTGCCCGGGAAGGCGTCGAAGACGCTTTTGTAGGCTGCGGCCTGCTCTTCCACGGAAGGCTCGGTATCCCGTTCCAGGAAGCAGAACTCGGTACGGAACAAGCCCACGCCCTGGGCGCCCAACTTGGCGGCAGCCTCTGCGTCCTTGCCACCGCCCACGTTGGCCAGCAACGGCACCTCATGCCCGTCCGCCGTCACGCCGGTGCCGGTGAACTCGGCCAGCAGTGATGCCGTGGCCGCCCAGGCCTCAGCGGCTTCGCGGAGCTCCGCGTCCGGTTCCGCGATGACGGTGCCGGCGGCGCCGTCCACGTACACCTCGGTGCCGTCAGGGAGTTCGTCAACGCCGACTGCGGCCACTACCGCGGGCAGTCCCAAAGAGCGGGCGATGATGGCGGTATGCGACTGCGGCCCGCCGCCGGAGGTCACCAGGGCAAGGACCTTGTTGGGGTCCAGGGTGGCGGTGTCTGCCGGGGCAAGGTCGTCCGCCACGAGGACGAAGGGGGTCTCCGAGGCCGGGATACCGGGCGCTGCAACGCCGCGCAGCTCCGCGACGATCCGGGCGCGGACGTCCAGGACATCGGTGGCGCGCTCGGCCATGTAGCCGCCCAGGTTGAGCAGCATCTCCGAGACGGAGGAGCCGGATTCCCAGATGGCCCGTTCTGCCGAGGTCCCGCGCGCAACCAGCTTGGCTGCGCCCTTGAGGAGCATGGTGTCCTTGGCCATCAGCGCGGTAGCCTCGAGGACCGCCTTGCCGTCACCGCTGGCGTGCGCCGCGCGGGCCTTCAGCTCGTCATGGACGGCGGTGGCGGCGGCTTTCAGTGCTGCCGTGGCTTCCTCAGGAGTGGTGCCTTCTGCCAGCTGCTGGCCTGCGGGCGGTTCGCTGATGGGCTTGGGCATCTGCCGGACGGTGCCGATGATGCGGCCGGGGCTGACGCCAACTCCTGGGAAGTTCTGCACTGAAGGTCCTTAGTGTCTACGGGAACGTGCTGGAAAAAATTGTATGTGATTCAGTTCATATAGCGTTGCTATAGGTGCTAGGGTAGCGGTTATGAGTTTGGATGGCCAGCTTCCCCCCAAAATGCGACTGCTGCGCGCTGCGGCGGAATTGTTGGCCAAATCCGCGGGGGCGCCAGTCTCCACCCGCCAGATCACCCAGCTGGCGGGCGTCACCGCCCCCACGCTGTACCACCACTTCGGTGACAAGGAAGGCCTCTTCGACGCCGTTGTAGCGGCGGGCTTCGAGGAGTATGTCGCCGGAGAGCGGGATTTCGCACCTTCCGGCAATCCCCTCGAGGACATCCGGAGAATGTGGGACAACCATGTCCGGTTCGGCCTCAACCAGCCGGAGCTGTACCTGGTGATGTTCGGCAACATCCGCCCGGAAAGCCGTCCTGCCATCGTGGCTGATGCAGAAGCGCTCATGGAGGAAATGCTGAACAAGGCAGCGGTGGCGGGCCAGCTGAACGTCCAGCCGCGCGAGGCTGCCAGGTCCATCCTGGCGGCCAACGTGGGCGTGACGCTGATGCTGATTGCGGAGCCCGCCGCAGAACGGAACCTTGAACTGTCCACCATGACCCGTGACGCCATGATTTTCGCGGTGTCCGCAGAGCCGGCCGCCGGCGCGGCCCCCGGCGGCACCGGAAAGTCCTCGGTGGTGGTGGCAGCGATCGCCCTGAACGCCGCACTTCAGGCCTCGCACTCTGACCAGCTCTCCAGCTCGGAACTCAAACTGTTCCTCGAATGGCTTCACCGGATCAGCGCCAGCTCGTAAACATCGGACCATCCTGCGCAGCTGCAGGAATAACGGTTAGGAATTCACATGGCAACAGAGACAGTTGCAAAGCCACGCACCAGCGCGCGCGTGCACGTCCAGAAGTTCGGCACCTTCCTCTCCGGGATGATCATGCCCAACATCGGCGCGTTTATCGCCTGGGGCATCATCACGGCCCTGTTCATCGAGAAGGGCTGGCTGCCGGTGCCGGAACTGGGCGGCTTCGGCACCAACGCCGACGGCGATCCCAACACCGGCCTGGTGGGCCCCATGATCACCTACCTGCTGCCCCTCCTGATCGCCTACACGGGCGGACGTATGGTCTATGACGTCCGTGGCGGCGTAGTGGGCGCCATCGGCACCATGGGCGTGATCGTGGGCGCCGGCATCCCGATGTTCATCGGCGCCATGATCATGGGCCCGCTGGGCGGCTGGACCATGAAGAAGCTCGACGCGCTCTGGGACGGCAGGATCCGCCCGGGCTTTGAGATGCTGGTGAACAACTTCTCCGCCGGCATCTGGGGCGCGCTCCTGGCCATGCTGGGCTTCTACGGCATTTCGCCGCTGGTCAAGGCATTCAGCGAGGGTGCCGGAAATGTTGTCCAGTTCCTGGTGGACAACGGCCTGCTGCCGCTGACCAGCATCTTCATCGAGCCCGCGAAGGTGCTCTTCCTGAACAACGCCATCAACCACGGCGTGCTCACCCCGCTGGGTGTCCAGCAGTCCCTGGAACAGGGCAAGTCCATCCTGTTCCTGCTTGAAGCCAATCCCGGACCCGGCCTGGGCATCCTGCTGGCCTACATGTTCTTTGGCCGCGGCGTGGCCAAGGCTTCTGCCCCCGGCGCGGCCATCATCCACTTCCTTGGCGGCATCCACGAGATCTACTTCCCCTACGTGCTGATGCGCCCCCTGCTGATCCTGGCGGCCATCGCCGGCGGCATGACGGGTGTTGCCACGCTTGCCATCACCGGTTCCGGCCTGGTTGCCCCGGCAGCGCCGGGTTCCATCATCGCGGTGCTCGCCCAGACTTCGCGCGACAGCTACGTGGGCGTCATCCTCTCGGTGCTGCTGGCCGCCACGGTGTCTTTCCTGGTGGCGTCGGTGATCCTCAAGACCACCAAGCACAGCGACGAGGTGGACCTCCACGACGCTACCGCGAAGATGGAGCAGATGAAGGGCAAGAAGAGCTCGGTTGCCTCCACCCTGACCGGTGCCGGCGCGGGTGGCGTGGCTGTCCTGGCCGGACCGGTGCGCAACATCGTATTCGCGTGCGACGCCGGCATGGGCTCCAGCGCCATGGGCGCCTCCGTGCTGCGGAACAAGATCAAAGCGGCCGGCTTCCCGGACGTGAAGGTTACCAACGCCTCCATCGCCAACCTCAGCGACACCTACGACGTTGTGGTCACCCACCAGGACCTCACCGAACGGGCCAGGCACTCCACCGGGAGCGCCCTGCACTACTCCGTGGACAACTTCATGAACAGCCCCCGCTATGACGAGATCGTGGAGCTGGTCCGGGAGAAGAACGCCACGGGCGACGACCGTGCTGCCGCCCCCCACGGCGCGCACGCCGCCGACGCTCCGGTGGATGCAACTCCCGCAAGTGCAGCCCCCGAGGTGCTGGCCCGCGAAAGCGTGATCCTGGAAGGTTCCGCCACCACGCGCGACGCCGCCATCGACGAGGCAGGGCAGCTGCTGCTTGCCCGGGGCGCCGTGGATGAGGGCTACCTGGCCGCGATGCACGAGCGCGAGGAATCCGTGTCCACGTACATGGGCAGCTACCTGGCCATCCCGCACGGCACCAACGCCGCGAAGGACCACATCCGTTCGTCCGCCGTCTCCGTGGTGCGCTACCCGCAGGGCATCGACTGGAACGGCAAGGAGGTCAAGTTCGTGGTGGGCGTGGCCGGTGTGAACAACGAGCACCTGCACATCCTGTCCTCCATCGCCAAGGTGTTCACGGACAAGGAGCAGGTGGCCCGGCTTGAGGCCGCCACCACCGTGGACGAAGTCCTGTCGCTCTTCGGAAAGGTCAATTCCTAGTGAAGGCTGTTCATTTCGGCGCAGGGAACATCGGCCGCGGCTTCGTAGGCCTGCTGCTGCACGACGCCGGCTACGAGGTGGTTTTCGCGGACGTCGCAGAGGGGCTGATCAACCAACTGGCGGCCGCGGACAGCTACAGCGTGCACGAGGTGGGGGAGAACCCGGCCGTGCGGACGGTGGAGAACTTCCGCGCGCTGAATTCCACCACGCAGGAGGCGGAGCTCGTCGCGGAAATCGCGACGGCGGATATCGTCACCACTGCGGTGGGCCCGCACATCCTGAAGTTCGTGGCGCCCGCCATTGCGCGGGGCATCGTTGCGCGGGAGCCCGGCCTGGCACCGCTGCAGGTGATGGCGTGCGAGAACGCTATCAACGCCACGGACATCCTGGCCAAGGAGGTGGGCGCCCAGCCGGGCGCCGCCGCGGGTTCCCTGGACGGCAAGGTGGTGTTCGCCAACACCGCCGTGGACCGGATCGTGCCCAACCAGGAGCCCGGCCAGGGCCTGGACGTCACCGTGGAGACTTTCTACGAGTGGGTCATCGACCGCACCGCGTTCGGCGATGCCGCTCCGGTGATTCCCGGTGCCACCTTCGTGGACGAGCTCTCCCCGTACATCGAGCGGAAGCTGTTCACCGTTAACACGGGGCACGCCTCGGCCGCGTATCTCGGGTTCGAGGCCGGGCTGGAGAAGATCTCCGACGCGATGGCGGACCAGGACGTGGCCGAGGACGTCCGGGCGGTTCTGGAGGAGACCAAGCAGCTTCTGGTGGCCAAGCACGGGTTCAGCAACGGCGAGCAGGAGGCGTATGTCCAGAAGATCCTGGTCCGCTTCGCCAACCCCTACCTGCCGGACACCGTCACCCGCGTGGGCCGCGCGCCGCTGCGGAAGCTGAGCCGGCACGAACGGTTCATTGGGCCGGCGGCCGAGCTTGCCGAGCGCGGCGTGGTGCCGGAGGCGCTGCTGGGGGCCATCGCCGCCGCGCTGCGCTTCACCGATCCCGCGGATTCCGAGGCCACCGAGTTGGCGGCCATTCTCGCCGCCGAAAGCGCGGCAGGGGCCACCGCCCGCATCACCGGACTGGAGCCGGAGCACCCGCTGTTCAACGCCGTCGCCACCCTGGTGGAGGAGCGTCAGGCGGAGCTGGCAGCCGCCTCCGCCTGACTCCAAGGTGGGACGCTCTCTCACTTAACGCGGCTTTTTCGGCATCGCTCGTGCAGATCATGTCGCTTTTGACGCAACCCTCCTGCAATCACGACGCCGGTACTCACCCGAGTGCCGGCGTCGTGCGCTTTCTCACGTGGCGAAGCCGCAGTTTCCGCCCTGACGTCGTTGCCGGTTAGTGAGAGAGCGCCGGCAATGATGGCGCATTAAGTGAGAGAGCGTTCGGAGAGGGGACGGGCGCGGTCCTTGATGTACCGCCCAGGGACACCTAAACCCGGGCCGAGCCCTTCGCCACGAACAGCGTCTCCGCCTGTTCCAGGGACATCCCGTTGGTCTCGGGCACCTTGAACATGACGAAGAAGAAGGACGCCGCGGCGAACAATGCATACATGGCGTACGTCAGCGGCAGTGATCCCGCGGCCATCACCGGGAAGCTGAGCGTGATGGCAAAGTTCGCTACCCACTGCGCTGCTGCGGCCAGGCCGAGCGCGCGGGCACGGATCCGGGACGGGAAGATCTCGCCCAGCAGAACCCACACCAGCGGGCCCCAGGAGGCGCCGAAACTGACCACGAACACGTTCGCCGCAACCAGTGCCACGGGGCCCCACGCGCCGGGCAGCGAAATCCCGGACCCGGAACCGGTGGCCGACGAGAAGGCCAGCGCCATGGCGCCCAGGGACACTGCCATGCCCACGGAACCGGCCAGCAGGATGGGGCGGCGCCCGATCCGGTCCACCAGGGCGATAGCCACGAGGGTCACCAGGATATTGGTCACGGACGTTGCCACGGAGATGGCAAGCGAATCCTTTTCCTGGAAACCCACCGCCTTCCACAGCGTGGTGGAGTAGTAGAAGATCACGTTGATGCCCACGAACTGCTGGAGCACGGAGAGCGTGATGCCCACCCAAACCACGGCCTGCAGGCCAAACGTCTTGCCGCGCAGGGAGCCCTTCTGGCCGGCGAGCTTGTCGTCTTCGATGGCGTCGCGGATTTCGCGGATGTGCCGGTCCACGTCCCCGGCCGGTGCGATGGAGCCGAACACCTCCCGGGCCTGGTCTTCCTTGCCCTGGAACACCAGGAAGCGCGGGGATTCCGGCAGCGTGTAGGCCACCCAGCCGTACACCACGGCGGGAAGCGCGGCGGCCAGGAACATCCAGCGCCAGGCCTCGATGCCCAGCCAGAGCGGCTCGTCGGCTCCGCCCGCGCCGGTGGCCAGCAGCGCGTCGGACAGCAGTGCGGCGAAGATACCGGTAGTGATGGCCAGCTGCTGCAGCGATGCCAGCCGGCCGCGGACCTGCCGTGGCGAGATCTCGGAAATGTAGGCCGGCGCAATCACGGAAGCCAGTCCGATACCCAGGCCGCCCACCAGGCGCCAGAAGATCAGGTCCCACACGCTGAACGCGAAGCCAGTGCCCAGCGCGCTGACCAGGAACAGCAGTGCACCGATCTTCATGGCAGGGATCCGGCCGTAGCGGTCCGCCACCTTACCGGCCAGGTATGCACCGGCGGCGCAGCCCAGGAGTGCGATGGCCACGGCGAAGCCCGTGACGGCCTCGGACAGCGCAAATTCGTCCTTCATGGCGTCCACGGCGCCGTTCACCACGGACGAATCGAAACCGAACAGGAATCCGCCCACCGCCCCCGCGAGTGCCAGCCAGATCACCCGCCTCGGAATGTGCACGTTTGTCGGCTCCTGGGCAGTGGGCATGGTTCTCCCTGGGTCTGGGGGTTGATGGATGCGGTGCGGACGTCGTCGGCTGCGGTACCGGCCCAACCGGCCGGCGCACTCGCGCTGTACAGTGTGGCACGTCACCGCCCGCGGTTCCACTCGGGCGGCCAGGGACGCGGCAGCCGGATGCGTACGACGGCGGGAGGCGCCGCCGTCGTACGCCTTCTCTCCCAGGCTGCTCCCTATCCGTCACTCCCGGCACGCTTTTGGCTCGCCTCAACGTGGGAAACCGCGGATTGTAGGGAAAATACAACGGGAGGCAGCCCAAAAGGGTGCCTCCCGTGACGCCCGGCGGATGCGCTAGTGGGCGGGGACCTGCATGGATTCCTCGCCCTCCGGGGCAGCATTCTGGTCCGTCAGCTTCTTCTTGGGCAGGGCGAAGCTGATGAGGAAGGCCACTGCAGTGAGCGCCGAAGCGGTCAGCATGACCACGTCGATCGAGTGCGCGAACCCTTCGGTGATGGGCCGCGTCAGCGTGCTGTTGGCGGTGTGCAGCCAGCTGGTGTCATTGAGCGACTCGTTGGACCCTCCCTGCTGGAAGAACTCGTACAGCTTGGCGTTGGCCGGGTCCGCCGCGACTGCCGGGTCCTGCAGGACGGCCAGGTAGGCGGGGTCCGCCATCGCGGTCTTCATGCTGTCCGCGATGCGGTTCGCGGCGAGGCTGAACAGCATGGAAATGAACACCGCCGTGCCCACCGCGCCGCCCATGGAGCGGAAGAACGCGGCGGAGGACGTGCCCACGCCCATGTCCCGCGGCGGGACGGAGGTCTGCATGGCCAGGGTGAGTGGCTGCATGCAGAAGCCCAGGCCCATGCCGAAGAAAACGGCAATGAGGCCGGGAACCCAGAGCCCGGTGTCCACGCCCAGCGAGAAGCCCATGACCAGGGCGGCCGCGGTAAGGAGGGCGGTGCCCATGATGGGGAAGATCCGGAAGGTGCCGGACGCGGAAATGGTGCGGCCGGCCGTGATGGAGCCCGCCAGGATGCCCACGGTAAAGGTGATCATCATCAGGCCGGCTTCCGTGGGGGTCAGGCCCTTCACCAGCTGCAGGTACAGCGGCAGCATCGCGATGGCTCCGAACATCCCGATGCCGATGATGAAGTTCAGCAGCGAGGACAGCCCGAAGGTGTTGTTCCGGAAGAGCCGCAGCGGGATCAGAGCGTAGTCGCCCGCACGCTTCTCGGCCAGCAGGAACCAGACAATGCCGGCAACTCCCAGCCCGTAGCAGAGGAAGGAGTTCAGGGAGGTCCAGCCCCAGCTGCGGCCCTGCTCCGCCACCAGCAGCAGCGGCACGATGGCCAGGGTGATGGCCGCCGCGCCCCAGTAGTCGATCTTCTGCTTCACGTGCTTGGCCGGCAGGTGAAGGAAGAGGAAGACCACTGCCAGCGCGGCCAGGCCGATGGGCAGGTTGATGAAGAAGACCCAGCGCCAGCCGTCGAACCCCAGGATGGTGGCGGAACCGGCGAACGCGCCGCCCACCACGGGGCCGAGCACGGAGGAGATGCCGAAGACGGACATGAAGTAGCCCTGGTACTTGGCCCGGTCCTTGAGCGAAACGATGTCCCCGATGATGGTCAGCGCCAGGGCCAGCAGGCCGCCGGCACCGAGGCCCTGGACGCCGCGGGCCAAGGCCAGTTCGGTCATGGAGTTGACCGAGCCGGCGTACAGCGAGCCCACCAGGAAGATGCCGATCGCCGTGAGGTAGAGCGGGCGGCGGCCGAAGATGTCGCTCAGCTTTCCGTACAGCGGGGTGCTCACGGTGGAGGTGATCAGGTAAGCCGTGGTGGCCCAGGCCTGCAGCGAGAGGCCGTCCAGGTCATTGGCGATGGTGTAGATGGAAGTGGACACGATGGTCTGGTCCAGCGAGGCCAGGAACATGCCCAGCATCAGGCCCACCATCACGGTGACGATTTGGCGCTGGGTCAGCGTTTCGCCGGCGCCGGGCGCGGCAGAGCGTGTGGACATGGGTGCTCCAGGGAAAGAAGGGGAATCGAGCGTTGATAGTTGCTCTCAGTAACTATCTTAGGCCCGGTTTTCTTCCCGGTGTCGGCAGATTCTTCCTGCTGGCCCTTTAGCGCTCCACCAGGATGCCGTCCGGATCGCACCAGATCATGGCCCCGGCCCGGATGGTCACACCGTCGATCACCACGTCCACATCCACCTCGCCGGCGCCGTCCTTGGCACTCTTGCGCGGGTTGCTGCCCAGGGCCTTCACGCCCAGATCCAGCGCCGCGATTGCCTGGCGGTCCCGGATGGCGCCATTGATGACGACGCCGGCCCATCCGTTGGCCACGGCGCTCTCCGCGATCATGTCCCCCATCAGTGCCGTGCCCAGCGAGCCGCCGCCGTCCACCACAAGCACCGCACCGTTTCCCGGGGTGGCGAGCGTGGCCTTGACCAGCGCGTTGTCCTGGAAGCAGCGGATGGTCCGCGCCTTGCCGCTGAAGTGGCTCCGCCCGCCAAGGGACTGGAACTGCAGCGACACCGAGGCCAGTTGCCCGCCCCGTTCGTCGTAGAGGTCTGCTGTGTTGATGGGCTGGCTCATGCGTCTCCTTAGTGCGGGTCCCTGCGGTGGCCGGTTTACGGCCCACGATAGTCTGACTCCTAACATCACCGCCGCACCAGGGGAAGCACGCCATGAGTCTGCCCGATACTCCCGCTCCGGCGGATCCTGCGGCCGCGGCGCTCGCCGAGCCCACCCGGAGGGTCACGGCCCGCTGGGTCGCAGGCCTGGTGCTGGTCAACGTGGGCATCAACGCCGCGTTCTTCGGCCCCATCAACGTCTTCATCGGCCAACAGGCCATCAGCATTGACGCCCCCAGCAAAGAAGCGATCCTGTCGCTGGTCACTGCGTGCGGCGCTGCGGTGTCCCTGGTGGCCAACCCGCTTTTCGGTGCGTTTTCGGACCGCACCACGTCCCGTTTCGGCCGGCGTTCCCCCTGGGTGCTGGCCGGCGCCGTCCTGGCAGCGGCCGCGCTGCTGGCGATGTCCGGCGCCGCGGCAGTGGCCCTGATGGTGCTCTTCTGGTGCCTGGTCCAGCTGGGCGCCAATGCGGCCTACGCCGCCATCACCGCTGCCGTTCCGGACCGCGTTCCGGTTCCCCAGCGCGGCGGAGTGGGCGGCCTGGCCGCCATGGGGCAGACGCTGGGCATCCTGACGGGGGCAGTGTTCGGTGCCGTGGTCTCCGGAAACTTTATGGTGGGGTACTGGCTCTGCGCGGCGGCGCTGCTGCTGTCCGTGCTGCCGTACCTGTTCCACCGGAACGACCCGGTCCTGCCCGCTGGCGCCCTGCAACCGTTCCGGCCGGCGGATTTCCTCCGGGGGTTCTATGTCAGCCCGCGGCGCTACCCGGACTTCGGCTGGGCCTGGCTCACCCGGTTCCTGGTCAACGTGGGCAACCAGATGACCATCGTCTACCTGCTGTTCTTCCTGCGGGACATCATCAAACATGACGATCCGGCCACCGGAGTCCTTATCCTCACCGGCATCTACGCGCTGATGGTCATGGTGACGGCGGTGCTCGCCGGACCCTGGAGCGATCGGGCGGGACGGCGGAAGCCCTTCGTCATCGGCTCATCGGTAACCATCGCCATGGCGGGCGCCATCATGGCGTTCTTTCCCGTCTGGCCGGGTGCGCTGGCCGGCGCCGCGGTGTTGGGCATCGGGTTTGGTGCTTACCTCGCTGTGGACTTTGCCCTGCTGACCCAGGTGCTGCCGCAGGCTGCCCACCGCGGCAAGGATATGGGGGTGATCAACGTGGCCAACTCCCTGCCGCAGGTAGTGGCGCCGGGTCTGGCTTTCCTCTCGGTCCAGTTCCTGGGCGGCTACGCCACGCTGTTCCTGGCGGCGGCCGTCATCGGCCTGCTGGGGGCCGTCTTCGTGGTGAAAATCAAGGGCGTGGCCTGATCTTTTTTGCCGCTTCAAAAGGACCTGGAACAGCTGGAAGCTAAGGCGCCTGACTAATTACGCAACGGATCCGTGCCGTATAGTTAATCCGGATTGCAGGCGGTCCGTTATGGCGAAGGTCCCGACTGCTGCAAACGTCGAAACCAACCCCGGAACATGATGCCTGAGACTTTTCCAGATCATCCGCCCATGGCCGCCCGACCCTCCGCTCCGAGGCAGCGGCTGCGCTACTCCCGCATTCTGGAGGTGGCGGGCAGTTTCGCCCGTAAGGGGCTGTGCGACGTGGAGCTTACCGACGTGGCGGCCCAGGCCGACGTTCCGCTGGGCACCATGTACCGCTACTTTCCCACGCGGACGCACCTGATGCTGGCCCTGTACCGCCATCAGCTTGAGGAGCTGGCGGCCGCGAGCCGGGTGCTCACGCCGCGTTTCAGGGGCCGCGGGCTCACGGGGCTGGTGATGGAGATCTTCCACATGCGGGTCATGCAGCCGGCCGTCGAACAGTGCCTCAGCCGCGGCGTCTACCTGCCGCACCATGACGCCACGGCCCTGCTGCGCGAGATCGACGAGCTCAGTGAGCGTGCGGTTGCGGAAGCCTGTGGCGACCGGACCTCGGCACGCATTCTGCTCCTGGCGGTCACTGGTCTGGTCCAGTCCGTCCGAAACCGTCGGTTGTCCCTTTTTGAGGCCGAAGAGGACCTCAAAAAGGCGTGTTCGCACCTCTCATCGGGAGACCGCGTGGGCTACACACTCCATCAAAGCGCGTAACCGGTCTAGACCAAACAGGCAATAAATCCGCCATAATCGCATGACGTAAGTCACATCCGGACGCGATAAAACGGTTTGGCTTGGGGTTACGCGTGTCAAGAGGGACGCCCTCCGTTTTTCGCTTGCCTACGATTGCTGAAAGCGAAGCCACAGGACGCATCCCCGCAGCTTCCACGGACCCGCCACCCCTGGGTTTCCTGACGCAACTTTTCCTCGCCGGCGCCCGTGCGCCGCAGCCGCCACGTGCCGTCTGTAGATGGCCAGCACCAGGAGACAACGACGTGTCCATTGACGCCATCAGCACCACCGACAATTCCGCAGCCACCGCGTTGACCGAGGCAGAGATCTTCGAAGCCCACCAGGGCGGCAAGCTCTCAGTCAGCAGCACCGTTCCGCTGTCCAACAAACGCGACCTTTCCATCGCCTACACGCCGGGTGTAGCCGAGGTCAGCCGGGCCATCCACGCCACACCCGAACTCGCCCGCACCCTGACCTGGGCCGAGCGCCTCGTCGTCGTGGTCAGCGACGGCACGGCCGTCCTGGGCCTGGGCAACATCGGCGCCAGCGCGTCCCTTCCCGTCATGGAGGGCAAGTCCGCCCTGTTCAAGACCTTCGGCGATCTCGACTCCATTCCGCTGGTCCTCAACACCACGGACGTGGACGAGATCGTGGAAACCCTGGTCCGCCTGCGCCCCAGCTTCGGAGCCGTGAACCTGGAGGACATCTCCGCCCCGCGCTGCTTCGAGCTCGAAGAAAAGCTCATCGAGGCCCTCGACTGCCCGGTCATGCACGATGACCAGCACGGTACCGCCGTCGTTGCCCTGGCTGCCCTCACCAACGCCGCCAAGGTGACCGGCCGCGGGCTGGAAGGCCTCAGGATCGTCGTTTCGGGCGCCGGCGCTGCGGGCGTCGCCGTAGCCGAAATCCTCCTGGCTGCCGGCATCCCGGATGTGGTGCTGCTGGACTCCCGCGGTGTCATCAACAGCGGACGCCCCGACCTTGCCGCCGATGCAGGCAGCAAGAAGGCGGACATCGCCGGACGGAGCAACCCCCGCGGCATCAGCGGCGGACCGGCCGAGGCATTGGCCGGGGCTGACGTCTTCATTGGTGTCTCGTCCTCGAAGCTGGCCGAGGAGCACCTGCAGCTCATGAACCAGGACGCCATCGTGTTCGCGCTGTCCAACCCGGACCCCGAAGTCCTCCCCGAGGTCGCCGCCAAGTACGCGGCGGTGGTGGCCACGGGCCGCAGCGACTTCCCCAACCAGATCAACAACGTCCTGGCCTTCCCCGGAATCTTCCGTGGCGCGCTGGATGCCGGCGCCCGGCGCATCACCCCGGCCATGAAGCTCGCCGCGGCGAACGCCATCGCGGAACTCGCGGCGGAGGACCTCTCGGCTGACTACATCGTCCCCAGCCCGCTGGACCCGCGCGTCGCTCCCGCCGTCACCGCGGCGGTGGCAGCAGCCGCTGCCGAATAAGCACTCCAGGGGGATGAGCACGACGGCGGCGCCTCCTCACGCAAGGAGGCGCCGCCGTCATGCATCAGCACCGGAAAGTGCCATCCACCGCCGGCCCTAGACTGAAGCCCATGAACTCCGAGACCGTGGTGACTATCCTGTGCGGCCTGGCGATCCTGGTGGGGGTGGCGGGTACCGTCATTCCGGTCCTGCCCGGCAGCATCCTGATCGGGGCTGCCCTCCTCACGTGGGCCATCTGGGGCGGTGCGGGCACCGTCGGGTGGGTGGTGTTCGCCGTCGGCATGCTGTTCGTTGCCGCGGGGATGGCCGCCAGTGCCGTGCTGACCGGCCGGAAGCTGAAGCAGCACGCGATTCCCGGGCACAGCATCGTCGTGGGCATCGTGGCAGGTGTTGTGGGCATGTTCATCATTCCCGTGGCCGGCCTGTTCATCGGTTTCGCGGCCGGGCTGCTGCTCAGTGAAGTGGCCCGGACGCGGAACCTTGGCACGGCGGCCACGTCCAGCTGGGCGGCGCTCAAGGCGACCGGCCTGGGCATGCTTGCCGAGTTTGGACTGGCCTGCCTCGCCGCGAGCACGTGGGTGGCGGGCGTATGGGTGGCGGCGCTGAACGGCTGACCCGTGGACGCAGTCGGGGGCGCCGTTACGATAGGAAGATGACCGCCGGCGAGACTGCACCGATTTTTTGGGACAGCCGGGACCTGACCCCGTTCGGCCCGCTGCAGGTGCGCACGCCGGTCCACGACCTCGCCGGCGGAGTGGGTGAATTCATGACGGGCGTGCTCGGCGCCCGCCACCCGGCGCTGCTGGCGGTTGACGGCCCGGTCCCGCGCCCCCGGCTCCTTCTCCCCAGGCCCGCCAAGGCAGTCCACCAGGCCATCTTCACCAGCCGAGAACCGGGCGCGCTGATCGCGCTGGCACGCGCCAACCCCGGCTGGGCAGGCCTCTGCTACCTGATGGCCGGGCTGCTCGGCTACCAGCACGGCGGCTACCTGCGCGCATCGGAGCTGCTCCAGCGCGGGCTGGCCACCAGGAACGACGACGACGCCAACCGCTACTCCTCCACCTACCTCACGCGCGTGGTCACCCGGGTCGAGGTCGCCGAACGCCTGGCCGTCCCCGTCCTCTTCAGCGAGGAATCAGTCTTCCTGGCGCTGGCGCATTCGTTCCGCGAGACCGGCCGGACGGAAGCGGCGCTGGAGGCACTGACCGGGCTGCCGCCGTCGCTCCCCACCGCGCTGGCCCGCTGCACCCTTGCCCTTTCGCTGGGCCGGAGCCGCACCGTGATTGACTGGACCGACGGGCTTTTGAACGCGGACGATCTCTCCGCCGCGCTCCTGCTGGTGCGCGCACGTGCACTGCGCCGGGAAGGCCGCTTCGAGGCTGCACAGCAGGCCATCGCCGAAGTATTGCGGCGCCGCAAGACCCACTATGTGCTCCGGAATGACGCGCTGACCGACCGTGCGCTGCTGGTCCTGGACTCCTCCCGACGCTCGCTCCATCCGCGGGACTGGCGCAGGAAGCATCCGGATCCCGTGCCGCAGAAGGAGATCGAGGCTCCGGTGCCCATCCGCAAGGACCAGGAACTGCGCCGGATGTGGGAACAGGACTGGCGCCGGCTCAGCGATGACTAGGCGCGGGCAAGGATCTGTTCGCCCAGCAGCGCCAGGCCAAGGATCACCATAATCACCCCGCTGGCGAGGGTGACGGCGCGCGCGGCCCCGGGCCGGCTCTGCAGCAGCGTCCGGGACAGCAGTGCCACCGCCGTATAGATGAACGCGACCAGCAGTACGAACGTCAGCCCCAGCAGGCCCGACTGCACCGGAACCGGCAGCGCTGCCTCCGCACTGACGAACTGCGGCACCAGGGCCACGAAAAACAACAGACCCTTCGGGTTGATGCCGCTGGTGCCGACGCCCTGCAGGAAGGCTTTCAGTTGGGTCCCGCCGGAACGCCCGGTGCGGGAACGTTCGTCGCCGGCTCCCGCGCTGAAGGTGGCCCCGCGCCACGAGCGAAGGGTGCTGACGCCAAGCCACAGCAGGTACACGGCGCCGGCCATGGTGAGCCAGCCGAGCACGCCGGGCATACCGGCCAGCAGCGCGGCGAGGCCCGCCACCAGCAGGACGGTATGCAGGACGTAGCCACTGCACAGGCCGGCGACGGCCGGGACGAAGCTGCGCTGCCGGAGGCCCGCGCTGATGGTGAACGCCCAGTCCACTCCCGGAGTGCAGGCCAAGGCAACCGCCACCGCGATAAAGGCCAGGAACAGCTCGGGGTTCATGGGATTCTCCTGTCGGGATGTCGTATTGCACAAACCTTAGGAAGTTTCGGGGCGAAAGTGCTGTCCCTTTTTTGCCGCCCTTCCGAGCGGGGCAGTAGCATTATTGCGTGATTGACCATATAGACAGGAATATTTTGCGTCACCTCCGCGAGGACGGCCGGATGACTGCCACGGCCCTGGCCGCGCAGGTGGGTTTAACGGTGGCGCCGTGCCACCGCCGGCTGCGCGATCTGGAGCAGTCCGGAGTGATCCGGGGCTACAAGGCGGACATCGACCCGGCCGCCGTCGGCCTCGGGTTTGAAGCGATTGTCTTTGTCACGCTGCGCCAGGTGGACCGGCCCACGATGGAAATTTTCGAGGGCCGCGTCGCGGGCCATCCCAACATCGTGGAGGCGCAGCGGCTGTTCGGCTCGCCAGACTACCTGCTGAAGGTCATCGCCGAGGATCTTCCCGCCTACCAGCGGTTCTACGACTCTGAACTCACGTCCCTCCCCGGCGTGGAACGGCTCACCTCCACGCTGGTGATGAAGACCGTGAAATCCAACTCCGGACCCCCGGTGTAACAGCGCCTACGCCTGCAGCAGGCCGGTGGTGCGGTACGGGATGACCTCGCGGAGGAACATGCTGGTGGAGGTCCGCACGATGCCCGGGCACAGCCGGATCTCCTCGGACACCCGGTAGAGGTCGTCCGGGCTGGTGGCCACCACCCGGATCAGCAGGTCGGTGTCGCCGGCGGGGGCGTGGCACTCCAGTACCTCCGGGATGTTCCGCAGCGCCGCGATGGCCTCGTTGAGGTGGCTCTGGTCCAGTTCTGCGCTCACGGAGGCGGCAACACCCCGGCCCAGCGCAGCGGGCAGCACCCGGCTGCTGTGCGGGCGCAGGGCGCCGGACGCGGTCATCCGCTCCAGCCGGGACTGCACCGTGCCGCGGGCCAGTCCCAGGCGCTGGGCCAGCACCATGATCGGTACGCGCGGGTCATCGTCCAGTGCGTTGAGGATACGACGGTCGGTAGCGTCGAGTTGCTGCAATCTGATCACTTTCCTGCCGAACGGTCGCTGTAGTATTGGTCAAATTGACCAATCGGGTGGGGGCTCGTTGCACCAACTGTAGGCTTGCTGCTGAAATGTTGGCAACAGGGCAACGGCTACCGCCGGAGCCCGCGGGCTAACAGGCTTTCCGGCACACCACCCGGCAGCTGGATCCGCTTCCCGCAAGGAGGCTGCCGCTGATGACTCTTGTTCACGCATCGTCATTCCGCACCACGATGGCAAGAGCCCCTGAGCCACCGATCGCCGGACGCACCGGCTTTATCGGTAGCTGAGGGGCTCTTGCCTTGCTGCGGCTAGGGTGGATCCATGATCCCAGCCGGCCGCTTCGCCCCCAGCCCGTCCGGTGAACTGCACGTAGGGAACCTGCGCACCGCCATCCTCGCCTGGCTTTTTGCCCGTTCCACCGGCCGCCGGTTCCTGCTCCGCGTGGAGGACCTGGACCGCACCCGCTCCGGGGCGGAAGCGCTGCAGCTGCGGGATCTTGCCGCGATCGGGCTTACGTGGGACGGCGAGCCGGTACGCCAGACCGCCCGCGGTTCCCTCTACGACGACGCGATCGGGCGGCTCCGCGCCGCCGGTCTCACCTACGAGTGCTTCTGTACCCGCCGGGAAATCCAGGAAGCCCCTTCGGCGCCGCACGCGCCACAGGGCGCCTATCCGGGAACCTGCCGGAACCTCGATCCGGCGGAACTGGAGTTCAAGCGGTCCATCCGGCCTGCTGCGGTCCGACTCAGGGCGGAGGTCCAGGAGTGCACCGTCCGGGATGTTCTGCGCGGGGCATATACCGGGGCGGTGGACGACTTTGTGCTGCGCCGCAATGACGGTGTGACGGCCTACAACCTGGCCGTCGTCGTGGACGACGCTGCCCAAGGCATCGACCAGGTGGTTCGAGGGGACGATCTGCTCTCCTCTACTCCGCGCCAGGCTTACTTGGCAGCGCTTCTTGATATTCCGGTTCCGGAGTATGCGCATGTGCCCCTGGTGGTAAATCACGACGGCGCCCGGCT
Organism: Pseudarthrobacter sp. NPDC092424; assembly: GCF_044754925.1. Classification (NCBI taxonomy): domain Bacteria; kingdom Bacillati; phylum Actinomycetota; class Actinomycetes; order Micrococcales; family Micrococcaceae; genus Pseudarthrobacter; species Pseudarthrobacter sp. NPDC092424. The sequence goes on along the minus strand of NZ_JBIVQC010000003.1, from coordinate 38,071 downwards.
GGCCAAGCGCGACGGTGCCGTCACGCTGGGCGACCTGACCGCAGCCGGCGTGCCGGTAGAGGCAGTGCGTGACCGGCTTTTAGAGTCGCTGGGCCTCCCCGGCGGAAGACTGGAACGGGCGCTTGCGGGGTTCCGGCCCGAGGCCCTCCCGCGGGAACCATGGGTCTGGCCCGGATCCTGACCTCCCGGCCGGCGCGTAGGGTGGAGCCATGTCCGCACCAGAATCCGAAGAATCAAACGCCCCGCAGTACCGGTTCACCGTGGAAACCGCCAAGGTCCTGGCCGAGGTGGCCCACAACCGGCAGAAGGACAAACTGAAGCGCCCTTACCGTGAGCACGTCCTTGCCGTCGGGGACGCCCTCGCGGACTTCGACGACGAGATCCGGATTGCCGGCTATCTCCATGACATCGCCGAGGACACGCCGATGACGCGGCAGGCACTGTTGGAGATGGGCGTGCCCGAGCGTTCCGTGGACATCATTGAGCGGGTAACCAACCGGCTGCACAGCAACCCGGACGACTACCAGGCTGGGATCTCCGAGATCGCGCGGGACCACGACGCAGCCCTGGTCAAGATTGCGGACAATGCGCATAACTCACTTCCGGAGCGGGTCCAGGCGCTGGCGGCGAAGTGGCCGGACAAGCCGCCTGTGACCAAGTACCGCGATGCCCGGCCGGTGCTCTACGCCGCCGTGGACGTGGAAGAGGTCCGGAAGATCCTGGCCCGGGCCAACCCGTGGCTGCTGGAGCAGTTCGATGCCCAGCTGGATGAGGCGGACGACACGGATTACGGGAACCTCCGTTACGACGGCGGAAGCGGAGCCTAGCGGCCCTTATACTCGGCCCAGGGCGTCGATGTCCTCGAGGAAGTCCTGATGCACTTCGGCGCTGACGGTGGTCCGGGTCTCGCTGATGGCGTCCAGGTAATCCTGGGTGGAGGGCCCCTTCCGCACCGCCTCGCGGACGGAAGGCGTCCCGCCGGAAGCCAGCCCGCCGTCGTCGTACACTGCTTTCTCGAGTGCCCGCTGGGAGGCGCTGCGGGCCGCGTACTCGATATCCGCGGGGGAGAATCCTTCGGTCTTTTCCACCAGCAGCGCCACGTCCACAGCGTCCACCACGGGGGCTGGGATGAAGCGCTGCCACATGGCTTCGCGGGCCTGGCGGTCGGGCAGGCCGATGGGAATGACGTAGTCGAACCGGCCGTGACGCAGGAAGGCCGAGTCCAGCGCGCGGATGAAGTTGGTGGCGCACACCAGGAGGCGGCCGGGCTGCTCACGGAACGCCGGGATGATCTTCAGCAGCTCGTTGGTGACGCCCTGGAGGGGGGACGGCGGCTCACCGGACCGCTGCGACGCGATCTCCTCCACCTCGTCTATGAACACCACGGCATGTTCCAGCTCCGCGATTTCCAGGAAAGTTTCGCGAAGGGCCCCGGCGAGGCCTTGGGGGTCCGCGGCGAGCCTGGAGGGGAATACTTCGACGAACGGCCACTCGAGGCGGGACGCGATAGCCTTGGCAAAGGTGGTCTTGCCGGTGCCGGGCGGGCCGAAGAGCACCACGGCCCGCGGCGGCACGACCCCGAACTCGTCGGCCAGGTCCGCCTCGGCCAGGGGAAGCACCAGGCGCCGCTCCAGCAGTTCCTTCTCCCGGCGCATGCCGGCCACGTTTTCCCACAGGTCCCGTGCCAGGATGCGGCCGCCCAGCTGGCCGAGCGCCCCGAGTTCCTGCCGCTGCACGGGGATGGTCCGCTCGAAGTACCGCAGGTTCTTCTTCAGGGCGAAACCGCGGCCAAGGAAAGGCTCCACGCGGGTTTCGGATTCCGGCATCAGCGCGGACAGCTTGTTCAACCCGTGCGGCGCCATCCGGTTTTCGACGGCGGCCAGCAGCGAGGTGCCGATCCCGCGGCCGCGGAATTCGGGGAGGGTGGCCAGGAAGACGATCCAGCCCTGGTCATGCGCGGCGCGTCCGACGGCGGCACCCACCACCTGCTCGCCGAGCACCGCCACCACGGCATGGTCCTTTTCGCAGGATGCCAGTACCTCGGACAGCGCGTACACGGGCTCTACATTGGTTGCCTTGAGGGTTTCCCAAAGGTGCAGGATTCCGTCCAGGTCAGCCGAGTGGAAGTCCCTGATCCGCCAGGTGGTCATATGCGTATCTCCCGTGGTTCGTCATTGAGCCAGCGCGCCAATACTGCCGAGCATAGGCGAGCACCCAACGCGGGGTCACTTCCGGCCGCCGAAAGGACGGATATTGGGCCGGATATGACCCCGCGTTGCACTGGGCAGACGTCACGTCGCCGCGGGCATGGGCGCTGCCGCCATAGGGTTCCGCCGTGACGGCACTACTTGAACGTTGCCGCCGGCGGGTTGGCGACCACGGGGGAGAGACCGGTGTGCCCGTCGCGCGTTTCGGCGATCTGGCGGATCCGGGTGCGGCATGCGTACCAGCCGAACACCATCAGGACGGACGCGACGGCCGTGACCAGCATGGTCAGGGGGGAATCGATGAAGACCATAACCAGCACGCCCACCAGGAACAGCAAGGACAGGTAGCCGGTGTACGGGGCACCGAACATCCGGAATGACGGCCGCTTGACCCAGCCGTTGTCCGCCCAGCGCTTGAGCTGCAGCTGGCAGAGCACGATGGTGGCCCAGGTCATGATGATGCCTACGGACGCGACGTTCAGGACAATCTCGAAGGCGTCTGCAGGGACCAGGTAGTTCAGCGGGACGCCCAGCAGCGACACGCCCGCGGTGATGGCGATGCCGCCGTAGGGCACGCCGGCTTTGTTCATCCGGGAAGCAAATTTCGGGGCGGAGCCGTTGACGGACATGGAGCGGAGGATCCGGCCGGTGGAGTAGAGCCCGGCGTTGAGGGAGGACAGGGCCGCCGTAAGGACCACGAGGTTCATGATGACGTCCACGCCCTGGATGCCGATGGAACCGAAGAACGTCACAAAGGGGCTGACGCCTTTCTGGTACGAGGTGAAAGGCAGGAGCAGGGACAGGAGGATGACCGAGCCGACGTAGAACACGGCGATGCGGAAGACCACGGAGTTAATGGCCTTCGGCATGATCTTCTCCGGGTTCTCCGTTTCGCCGGCCGCGGTGCCCACCAGTTCAATGGAGGCATAGGCGAACAGGACGCCCTGCATGAGGATGATCATGGGCAGCAGACCGTTGGGGAAGATGCCGCCGTTGTCAGTCAGCAGGCTGAAGCCCACTTCCTGGCCGTTCACCGGCGTGCCGAAGATGACGAAGTAGGTGCCCACGACGAGGAAGGCGACCAGCGCCGCGACCTTGACCAGGGCGAACCAGAATTCCATCTCACCGAAGACCTTAACGGACACGAGGTTCAGTGCAAGGACCACCACCAGGGCCATGAGGGCCCACGCCCACTGCGGGACCGCGGCCATCCACGGAATGTAGTTGCCGAAGAAGTTCATGTAGAGGGCCGCCGCGGTGATGTCCACGATGGTGGTGGTAGCCCAGTTGATCCAGTAGAACCAGCCTGACACGAAAGCGGCCTTCTCGCCGTAGAACTCCCGGGCGTAGGACACGAACGATCCTGAGGAAGGGCGGTGCAGCACCAGTTCGCCCAAGGCGCGGAGGATCAGGAAAGCAAAGAAACCGCAGACGGCGTAGGCGATCACCAGGGAAGGGCCTGCCGCGTTGAGCCGCCCGCCCGCGCCGAGGAACAGGCCGGTGCCGATGGCGCCGCCGATGGCGATCATCTGGATCTGCCGGGGCTTCAGGTTCTTGTGGTAGCCCTTGTCCTCGGCGTGCAGTGCGGTTTCGCTCGCATGGGATTGGGGCGGGATGGTGTGGTCAGTGATGGGGGAGTTCGTCATAGGGAGTTCCTTAGGTGGTGCTCAGGTTGGCCAGGCGTTCGGGGCTGAGGAGTTCCTGGAGCCGGGCATCCGTGAGGAGCCCGCGCTCGAGGACCAGTTCAGCCACGCCCTTGCCGGTGGCGAGCGCCTCCTGGGCAATGGCGGTTGCCGTGGCGTAGCCAAGATGGGGGTTGAGCGCCGTCACCAGGCCGATCGACTGCTCAACGGTGAGCCGAAGATGGGCGGTGTTGGCGGTGATTCCCCGGATGCAGCGTGCCGTGAGGGTGCGGCACGCGGCTTCCAGGTGGGAGATGCTCTTGTGGAGGCTGTGGACGATGATGGGCTCGAAGGCGTTCAGCTGAAGCTGGCCGGCTTCCGCGGCCATGGTGATGGTGACGTCGTTGCCGATGACCTCGTAGGCCACCTGGCTGACCACTTCCGGTATCACCGGGTTGATCTTGCCGGGCATGATGGAGGAGCCGGACTGGACGGCCGGCAGGTTGATTTCGCCGAACCCGGCGCGCGGGCCGGAGGACAGCAGGCGGAGGTCGTTGCAGATCTTGGAAAGCTTGACGGCCACGCGCTTCAGGACTCCGGACAGGTGCACGAACGCGCCGACGTCCTGGGTGGCTTCGATCAGGTCGGGTGCCGTGACCAGCGGCAGGCCGGTCACCTCGGCGAGGTGCCGGCAGGCCGCCTCGGCGTAGCCGGCATGAGCGTTCAACCCCGTTCCGATCGCCGTGGCGCCCAGGTTGATCTCGTGGACGAGCAGTTCAGCCTCGGCCAGGCGGAGCCGGTCCTCGCCAATGGTTACGGCGTAGGAGCCGAACTCCTGGCCAAGGGTCATGGGAACCGCGTCCTGAAGCTGGGTGCGGCCCATCTTCACGACGGTGCGGAACTCCACCGCCTTGGCTGCGCACGCGTCTTCGAGTTCTTCGAGGGCGGCCAGCAGCTCCCGCGCGGCAAAGATCGTGCCGAGCTTCACCGCAGTGGGGTAAACGTCGTTGGTGGACTGGCTGAGGTTGACGTGGTCGTTGGGGTGCAGCCGGGAGTAGTCGCCCTTCGGCCGGCCGAGGATTTCCAGGGCCCGGTTGGCGATGACCTCGTTGGCGTTCATGTTCGACGACGTCCCGGCGCCTCCCTGGATCACGTCCACCACGAACTGATCGGCCAGGCGTCCTTCCAGGATGTCCTGGCAGGCCTGTTCGATGGCTGTTGCGCGTTCCGCGTCGAGCAGGCCCAGGCCCCGGTTGGCGCGGGCTGCGGCCAGCTTCACTGCGGCCAGTCCGCGGACCAGGTGGAGGTTGGAGGCCAGGGGCTGGCCAGTGATGGGGAAGTTTTCGACTGCGCGGAGCGTGTGGACGCCCCAGTAGGCGGCGGCGGGTACATCGCGGTCGCCGAGCAGATCGTGCTCGGACCGGGTTTCCGCGGCGGTGTCTGTGATGGTCATGGGGTCCTCACGAAATGGGTTGGGGTCTAGGACAGGAAGTCGGTGGCCTGCAGCAGGCCGACGCGGCGTCCGCCACCGAGCACGGGCGCTGCGGCGATGCCGGCCAGCGGGGCGGTATCCACGCCGAGGGCATCGAGCAGGGCGACGGTCGCGGGCATCCGGGCACGGTCACCGCCGTCGGAAATCTTCACCGCGGTGGCGCGGCCGTCCGGGAGCCCCACCAGCTGGACACCTTCGAATCCGTCCTTCGCCACGGCGCCCGGAAGCCGCCGCATCAGCTCGGTGACGTCCCGGCGCTCGCCGGCCACCATCACGGGGTGATGCTGCATGGCGAGTCCGACGGCGGCCTCGGCGCCCAGGGAGGCCGGTCCGCCGTCGTCCGCGTCTTTCCGGATTGCGGCGGCACGTGCAATCCGGCCGAAGGCGCGGGCCATCGCGCGCAGGGTCAGCGCGAACAGTGGAGTGCCGCAGCCGTCCGTGCTGCGGGCGAGCGGTTCCTCGCCGGTCAGTTCCGTGATGGTGGCGGCGATGAGCTGCTGCAATGGATGCGACGGGTCCAGGTAGCCGCGCACGGGCCAGCCGTTGATGACGCAGGTGGCAGCCATGGCGGCGTGCTTGCCGGAGCAGTTCTGGGTCAGCCGGGTGGCGTGGAGGCCCGCCTGCAGCCACGCTTCGCGCTCGATGATGCCGTAGGGCAGGTCGGTGCTGTTTTCCAGGTCGTGGATGGTCAACCCGTGCATGGCGAGTATCCGCTGGGTGCCGCTGCGGTGCCGGGTGCCGCCCGAGTGGCTTGCCGAGGCGAGGGCCAGCAGGTCCGCCGGAAGTTGCAGGCCGGCGCGGAGCATGGCCACCGCCTGGAGCGGCTTGAGCGAGGAGCGGGGGTAGAACGGGGCAAGGGGGTCGCCCGCAGCGGCCAAGGTGGTGCCGTCCGGGGCGGTGGCGACCGCGGAGCCGTAATGGATGCTTTCCACGACGCCGTCCCGGATTGCGGTGACGAGGGGTGCGTGCTGCGGAAGCGCGGCAGCGGCCAGGGCAGGGGAAGGTGCGGGGGAGAGCATGGGTTCCTTGTCGGGTGCTACTTGTGGTTGAGGATTGTTCCGAGAGTGCGGTCCACGGCGTCCAGGTGCCGCGCCATGGCGGCCCGTGCGTCGTCCGCGGAACCGGACTCGATGGCGGCGAGGATTTCCTGGTGTTCAACGTCGGAGTCGTGTTGCCGGTCCGCCACGATGTTCAGGGTTTCGGACTGGTGGGCCAGGGCGCTGCGGATCTCCGCGACAACACTGGCGAAGACTTTGTTTCCGCTGGCGGCGGCAATGGCAGCGTGGAAGCTGGAGTCCAGGGCCACCCAGGATTCAGGATCGGACTCGGTGGCCATGGCGGCAACAATGCTGCGGAGGGTGTCCAGCTCCTCGTCGGACCGGCGCTCGGCCGCAAGGCCTGCGGCAGGGACTTCGATGTGGGGACGGGCTTCGGTGAGGTCGCGGGCGGAGTATCGGCCCAATGTGAGGTCATTGGCCACCGTGTTGGCCACGACGAAAGTGCCCTTGCCCGTCTTGGTGACCGTCAGGCCGAGCGCAGTGCAGGACCGCAGCGCTTCCCGGATCACCGAGCGGCTGACACCGTACTGCTGGGCCAGCGTTGCCTCGGCGCCGAGTTTGCCGCCGACGGGGACGATACCCGCTTCGATGTCTTTGCGAATCGCGTTGAACACCGCCTCGGCAGCGCTGAGGCGGGCGAGCGGCGAGGCCGCAGGCTGTCCTGCTGTCCGGCTGTCTGACAGGTTCATGGTTTTAAATATGGCAGGGGTCACAGGAGGTGTCAATTCCCCGGGGCCCAAGGTCCTGGGTGAACTTTCAGTATTCATCCCGGAAAACCGTGCCGTCTCAAGGTCCCGCCCGGTAGCCTCCTGCCATGGAGGAACTGTCAAGCGTCACCCGCAATGAGGCCCGCGCCAGGGTCGAGGCATTCGTGGCCGATTTCCATGCAAGGTGGCAACGGTCGGGCAAGTCGCCGGACCCGTCCGGATTCGACCCCCGGGTGTTCGAAACCTGGGCCGCCGAGCTGTCTGGCCTGCTCGCCACCCATTGCACGCCGGGAATGCGTACCGGCCGGGAAGGCGCACTGTCTTCCAGTCCCGCGCACCACCCGGGCGCCGAGCAGATCACCGACGTCGAGGTGGACGAGGACACCGCGACGGTGCGCTCAGTTATTCACGGTGCAGGGAACAACCCCTACTACTACAAGTACCAATTGCGGCGCGGCGATGACGGCTGGCGGATCTCCCGGCTCTCGACTTTCCTCAACCCGCCCGGAGCCCCGTTCGTCGATCCGGCCCGGGCCAAGGCACTCATGCTCGGTGCAACATCCGAAGCCGCCCTGCCCGACCTGCCAGCCCATCTGGAGCTCGACGTGCCGGGGCTGTTTACAGCTGGCCGTATGGCCGGACCATTCGAAAACCCGGCGCCGATCGAAGTACTCCACCTGGGTAATCTCACCTGCGCCTCGGGCGTGCTCGCAGTCTTGGACTTGGGTTTTGGAGACGCCCACTTCGTCCCGTTGGCGCGGCGCATAGTGCCGGGGACGTACCCCGTGGAAGTTGCAACGGTTTCGGAGGTGACTGTCGCCGTGCGGCTGCGGCTCTCCGAGGCGCCAGCGGTCAGCTGGCATCCGGCCGAGTTCACCGACGGCACGCGCAGTGTGGGGGTCGACGTCGGAAGCGTTGCGCTCCTGGATGCCGGGTCGCTTGTGCAATGCCAGGCCCAGCGCATAGAGGAGCTGCTTCAAGAGCATGCGGCACTGCTCGTGGGAGCGCCGGGGACAATGTTCGGCCTCGCCGGCGAGGCAATGGATGCGGTCATGGTCTCGAGCGGGTACGGGGACGGGACCTACCCCTGCTACTGGGGTGTGGCCGCCGACGGAGGTCTCACCTCCCTCCTTGTGGATTTCCGGGTGCTCGCAGAGGACATCGTGCGCGCCACACGCGTGCCGTTCCAACCCGGCCCGGTCAGCAGCCCTGAACTCGCCGGCCTCGAACTGCAGATCGCGGCCTATGACAGGGCGTTCGTCATCAGCAGCAGGGGTGGGGATGTCACCGGTCTGCGCGTTGTGGCACCGGACGGCACGCTCCTCATGGACGGTAACCGTCTCGGCACCTTCATCACCGAAGGTAGGTCCAGCAAGACCTGGCGTCCTGACGCGGCTCCCCCGCCCGGCTCGATACTCGAGGTCACCCGGTATCTCGGCTACCGGCACATCTAACGCGCTCGATTTGTCTACCTGGAACGTGATTTCACCTGTGATCACCCGAGTGCGTTTAGTGCCCCATATGGGTGCGCATGAACCCCTATGGACCCGTTCCGGCACGTTCGTACCGCATCCGCCCTTTGCGGGGAAGTACGGTCCGGCCTAGAGTTGAGCCAGACCAATATCGGTACGTTCGTGCCTAAGGAATTCAACATGACCGGCTCATTTGCAGAAAAGGTCGCTGCCGAGGTGCGCGGCCGCCGGGCAGTCCTCCGGCTGACCCAGCACGATGTCGCCGATATGGCAGGCGTCTCCGAGCGTTTTGTCCGTTTCGTGGAGAAGGGAAAGTCGAGTGTCCAGCTGGACTCGCTGCTTGCAGTGCTGGACACGCTGGGCCTGGAATTATCGCTCGGCACCCGCACCAGCCAGGCCGCACGCACGCACGCCGACCACACCGCCCAGAACGGCGTCGAGCAATGAGGCACCGCGTCGCGGACATCTATAAGGCCGGCGTCCTTGCCGCGCGTCTGGAACGGCACGACGGCGGCACCCGCTTCAGCTACCTGCCCGCGTACCTCGAGACCGGGGGACCCGCCGTCGCCACGTCCCTGCCGCTCAGCAGCGAACCGGTGCTGTCCGCGGCAGGTGCCGCCCCGCCGTACTTCACCGGACTCCTGCCCGAGGGCCGCCGCCTGAATGCCCTGCGCCGCTCCATCAAGACCAGCGCTGATGACGATCTGTCCCTGCTCATCGCCGCCGGCGGAAACCCGGTGGGGGACGTGCAGATCGTGGGGCACGGGGAGCCCTTGGATCCCGATGACCACGCGGTCCGGCTTAATCCAAAGCAGCCCGTGGACTTTGACCAGCTGCTGGGGGATCCCGACCTGATCGATCCGGTGGCCCTGGCGGGCGTTCAGGACAAGATGTCCGCCGGAATGATCTCGGTGCCGGTGTCCGCCACCGGCCGCCAGTTCATCCTCAAACTCAACGCCCCCGAGTATCCGCACGTGGTTGAGAACGAGCTGGCGATGTTTCGCTATGCGGCCAGGCTGAGGATCCCGCTAAGCCGGGTCCGGCTGATCCGGGACGTCGCCGGCCGGCCGGGGCTACTGGTGGAACGCTTCGACCGGGTGCCGCTTCCCGGTGGCGGCCTTCAGGGAGTGCAGCGGCTGGCGGTGGAGGACGGAGCCCAAGTGCTGAAGCTCTATCCGGCTGACAAGTACAACGTGGGGTACGGCCAGGTCTGCCGGGCACTGGCCGACTATTGCTCGGCGCCGATGCCTGCGCTCAGGAACCTTGCAATTCAGGCCGCGTTCGCCTGGCTGACCGGAAACGGCGACCTTCATGCCAAGAACGTCTCAATGGTCCAGCAGCCGCACGGCGAATGGACCATGGCCCCCGTCTACGACATTCCCTCCACCGTGGTCTACGGTGACAAAACTCTTGCGCTGGCCCTCAACGGCAAGCGGACGGGCATCTCCCGCCGCCACTTCCTGGGCTGGGCCGCGGAGCTGGGCCTGACCGACCGCACGGCCGCCCAGGTGGTGGATACTGCCCTGAAAGCGTCCGGCCCGCTCATCGGTGACCTTGAGTCCGGTGCTGCTTTTGCTGGCGGCGCAGGCCTGGCAGGAACGTCCGACGGCGGCGGTTCGCCGTTTCCCGATCTCGTCACCAGGGCGTGGGTTAAGGAGTTGAAACACCGGCGGAGGCTGCTGGAGGGTTGAGCAGGGACTGGGGAGGCTGCTACAAGTGCTGGATACCCGCCCGCTGCATGGCGTCCTTGTAGATATCCACGTTCTTGGTCAGGAGCTCTTCCTGCTTGGCCTCCGAGACTGCAAACGCGCGGCCGCCCAGGGCGCTGGCCTTGTAGATCTTGATTCCGCTGTTCTTCAGCGACGAGTGATAGGTCTTCTCGAAAAGCGTGAGGAACGCTGAAGCATCCGTACCGTGCGCAATGATTGCCGAGACACGGGAGTTGATCTTGAGGAACTGGCGGAACGGGCGCAAGCCGTCTGTCTTTTCCTGCACGCTCAGGGCCGACGGCATGCCGGGATCCCGCACCCACGGGTAGGCGTTCCAGGGCATGACGTAACGCGGGTCCAGTTCTGCTAATTCGTAGATCTGGGTGGCGCGCCGGGCGGCCTCGTCGTCGTTGTTATGGGAGACAAAACCTGATTCGGTGCCCTTCCCCGGACTGATGTGGAGGCTGACGATCCGGCATTCGTCTTCATCGTGGATTGGGTCGATGTACGGGACGGTAGAGCCCGGCTTCTTTTCCATCAATTCATCGCAAAGCTGGGTTACCTTCGCGATGTTCGGTTCCTGTAGCAGGGCCTTTTTTTCGTCCCAGTCAATCGTCACGATGTCTCCCTCGGCAGCAAGGCGTCCAGAATCAGGCGTCTTATGCCACTCTACGCTTTCACTGCTGGAGGTGGGCAGGGGAAGCCGGAGGCACCGCCTCTCAACCGGCGTCTGCCGTGAGAGTCAGGCGGGAACCGGCAGTTGGTGATCCGTGGGTGTTGCTGTTTCCCGCGACCTTGTTCCCGACGGCGGCGCTGTTCCCGGCAGCGGTGGTGCTGTTGAGCGGTAGCCGTGACCGGTGGGGGTGCGCAGCTCCACCGTGTGCCGGGGCCCGGGCACAGCCGCGGCCGACCAGCCGGGGGACTCTTTGGCGTGGTTGCAGGCTGCACACAGTCCCTGGCCGTTCCTGGCAGTGGCGTGGCACCGTCCCGGCACCACGCCACGATATGGTCGTGGTGGCGGATGGGCGCGTCGCAGTACGGCGTGCGGCAGACGTCGTCGCGCACCTGGAGCATGCGCCGGAGACCCGGCGGAAAGAGCCGGGCCCGGGAATCCAGCGCAACCAGTTCCCCGCCACCCGGGGCTGTGTAGAGCCGCCTGAGGAAGACTGCCGGGGCGGAGATGGCGTCCGGCGCCGGGATCTCTTCCCGGGCGGAGAAACCTTGTGCGCCGGAAAATGCACCGCCGGAAAACGCCGTGCCGGGTACTGCACCGGCGAGTGACGGCTGCACGTGCTCTTTCCGCCGGAATGATGCCGTAACCGGCCAACCGGGCGGGCTCGGAGTCGCCCTGGAAGAGGGTGCGGTCAGTCATGACCAGCTGGATCTCGATGCTCGTGACGCCTCCCGGGGTGCCGGTAACGCGCTCCACCAGCGAATCGGCCATGATCTGTTCCCTGGAACGGCCGTCTCCGGCCGAGCGCAGCGAATCAGCCTCCCGTGTGAGCGCGGCATGCACGGCCACGCCCTGGGCGACGGGAAGCAGGGCAGTCAGGTAGGTCATGGTGTCCGGTGCAGGCCGGAGGCTCTCACGGTGCGTTCCGATGCGGCATGGCTGGCCCGCTGGGCGACGGACCGTGGGTCCCGCCGGTAGGCTGCCGCACGGACTGCAGCAAGGATGGTGCGGTCGCCCGCGCCGGCGAGGCCGCCGGCGTCTGCTCCCAGTTCCTCGTCTACGGCGCACCGGTCAGCGGCGGGCAGGCACGCGGTTTCCCGCACAAAAAGGGTGGTGCGCCATTCATTGAGCTGTCCGCCCTCTAGGGCGGCGAGCGTGTGGGGCATCTCCGTGACCAGCGCCCGGGCCAGGCCCAGCAGCCTTCCGCCCCGGGCCGGGGATTCCCGACGCGCCAAGGCAATCTGCGCCGCAACACCCCGTCCCACCTCACCGGAAGGGAGGCCTGCAGCGGCCTGGGCGCGACGCTCAGCAGCATCGAAAGTGACGGCGATCCGGGCCTGGAGCGCGGTGGCGGCGGATTTCAGATCTTCCAGTAGGCGCAGTTGATCAATCATGCCTGGCCCCTCTGCGGCAACGGGCACGCGGTCCAACAGCTCCAGGACGTCTGGAACCGCGGGGAGGCCGCGGCTTTCGGCCTCCTCCACCCCTGCTGGTTCCCTGAGCATCACCATGAACCAAGTCTTCCAGCCCGTGCAGCCAACTTCCCGTAAGCATCAGGCCTATGTGGAAAACCCGCCCTCTGTGGAAAACCAGTGGTTTCCAGGCTCTAAGTCGACCACTGCGCCAGGTGGCCCGGCCTACAAATCCGCCCAGCCGCCGTCGTACGTAAAACGTCCTGCCACCAGCGTGGCCGCCACGGGCATGGCGGCAAAATGAGGTTCCGGAACAGCGAGGGGATCGGCGTCCAGGAGCACCAGATCGGCAGGATCACCCGCACGGATTCCCGCCCCAAACAGCCCCCGGGTCGACGCTGAAAGGGCCTGCTCACGCGTGATGGCCTCCTGCGGCTGCCACGGCTCCCGCCCGTCCAGGGCAGACCGTGTGGTGGCAGCGGACATCGCCGCCCACGGATCGAGGCGCGCCACCGGGGCGTCGGAACCGAGCGCGAGCGTGGCGCCGGCGTCGAGAAGGGAGCGCAGGGGAAACGCACGGTCCGTCCCGTCCGGCCAGTTGGACTCGGCGGCGTGGCGGTCGTCCAGGGCGTGCAGGGGCTGGACGCTGGCCACCACGCCCAGGGCGCCGAACCGCGGGAAATCCTCCCGCCGCACAAACTGCGCGTGCTCGATCCGCCCGCCAATTCCCGCCCGCTCGAAAGCATCCAGCGCCACCTGGTTCGCCGCGTCGCCAATCGCATGGACGGCCGGGAGGAACCCGGTATCCCGGGCCGCCTCCAGCAGCGCCAGGAGCTCCCCGGCGCTGACCGTCAGGAGCCCGTGCCCGCCGAACGGGTACGGGTCCACGCAGTAGGCGGTTCGCGTGTTGAGCGAGCCGTCGATAAGCACCTTGAGCGGCCCGACGCGCAAGAGCCCGCCACCGCCGTCGACCTCCTGCCCGGTTTGCATGCCCTCCGAAACCGCGCGATCGAGATCCTCGGGATAGACGCCGGCCTCCATGCGCAGGGCGTCGAAGCCGCCGGCGATCCGCCGCAGCCACGGCTCCCGGTTCCACGTCATCTCCAGGTCCACCACGCCCACCACGCCGCGTGCGGCAGCAGCCCGGGCGGCGGAGTCCACCCACTTGTCCACCACAGCGTCCGGCAGCCGGCCCAGCTCCCGGGTGAGGCGGAACGCCGGATCCTCGCGCAGCAGCCCGGACGCGTCCAGTTCCACGCCATAGCGGCGTCCGGCCGCGCTGTTGAGCCACACGCAGTGCAGGTCATGGCTCACCAGCGCGACGGGGCGTTCCCCCGACGCGGCGTCGAGCAGGTCACGCGTGGGACTGTCCCTCCACAGGGCGTCCCGGAAGCCGACGCCCACGAAGGTCCCCTCCCCGGTGTCCACGCCGGCAAGGGAACGGCCGACGGCGGCCGCCGCCTCGCGTGCCGACGCCGCGCCTGAGAGGTCCAGCCGGTTCGCGTGCATGGCCCACTGGGTCATGTGGACGTGCTCGTCCCACAACCCGGGAATCAGGTATCGTCCGCTGCAGTCCAGCACAGGCAAGCCGGCGCCGGGGGCCGCTTCCCGACGAAAGACGCCGGCCACGGCACCGTCGCGGATGTGGACGTCGTATGCAGCACCGTCACCCGGGAAGCGGACCGATTTGAGCGCCAGGCCGGTCATGCCGGCCCCCGGAGGCGGTCCATTTCGCGGCGGTCCTTCTTGGTGGGCCGGCCGGCGCCGCGGTCCCGCTGAGGGATACCGAGCGCAGGGGCCAGCGGGCGTGGAGGGGTGTGGTCCGTGAAGCAGTGCGACGCCGCCTCGGCCCCAACGCGCTTGGCGATCAGCCTGCGAACCTCGAGAATGCGTTCGTACCCCGGCATGCGCACGGTGACGGTGTCGCCGGTGACCAGGGTGGCCGAGGCCTTGGCCGGGGTGCCGTTGAGGCGGACGTGACCCGCGCGGCAGGACGCTGTGGCCGCCGACCGGGTCTTGTAGGCGCGGATTGCCCACAGCCAGGCATCAATGCGGACGGCGGCGGGGGAAGAAGGAAGGCTCGTCATGGCTGGGACCGAGTATAGCCCCGCGCCCCTGCCCTCACTCGACCAGCACGCGCACCCGCTGGACCACGTTGTTGCCCAGCCCCTGGTAGTTCCAGTTCTGCTCCAGGGGCTGGGCAGCGCCGGTTACATCCGTGGCGCGGCAGCTCAGGACATGCTCGCCCGGATCGGCCACCCACGGGAGGGTCCATTTGCGCCAGGCGAAGCCGCCGGCGGGCGGCTCGAGATGGGCGGGCACCCATTTGCCGTCAATGCCCACCTCCACTCCGGTCACCGCACCTTCCCCGGACCACGCGCGGCCCTGCAGCAGAACGGGACCGTGCGGCAGGATCCGGGTCCGCGTGAAGAAGTCCGGGACGCCCGGCGGAACCATCAGCGAACGCACCCGGATCCGCGAAACGGGAGTGCCGCCGTCGTCCGCGGATTCCTGGTACCGGTACGCGACGTCCTGCTGGAACCCGGTGAAACGGGTGGTGGCCACCTCGATCGATTCCAGCCATTTCACGCTGGCCATGCCGTACCAGCCCGGAACCACCAGGCGCAGCGGATAGCCGTGCTGGGGCGGCAGCGGCGCACCATTCATGGCGTAGGCAAGCACGACGTCGGGACGCAACGCCTCGCGGATCGGCAGGCTCCGTGCGTACCGCTGGGGGACGCCGCCCTGAACCCCGGAGTCGGCCCCGGTGAAGACAACGTCGACGGCATTCGGCCGCACCCCGGCCTTCCCCAGCAGGTAGGCAAGCGGCACCCCGGTCCACTCGGCGGTGCCGACGCCTTCGAGCACCCAGGGCTGGCTAAGCGGCCGCGGCTCCAGGAGGGACCGGCCATTGCCGGCACATTCAAGCGTGACGGGCACGGTAATGGCCGGTTCACGGTGCAGCGCTGCCATCGACAACTCGAGGGAGCCTTCCACGGCGCCATGGACACGCAGGTGCCAGTGGTCGGGGTCAATGTCCGGGATGTCGAAGTGCGTCAGGACGTAGTGGAGCCCCGGCGGCGTGACTTCGTACCGGAGCGCCTCCAGCGGCATCGAGTGGTTCCGCGCGGCGAGCTGGAGTTCCTCCCGGGTGAGCGGTCCCGTGGAAGGAGGGGCGGCATTGCGGTTCCGCTGGGTCTGCTTCATGGCGCGGCGTTCTGTTGGGCCCGGTGTGGCTGGTTCCCCCTCCTCACAGGTTTACGCCCGGGTGCACGCGCCGTCAACGGCCCCGCCGCCCTCTGCCGCCCTCCGCGGGGAGGGCGGCGCGGGAGTCTGGAGTTTAGGCTTCCCGCTGGGCCGGCGATTTGGTCTGCGCCGGGTCCCGCTCGGCGAGGGAGCCGATGGCGTCGTCGATCCGCTTCAGAACCTGCGGTTCCAGCTTCACGCCGGCGGCAGCCACACTGTCCGCGATTTGCTCCGGCCGGGAAGCCCCCACGATGGCGGAGGCCACGTTCGGGTTCTGCAGCACCCACGCCACGGCAAGCTGCGGCATGGACAGCCCGGCGTCGGCCGCGATCGGCTTCAGCTCCTGCACGCCGGCCAGGACGTCGTCCCGCATCCAGCGCTCGATCATCTTGGCCCCGCCCTTCTGGTCCGTTGCGCGGCTGCCTTCCGGAGCCGGCTGGCCGGGCAGGTACTTGCCGCTCAGTACGCCTTGGGCCATCGGCGACCAGACGATCTGCGATACACCCAGCTCCTCCGACGCCGGCACTACCTCGGCCTCGATGACCCGCCAAAGCATGGAGTACTGCGGCTGGTTGGAGATCAGCTGGAAGCCAAGCTCCTTCGACAGCTTGTGGCCTTCGCGCAGCTGATCGGCGGTCCACTCGCTGACCCCGATATACAGGGCCTTGCCCTGCCTGACGATGTCTGCGAACGCCTGCATGGTCTCTTCCAGCGGCGTTTCGAAGTCGTACCGGTGCGCCTGGTACAGGTCCACGTAGTCGGTCTGCAGCCGGCGCAGCGACCCATTGATGGACTCCATGATGTGCTTGCGGGACAGGCCCAGATCGTTCTTGCCCTTGGGCCCGGTAGGTCCGTAGACCTTCGTGAAGATCTCCAGCGACTCCCGGCGCTCGCCCTTCAGCGCCTCTCCCAGCACCGTTTCCGCGGCCGTATTCGCATAGACGTCGGCCGTGTCAAAGGTGCTGACGCCGGCATCGAGCGCGGCGCGGACGCACTGGGCGGCCACGTCGTTTTCCACCTGCGAACCGTGCGTCAGCCAGTTGCCGAACGTGATTTCCGAGACTTTGAAACCGCTGTTTCCGAGATACCTGAATTCCATGGGTTTTACGCTAACCCAGTTGGTTGCTCAGGGTAAGGGCTGTTTGCCTTTCAGTTCCGGCAGCGGTCTCCCGGGCAGACCCGGTCCGGCGAGCGATACCAGCGATCCGGTGTCCAGCGGCGCCAGAGGCTTGGGCTCGGGCGGCTTCTTGAATGACCGCGGCACTTCCCCGGCCGGCCGGCTGGTCTCCACGGCTGATTCCACCAGCGGCGCCACCTCCGCCAGGTTGTCCGCCGGCACCTTGGGGTCGGGCAGGTCGCGGACCGTGAGTCTGATGTCCGGGGTGGCCGCGCGTGCCCGGGCGATGGCGCGGGCGTCCGCCTCGGCAACGGCGGCAGCCCAGTCGTCGGCGAGGGCGGGCGGCTCACGGTGTCCGGCTGCCACGGCCGGGTGATGCACGACGGCGGAGCGCAGCGCCGCCTTCACGCGCGCGGGCTTAAACCGCCTCGGATCCAGCCGTCGCGGGCTGAGTGCAGACCGCCAGCTGCGCCGCACCCGGGGGGCGGCAGCGTCGTCGTCGGACGTCGACGCTTCCGCCGGTTCCTCAGTTCCGGCGCGCCCGTCGGCCCCCGTGAGCCGCACCAGGGGAATGGATTCCCGGCTGGGGCGGTAGCCCAGGAGGGCCATCAACACTACGGCGGTAAGGCGGCCCACGCCGGCAAGAATCAGGGTGAGGACGCCCAAAAGGAAGAGCACAAGGAACATCAGGACGGCGATGCCCACGGTGCCCAAAAAGGTCAGGTTGAGGATGAGGGTATCCGGATCTTCCACGTCATCTCTCCTCTCTGCCGGCAGCGAGGCCCCGCCGGCGCCCACTCGTCCAGGGCATCAGCTCTTTCTCCACCATACGGATTTTTGTGGCCGATTGCCGGTGTGAAGGGCGGCCGGGGCGGGTTGTTTCAAAGCTGTTACCCGGTATGACAGCATCGGCTTATGAACGGAAACCGGGATGACGCCAACTGCCCGTGCCTGTCCGGCGAGCAGTACGGGGCATGCTGCGGGCGGTTCCATTCAGGCCGTGCCAAGGCCGCCACGGCGGAGCAGTTGATGCGTTCCCGCTACAGCGCGTTTGCGCTCCTGGATGCCGATTACCTGCTGCTGACGCACCATCCGGACACGGTCCCGGCGGAACTGGTGCTGGAGCCGGATATGGAGTGGCGGCGCCTGGATATCGTGTCCACCAGCCGGGGCGGGCCGCTGGATACCGAGGGCATGGTGGAGTTCAAGGCCTACTACCGGCAGGGGGATGAACGCGGCATCCTCCATGAGGCCAGCAGGTTTGTCCGGGAAGGCGGCCGCTGGTACTACGTGGACGGCACGTTCCGCGGCTGACGGTCCCGGACTGGCGGCCAGGTGGCCCGGCTACTCGTCCCGGTAGTCGCTTTCCGGGGTGAAGCCCGCGCGGTCCACCTTCCGGTGGAACCGCATGCCGGCCAGCCCGCCGAGTATGGCACCCAGCAGTGCCACCGCGGCAACCACCACTGCCGCGATGATGCTGGTGGTGGTCAGCTCACCCTCGTTGATGGGAATCCGGGGAAAGCTGTTCAGGCTTGCCAGCACGTTGAAGCGCTGGCCGGCCACCAATCCCAGGATGGCCATGACGATCGCGGCGATGAGTGCCCAGATCCACACCATGAGCCCCTGCTTGGCGCCGTTGAACCGCGCCATCCGGCCCGCCACGTAGCCGCCGCAATAGTAGGACACCAGAAGGATGACCAGCAGCACGATGATGCCCACCAGTCCGATGGTGCCGTTGTTGGCCACCTCGCTGACGGCGTCGCCGACGTCCGCGTTGTTCGCCAGGCCAACGGCGGTTCCGGCCGCTGCGACCAGTGCGGTCAGCAGGACAGCCATGCCCGTGGCAGTAAGCCAGCCGAAGAAGGCAGAGCCGGCCTTGATGCCGCCGAACTGCTCCTTTTCGCGGGTGAAAGCCGTTTCCCGGTCCGCCAGGCCGGGATCGGCAACCGGTGCCGCCGGGACGTAGTCCCGCGTGGCTGACGCGCCGGACGTTTCCGGGTAGGCGCGCGTGGCGTCGTCGTCCGTCCGTGGACGGTCAAAGGCGCGGGTGTCGTCCTCGCGGGCGCTGTCGTACTCGCGGGCGCGCCGGGAAGGCAGGTTCTCTGGGTCCGTTGAGCTGCTCATGGTTCAACTCAACCACCCGCTTCGGCGGATAGCAAGCATGCTTACGGTGCGGTGACCAGCGGTTTTACCGATACTTCCGGTGCAGGTTCTCCCTGGTGGAGGCTCCGGGGGAAGCGTCCGCGATCCATGGGCCGGTCCCTTCGGACTGGTCCAGCACCCCTGCCTCAAGCCAGGTGTAATCGCCGGCGAGGACCTTGCGCGTGAGGCGCCGGTCGGCGTCGTCCGTGTTGCGCCACAGCTGGTCGAAGTATTCGTCCACCCGCACGCGCGCCTGTTCGCAGTAGGCCTCCGCCAATTCGTAGGCGCCGGCGCCTTTCTCCGGTGATGTGCGCATCAGCATCTCGGCCCGGGAGCAGCAGGCGGTCATCGCGAACAGTTCGGCGCCGATGTCCACCACGCGCCCCAGGAATGCCTGCTTCCGCTCGAGCTTCGCCTGCCAGCGGCCCATGGCGTAGAACGTTTGCCGGGCCAGCCGCCGGGACGAGCGCTCCACGAACCGCAGGTGCTTGGCCAGCCGGCCGAACTCGCCGTAGGAGCGAGGGTCCATGCCGGCGCCGGCCACGAGCCTGGGCAACCACTTGGCATAGAAGCCGGAGGCTCCGACGGCGGCACGCGCCTTGTCCTGCAGGCTCGCATCCAGGGACGCGAGGTCGCCCGCGGCTGCCAAGTGCGCGTCCACGGCTTCCCGGGCAATCAGCAGGCGCATGATTTCCGACGAACCCTCGAAGATCCGGTTGATCCGCAGGTCCCGCAGCTGCTGCTCCGCCGGCACGGCCCGTTCACCGCGTGCCGCCAGTGATTCCGCCGTCTCGAAGCCGCGCCCGCCCCGGACCTGGACCAGTTCGTCCGCGATCCGGCAGCTGATCTCGGTTGCCCACAGCTTGGCCAGCGCGGCTTCGATCCGCACGTCCTTCTGGCCGGCGTCGGCGAGTTCGGCGGAGAGTTCAAAGACGGCATCCAGGGCAAACGCGGAGGCGGCGATGAAGGCGATCTTCTTGCCAACGGCCTCATGTTCACCCACCGGCCGGCCCCACTGAGTGCGGGCGTTGGACCATTCGCGGGCAATCTTCAGGCTCCAGCGCCCCGATGCCACGCACAGCGCGGGGATGGAGAGCCGCCCTGTATTAAGGGTGGTCAGCGCGATCTTCAGTCCCTGTCCTTCGCGGCCCAGCCGGTTGGCGGCAGGCACCCGGACCTGGTGGAACCGTGTGACGCCGTTCTCGATGCCGCGCAGGCCCATGAAGGCGTTCCGGTTTTCCACGGTGATCCCGGGCGAATCCATCTCCACCACGAAAGCGCTGATCCCGCCCTTGTGAACGGTTCCGTCCGGGCCGGTGTAGGCCGGGACCACCGCCATCACCACCACCAGTTCAGCAATCACCCCATTGGTGGTCCAAAGTTTCACGCCGTCCAAAAGGTACGCATCGCCGTCGCCCGTTGGTGTTGCCGTGGCGCCCATGCGGGCGGGGTCGCTGCCCACGTCCGGCTCCGTCAGGAGGAACGCGGTGATGGCCCCGGCGGCGCAGCGCGGCAGGTACTCGCGCTTCTGCTCAGGGGTGCCGAAAACCTTGACCGGTTCGGGGACGCCGATGGACTGGTGGGCCGAGAGCAGGGCTCCCAGGCTGGGGTGCACGCTGCCCAGCATCGCCAGCGCCCGGCCGTAGTAAACCAGGGAGAGGCCCAACCCGCCGTAGTCCTGCGGGATCTTCATGCCGAAGACGCCGAGATCGGCCAGGCCCCGGATGTATTCGTCCGGGATCTTCGCCTCCCGCTCGATCACGCTCCCGTCCAGGGTCTTCGCGTAGTCGGTGAGCCGGGCCATGAAGGCTTCACCGCGCTCCACATCCTCGGAGCGCGCGGCGGGCCACGGGTGCACCAGCCCCAGGTCGAAGCTGCCCAGGTACAGGCCCTTGGCGAAGCTGGGCCGTTCCCAGGCAGATTCGCGGGCGGCCTCGGCGATGGCGCGGGCGTCATCCGCGGTGGCTCCCGCACCGAGGTTGCCGGCCGGAACGGGAGTTTCCGCGCCAGGAGCATCAGTGGTTGCGGGGGTGTCAGTTGCGGAGCTCATGGGTCATCTCCTTGGCCGGACCGGCCGGTGTAGCCATGGATCCGCCGGGTTGGAGAACCCTTCAGCTGTCTTTCTATATTACCCGCGGGTAGCTTCCTGTGCCAGGGGCCGGTGACGGCCGGCGGTCGCCGGTGGCGGCCCGGTCGGACACCCCGGCGGCGGAACGCGCCACGATCTCCCAGCCCGCATTGATCCCGTTCACCAGCGCCAGTACCGTGCCGGCGGCCACCGTCCAGGCGAGCTTGCCCAGCCCCAGCAGCAGCAGGGCCGCGAGGGCCGCGGTGAGGACGAAGGCTGCCAGGACGGCTGCGAAGACCAGGGTTCCGATGAACACCAGGGTCCCGGTTTCAAATGCGCTGAGATCGAACTGCATGGTTCCCCCTGCTGCGAAACGTGTTGTTGGCTGCTTTTGGCCGGAATCGGTAGCTGAAGCGTAGGTGCGGGCCGGGCCGCCAGCCAGAGCCAAAAGGCCCCCGGGAGCTGTTGATACGGGATCGAAACACTACGCGGGGGTAGGTCACGGACGGGTCGCGGCCCGCGTTGCCTTAGACGGTCTGCGTTAACCTTGAGGGTGGCGGTTTTCCGCCGCCCAAGACCACAGAATCCCCAACCAGCCCGAGGAGAGTGCGTGCCCCGCTCCGCCAGGTCATCCGCTGACGCCATCAGCGCCCGGCTCCGGGACCTCGAACTCCTCACCAAAGGACCGGCATGGGCCCTCACGCGTTCGGCGCCGTGGGTGATCGCGGTACTGCAGGCCTCATTTACCCGCACCCGGCCGCAGCTTCCGCTCGAGGAGTTCCATGCCGACGTCGACTCCTTCCTTGAGGAGCTCCGGCGCAAGGATCCCGCGCTGGGCGGAGGGGCCAACGGAAAGGCGTTCGGCGACGAATGGACGCGCAGGCAGTTCCTCACCCGGCGGAACCAGTCGGGCCAGATCGTCTACGAAGTCACCGAGCCGGCCGCACGCGTGCTCGCGTTCCTGGACAGCCTCTCCAGCGACCGCTCCACCCTGAACGGGTCCCGCCTGGGCACCCTCCTGGGGGACGTGGAGAAGCTGGCCAACGAAACCAACCCCGACCAAAGCGCCCGCCTTGAATCCCTGGAAGAGGAGATCGAGGAGCGCCAGCAGCTGATCCAGGACATCAGCAGCGGTGAATTTGACGGCCTGCTCGATGACGACGAGGCCGTGGAAGCCGCCGGGAACATCCTGGACCTCGCCGCGAGCCTCCCGGCGGACTACAAGAAGATGCGTGACCGGATCGAGGAACTGGTGGGCGGGCTCCGCAACCAGATCATCGAGGAGTCGCTCACCAAGGGCGCCACCATGGCCCAGGTGCTGGAGGCGGACAAGCGGCTCCGGCAAAGCCCGGAAGGCAGGACTTTCCGTTCCTTCGCCGCCTTCCTGGAGGACCCTCAGCAACAGCTGAGGTTCCGGTCCGCCATCAGCGAGGTCCTGGGCCGGCAGTTCGCGGACGACCTTACGCCGGAGGACCGGGAAACCCTCAAGAACCTGGTGGCGGAACTGCGGCAGCAGCACAGCCAGATCCAGCGGATCTACGGCAAGCTCAGCGAGAGCCTGAACACCTACGTCCAGAGCGACGATTTCCGCCAGTCCGTCCGGCTTCGCCAGGTCCTCCGGGAGGCCGAACAGGCCATCCGCTCCCTTCCCTACGAACGGGAACGTCCCGCCCTGGTGCCTGGCCCGGTCCTCTACAACGCCGGGTTTGAATCCCTCTCAATGGTCAAGCTCTTCGACCCGGACGAGTTTGCCGCCCCGCCCAGGCTCGCTGACCCGATCGCCTTCAGCGATTCGGACCGGGTGCGCTCGCCGCGGACCGCCAAGGCCAAACCCGAGGTGATCCGGGCGGCCATGGCAGGCGCCGGGACCCTCGCGGAGGCCTGGGCACAGCTGCCGCGGGAGGAGCAGCACATCAACACCATCCGCGGCCTCCTTTCGCACGCCCTCCACGCCGGGGCGGACTTCAGCAGGGACGCCTGGGACGGCGTGGACTTTGAACAGATAGACGGCACCACCCGCACGGCCTACCTTCCGGTGGTCACGCTCGCAAAGGATTCTGATGACTGAAGAGATCACGACGGCGGCAGCTCCCGGGCGGCACGCCGCACCTGCGCCGCGGGACACCTTCGTTGACGGCGCCGCGCTGTTTCCGGGTGACACCGGCGTGCTGCCCATGAAGGTGCGCCAGGCGCTGGTCAGGCTCCTCAAGGGCCCGTACATCGACGGCGGACGGGACGAGAAGCTGTGGACGGTGCTGCTGGACAACCAGGTGATCCTGCGCAGCCGCCTGTCGGAGCTGTTCCTGACCATGCAGCTTGACCATGAACGGAAGATCGCCGTTTTGCGGCCCGTGGACCCCGAAGCAATCGGCGCAAGCGCCCGGTCCAGCATCCTGCGCCAGCAGCGCGCCTTGAGCCGGGTGGAAACCATCGTCCTGCTCCGACTGCGGCTGCTCCTGGACCGCCATGTCACCGCGCAGACGGACCCCACCGTGACCCGCGAGGAGATCACGGACCTCGTGGCGCACTACCAGCCCGCCGGCCAGCAGGACGCCCTGCGGGATTCGGACGTGGTCACCCGCGCCATCAGCAAGCTCCTTGCCCGCCAGCTCCTCATCCCCACCGGGCTGGAGGACGTGTACACCATCTCCAACGCCCTGCCCCTGGCGCTCCCGTTCGAGAACATCGGCGACATCCCGGCCCAGATCACAGCCCTCGTTGCCGCCTCGGCAGACCAGTCGGGGACGGAACCGCTGCTGGAGTTCGACGGCGATGCGGCACCTGACGGGGACACCGAACCTGAGGATGCGCTCACCGAAAGGGGCACCAAGTGACGATCGCGAGCATGCTGCCACTGGGCGAGCTGACCAACCCCGGCCAGATGCGCCTGGCGTTGGTGCAGGTGGTCAACTGGGGAACGTTCCACGGCGCCCACACCATGCACGTGGACCGCAACGGCACCCTGCTGACCGGCAACTCCGGCGTGGGCAAGTCCACGCTTTTCGATGCGATGCTGCGGGTCTTCGACGCGCGCCCCCGGTCCAACGAGGCTGCCGCCCAGCGCGCCGGCGGGGCGGTGGAGGACAAGCGGACCACCTTCACCTACATGCGTGGCAAGGTGGGCGACAAGGCCGTGGGCGAGGGATCGGCAAGTGCCTTTCAGCGCCCCGGGGCGACCTGGTCCGCCGTCGCCCTCACGTTCGACAACGCCGCCGGCACCCGGGTTACCGTGTCTGCACTGTTCGACCTGCCCAAGAACGGCACCGAATCCAGCGTGGGCCGGTTCTACCTGATCGACAACGCGCCGCTGGACCTCGAAACGCTGGAAGGAATCGCGGACAAGCGGTTCAGCCGCGCGGCCCTGGAGGCGGTGTTCCCCAACGCGCAGGTGTTCGACGTGCACAAGGCCTTCGCGGAACGCTTCCGCCGGCTGCTTGGCATCAACTCGGACCAGGCGCTGCCGCTGCTGCGCGTCATCCAGGCCGGCAAGGGCCTGGGCGGGAGCGTCAACACGTTCTTCCGCGACCAGGTCCTGGACGCGCCGGCCACCCTCGCCGCCGCTGATGACGTGGTGGAGGAGTTCAGCAACCTCATGTCCATCAGGCAGCGGCTGGAAGACGTCCGGCAGCAGCGGGACCAGCTGGCGCCGGTCCCCGGCTTGAACCGTGAATACGCGCAGGCACTGCTCGACGCCAATCGGCTCCGCGATCTCACCGGTGAAGAGTTCGAGGCGTACCGGCAGCAGCTGGCGGTATCCGTGCACCAGAAGACGCTTGCCCGCTTCAAGGAACTGGCGCAGGCCAAGGCGAAGGAACTCGGTGCCGAGCGCGCAGTCCGGGATGGGCTGGCCAAGGAGCTGCGTCAGCTCGAGGCGGACTACAACAACCAGGGCGGCAACGCCATCTCAGCCATAGAGCAGGCCCTCGAGAACGCCAGGGTAGGGCTCAGGCTGCGCCAGCAGGTGGAGGAATCCGCTAAGCAGGCGCTCGCCGACGCCGGCCTGCAGCTCGAGTGGACGGAGGAAGGCTGGGAACAGGCCCACGAACAGGCCGCCGCGCGCTCCGCCGAACTTCAGGACGACTCGCACGCGCTCCAGGAGCTCCGCTTCGAAGCCTTCGACGCGCACGCGACCCGAAAGCGCGAACTTGCCGCGGCTGAGCAGGAACTCGACTCGCTGAAGACGCGCAAATCCCTCCTGCCGCCGTCGAGCATCGAAAACCGTGCCGCGATCGCCGCCGCAACCGGCGTCCCGGAGGACCGGATGCCCTTCGCCGGCGAACTCATGGACCTTGCCGAGGGGGAGGAGCGGTGGCGCCCCGCCGCCGAGCGCGCGCTCCGCAGCCTGGCCACCACGCTGCTGGTCCCCGGCGAGCACTTCGCCGCGGTGACCCGGTACCTGAACGGCCACAATATCCGCGGCGCGTTGCGGGCGGTGGATATCTCCAAGCCTCTCGCAGGCGGTGCGCTCGCCGTGGAGGAAGCGCACGACGGCGACCTGCTTACCAAGCTGGACATCCTCGCCACCGGTTCGGCTGCCGACGCCGGGGCCTGGGTCCGCGAGCGGATCGCCCTGGACTTCGCATACCCGTGCGTGGAGGACCCCGGCGAGCTCGCCGGGCTGGACCGCGGCCTGAGCCTCGGCGGCGTGGTCAAGCGGAACCGCCACACCGTGGAAAAGGACGACCGCTTCACCAGCCGGCAGGATTACGTGCTGGGCTTCGACAATGCCGCCAAGCTGGAACTCGTGGCCGGCCAGGTTGAAGACCTCCGGCAGGAAGTGGCCAAGGCCGCCGAGCTGGCGCAGAGCCGCGAAGACTCACACCAGGGCATGAGCCGGCAGCTGGACGCCCTGCGCCGGATCGCCCAGGACGAACGGACCTGGGACCAGGTCTCCGCCGTGGTGGCGGCCGAGGAACTGGCGCGGATCGAACAGCGGCTGAAGGACGCCCTGGCGGCCCAGGCCGACCTGGAACCCCTGCGCGCCGCCATCGAGGAGGTGCGGCAGAAACACCAGGCCAGCACCGAGGCTGCGGCCGTCCTGCAGAGCGAGTACAAGGCACTGGACCGGGAGCTCACCACCGCCGATGCGCTGCTGGAAGCCGCACGGGGACGCCTGGCTGAAGCGCCGCCGTCGGACGCCACGGTTGCCGCGCTGGAACCGTACTTTGCGGACTTTGGCGAAGTGGCGGAGATGCACGAGCTGGACAACCTGGCTAACCGTGTGCGGACCGTGCTCCTGGGTGAACTGCACGCGGCGGAGTCGCGGGGCCAGAGCA
Source organism: Pseudarthrobacter sp. NPDC092424 (assembly GCF_044754925.1). Classification (NCBI taxonomy): domain Bacteria; kingdom Bacillati; phylum Actinomycetota; class Actinomycetes; order Micrococcales; family Micrococcaceae; genus Pseudarthrobacter; species Pseudarthrobacter sp. NPDC092424. The sequence goes on along the minus strand of NZ_JBIVQC010000003.1, from coordinate 11,870 downwards.
CCGCCGAGCGGCTGACGCGAATCTTCGAAGCGTTCGTCCGGGACTGGGGAAGCGCGATTTCCGCGGACCACGGCACCACAATCGGCGCTGCGGGGGAGTTCGAAGCCCGGTACCACGCGATCGTGAATGACGGACTGCCCGCGCAGGAGGCCGAGTTCCGGCAGTTCTTCAACCAGCGCACGCACGAATCCTTCAGTACGCTGCTGCACCTGCTGGATGAGGAACGCCGGTCCATCACCAGCCGCATCCTGCCCCTGAACGGGATCCTGTCCGAGGTGAACTTCCACGAGGGCAGCTACCTCGAACTGGACATCAAGCAGACACTGCCCGCCACGGCCAAGCAGTTCAAGGACGCCATCCAGAACGCACTGAAGGCGCGGCACTCGCGCGCGCCCAAAACGGAGGGCGCCGCTCCCGAACGTGACGAGGACGCCGAGCTCACCGCCCGGTACAAGTCCTTGGAAACCCTGGTCAAGCGGCTGGGCTCGCAGGCTCCGGAGGACAGGCGGTGGCGGGCCGAAGTGCTGGACGTGCGCGGACATCTGTTCATCCAGTGCAAGGAACACCGCGAAGTGGGCAGCAGGACCGAAGTCTTCATGCATGCGGACACCGGCTCCATGTCCGGCGGCGAGCGGCAGCGGTTCACCGCGTTCATCATGGCCGCGGCGCTGAGCTACCAGCTGGGCATCGCCGAGCAGGGGTTTACCACCTACGGCACCGTGATGATGGACGAGGCGTTCGTGCTGGCGTCGGAGGAATTTGCCGGCGCCGGCATCAAGGCGCTGCACGAGTTTGGGTTCCAGCTGCTGCTGGCCGCCCCGGAGAACGTCATCGACCTTTCCCGGCACCTGGGCTCCGTCACCGAAATCCTCCGCGACAAGCGCACCAACCGCTCCGGCGTGCTCACGGCGCCGGTGATCCGGCCGCGCCCCGGCGAAGAGGGCGCGTGGCGGTCCGAGGCAAACCCGGTGGACATCCTGCTCCGCTGACCCGGACGCTCTCTCACTTAATGTGCCTTTTCCCCTGACCCTCTCTCACCTGGTGAGAGAGGGTCAGGGGTTTTCTGCGTTAAGTGAGAGAGCGTCGGGGCGGTGTGTGCTTCGTCACTATGGGCATTAAGTTACGTGAACGTTGCGTAATGCACTGGAGGCTAGGCTAGCCTTACTTAGGTTCGCATTATTCACCTAAGGAGTTCCGTGACTTCCCCCCTCTTTCCCCGCCTCAGCGCCACCCGGCGCACACTGCTTAAGTCGGCCGGCAAGGCATCGGCCGTCCTGGCCGCGGCGGCTCTCACCCTCTCCGCCTGCTCCACGGGACCGGCGGCTTCGGCCCCGGCAGAGACAGGCGGCGCAGCCCGGTTCCCCGTGACCATCGAGCACGTGTACGGCGAGACCACCATCGAAAAGCAGCCCTCCCGCGTTGCCACCGTTTCCTGGGTCAATGACGATGTGGCCATTGCCCTGGGCGTGGTACCGGTAGGCGTCCCCAAGAACGAATGGGGCGGCAATGACAAGGGCTCCACGCCCTGGAAGGACGCAGCCCTCGAGGAACTCGGCGCCGGCTTCGGGTCCGAAAAGGCCCCGGCCCAGTACTCCGAGGCTGACGGCATCAACTTCACCGAGGTCGCCAAGCTCAACCCGGACGTCATCCTGGCCGCCTACTCCGGCCTGACCGAAGAGGACTACAAGAAGCTCAGCGAGATCGCCCCGGTGGTGGCGCACCCTGAGCTGGCCTACGGCACGTCCTGGCAGGACTCCACGTCCATCATCGGCAAGGCCCTGGGCAAGGAGGCCGAAGCCGCCAAACTGATCTCCGACACCGAGGCCACCATCAAGGAAAAGGTCGCCGAGTACCCGCAGATCCAGGGCAAGAGCTTCATCTACGGCAACCTCGAGCCCGCCAAGGGCGACGGCGTCAACGTCTACACCGCCAACGACAACCGTCCCCGGTTCCTTAGCGAAATCGGCATGGAGCTCGCCCCGGTAGTGGAGGAGAAGTCCAAGGGTTCCAAGGAATTCTTCCTGCCTTGGTCCGCAGAAAAGGCCAACGAGCTGGATTCCGACATCTTCGTGACCTGGGTTCCGGACGCCTCCACGGCCAAGGCCATCAAGTCCGACCCGCTGCTCAGCCAGATTCCGGCCATCAAGGACGGCGCCCTGGTGGCCGACTCGGACAACACCCTGACGCTGTCCATCTCGGCTTCCTCCCCGCTGAGCCTGCCGTGGTCGCTGGACACGTTCCTGCCGCAGCTGGCCACCGCAGCGGATGCCGTGAAGTAGCACCTTCATGACGCAGAGTATGACGACGGCGGCGCCCCTTGCAGGGGTTCCCGGCGCCCAGGTGCCGGCGCAGGTTCCTCCCGGTTCCGCGCGTGCCTTGGCTGCAGGGCCGCGGCGTGCCGCGTGGCTGCTGGCCGCCGTCGTCGTGCTTGCGCTGCTGGCCGGGGCGTCCCTTGCCATCGGCGCCCGTGACCTCTCGCTTGCCACTGTTTGGCAGGCGCTGGTCCGGTTTGATCCGGGCAACGGGGACCATGCCGTTGTCCACGCCCGCATTCCCCGCACCGTCCTTGGCCTGCTGGCCGGCGGCGCGTTGGGGCTTGCGGGCGCTGCCATGCAGGGCCTGGCCCGCAACCCGCTGGCCGACCCCGGAATCATGGGCGTCAACGCCGGGGCCGCGCTTGCCGTGGTGACTGGAATCTACGTGTTCGGCGTCGGCTCGCTCTCCGGTTACATCTGGTTCGCTTTTGCGGGCGCAGCGGGTGCCGCCGTCGTGGTTTACCTGGTGGCCTCCCTGGGCAGGGAAGGCGCCACGCCTGTGAAGCTGGCCCTCGCCGGGGCAGCGCTGAGTGCCGGGCTGTACTCGCTCATGAACGTCATTCTCGTTTCCAGCCAGGACACCCTGGACCGCTTCCGCTTCTGGCAGGTGGGCGGCGTGGCCGGGCGCGACTGGTCCGTGGTCCTGCCCGGATTGCCGTTCCTGGCCTTGGGCGCCCTGATTGTGCTCCTGACCGGACGCATCCTCAACAGCCTGGCCCTCGGCGACGACATCGCCCGGGGGCTTGGCCAGCGCGTGGGGCTGGCCCGGACGGTCGCTGCCCTGGGAATTGTGCTGCTGGCCGGTTCCGCCACGGCGCTGGCCGGTCCCATCGGCTTCGTGGGCCTGGTTATCCCGCACGCCGTCCGTTTCCTGACCGGCCCTGACTATCGCTGGATCCTGCCGTTCTCCCTGGTGGCCGCGCCGGTGCTGCTGCTGGCCGCCGACATCATTGGCCGCGTGATCCTGCTCCCGGGCGAGGTCCCCGCCGGCATCATGACCGCACTGGTGGGCGCGCCGGTCTTCGTATGGCTGGTCCGCCGCGGCAAGGGGGCCGGGCTGTGAGCCTCCTCCACCCCCGCGAGATGGCACTTAACGGCAGTGCGGCGGGCAAACACCCCCGTGAACTGCCATCTCGCGGAGTGGGAAGGACCGCCGTACTGGCCGCCGGTGTCGTGTTCCTGTTCGCCGCTTCCGTGCTGCTGGGCAGTTACACGGTGACCATCCCGGATTTCTTCACCATCGTCTTCAACCACCTGACCGGCGGCCCCAGGATCCCCGGCGCCAGCTTCATCGTGATGGAAAACAAGCTGCCGCGCGCGGTCATCGCCACCATGATCGGGGTTGCCTTCGGCCTGGCCGGCGCCCTGTTCCAGACGATGCTCCGCAACCCGCTGGCCAGCCCCGATGTGATCGGGATCAGCTACGGTGCGAGCGCCGCGGCCGTTCTTGCCATCGTGATGTTCGGCGCGTCCGGCGCAGTGGTGTCCGGCGCAGCGCTCGGTGGTGCCCTGGCCGTGGCAGCGATCATCTACGCGATCTCCAGCGGCGGCGCCATGCGCGGCGCAACCGGCGGAAACGCCGCCGGCAACCGGCTGGTGCTGGCCGGCGTCGGGATCGCAGCGGCGCTGCACGCGCTGGTCAGCTTCCTGATGACCCGCGCGGATATCCGCACCGCCGCGGAGGCCCTCGTGTGGCTGAACGGCTCGCTGAACTCCGCCAGCTGGGACCGCGCCGGCGTCCTGTCCCTGGCCCTCCTGGTCCTGGTCCCCGCCGTCGCCGTGATCGCCGGGCCGCTGCGCATTATGGAGCTGGGCGATGACACGGCCGCCGGCCTGGGCATCCGGGTCAACGCCTCGCGGCTGGCCCTGGTGGTCATCGCGGTGGCCCTCGCGGCGGTGGCGACGGCGGCAGCCGGCCCGGTCGCATTCGTCGCCTTCCTGGCCGGCCCCATCGCCCGCCGCGCCATCGGGAAAGCCAGCCTTCCGGCGTCGGCCCTGGTGGGTGCCCTCATGGTCCTCGCCGCAGACTACTTCGCCGCCAACCTGGCGCCCCTGCTGCTGAACGGCACCGTCCTGCCGGTGGGCGTCGTCACCGGCGCACTCGGTGCCCCCTTCCTGCTGTGGCTGCTGGTCACCGCCAACCGAAAGGACGCCTGACGTGGCAGTTCTCAACGCCAAGGACCTGACGCTGAAGTACGACCAGCGCTGCGTGGTGGACGGGCTCTCCGTAGAGATCCCGGAAGGCAAGGTGACCATGATCGTGGGTGCCAACGCCTGCGGAAAGTCCACCCTGCTGCGCGGACTCTCCCGGCTGCTGAAGCCGGCCGGCGGCGCCGTGACCCTGGACGGCAAGGACATCCATGCCCGCCCCGCCCGCGAACTGGCCCGCAGCCTGGGCCTCCTGCCGCAGCATCCCACGGCGCCGGACGGCATCACGGTCCGGGACCTGGTGGGCCGCGGCCGGTACCCGCACCAGGGCTTCTTCCGAAGCTGGAGTGAGAAGGACGACGACGCCGTGCAGCGGGCGCTGGAAGCCACCGATACGCTCGCCCTCGCCGCGCGTGACGTGGACGAACTGTCCGGCGGACAGCGGCAGCGGGTGTGGATTGCGATGGCCCTTGCGCAGGAGACCGAGGTCCTGTTGCTGGATGAGCCCACCACCTACCTGGACCTGGCGCACCAGGTGGAGGTCCTGGACCTCATCACGGACCTGAACCGCCGGCGCGGCACCACTGTGGCCATCGTGCTGCACGACCTCAACCTCGCCGCGCGCTATGCGGACCACGTCATTGCCATGAAGGGCGGCGCTGTGGTGGCCGGTGGCAGTGCCCGCGAAGTGGTCACCGAAGAACTGGTCCGCAGCGTCTTCGGACTCGAATCCCGTGTGATCCCGGACCCCGTGACCGGAACCCCGCTTGTTGTCCCCATCGGCCGCCACCACGTCCCTGCCACTGAACTGGAGCTCGTTTCATGAAGATCCGCGAAGCTGCGTCCGCAAAGGCCGTCAACACCGAGCCGATGACCCTGGCCTTCGAGGTTACGGTTTCCTCGGTCCGGGAACTCAGTCCCAACTTCCGCAGGATTACGTTTGGCGGCTACTCGCTGCGCGACTTCGGCGTCCACGGCGGAACGCTGGACCTGCGGATCAAGCTGATGATCCCTTCCCTTGCGGAAGACGGCAGTGCGTTGCCGCTCCCCGTGTTCGAGATGGCCCACGCCGGCTGGTACCGCGAGTGGCTGGCCATGGACCCGGCAGTACGCGGTTCCATGCGCACGTACACGGTCCGCGAGGCGCGCCTGGACGGCGTCTACCCGGAGATCGACGTGGATTTCGTGATGCATTTCGAGGAACCTGGGCATGCCCAGGCGAAACCGGGGCCGGCCGCCAACTGGGCCCTCAACGCCCGGCCCGGCGACGCCATCACCATCATCGGACCCAACAACCGCGCCGCACACTGCGTCACTGCCGAGATCTACTCCGGCATCGAATGGCGTCCCGGCCTGGCGCAACGCGTCCTGCTGGCCGGCGATGAGACCGCCGTTCCCGCCATCTCGGCCATCCTTGAGAGCCTCCCGCCATACATGACCGGCCACGCGTTCCTGGAAGTTCCCGAGGCCGGGGACTTCCAGGAACTGAAGACTGCCGCCGACATCGACATCACCTGGTTGGCCCGCGGCGCCCGGATCGGCCGTTCGCGCCCGCACGGCGAGCTGCTCTCCGCCGCGGTGCGCAAGGCCGTCCCTGTTCCGGGCTGGGTGGGGATCAAGGCGTCCGACGGCGGTGCGGGGCCCGAGCCAGAGGACGTCAACGTGGACGTGGACATCCTCTGGGAGACGCCCGCGCGCATGGATACGGCGGCGATCGGTGCGTCCAAGAACCCCGGCATGCCTGCCGGCGCCATGCCGTTCTACGCCTGGATCGCCGGGGAGGCCGCCGTCATCAAGGACATGCGGCGGTACCTGGTCCGCGACGTGGGCATCGACCGCAAGCAGGTTGCGTTCATGGGCTACTGGCGCCGCGGCAAAGCCGAACTCTGACGCGCCCGCTCACGTTTGCTGTGGCGCTGGGGTTTCCAGGGCGTCCAGGGTGAGCCGGACCAGCCGGTCAACCTCCGCCTCTGAGTCCGCCTGGCCTGCGGCGGCAAGGGCATGCAGGCAGAACCTGGTCAGCTCGGCTGCCGCAACATCCGTCCGGAGCATCCCGTCGTCACCGGCCTTGCGGATGATCACTTCGAGGAATTGTTCCTTGTGCTGCAGGGCGCCGGACTGGTGCAGCACTCCGGCTATGGCGCTGTCGTGATGCCGATGAACCATCATGGCGTGGATGCGCAGCACCTGCTCGAGCTGACGGCGGGCATCTCCACCTGCGGCTTTGACCGAATGGAGTTCGTCCAGTTCGCCGGCCGTTTGCCGGTCGTGCGCGGCCTGCAGGATGGACTGGACGTCCGGAAAGTATTTGTAGAGCGTAGCCCGGCTTACGCCGGCCGAGGCTGCCACGTCAGACATGGTGACGGAAAGGATGCCGTGTTCCGCCGCCAGCGACACGGCAGCGTCCAGAATGGCCTCGCGCACGGCACTCCTGTGCGCGCTCATCGTTTCACTCCACAGCTTGGGCACGCTCTAGTGTACGCGCTGCCCGATAGGCGGCACTATGTCTAGAGGGTTACACTCTGTTTAGATAGGCGTCGATGGCGGAGATGGCGCAGTCGGATCAACAGAGGAATAGACGCCATGGAGCAACAGAAACCTGGGCAGCGCCGGCAGTCCGCTCAACGGCCTCTGTCCACGGAGATGCCGCGTTGGGTCAAGGTGACGATAATCGTCCTGGCAGCTTTGGGGGTCCTTGTGGCAGTCGCGCTGCTCAGCGGACACAGGCCCGCGCAGCATGGATCTGCCGCGATGGTTCTTCCCCAGACAGCAGCGGTGGCGTTGTCCGGGGAGGCATCAGCGCCATGGCTGTAGGACAGAAGCTCCGCAAGGGCCTGCTGGTCCTCCACATCTCTGTATCCGCCGGCTGGATCGGTGCCGTCCTGGCCTTTCTGGCGGTTGCGGCCGGGGCGCGGCAGGGCGCCACAGCGGACGCGGCGCAGGCGGCCGAGGCCGCGCTGGAACTGATCGGCTGGACGGTGCTGGTTCCGCTCAGCCTCGCCTCCCTGACGACCGGCATCCTCCAGTCGCTCGTCACCCCGTGGGGCCTCCTTCGCCACTACTGGGTCCTGGCGAAGCTGCTGATTACGGTCGTTGCAACGGCCGTGCTGCTGGTGTTCATGCAGTCGTTTGGCCATGGCGGGCCGGAAACCGGTGGAGGCCTTCACGGCAGCACGCAGGAGTCCTCATCAATTCTTCACGCCTCCGGCGCCCTCGTCCTGCTCGTCCTGGCCGTGCTGCTTTCGGCCTACAAACCCCGCGGCCTGACCGGCTGGGGTCTGCGCAAAGCGCAGCCCTGACCCGCCGGCACTGACTGTTCACCCCGCCGTCGTCCGCCCTTTGGTTTGGCTGGCTACCGTGGGCGGGTGCCTCCCGAACCTTTGCTTCCCCAGACCGGCAGGCGGGTTTTTGTCGCTTTGGGCGATTCGTTCACGGAGGGCGTGGGGGACCGGAACGAGGCCATGCCCAACGGCGTGCGGGGCTGGGCGGACCGGGTGGCGGACAAACTGGCGCGGCACCAGCCCGGCTGGAAGTACGCGAACCTGGCCATCCGCAGCAAGCGGCTCCGGCACGTCATCGACGAGCAGCTGGAACCGGCGCTGCGGATGCGCCCCTCGCTGGTCACGCTGTATGCCGGCGGTAATGACATCCTGGACCTGAAAACCGACATGGCCGCGCTGATGGCGGATTATGAGCAGTTGGTGGCCAGGCTGGCGGAAACCGGTGCGGTCCTCGTGCTGTTCACTGGCTTCGACGTGAAGGTGTCCGCCCTGTTGGAGCCGCTGAAGAAGCGCAATGCCTTCTATAACCGGCGGGTGCGCGGCATTGCGGAAAAATACGGTGCCGTCCTGGTGGATTACTGGTGCCTGGACGCCTTCCAGGACAGGCGGATGTGGGATTCGGACCGCCTGCACATGTCCAAGGCGGGCCACAAGTACCTCGCCGGCCAGGTGCTGGACCAGCTGGGCGTGCCGCACAAAATCCGGCCTAAGGACTGGGAGCCGCCCACCAGGCTGGGCATCCGCGAATGGGAGCGGCACCAGCGCCGCTGGGTGCACGATTGGGTGCTGCCGTTGTTCGGGCGAAAGTTGCGCGGAGTCACGCTGGGGGATGATCTGACGCCGCGCTGGCCGGAGCCGGTGAAGGTGCCGCGCAAGGGGGGAATGAAAAAAGTGGCGCGGGAGGCAGGGCTGGCCCGGGAAGCCGGACGCTAGCCGTCCAGCAGGTTTTCGAACCCGGGGGCAACGCGGCCGGCATGGAACTCCATGACCTCAAACTCGGCCACACCGTTGACGTAGAACGGATCCCTGGCCAGCGCCGCGTCCAGCACTGCGCGGTCCGCCTGGGACAGGAGCAGCCCGCCCGTGCGCGGAATCTTGCGCCCTGCCGCGATGAATACGCCGTCGTCGAAAGCCTGCTGCAGCCACGCGATGTGGGCGTCATTGTGGAAGTCGACGATGTCCTGGGGAACCCGGTAGGTCAGGGAGACAACATACATGCGCCCAGCCTACCGGCCCGTCCCCGGAGCTTGAACGATCAATCGTAGAATGGGCGGATGACCGAACCGCGCTGGCTCAACGCTGACGAACGCCGTGCCTGGCTGGCCCTGGTCAGCATCAATACGCTGCTTCCGGCTGCCCTGGATACCAAGCTGCACGCCGCGGGGAAGCTCTCCCTCTTCGACTACACCGTGCTGGCCATGCTTTCCGAGGCCGAGGAGCGGTTCCTGCCGATGAGCGAACTCGCGGCCCGCACGAGCGCGTCGCTGTCGAGGCTTTCGCACGTGGTCACCAAGCTGCAGAAGCGGGGCTGGGTGGAGCGCCGGCCGCACCCGCACGATGCCCGGGTCACCATCGCGCACCTCACCCCCGAGGGAATGGACACCATCGTCGCGCTCGCGCCGGACCACGTGGAGACGGTGCGGGAGCTCTTCCTCGATGCCCTTTCCGAACAGGACGTACTGGACCTGGCCCGGATCGGTGAAAAGATCGTGGGCCGCCTCGACGACGACCACTGGATCCTGCGGGAAAACTAGCCTCCGCGTCCGCTGGTTGGTTGCTCCCGGCAACGGGTGGCAAACTAGCCGAATGGACTTCACTACCCGGTTCGTGGCCCTTGGCGATTCCTTCACCGAAGGGGTCGGCGACGACGACCCCGCCCGCCCCAACGGTGTCCGCGGCTGGGCTGACCGCGTCGCGGAACGGCTGGGCGCCGAGGACCCCGGCTTCGGGTACGCCAACCTCGCCATCCGCGGTAGGAAACTCCGGCAGATCTTGGCAGAGCAGGTGGACGCCGCCGTCGAGCTTAAGCCCACCCTGGTGAGCATCTATGCGGGCGCCAACGACATCCTTCGCCCCCGGATCGACATTGACGACCTCTTGGCAGAGTACGACGACGGCATCCGCAGGTTGAGTGCCACGGGCGCCACAGTCGTGATGTTCACGGGGTTCGATGCGCGCGGTTCCAAGGTTTTCGGCACCATGCGCGGGCGCACCGCCATCTACAACGAGCTGGTCCGCGGCATTGCCGGCGACCATGGCGCGCTGCTGGTGGATTACTGGCGCTTCAGCGAGTACTACGACTGGGGAATGTGGGCCCGGGACCGGATGCACATGTCCGCCGCCGGCCATGCGAATATGGCCAAGCGCGTGCTGGAGGTCCTCAAATACGACCACTCCATCGACATCCCGCCTATGACTCCGGTCCCGGAACTGAGCGGCGCCGAAGCGCTGCGCGCCAACGCCCAGTGGGTCCGGGAGTACGCCGGGCCATGGGTCATGCGGCGGGTCACAGGCAAGTCGTCAGGGGATAATCTCCTGCCCAGGTACCCTGCAATGACCCGGCTCTAGCGCCACCGGAAGCCGCCGCCGTCGTGCGCTCCTTATACACCCTCCGGCGGCCGGATTGGTCTTTAATTGCGCGAACTCGTAGACTTGGTAGGCGCTAAGTGCGCGGAGCGTGCGCAATTGCTCCGGTTGTCCGGTAATTTCTCCAGGGCGGCCGGTAGTTAGGGGCTCAAGTTGCGTGACTAACCGTTGCCCTTCTTCACTTTTGGGTCGCACTTAGCAGCATGGTCCAGCAGCAGATATGCGGATCATTACTTTCAATTCTTGAGGAGAAGTCATGGCAGCACACTGCCAAGTGACCGGGGCCGAGCCGGGCTTTGGGCACAGCATTTCGCACTCGCACCGCCGCAACAAGCGCCGGTTCGATCCGAACATTCAGAAGAAGCGCTACTGGGTTCCGTCCCTGCGCCGTAATGTCACGCTGCAGGTTTCTGCACGCGGCATCAAGACCATCGACGTGCGCGGCATCGACGCAGTCGTCGCCAGCATTCTTGCTCGTGGGGTGAAGCTCTAGTGGCTAAGGACAAGGACGTACGTCCGATCATCAAGCTCAAGTCGACCGCGGGCACGGGTTACACCTACGTAACCCGCAAGAACCGTCGTAACGACCCGGACCGTATGGTTCTGAAGAAGTACGACCCCAAGATCCGCCAGCACGTCGAATTCCGAGAGGAGCGCTAAACAATGGCTAAGAAGTCCAAGATTGCTCGCAACGAGCAGCGCAAGGTCATCGTTGAGCGTTACGCCGCAAAGCGCCTCGAGCTGAAGAAGACCCTGGTTGACGAAAACGCAACTGACGAAGCACGCGAAGCAGCCCGCCTGGGCCTGCAGAAGCTGCCCCGCAACGCGTCCCCGATCCGTCTGCGTAACCGCGACATCATCGACGGCCGCCCCCGCGGTACCTTCCAGAAGTTCGGCATCTCCCGTGTCCGCTTCCGCGACATGGCCCACAAGGGCGAACTTCCGGGCATCACCAAGTCTTCCTGGTAATTCAGCCCCGCTGAATCCAGCAGCTTGAAAAAGGCCGGCAACCATTTGGTTGCCGGCCTTTTTGTGCTTTTAAGGGTCCGGTGGCGGACGAGTGCCCGGGCGTCGAGCATTGTGCTGCAGCACACAAAATTTGAGTACGACGGCGAAGGGCGGCTTGGGTGCCTCAAAGGGCCGTTCTGCCGCGCAATTCCGGGGTTCTGCACCCCTCATTTGGGGGATTTGCGGTGGGGTTGGGTGGGGTGTATTGTTTTCTAAGTCGCCGCGAGGGAGACAGCGAAGAGCTGGGTACCGCGGGTGGCGAATCCCCCGAATTTCAAGGCCAGTTTTTGGTTGCTCTTTAGGGCGCTGGAAAGTTGGCGGGGTGGTTTCTTGTCCTGGTGGGTCCTGGAAGATGGATTTGCGTTGGGGCGGGGGATCGGGTAAGTTTGAAAAGTTGCTCCGGAGCGATCCTGAACGTTGGTTTGGGTGGTGCCGGGTGTGTCTGTTGTTTGAGAACTCAATAGTGTGCCAAGTTTATTGATACCGATTTTTTATGAATTGGTTGGATTTGCTGTGCCGCCACCCCGTGGTG